>CALUPV010000004.1 GCA_944322745.1 Candidatus Gastranaerophilales bacterium | reverse complement strand
AGTAATTCTTCAACTTGCTTATCAGATAACTTATTCCCTTCAATACGATTTGAAGAACCTACACTTTCTATTGTTGCAACTTTTTTCAATGCTTGTAATTTTTCACGTGACATTTGTTGCCAAAGTTTCCAGCTACCTTTGAACTCATCTATTTCACTTATAATAGAAAGCATCTGACTATTAAATTTTATATCTAGATTTTCAAACATAAAATACCTAATTAGACCTAATATAACCTAATAATATATTTTTTTACCTAATTGTCAAGATGTGATATTTTGCAAAATATATTTTATTCTTACTTTTTCTATTTTTAGACATAAGATTGTAACATCTATTTCCCGAGAAAACGAAAGTCTAATAAATATTCCATTATGTCAAAACATACACTGCAAAAACTTTTACAAAAGGACTCTTTTTATCAGCCAAAAGAGAATTTTAAGTTATATCGCGAAAAATCTAAAAAAAATCACAAAAAGAAATTCTCTGTTTTTGGGTAAAACGCGCAAACCGTGGGATTCTGGCATAAAAAAGAGACCATAGTCGATCTCTTACTTATAAATTTGGGCAGTACTGGACTCGAACCAGCGACCTCCACAATGTCAATGTGATGCGCTACCAACTGCGCTAACCGCCCAAATCTTATATAATTATATAAAAAAAATCCTTATTTATCAATAACTTCGGTTTTATGAATTTATATATATTTGTTGACCTTTATTCTTATACAGAACTAAAATATATTTAACTTATGGGGGATTCTATATATGAAAAAATTTTTATTATTATTTTCAATATTTGCAGTTATTTTAAATCACGCAAATGCTAACGAAGATGTAATTATTGAAATAGGTGATTTACTTCATTCTCAAAAAAATGAAATAAGTAAAGAATATAATGAGGTTACAAGTAATATAAATAGTGAAAACAATCAACATCAGGAAAAACTAAATAAAACATTTGATTCAAGAAATAAAGAAGAAATGGTATTAGCTGAAAATTTAACAATTTTAGAAAAAGGCGAACCATTTTCATATCCTTTGAAAGAAGGTGATATAATAGAATGCTATGCAAAAAGAGTAGATGGAAGTATTGATGCTTTTATTGAGTATAATGACTATTTTGTAATGAAAAATGGACGATTATACTCAAATACAATGCATAAATTGTATAAACCTGAAAAAAAAGATGAATTTAAGATTGTTGATAGAGTTTCTATTAAAAAAGATGGAAAAACTTTAAGCATGTATGATCCATTGTGGGATGGTGGTATAAGAAGACATAAACGATCTATTCGAATCAATATACAAACAGGCGATTATTATATGAAAGCGACTCAAGATAACTATATGTGGTACAGACTTGCTGTTGCAACAGGATATTGTAGAGTGAAATAACTCGGTCAGCATATATGCTTGATTTCTTTATTCTTTATTTTATTAATAATTGGCTTTAAGCTTCTAAAATATCCTATAGATAATATAAAGCAAGCGCTTACCCAAGCTATGGGGCCTGCATAAAATATACCAATATAACCAAATTTAATAGCCCAATATACAGCCGCAAAAGTACGCATTAAAAGTTCTGCAACACTTGCACATAATGGGAAAACGACTTCTCCCATACCCTGAAGTGCATTTCTGTATACAAAAATTTGCGAAAGAAAAATATAAAAGAATGTACTAATTAAAAGATACTCATGTGCAATGTCAATAATTTCAACTGTTGCACTGCCTATAAATTCTTTTATTATTTCAGTGCCCCAAAATCTCATTATAAGAGCCATTAGAATACTTAAACCAATATTTAGCAGAGAAATCTTAATAACACCAATACGTATTCTTCTAAATTTTCTTGCTCCAAAATTTTGGGCAACAAATGTTGCAAGCGCTACGCCAAATGAAATCATTGGAAGAGTAGCTATTTGTTCTATTCTAAGAGCAGCAGTTAATGCTGCTATAATATTAGAACCAAAAGAATTACATACACTTTGTATAACAATTACACTAAGCCCTATTATAGAGAACTGAATAGACATAGGTACGCCTACACGCAGATGTTCAATTACAGACTTTAAAAATTCTTCATTATATTTTATTAGCCAATCTTGTTTTTTTAGATGTAAAATAGGAAATTTCTTTTTTACATATATTAGACAAAGGAGAACAGAAATTCCTTGAGACAACACAACTGCAAAAGCAGAGCCGGCGACTCCCCATTTTAGAATTTGTATGAAATACAAAGCTAATATTATATTTGCAATAGAAGCCAAAATTAGAAAATATAGAGGTGTTTTACTGTCGCCTAATGCTCTTATTATACTTGCAAGTAAATTGTATAAAGATGTAGCTATAAGTCCTAATATAATAACTTCTATATACCAAAATGCATTATGGTATATATTTTGAGGGACATTTAACAAGTGTAAAACGGGGTGCATTAATAAAGAACAAAAAATAGTAAAAAAGATTGTTGCAAATATACTTAAAATAGTAGAAATAACTACTGAATTTTTAACACCATCAATATCCTTTGCTCCAAATCTTTGACCTGTAATTACAGCAAAACCATTTGTTAACCCAACAATAATAAATGTTATAAGGAAAAACAAAGGTGCAACGGCTCCAACGGCGGCAAAAGCTTCAACACCTAAAAGTCTTCCGACTATTACTAAGTCAGCAATATTATATAATTGCTGAAATATATTACCAATTAATAATGGAACTGAAAATAATAATATTAACTTTAAAGGTTCACCTTTTGTTAAATCTTTAATCATAAGTATAAATCCGTACTTATTTATAATGTAAATATAATTAAACTATTTACACCACCATAAACACATATTATGTTTGGACTCTTTTTTTTGATGTTCATGTTTCGGTTTATGTTTATGTTTTGGTTTCGGCTTTTTGTGATGGCATTTGTGAGGTGGACAATTGTGGTCAGAGTTTGAACTAAAAACAATTTCAGTATTATCTTTTTTTAAACCAAACCAAGTAAATGTACCGTCAGCCATTGCGCTGCAATAAAAAGAACTAATAATAAAACAACATACTATTGCAAATAATTTCTTAATCATTTAAATATCCTCTTGGTAAAACTAAACCTAGATATAAAAAACTCCTCAGGTGGGACTCGAACCCTCTTTTTGGAATTTTCTAATAACATATTATCGATAAAATAAATAAAAACAACCTTATTGAATTAAATACTAACTATATGAATTAACATATAAAGTGGACACAGAATGGACATATTTCCCCCTTTAAGGAGGAATATATGAAAGATAAAGAACTAAATTATCCACCTATTTCAGAGATATTAATTAAATGTCTTGATAGGGATTTCCCTGATAAAATACCCAGAAAAGAAATAAATCTTTATACATTAGGTATTTTAGTAGGACAACAGCAAGTTATTGATAAATTAAAGTTCTTAGTATACGAAAGAGAGATGAGTAATAGTGATTCATTAAATGACACAGAGTTAGTTAGTCTTTTAAAAAAGATGTTAACTAATACTTATAACCTTACATTAGCGAAAACTAATGCAGAAGTAGCTAAAGCTTTACGAACTTCTTTTTATGAAGTACCTAAGGAACAACAGGGGATAGTAATGTCTAATGTAATTAATAATATTATAAAAAATCATCCTGATATACCTAAAGATGATTTAGTTAATAATGTATTAGTTCCAATGAGTGTACGAGTAATTTCAGAACATACAGGAAGTATAGAGCAACTATCAAATGGAATCAGGTGTAGGTAGAGCTATGATAGCTAAACTTGCAAAAGATAATCCTGATAAAAAAATAGCTTGGATTGCAGTATCAGAAGGTAGTGTTAAATCTTATAATAAATTTGTAGAAGAATATCCTGATTTAATAAATCGTATCGAATTTGAAAATAAGGTCAATACTGATGAAATTATTGACAGTATAGAAAATAACTCTTATAATTCACAAAAAGGAGTTAATAATGCCGAGGGAAGTAATCAGGGTAACATCGGAAGAGGAAGCAAAACAGATACATCAAGAGAGAGTAGTACCTCAAATAGCCAAATACAGGCTGATATGGAGGGAAAAGTTCCGAGAACAGGGGATGAAAGTTCTTTATACAGAGGAGTATCTGAGAGCGTATCAACAGTTAATGAACGAGGAAAAAATACCGTTGATATTAATAAACCCATACAAAACGTAGCTGAAACTGATATTAAATTAACTACACAAGAAAATAATTTAAAACAATGGGTAGAAAGACCTGATATAAATGAAGCTTCAATAAAAACAATTATAAATCACGAAGCATATGGTGATGAATTAGCTGAATTTAATGATGTTCGTGTTCAAAAGATGACACCTGAAGAGATAGAAGTAGGAATAATTGAAGGTTACACAAATCCTGCACAAGTTATAATTTCTGATGATGGTGGTATAATAATAAAAGTAGATGCAACACGTTCAGCAGAAGAGGTTGAATTTAATATCTTACACGAGATAGGACATTTAAAACAACCTCCTGAAGTACAAAATGAATTAAATGTATTAGCTTCAACTCAAAAGACACAAGCAGATTTTGAAAATTATTATAATCATCCTTACGAGATAGAAGCCGATGAATATGCAGAAAATCTATTAAAAAAGAAAAAGGCATATAATGAAAAAAATAACAAGACAAATGATGACAGCTTGGAAAATAGAAGCCAAACTGAAGGGGTTAACAACAACGAAGGAAATAGCTCAATACGCATACGAGAGAGCGAAGAGTCTAGGATTCATTCAGGAAGAACAGATACAACCGACCTATCACAGAACGAATAAATAATGCAGACGGAGACTTAAATCAAGTAGATAATATACTTGATGAAACAATAGCGAAAGATATAGAGTTATCAGGAACAACTTGGCAAGCTTTAGCAGAAGATGCTGATACATTATATTCTAAACTAAAGAATATATGCGGAGACAATTTATTAGCGTTTAAAAAGGCTTTTGCTAATGGTGATATTAATTTAGTTAATGCTATGACCAGAAAAGTTTTAGCTGCTGAAAGGACAGTATCAGATTTAGCAGAGCAAGCAAATAACTTAATAAAGCAAGGAAAAGATGTTACAGATATAGGTAATAAATTTATATTATTTATTATATTATTAATATTATATTATAATTAATATATTATTTATTATATATTATTAATTATATATTATTAATTATATATTATTAATATTAATTAAATATAATTATAGTATGTGTGTTATTTTAAATTTATTGAAAATAAATTTTGATTGTTACTTTTTTACTTTTGTAGGTAGCTAAAATTAAATTTGTAGATGTGTGTTAAAACATTCAATTTCATACGGGAACTAATCAATTCCTTAAAGACTTTTTACCTTAGGTGTATATTTATATCATATTGATAGTAAAATCGAATACAGGGCATTGAAATCTACATAAGAAAATTAAAGAGCTTGTTATTAAAGGTTTTGAGATAGGTAATTTTTAATAAAAATTAATTCCAACAATAAATAATAAAACCTTTTTTATTTATACTACATTTTATTGTTTCTATATTATCTGTATAATAAATTATTGCATTATTTTTATTTGAAAAAGAAGTAAGAGCTTTAATTTCTATATTATCAACACCATTATTAAATTCTTCTTCTAAAATATTTGAATTATTATATATTAACTCATATTTACTAATTATTTCTTTATGAAATAAATTAACATAACTTAAATCGTAAGGTTGTAAACTGATTGGTAAATTATAAATTAAAAAAGATAAAGGAATTAAATATATAAAGTAAACTTTAGATTTTGTATAGTAAATTATTAATCCACTAATATAAAAGCAAATAAATATTGTAATTAAAATTAGGAAAATTATACTAATAATATCATAATTACTATCTAATATAACAAATTTAATCCATATACTTGATAATAAACAAGTTAATATAAAAGTATTGATTTTACATTGTTTAGAATTTTCTAAATTTGTTAATACATTATTTGAGATTTTACTTAATAAATTATCCTCATCCATTAAAAAATACTCCTAGATATATTAAAAATTACTCTACCAACAATAGATAAAGTAAAATCAGAAGTTTCAGGATTAAAAACTTCTTTAGGATATTTAGGGTTATCAGATTGAATAAATAATGTACCATCTAAATTTTTAATTAATCGTTTAATTCTTAATTCGTTATTAGCTTCAATTACATATATACCATCAAATATTTGCTTTTTAGATATATCTACAAAAATTAAATCTCCGTTTAAAATTCCTTTTCCTTCTGGGGATGTCATAGAATCTCCTGAAACAGAGAAGCATTGTAAATATTCAAGGTTAGAATTTTTAGGTAATAAAACATTTAAAACACGTTTATCAAATATAATATAATCTTCTAATATATCATCATTTATATATGTTCCACTACCTGCACTAACACCAATTCTATAAAAAGGTAGTTTAATTAAGTTTTTAGGTTTTATATCAATATTTTCTAATTCTTTAATATAAACATCGTTTTCAATATCATAGTAGAACTCTTTTAACAAGTTCAGTTTTACAGAATCATTTATTTCCCTAGAACCTTGTTCTATATAGGCAATAGTAGTTCTACCTACACCTAATTTCTTAGCAAGTTGTTCTTGTGTTAGGTTATATTTAACTCTTAGCTGTTTAATTCTTTGAGGATAATCAATCATAATTGTAACAATTTCTTAATATTTTGTACCTATTAGGTTAAAAATATATCTAACTGGGAATAGTATATATGTAAGGGTCAGAAAGACCAAAAGAATTATAACACAAAGATAGATATATAAAAAGAGGTTAGGAGGGGATGTTTTTATCAAAATAAATCAATTTGAAAAATGGGTTGAGGAAAATTAGTTAAATGGTATGAATGTAGTATGACAATAACAAAGAGAAATAATAAATACTACTGTAGATTCCAAATCAAAGGGGAACGACACCATTATTTATGTAAAGGAGCAATTAATAAACAACAAGCAGAACAGATTGAATCAGCTTTAAAGTTTAAATTAATGCAACAACAAAATGGGGTTATTCCCAGAGATGGTAAGAAATATAGTCTTAAAGAAATAATTAATGATTATATAAACTGGGCAACATTAAATAAAATTAGTTATAAGAAGGATATTTACAGATTAAAAATAGTACAAGAACAATGGAAACACATAAAATATGTAGATGATTTAAAGCCTATTCATATTGAATAATTAAAAAAATATTTACTTGAAAATGGAAGGTCAGAAGTAACAATAAATAGGTTTTTAGAAATTCTAAGTAAGATGTTTAATATAGGGATATTAAATAAAAAAGTAAAAGAAAATTTAATTAATTCAAACACTAAATTTAAGAAGAAAAATTATTCAGTAAGGTTCTTAACTAAACCAGAAGAAAAACGCTTACTAAAAGTTCTTCCAGATAGTTTTAGAAAGCTTGTTAAAGCTGATTTAAACTGTGGTTTACGTAGGGAGAATATTTGTGAACTTGATTGGAAACAAATAAATATGGATTTAAGATATATAGAAGTCTTAAAGAATAAAGGAAATAAACATATTATTCTCCCTATTAATGATAAGCTATATGACATTCTAAATGAAACACCAAAGGATAAAAGAAGCGGATATGTATTTATTAACCCTAATACAGGTGATAGATATCGAAATATTGAACGAATGTGGAAAAAATGGTGTAAAGAAGCTAATATAGAAAATTTAAGATTTCACGATTTAAGACATACAGTAGGTACGAGAATGGCAGAAAAAGGTGTTCCTGTAGCTGTATATAGTTTTTCGGACACTTTTGAAATCGGTTTTTGCTATTCTTAATCGCTATGATTGGCTTTGTGTTTGAGTTGTACCCGCTTCCCCAAGTCTGAGAGTCGAGGTTTTGAAAAGTCCGAAATGTCCGGTTATTAGGACTAAAATGTCCGGTATCTTTCCGTAAAATTTTATAAAATCGCCGAGTTCCCTTATTATATTTGAGTTACAGCTAAGTACAAAAAGTGGACATTTTATGTAATTTGTCAATGAAAAATTATACTAAACTCGGAAGAGCCCCACAAATTGTACCTTTTAGATTTTTAATTATTTTGCATAATTCTACGATATTTACCCCTAAGTCGGAAGTTAATTTTTTAAGAGGGAAATGTTTCCCTGACTTTATTTTATAGAGATTTTATCGAAATAAATTTCAAAACTTTAAGATGACTTTTCTAAAACTAAGTGTAAAAAATATCAGATTAATTTTTACCCTATAAGACGGAAGCAGAATTGAGAGAAAATAGCAGATTATTGCAAAATCATGAATTCAAACTGTGTTTAAATTGCGTTTAAAAGATGTTCAAAAGCAGTTTTATAAAATTTTTTGCTTAAAATTCAGATATAATAGGACACAAAACAACACATTTCCCCCTCAAACACTTCCATTTTGAGAGAAACCAGTCTTACATACAGTAGCTGTAATAATAAATAAGGATACGGTATGGCAGACATTAATAATAACGATATTTGGATTGATGTTGAGACATTAGCGAAATTGAAAAACATTACCCGCAGAGCAGTTCGGCTTGCACTTAATCAGAATAAATATGAATACAAAGTAGAAAATATCAGAGGCGGTAAAACATACAAAATTAAATTATCAACGCTTGAAGGAGAACTTCAGCTCAAATATTTTCAGGAATATTATGATGATTATAAAACTTGTGAGAACGAGGTTATTGAACTATCAAACCTCAATATCAAACAAGAAAAACTGATATCCGAAAATCAAAGGAAAATTGCACTCGCAAAGTACGACCTGATTTATGTGTGGCTTAATTTTAGAAAAGAATATAAAAGGGACAAGTTGAAAACAGGTGGCAACATACCCGATAAGGAATTCTTGCAATTATATAATACAGGGATGTTCCAAGAAGAGATTTTTAAAATCTTGGGCAAAGTTTCAATCGGTTCACTTTATCGCTGGCGGGCACTTTTAGATTACAACAAAGATTGGACAGCTCTTGTCGGGCAATATAAATATTCAACCCGAAAGGAATACAGAACAACATTAAATGAAGAACAAATAAAAATATTTATACAGATTTTGCTCTCCCCAAGTGCATTTTCAATAGGTAAAGCAATTTCTTTAACTAAGCATATTTTAAAAGAACGCGGGCAGGAAATTTTGCCCAAAGATATTACTTTTAGAAGGTACGCAGAATGGTTCAGAGATAATAATTTTGATAAATGGACTCTCGCAAGAGACGGAGAGAAAGCACTTAAAGATAAAGTAAGTCCGTTCATAGTTAGAAACGCAGCACTTTTAAAAGCAGGGCAAGTGCTTGTCGCAGACGGGCATACGCTAAATTTTCAAGTAATAAACCCGTTCACAGGTAAACCCTGCCGAGCAACTCTGCTCGGCTTTTTAGATTGGAAATCGGGCGGTCTTGTAGGCTACGACATTATGCTTGAAGAATGTACGCAAAATATCGCATCGGCTCTGCGTAATGCGATTTTAAAAATGGACCATATTCCTGAATATGTTTACCAAGATAACGGCAGAGCATTTAAAAGCAAATTCTTCAATGGGGATAAAAAGTTTGAGGAATTAGGGTTTACAGGAGTCTACAATAAACTCGGAATAAAGCCTGTCTATGCTACTCCATACAACGCTCGAGCAAAAGTCATCGAGCGTTTCTTTTTGGATTTTCAGGAAAGTTTTGAAAAGTTGATTCCAAGCTACATCGGGACAAGTATTGAAAATAAGCCGGCATATTTAATGCGAAATGAAAAGCTACACAAAAATATCCACGAAAAATACAGTTTTACTCCAACTATTGAACAAGCTCTTAAAATGATAGAAAAATGGCTTGAATTTAAGCATTCTCAGCCTTGTCCAAATGCAAAAGATAAAACAATTCAAGAAGTTTTAAACGAAATTGAAAAGCAAAATATTGATGAAAACTCGCTTGACGATTTGCTGATGGCACAAGAGATAAAATCAATCGGCAGGAACGGAATCAGGTTTTTGAAAGCGGATTATTTTGACGAGGCACTTTATGGTATCAAAGAGGAAACCGTCATAAAGTACAGTCTGTTTGACCTTTCTTATATCAAGGTTTATTCGATGAAGGGTGAGTTTATCTGTAAGGCAAACCGCATAACCGAAACTCATCCGCTTGCTTATCAAATGGGCGATATTAAAGATATTGAGGACTATAAGCAAAAGATTGAAAAACAACAAAAACTTCGCAGAAAAACAATAAAGGCGGTTCGTGAGCATTTCAACTTAGAAGATATGGATTATCTTGAAAAAGAACTTATGCAAAATATCCGATCAACTCAACCCGAACCGATTAAAGAAATAACGGTTCAACCTGAACCGAAGCCAAAACAAGATTTTGAACCAAAAGTTAAAACCTCGATTGTAGCAAGACCAATATTCAAAAGTGCCTACGAACGCTACGAATGGCATATGCAAAATGGCTGCATCTGCCAAGAAGATAGGACGTGGCTAACCAATTACATAAAATCAGACGAATACAAAGAAATATACGGAAAGGAGCAGTAATGAAGAAAGTTTTCGTAAAAACAAAGAATGTAAAACAACTAATCTCGATGATGAACAGACTGCGTGAAAGAGAAGACGGAGTCCCAGGGATGGGGCTTGTTTATGGCGAACCGGGGCTCGGCAAAACTTATGCAATCACTTGGTGGGCAGCACAAAATGATGCCATATTAATCAGGAGCGCCAATCTTATGTCTGCGAGATGGCTATTAGAGGAGATGGTTGAAGAGTTAGGCGAGATTCCTTACAATAAATTTTCCGATATCTTCAATCAAGTGGTAGCACAATTAATCAAAACCCCAAGAACCATTATTGTCGATGAAACGGACTATTTGGCTATTGATTCTCGGGCAGTTGAAACATTAAGGGACATTCACGATAAAACGAATGTCCCTATTGTTTTAGTCGGGATGGGTACGGCTAATAAAAGGCTCCAAAGGCACAAACATTTATATGACAGATTATTAGAAATAATAAAATTTGAGCCATTTTCTAAACAAGATATATCTTCAATAATCGATCAATTATCAGAAGTCCCATTTACTGACTGTGCCAAAAAATTTTTATACACTCGCACAAATCGATTCAGGCAATTGGTAAAAACTATCAGCAAAGCTGAACAAGTCGCAAAATCAAACGGAATAAAAGAAATAGACGAAATAACATTGAAGGAGGTGCTAAAAAATGACGATGCTGACGCAGAAGAAATTGAACTTACAAATGAAAATTCTTAAAATAGCAAAAGGGCTTAATAAATTCACTCTACCTGACATTCTGCCAATGCTTGAAGAAAATGAAAAGACAATTCAAAAAGCACTTAATGATTTGGAAAATTTGAATCAAATTAAAAAGATATCAAATACAAAATATCTATACACAAATTTTAAAAAACGTGTGAATAAACCTCTCCCCACAAGTCAAAGCAGTGATTCAGATATTTGGCTTACGATAGCAGAGGTTGCTCGGCTTTTAAATATTCAGGAAGAAACGGTAAAAAGGAATTGTCTTAAAGGAAATTATGTCGTAAAACCTAACAAAGAACCTGATTTAGAGGGCAAATATTTGAGTAAACGTTCATCACTTAAACTTTATGATTTTTTAGAAGATTCCGAACGGCGGGCGATGGATAAAGAGGTCAAAAAACTTTGCCGCAATAAAGAGGAAGAACGCTTGTATGTTGTGGCTTCTGATAGAGGCAAAGAATTTATTTACAGATATCTGAAACTTTTTAAATTCACAGAAGGTATGAATTGCAGAGAGCTGCGGAGCTTTTTGGAATTAATTCCGCTAAAGAATCCAAAACTAAAGGTTTCATATTCTGCATTTCATTCAAAAAGAAAAAAGTACCAAACAGAAGGGATGATGGGAATATTTCCTAAATATTTCATGCCGGATAATAAAAACGAAGAACCCAAAGTTCGCAGGAATCTTAATCGTCTGCCGAAGGTTTACAATCTTGCGACAACCGAACAAATCGAGATTATTTATAAATGTTTTTGCTTTGGAATTCCGGCTTCACAGACTGCAAAAATAGCAAATATGGGAAATACGACTACAGAAACTTTTTATCAATATATTCGGGCAAAAATCTTTGATAAGCAATATCAGGAACTGGTTGAACATTTTGACTCTGATCCTCAAATCCCGCAAGTGAGGATTTTTTTGAACGATGTTCCAATATACATTTATTGTTATGGTGACAAAGTTTTTATCACTCAAAAAGCACTAAAAACAAAACTTCCTCAACGACGTCAACAACCCGAGGAAGTCAAAGAAGCCCGCAGATTATACAATATTCTTTACCGCAAAAAGTTTATGGCAAGTATGCGAAAATACCTCGACCACCACCTCGCCGTATTTTTATGGAAAGAACTCAACCCTAATTTTGAAGACCAATTGAATTTGATTTATGAGCTGATACATATATAAAGTTTAATTTAAAGTATATGCGTATTTACCATTCTCCTCGCATAAAAATATCTTTTCAAACTTAGAATTAAATTTATGCTCGAATAGTGAATTATCAAAAGAACAATAATTAGCATTGTATGCATTGGGTACAATTATTAACAAATAACATTTAGTACAATCCTTGCTATAAGATTGGATTTTATCATTCTTTTTATTAATACAGATTTGTAATTCATCAATAGGATTTTGCTTTACCATGCCGGCATTATTGACGTGGCAATCATATTTCCCTGTCCAAGGACAAGCAAAAGACTCAATTGAAATTTTAAAATATTCATTTTCTACTTGAATCCACTCTTGCACGAGCCAACCTTGTCTCAATTTTTCTATATTATTTTTGAGAACATCATGCATTTTTTGTTTAAGTATTTTCGCATCAGGCAATTCTGAAAACCCTGGATTATAAGCATAATCCAAATGGTCTTTCAAATGGATGCTAAATTCCCTTTCATCATATTTATCAATAAGTATATGTATGCGAAGATTATATTCCTTTTCTGCTTCTCGGCAAATTTTATTACCTATTCTGGTTAAAGCCTGAGAAAATTTAAGATTTTTATTTTCTGCTATAAATTTAGTTATTTCTAATGCGATAGTGTCATCATTTATTGTTTTTATTTTAAAATCCGGAGCTTCTGATTTTACACAATCAATAACACCAAGTCCTTCATACCATTCCTGACCAACTTTGGTTTTTAAAAACTTTTCGACTTGTTCTTTTTCTTCAGTTTCTTTTATTTCATTTTTACTCATTATCATTATGCTATCATAAATTTATGGATATATTGGATAAACTTGCAAAATCAAATTTCAGGAGCAGATTTAAGCTTCGGGCAAAAGAACTTGAATATATAAAAGATAAAGGACTTGATACAATATATTCTCATGCCTGCGATTTTATTCGGGATAGAGTTGCTCCGGCAGAACCTGTGAACGACGGCAAACAAACTCCAATGCGAGGGCACCCAGTTTTTATCGCACAACACGCAACCGCCACCTGCTGCCGCGGCTGCATTGAAAAATGGCACAAATTTCCTCAACACAGAGAATTAACCAAAACTGAACAAGAATATCTTGTTTCAGTAATTATGGAATGGATAAACCGACAAATTAATTTAAATAATACAAGTAATAGAATAAGACAAAAAAAATAATGCTAAAATACTGGTGTCACTTGTTTTTGATATAATATAGACAAGAATCGTATAAATCATGACTTGGGATGACAATGTATATAGATAAAGAACAAATTCAAAAACATGTAAAAACCCATTCGGTAAGATCTAATGAGGATAGAAGTGCTGTTACTATTCTAAAATCATTTTTATCGACAAAAGATGGAAAAATAAATGAAAATTTTTCTGACGATGATAAGTGGCCAAATACTGACGGGACATTTGAATTTGTATCAAATCCAAGTATCTCGAGAGCGCCAGAGCAAAACTTCTTTGTTCAAATTAAAGGTACATCAATAAATAATTTTACCAAAGATGGTAGATTTAAATATTCATTACAATCTTTAGGATTTCCTGCTTTTATTGCTAATAAATCTACATTGGATCCTGGAATATTATTTGTAGTATTAAACCCATTAGAAAAAGGGGAATCACGTGTTTTTTGGAAATACATGTCATTAGAATTTGTATACTCTATTAATTATTTGAATGGTAGCGTTACTATTGATTTTGGACCAGAAAATGAAATTAAATATTCAGATGAGAGTATTGATGAATTTTGTAGAAAATTAACTGAAATTGCCGAAAATCATTCTTTTTTAACAAAATTAGAGGATTACCCTTATTCCAAAAAGAATATAATTGAAATGATAAAATTTTGTAATGAAGAAATTACGCAAAGTATTGAAAATGGTTATATTTTAAATGATTCTCGAGATAATTTATCAAAAAAACTTCTAACGAAATTAGATGATTTTTGTTGTGCTGTTTTACTCTTAAATAGTTTAAATGCAAAAGATAAAGAAACAACCATTCCTATAGCATGGGAAACAGCACTTTTAGATATAAAAACAAAGTATTTAGCAAATTTCTATAAGGGAATAAAGTACAGAGGTAAAATAATCCCAGAAGAAGGTCAGTCAGAAAGATTAATGCTGAAATACTATGATTTCTTATGGCAAATCAAAGAATATTTGAAAAAAGATTATAATATAGAAGTTTTATCGAATTTAAATAAATTCCCATTAGAAATTGATGAGTTAGATGATGAATACAATAAACTAGTTGCCCAAGCAATTGATTCTGTAAAAAAATCTAACAAAAAGCCACAATCAGCGAGATATTTTATTCAAAAAAAGACAACTTTTTATGTAAAAAGTAAAAGATATTATGAAATTACTTTACAATTAGCTAGTATATATGCCTCAAAATTCAATCGCATAACAGTATATTCTACAGAAAATATATCTACGAATTATTCAATAGAAATAGCATATGAAGAATCTGAAATTAATTTATGGGGTGTTCCTATCAAAATAAAATTAATAACAAATTGGAAAGTGTCAATATCCCCAAGATGTCTAAATAAGCTTGCTAAAATTTTGGAAATTCCTACAAAAATAACTTCAAAACACGGAGAATATGAAAAATTGATGAATTTTCTAACAAGTAGCGGAATAAATTTACTTCAATTAATTGACATTAGAGATTCTAAATTTAGCGAAATTATAAACAATATATATAAAGATACAAATACTAACGAATTTAAAAAAGTTTTAGAAAAATTAAAAAAATATTTTTCAAAAACTAGAATATCAGATGGGCGAAATGTAATAAGATACGCAATAATAAATCTAAGAGAAGATACATTAGGAAATATATATGGTGATGATAAGTATGGTCAATCGCACTTAAACTACAATCAAGTAAAAATTGACAGACAGTGTTATCCCTTTGAGAAAAATCCATATATATCAAATTTGATAAAAAAGAAAACAAGTGAATCTAACTTTTTTAATATTATAGATGCAGCTGGAGATAATAATCTTGATTTATATAAACCATATTTTAAAATTAAAAATTTAATAAAAAATACTGGAGAAATATATTTTGATACATCCTCAATAGCTTCTAATGAAGAAATAGAACAGTTTAATTCGTTACTAGATGATTGGGAAAATAGAGAAGGTTATAAAGTTAATATTAAAGAAAATCAGGTATGTATAGATTCATACGAAAAAACAACTATAAATATTTTAAAGAAGCTTATTGAATTTTCAAATAATTCTAATGAATCACGAACAGAAGATAATAAAAAATATCTTAAAGAATGTTTAGAAGAAATCGATGATGTGAAAAAACAAGCAATAAAAAATGTTTTTGTAAAGTCTAATATTCTATTGATTTATGGTGCTGCAGGGACTGGTAAAACAACTCTTATTAATCATATTGCACGACTTTCAAAAAATGAAACTAAATTATTTTTAACAAAAACACATACATCATTGCAAAATTTACAAAGACGTCTTAAAAATATAGAAAATGCTGATTTTAGTACAATTGATAAATGTACAAGAAAGGGTGTAAACCTGAATTACAATATTATTTTTATCGACGAATGTACAACAATAGACAATAGAACAATGGAAAAATTTCTTTCGCAAATTAATCAGGATACACTTTTAGTTTTAGCTGGTGATATTTATCAAATAGAATCAATTGATTTTGGGAATTGGTTTTTCTATGCAAAAGAAATTATTAAAAATAAACATTCTAATGTAGAATTATTAAGTACTTGGAGAACTAATGATAAAAAACTTATAAGCTTGTGGAACGAAGTTAGAGATTGCAAACCGCTTATAACTGAAAAATTGGTTATCGATGGGCCTTACTCTAGAGATATTAGTAAAAATATATTGACTAAAGAAGATATTGATGAAGTTATATTATGTCTTAATTATGATGGTAAATTTGGCTTAAACAATATGAATGCATATTTTCAAAATGCGAATAAAAACAAAGCTATAACTTGGGGCGTATGGAATTATAAAATTGATGATCCGATACTGTTTTGTGATACAAAACGGTTTTATTATTTGTACAATAATTTAAAAGGTAAAATTGTCAATATCGAAAAACTGGAAAACTACATTAGATTTACTATAGATGTAGAGATTATCTTAACCAAAGAAGAGTGTGAATTTGACGAAATAGAATTTATTGATTATACAGAAAAGGGCACTCTTATAAGATTTTCTGTCTATGAGTACAATAACGAAACAGATGAAGATGCTGAAGAAAAACGTAAAAAAAGTGTAGTGCCTTTTCATTTAGCATATGCGGTTTCAATACATAAGGCGCAGGGGCTAGAATATAATTCTGTAAAAATTATAATACCTAAGAATAATTCTGAAGAGATAACACATGGAATTTTTTATACGGCAATTACAAGAGCAAAGAAAAATCTTAAAATCTTTTGGAGTTCTGAAACAATGAATGATGTAATTAAAAACTTTTCTCTTAATATAAAGAAAAGGAAGAGTCTTAAAATTATAAAGTCGGAACTTGAAAAACAATCTGAATATGAAATATCTTTTTAAAAATCATCTTCAAACCCTCTTATATTATCAAGTTCAATGTTGTAGCGATTACCGTTTTTATCAACACAAGTTGCAAAATCTACAGTTTTATCAGCGAATTTGTTTTCCCATAAACAAATTAATAAACCTATTTCTCGAGTTTTTAAATTTAAAATCTTTGTCCCGTATAACTTATAATCTTTTTCAACCATAGTTTAACCTTTCGTTATTTTAATATCGGCATAAATTTCATCCGGCTTATCGGGATCAATCAAAAAATCTTTATCAAATACATATTTTTCACCATCAGGTGCGACGCAGCCTACAATATTGGGTTCACCAAAACACAGAACCTTAAACTCTTCGCTATCTTTTTCAAACCAACCTTTGAGCTTTTTTAATCTGTACTTTTTGCCAATTTCAATCATAGTATGCTCCTTTCAAGCTACATCATTCATCGCTCTTTCAGAAGCAAACATCAACTCTAAATCTCGAAATCGTATCATACAGACACATTTGGGACTTGATGTTTCTGCGAACAAGAGTTATCCTGTGTGTACCAAAACTTTATTTACCCCGAGGTTAATTATGAAAAAACAAATATTGGCACAAGATGCCTTCAAACTTTATGCTGAAAAATTTATGTCATTAGAAGATATCGCGAGGCAGCTTCATTTGAATGAAAGAACACTCCGCCGATGGAAAAAGTCTGATGATTGGGAAACCAAAAGAACTGAATATCTTCGCACTAAAACAACGTTACATTCAGATTTATATGATTTTACCCGAAGTTTGATAAATTCTATCGAAAAGGATATGGAGAGCAACGGTAAAGTCGAGCCTGCAAGATATTATGCCGTTACTAAAATGCTGAAATTGATTGGACCGGTTAAATCTTATGAGGATGAAGTGATAAGTGAAAAACAAAAACCTAAAGAGGAAAAGCCGAAAGGTTTAACACCGGATGTTATACGAGAAATAGAGGAACAAATTCTCGGCATAACTCACGAAGAAATTTGTGAACACGATTTGAACACCGATTAAACACCTTTTAAAAGCTATTTAAATTTCGATATTTTTTTCGTGCTCAATAAAGAATGCATTCATAACATCTGCATCATTTCGCAAGTGCTTAACTACCGGCGCAAGATTGTAGCATTCCTCAATCTCCGGTTGATTCGCGACAAAATAATCTATAACAACCGCTGTATTATAAATATTCTCCGACCACTTGCTCAATTGCTTAAACTCTTTTGGTGTAATATTCAATCCGACTTTTTCCATACGACCTTCTTTATTGTGTCGTATTCATCACTCAAAGTCTTAGTTAAGTCAACTGTTATTTTAATTCTGTATATTTTTTACAAGATCCTTTTGATTTTTCAACAGGATATTTTTTATTATTTTTTTCTAATTTGTCTAACACTGCTTTAGATAAATCAATATCTAGAATATCTGACATTGATAAGAGATATATCAAAACATCCGCCATTTCTTCTTGTAAATGCTCGTTTTGAGTTATTGCTGTATTAAAAGAACCGGCATTATCATTCCACAAAAATAATTCAGCTAATTCTGATGCTTCAACAGATAATGCCATCGCTAGATTTTTAGGTGTATGGAATTGCTTCCAATCTCTTTCATCTCTGAATTGTACCGTTTTTTCTTTTAAAAATTCAATATCCATGAGAATTCTCCTTACAATTATTATACTAAAAATTTATGATAGAATTATTTTATGGAAGAAATAAAATATTCATGCGAAGTAGAAATTGAAAACGTTCCGGTAAAATGGTTACCAAAGATAGAATTATTTTATCCAGATTTGCCTGGATTTCCTATTATGTATATTCATTTCGTGCTTGGGAATAAGCGAATATATGGATTTCCTGTCACGTTCTCTGTCTCTTCATATAATCATGATAATAAAAACTGTAATATAAAATTTCTATTTTTATGCAATGTCAATATTTCAAATGATGAATCCTATTCCTATTATAAAAAAGTAAAGCAAGAACTAGAAAATAGAATTGGTTTATCTGATCCTATAACTAAAGATCAGATATTAGAATCTTGTATAGACCCAAAATACAAAGAATTTTTAGAAAAATTGTTTGATATATGTACAAATTTGTATGGAAAAATTTTACCCTATGGGCATTTTTATGAGGAATTCTATTCTATAGTAAAATTTGTCTCTGCGTTTTTACCAAAAACTGGTAGACAAAGTGAAATGCGAATGTTGTATAATTTTTTGAGTACATACGGAGAAATTATAAATATTGACCATAATAATTTGCCGAATTGGTCATTTATGGAGTTTTTCTTATTACCAACATACCAAGATATAAAAGACAATGATTTTTCTCAATTTAAAAAATTTTCTGAATTATATTCATCGATGAAAAAAATTTGGGATATAGAATATGTTAATCATGTTGAGATTGAACACCATAATTTTAAATCATTAGAAGTCGCTTGGGATAAAAACAAAGAAAAATTAAGAGAAAATAAATTATTAAAACTTGAGCAAAATTCTGAAAACAACTTTAATAGAGAAGACACCTATCAAATAGAACGTTTAGTAGATGCTTTCAATAGGCATCCTTGGCGTGCGTGTTATTTTATATGGGCAGTATTTACAATCAAAGATTTTGATTACAATTTATGGTCAAAAGACTTATTCCAAAAATTTTATAGCAAGGGTAATCAAATTAAAGGATGCTCTGAAAAAGTTGTTGCTTGCTATCTACAGCAAGGGTTTGCAAATAAAGATGTTATTCCTATTGACACTTGGATTAAAACATTTTATGAGTATGCATTAGGAATAAATTCAACAAAAAAATTTTTTAACTCTTTTATAAATTTAGGTAAACTAGAACGTTTGATATGGTTAGTTAGTCAGGCTAATAAAACAAATATTAGAACATATATGGAACTTTTGTGGTGTCAAAGATATGGCGTAAATAATAACAAGAAATTTAGAGGTATTAATCCTCTATCATGTTATGAATGTAAACTGCATCATTGTTGTTGTGGATACAAATCAATTAAAACAAACAAATTGTTGATTAAAAATAATGATAATACCCAATGGGATAATTTTAAAGATAAGGCGAAAAACAATAACTGTGAATTTATTTGCATTATGGAAAACAATATTCCAAAGAAAATTTATAAAGCTATATATAAACGGAATAGTATTGATGATTATTATTTAATTGATGAATTTTCAGGTTATTTATTAAAAGAGGCACATTCATTAGACTTGTCCAATGATATAATGACAGTGAATGAATTTATTGAACTTTTGCCAGAATTTCATTATGAAGGCTAGTCATTTCTAAGCTTTCCTTAATCTTTTCTGCAATTTTTTCTATAACTGGAACGCACACGCTATTTCCAAATTGTTTATATAATTGATTATCTGAAACGGCGGATATATTGTAATCTTCAGGAAATCCTTGAAGTCTAGCTGCTTCTCTTGGAGTCAATTTTCTTGGATTTTTGCCTTTTTGTTCTACCAAGATTTCACTGCCATCTTTGTAATATCTTGCAGATATAGTGTTTGTATAACTACTATCAGCATTTACTAAACCATAGCCAAATCCGTTGCCTTTGGATTTATGCATTGCTTTTCGTCTTTGATGTCCTTCCCATAATTTGTCAGATATAGTATATTTTTTATCAGGATTTTTTTCTAATATACTACCGACCTTTGTTTCTTTTTTGATCGGTTCTGGAAAATGAAAATCAACATTATTATCTAAGAAACCAACTATATAAATTCTTTCTCTATTTTGAGGAACTCCAAAATCTTTCGCAGCTAAAACTTGAACATAAGTTTTATATCCAGCATTTTTTAAGTGTTCCAATATAACTTTTAAGGTATTACCTTTATCATGTCCTTTTAATTGTTTTACATTTTCTAACAGAAAGGCTTTTGGTTTTTTCGCCAACAAAACTCTTTCTATATCAAAAAATAAAGTACCTCTTGTGTCTTTGAACCCTTTTTTTAAACCGGCTTGAGAAAATGGCTGACATGGAAAACCCGCTAATAATATGTCGTGTTCAGGAATATCTTTTTCGTCAATTTTAGTTATATCGCCATAGATATTCTCATCCCCGAAATTAGCAATATAAGTTTGAATGGCGAATTTATCAATTTCACTTGTAAACACACATTCTACATTACCCTTAAATGCTTGTTCAAAGCAAAGTCTTATTCCACCAATTCCAGCAAATAAATCTATGATTTTTATTTTTTTCTTAGATTTCATACTATGAATGTTACCATAATAATGCTTATTGTGCCATTTTGTTAAACACAATACTTATCATATCAACACAATTTATTCATAGGTTTCCGTAATTAAACTATCCCAGAAATTATTATTTGCTCTCCATTGCGAATAAGGTCGTTTATTCCCTTGATACATCCCGCTATCAAAGAATACAATACCTTGTTTTACAAGTTCTATCCATTCATTGTAGTTCATAGGCTTGCCGAAACAAATCTTGCAATACAGACCATTTTCATCTGTTTTACAAGTAAACCAACCTTTGTCATTAAACTTATCTTCCAATTTTGCCTTTAGGCATTTATCAGTTTTCTTTGTTGTAGGTGAGGTTTCTCCATACCAACGAGCAATTACAAGATTCTCTATTTGTAGTTCTCTTGGTACGATTTCAGCTTTATCAGCTCTTTTATCCTCACTATAACTATATATTGCTAAAATATCTTTGTTTGTATCAACGATTAATCTTTGCCCAAAATCATTAAAGCACTCTATTTTTGGACAAGGAGAACCAGACCAAGAGCATCTGCCACCTTTTAATTCATTGGGTTTACCAAAAATTCTTAAGAAATCTTCTCTTTTTTCAAATTTGCTTCTGCCTGTAAAATAAATGCAGTATTGAGGATTTGTAAATACATATTCGTTGGCAGACCAATCACCAAAGGTAGTTTTTGATTTTGTTTCGTTTTTCAGCTCATAGCCCCACAAATCAGCAGCATTATAGTCATTTGAATGAATACCAAATTGATGTTCCAACCACTGGCCTTGTCTACCATCATGTCTTTCATTTGTGCCTTCAACATTTGGCTTCTTACCTTTTACATTCCGATGGAAAAGCTCAATAATATCTTCCTTTGCAGTCATAAACCCTCTCTTGAAAATTAGTTAAATAAGGCTAATTGTACTGCAAAATTAGGGTCTTGTATAGTTGTATCATAATTTATAAAAAGATTAGTGAAAATATGTTCTAAAACACTGACAACTATACTGTTTCCTGCTTGCTTATATAAACTTGTATTACTTATAATTGAAGATACTTTTTCATAATCTTCATCTGATACGCCCATTAATCTCCATGCTTCGTGTGGAGTCAAACGGCGTACCATATATTCACCATATTCATTAATTTTATCTGTTATTAATTGTCGTCTTTTTTTCTCTAAAAAGCTATTTAAAGTTGAGCCTTTCCAATAGTTTGAATCAATACAATAGCTGTATTCTTGCTCAATTGGATGATCCATAAATTGGTTATTCCTTAAATAGAAATTCTCACTAACATCGTGTTCTAAAACATCAGCTAATTTTATTGTCAGTGGCTCCGGTTTTGGGAATCTAAAATAATTCATTTCATCTAATACACTGATACAAAATACTCTTTCTCTGTGTTGAGGTGTTCCATAATCCTTTGCATTGAGAACTGACCACCTATTTTTATACCCAATAGATTCAAGGTATCTTAAAAATTTTAAGAAGTTTGCTTTGTGATTACAGCCTACTAAATTTTTAACATTTTCCATCATTAAATATTTGGGTTTTTTGGCTTCAATAATTTTGCAGCACTCCCATAAGAGAGAGGATCTTGTTCCAGATCTTTCATTTAAACCATTTTGATAACCTGCAACAGATATATCTTGACAAGGGAAAGAGTATGTAAATAAATCAAAATCTGGTAATTTTTCAGGATCAATTTTAGTTATATCCCCATAGTTATTAATCAATTTATTTGCAAGATACATTTCCTTAAGTTGATCAATTTTCATTTTAGGAGCTCTATTTACAAATGTTTTATAATCAAGAGGAACATTGAGTCTCTTTAGATATGCAATTAAGTCCTCCTTATCAAGATCAACAAATTTATCTAATTCTTTTCGTTTTTCTAAAAAGTCTGTATGAATTGCAGCATAAGAGCGTATGACTTCCCCTTCAATTTCTGAAATTCCAACGATTTCAAAAGGAATGCCAATGTTGCGAAGAGCCATTCTCTGACTACCATACCCCGCAAAAGCTTCGAACACTCTTAATTTTTTATTCTTACCTTCTCCCATGTTAGTTCTATTTTACTATAAATATTAATATAAAGATATTTATTAACACTTCGCATAGAGTATTTTATTTTATGATATGATTATCAAAAAGGGGGAATGTGTTGAAAAAGATACCATTACTGTTAGATAAGCCTTTAAATTCACCAGATGCCGATCAGTTTGGACATGAACACTATGCTGACATATTGTATGATTTAATTACAAATAATGATTTAAAAATGCCTTACAACATTGGACTTTTAGGTAAATGGGGGGTCGGGAAAAGTTCAATTAAAGGAATATGCAAAAAGAAACTTGGCGAAAATTCTAAAAATGTTTATTGTATTGATTTTAATGCTTGGAAATATGGTGGTTGTGGTATAAAAAAAGCATTATTACGAGAAATTTATTTAAAGATTAATGGAACAGACGAAGCTATAAAAGATCAATTTAGCCGCCATATAACAAAACAAGTTATGGAATTGTGTGATAATCAAGAGTTACGTAAAAATATTTGGAATGTAGCATGTAATTGGTTGCAAATAATAATTTATAATTTAATACTTTGTTTAATGTGGAAATTTTTTCTACCAAATCTAGAATTATGGGGGCAAATATTTTCTACAATACCGTTAGCAGCTGTTTTAGCAATAGTAACAAAATACTTATTGGATAAAAATAATATGTTAGTTCCCGTATTTCAGAACATTACAAAAATGGATGTTCCTGATACAACAGCGGAAATATATGAAGAATTTTTAAAAAAGCAATTAAAAAAATATAAGGAAAGCAATAAATTAATAGATAAAATTGTTGTATTTGTTGATGATATTGATCGTTTACCCTCTGCACAAGAAATGGTTGATGGTATAAATGCAATAAGAGCATTTATGGACTTTGACATAGAAGACAAAGATAATATAGGATTTGTTTTTGTTGTTTCCTGTTGTGAATATAAAATATCAGATGCTTTAATGTCAATTAAAATTACTGACGATATGGATATTGAATCATGCGAACAACAAGTTGAAGCTAAACGATTTTTAGATAAAATATTTCACTTTAGAATTGATATTCCTCCATTTCCATATAGAGACATGATAGATTACTCGAAAAAAATATTGGAAACACAGATTCCTGACTTTGAGGACTTTGAAACTCAACTAATTAATTCTGGCACTGATTTGGAAAATCTACTCTGTAGACTAATATATCCTAATGTACAAAATCCAAGGCAGGCTATTCAAATCCTTAACACATTTTTTCAAAGCTGGAATATTGCAATAAGAAGAGAATCTGCTGAGATGGCAAATAAAGCTGGTGGATTAGCAGAAGGTATTGTTACAAAGCATCCTTTAACACTTGCCATACTAGCTGTTTTAAAAGTTGACTTTCCATATTTTTATAAGGGACTTTTAATTGAGCCAAAACTTTTAAGTTATGTATTAGAAGTCCTTCGAACTGGCGTTTTACCAAAACTTTATATTGATTCCAAAATCAAAGATAAATTTATTTGTGTGTCTGATAACAATGCAATAGAATTAAAACCTTGTTTTTATGATTTAAACCAATATTTAAATCTAATAAATAATAAGTTTGAACTTCCTACATCATTAAAACCATTTCTACTATTAAATCAAAATTCATTAAGTAGAAAATATGGAGAACAGGCTTATGATATAGAGGAAGCTTTAATACATAATTCTTATGAAAAATTATTTAATATTTTAGATTTAAAAACAAATAAACTTTCAGTTGAGAATGCTCAACTGATAAAAAGTGTATATGAAAGTTTATCTTATGACTTACATAAAGAAAATGCATTTTCGGTAATTGTAAAATTAATACCTTTTATAAATAATGATACTCGATTTTTAATAGATTCCTTTGCAGATACACTTTATAAACATGACAAATATCGTAAGACTTTGTCGATTGAAGATTATCAAAAATTATTACATGCTGTATCAAAATCAAAAATTAAAAAAGTGATTGCCTCATTAAATAAAACATATCGTGTTAAATATAGTTATGATACTTCTTCAGAGGCAGATAAGCAAAGAATGACTCTATTCAAAGATGCTTCAAATGTATTATTAGAGTTTTACAATAATAACCATGATTTTGTAGATAACAATTTTTGCAGTTGGGTAATAGCTCCTATATTTGCTAATGAAAATGTAGAAAATGGTGAAGATTTTGATTTTGGATTTGAATACACTTATTACGCATTTCAAAATTATGAATTTATATATCAATATAAAAGTAAAGAGTATATCGATACAATTATTAAAGAATTCCAAAAAGATAAAAGTTTTATAACAGAAGAAAATGAAACTAAAGTAATACAAACATTTGAAAAAGCACTTGATTATATACTAATAAATCAAAATGAAAAATTTAATGATGTATTTGATAATATTATAGGAGAAGAAAACACTAAATTATATTCTTACATAATAGACTATACAAAGAAAAATATTAGTAACTTTACTGATAGCAATATAAATAATTATGTAATTCAGCTTGATATTGCGATTGAAAATAAATTAAATAATGACATTAAAACAGAATTCGACGTAAAAGAACAATTAGAAAATTTTAGGGATTTATTAAATGTTTATTACCAAAAAATAGAAATAGACAATTACCAGTATATAGATGAGTTGTGCGAAGCAATTGTGCCAAATAAAAATTATACAGTCCAAATTATTGAAATAATAAATATTCTAAGAAATAATAATTATGACAATATTTCAAAAATAGATACACTTATTGTTAATCAACTATTCCAATTTGAACCTGAATCTGAAAATTTAAAATTATTCTTAAATTATTTATTTAATAATTATAATAATTTATCAAATGAGAATAAAATTTCTTTTGCAAATAATTATGCAGATTTTGTTATGGATACCAATGTAAGTTCGTTAGAGGAATCTACACTAAATGAATTTAAACAGTATATTGATGCGATTTTAGCGGAGAAAAATGAGCAAGTTGCTTCTATATATTTAGACAAATTTTTCGAATTTACGAGTGATTACTTGATTCCAAATGAAGAAAAAGAATATTTTGAACAATTACTTTGTTTATTGCCAATTTTATCTTTGGGAAATACGGATAAAGTTAAAGACTTTATTATTTTAATACTTGAAAATGTTGATTTTTCACATGATTATTCTGATAAAATCGAGCAATTAGCATTGGCATGTGGAGAAAATATTTGGAACAACGATAATAGAATTGATGAAAGCTTTAATCAAATCACAACAGATGATGTAAATGATAAAAAATTGGATTGTGCTATTAACTTATATAATACTATTGTAAGAATACAAACACCTGAAAATTTAAATAATTTATATAAATTGATATTAAAATTGGAAAATATTGAATTAAAAGAAAAACGAAGATGGTTGGAACAACTCCCTAAAGAAAAAATATATACCACAGATGAATTTATAGAACTTATCACAAGTAACGATAGCGAAGTAAGAGATTATGAATCTCTACGAAATTTAAATGAAAGGTTATTGGATGTTTATACTTTGGAAGAACGTAAATATATTCTTTCAAAATTGTTATTCAATGACAGTTTTGCAGAACTCTTTAAAGTTGTTATAGATGTAAATTACAAGATAACCGGTAAATATTCAGAATTAAGTGAAATAATTGATGAAAATAGCAGAAATAATAATATAAACCAACTATTGACCAAAAGAACATTAATAACAGATATGCTACTGGGAGAAAATAGAAAAGAACCTTCTAAAATTTTATTGTTAAATACAAAAATTATAGAAGAATCTAACATAGAAAATAAACAGGAAATAATAACTCAAATGCTTCAATGGTCTTATGATTTATATAATGACATAATGAGAGATATTGAAATCAGGGGCTTTTCTGACAGCTTAAAAGAAATTATCAATAAAATTTTTGCGGGAAAAACCTTTGGGAAAATACGTTTCAGAAATAAACAATAATATATTATTGTCCGTTTAATGTAAGTTTAAAATGCGTTCAAACAATGTTTTTATTCTGTTTTAAGCAGGATAAAAAACTTATCAAAAAAGTATCAGTTACTTTGAGAATGAATTATCTGGGAGTTTGAGAGTTTATATCAGTTAGTTTTGAAAGATTTCCCTCAAAACTTAAAAAGTTTGAGAATTCTCTCAAACTTCCGGGGGTACTTTTCTCAATCTCTCTGATAATCTACACTGTAATAAAAGAAGTCTTAGCACATACAGATATTCAAACAACAATGAGATACATACATATTACACAGAACCATTTAAAAGAAGCTTTAGCTAAACTTTAATTTGATTTATATACTTAGGATTTAATTCAAAATAGAAAATGGACATAAAACGGACATAGATAAAACTCAATAAGGTTAAAAAGCTATTAGGAGTAAGGAAAAGAAAAACTCCTCAGGTGGGACTCGAACCTACAACCCTTCGGTTAACAGCCGAATGCTCTGCCATTGAGCTACTGAGGAATATAATATTTTTATATTATCATCAAAATTTTTATTGTAAATATTTTTATTTTCTTTTACTATTTATAACCATTCTCAAGAACATATTCAGGAGAATTATCCACATAACTCCAATAGTCAATTAATTTTGCACTTGAGTATTGGTAACTATAGCCTTCGCAATATACCATAACCCCATTACCAGTTGCTAAATTTCGGTGTAATTTATTAGAATCACTGTTTGATGATTTACCAAGCTTTTCCATACTGCAATTATATGAATCCCAAATTAAAATGTCACCGTTGTCAGAAATACCAACAGCTACAGCATAATGTTGTCCGCCTGTATAAGGAACACTTACGAGGCAAGGTCTTCCGTTTTGAAGCTCATTTTCTATAATCGCTCGTTCTGCATCTCTGTCTTCAGCTTTACATTGAGCAAATCTTCTTGGATTCCATTCTCTGGATTTCGCAAGTTCTCCGGCTTTATCTATATTGCCATAATCAGGATCATTTGTTTCATTATATAGTGCTTGAACAAATTCTAAATTTGCATCTCCAAGAACAAACTGTCCCAATACATCAGAATAGTTGTGACATTGCATACTTCCGAATTTACCTATATTAGCAACACCACCATTTAGGAAATATCTTTGAAGTTCTTCCCAACTGTCAGGTTTGAAGTCGATTTCACCATCTCCGTCTGTATCATATCCTGCTATATTTACGCAGTGGTATTCTTGTCCATCAAGATTATAACTTAATGGTAAATTTTTAAACGTATATTCTTCCAGATTACTATAGTCTTTTGGTGCTTCGCTATTTTCCGGCATATCTAAATTTTTAGCTTTCTCTTGAGAAAGTTTTTTTGATTGTAATATGCTTTCTATACTTTCAACATATTCAAGTGCATTGTTATAATTTCCCAGCTGGGTTTTTAATCCTTCATTTGAGGCAGCAAGATTATTAAGCTCTGTTTCATATGTTTGTGCTTCTTTATTTAAATCTTGTATCTCAAGCTCAAGTTGCGGAATTACATTATTGCTTAGATTAGAAACTTTTCCCTTATTATTTTCTATATTTTCTTCTAAAGAAGGAATTGTTTGATTATTAAGTTCATTTTTCTCTGCGATTAATTCTGAAATTTTTGCTTCAATTTCTGTTTTATTGTATTCGGGATTATTTAGTAGTTGCTTTAATTCACTAATATTACTATCGATGTCTCCAATTCTGCTCTTTGCACTTTCCAGCTTTGTAGTGTCATTTTCTATTTTGGTATTTAATTCACTTAATTGAGTATTTGCATTATTCAACTCTTCTTCTTTAGAAGAAATACTTTCTTTATTCTCTTTAATCTTGTTTGATAATTCTTTATCTACTTTTTCTAATTCACTAAGATATACGTTTTCAGCGTTTTCTGTTTCTTGTTTTGCAGTTTCTAGTTCACTTTCAAGTTCTTTTATTGACATATTATTTATATTTTTTTCTGTATACGCAGGGCTGGATACACTGTTACCTGAAGGACCAGATGAAGTATTTGGATTTGTACCTGCATTATTTGCTTCCATTACTGTATTTGTTTTTATTCCTTCTTGTATAGCCTCGGCTATAGATTCAATCCCTATATTATTAATATTTTTAATTAATTCTTCAAAATCTTTTTTTGATAATTCATTTATATCCCCATCAAATCCCCAAATATTTTTCTTTATGTCTTCAGAGCTTAAACCGGAATTGTTTAAACCGGATATATATTCTTTTATAATTGATATATCATCACTTGAAAAATCATTTTCTTGCCCATCTAAAATACTTAATAAAGATATTGCGTTTTTATTTTCTTCTTCAGAAATTATTCCATCGTTATCTGTGTCAAAAATTGAGGTTAGAGTATCAAATTCTTGTGATGAAAAGATTTTATTATAATCATCTCCAAAATCGAGAACACTATTTTTTGATGTATTTTTTGTTGTATTCTCGCTGAATAGATTTTCTATATTTATTTCATTTGAATCACTATTGCTTTGACTTCTTTCTGAAAGGAAATTTATTGCTTCTGATTTATCTATAGTTGAATTTTTGTCAGTATCTATCTCATCAAAATATTCTTCTTGTTGAATTAAATCATTTAAAAGACCAAGAGTAATTTCATTTTCTTCTTCACTAATTTCTCTTGTTTCGCTCAAAAACTGACCATTATTAAAATCTAGAGATTCAAGTTTTGAAACATCAATAGAAAAAATGGATGGAAGAACACCTTTTTTATCTTTTAAAAATTCTTCAAAATCTTTTTTATAGGAAAAAATACTGATGTTCTCATCAATAAAATTGTTTTCTGATTCATCGACACCGTATTTTTCATTCAAATATGTAATAAAATCGAGTTTTAAAGATTCAAAGTTCATCTTTTCTCCTATTGTTTATATATATCGTCATTTTTTATTGATTTTTTAGTTGAATATATAAAATCATTAATTATTGTAAATGACAAAAATAAAAGTTATAATATAGTAAGAATGGAGATTATATATGTTATTAGGTGTTAATATAGATCACGTTGCTACTTTAAGAAATGCCAGAGGAGAGTTGGAACCTTCAGTAATTGAAGCAGCAAAGATATGTATAAAATCGGGCGCAAATGGTATAACTGCTCATTTAAGAGAAGATAGAAGACATATTGTTGATTTTGATGTTTTTTCATTAAAAAATGATTTAAAGTGTCGTTTGAATTTAGAAATGGCTGCAACATACGAAATGCAGAAAATTGCTTTAGAACTATTGCCGGATGCTTGCTGTATTGTTCCGGAAAAAAGAGAAGAGATTACAACTGAAGGTGGTTTGGATGTTGCATCTAATCCTGAAAAAATACAGAAATTTATAGAACCTTTAATTGAGGCTGGAATTCAAGTTAGTTTATTTATTGATCCTGATAGACATCAAGTAAGCGCTGCTTCTGATACAGGTGCTCCTTTTATAGAACTGCATACAGGCGCATATTCAAGAGCATTTGGAAAACAAAATGAAGAAGAAGAGTTTACTAAGTTGAAACAAGCTACGTCTCTTGCTCATCTTTTAGGATTGAAAGTAAATGCAGGACATGGGTTAAATTATAATAATGTTTTAAGAATTCTTGAAATTAAAGATATACATGAATTAAATATAGGTCACAGCATTATTTCTAAGGCGCTTTTTGTCGGTCTTGATAAAGCTGTCTCTGAAATGCTGGAATTGGTTAATAAAATTTAATATAAGATTAAAAATAGTCAAAAAAAATGGTTCAAGTGTTTTTAGTATTTAGAAAAGAATAAGTGGGGTAAATATGTCAGATATTTTTGCTAATATGCCGAGTTCATATCCGATACCAACACAAACAAAAGAAGTTACAACTGCAAAGACAGCTCAACCGATAACAGTAAAAGATGCCATTCCTGCATCTAATGTTCAAGCGCAGAAAGCTGATTCTGTTGAGATTTCTTCTCAAAAAAATGAGAAGAAAGGTCCTGTTAAATCAATAAAAGGTTTTATAGCTAATATCAAGAAATTTTTTGCTACGACAGGTGAATATCTTAAAGGTACAGTAAAAGGTATAACTTCAGGAGTTGTTGCCGGTTCTGTTGTATATACAGCTGGCTCCGTTGTTAATTTTGCAAAACAAAGAGCAGCTAATTCAGCAGCAAAGAAAGCAGGAGAAGAAGCAGCAAAAGTTGTTAAGAAAATTCCTAATAAAGCTCTTGCTGTTGTTGTCGGAGCTATTGCCCTTGGTGCAAATCTTTGGACTGCATCATTAAATGCTACTGAAGCCGGTTCAAAGATTGATCATAGATGGACAGGTCATCAATAACACTTTTATAAAATGAAGGGACAGGCTACATTAAAGCCTGTCTCCTTTTATTTTTATTATGTTATAATATCAATCGGTTAAATTGTTTAATTGGAGTCTTTCTTGAGTCTACTTCAAATGCAAAGTTCAATAAAATATAAGTTCTTATCTTTTGATGAGCTTGTTATCAATATGGATAGATTATCAAGATTTAAATCGCCGGATGAGTCTTTTAGCAGGGTATTTAATTCTATAATATATCGAAATCTTATTTCCCCAAAATATTCAAAAGAGGATATAGAAAGATTAGATCCTAGAATTATTGTAAGTATAGTTGAAGAAATTTGGAATACTTCTGTTAATAATATCTTCGGTGTTAATGATATAGATAATCAATCTGCAAATAAGGCTTTAAATATATCTATTAGAGAAACTTTTAAAAATATTGATGAAAGGACCCAAAGTTTTTTAAATGCGAAATTAAATTTTTCAGCAATATTGAAACATTTAGATTTTGAATCTGCACCGGTTAATTTAAAATTTCTAATAAAAGTAGATGATGAAAATTCAAATTCTACAAAAATTAACTTGGAAGATTTAGTATATTTGAGAAAAAAACATTCTCTTTTATTTCCAATTTACAAACTAATTATTGTTGAGGGAATTACTGAAGAAATATTACTCCCTGTTTTTGCAGATAAGATGAAATCAAATTTTTATAAAAATGGTATTTTTATATTAGGTGCCGGTGGTAAAAGTAAAAGCCCTGCTTTATACTTTAGACTTAAAGATAAAATTAAAATTCCAATTGTATTTCTCTTTGACTCTGATGCAAAAGAAATTTGTTCTTCTTTGCAGAAAATGATTGAAAAAAAAGATAAAACAATTTTAATCGAAAGTGGTGAGTTTGAAGATATTATTTCAATTAATCTCTTGAAAAGAGCATTAAACTATGAATATCAACCCGCGACTCCTATTATAAAAGAGGAATTGCACTTACATAGAAAAATGTGTGAAAATATTGAGAATTTTTATAGAACCAGACATCTTGGAGAATTTAAAAAATCCAAGTTATCAAAAATTATTGCTAAGAATGTAAAATATGATACTGATATAACTGAAGAAATTAAGAAAATTATACTCAGTATTGTTTAATATTGCATAAATACAATTCAAAATGTTATTATGCTTATATGTTAGTTAAAGGAGATATTATGAAAAAGAAATTTATTCTTCTACTTCTGTTCATATCTTTTTTCTTTTCTTGCAATCATGCTGATTCTATAAATGTAAAGAGTAGTGATTATGAGATAGTTGAAACTCAATCGCTTGAAGAAGTAAAAGATATTGATGAATCAAAGGTAGATTCCGTTTTTGAAACTGATAAAGTAAAAATATTAAAAGTAGATAATAAATATTCCGTTTATAATAAAAATACAGATTCTTTTATTGTTGAGCCAATAATAGATGAAATAAGTTCTTTTAATGAAAATGAGTATAAAATTAAGGTTGGTAAGTCTGTCGGATATTTAAATCTGGAAAATGAGACTTGTTTTTTAACAAATTATGATGATATAAGCTTGTATGATAAGTATATCAAGACAAAAGAACAAAATAAATATGGTTTAATAGACAAAGATGCGAAAGTAATATTAAAACCAATATATGAAAAAGTCGGTATATTTTATAATGATAATAAAGAATATATATCAGGAAAGTATAATGGAAAATATAAGCTTTATCAAAATACCGGAAAGCTTATACCGGAAGATGAACTATATGTTATTTCTAATGAAGGATACTACTTATTAGCACAGAATTTAAAACCTGAGTTAAAAAAATATAGATATAATAATTCAACAATTTATCAGAAAGTTGAACAGGAAGATGACAATTTAGTATATGAAATTGAAGAAATTAAACTTCCTGAAAAAGTTAAGGTTGCCGCAATAAAAAAGGATATTATATCTGACGAGGATGAAAATATTTCTTCTCTGGAAAACAGTGAGCCGTTTATTGTCAATGATAAGCAATATTTACTTGTAAAACAGGATGATAAGTATGGTATTAAAACTCTAAAAGGTAAAGAAATTGTTCCTGTTAAATATGATGAAATTATTCCAATTAAACTTTGTGAACACTATAAACAGCCTGTATTTTTAACAATTAAAAATAATATTTATTCTGAATATAGTTCAACAGGTAAACTGTTAGCAGAACAAGTATATGATAAAGTAAATATTTATAAATATGGGAAATTATATACTTATACAAACGAAGATGGCACTTGGACTCTAAGATGTAACGGAAATGTTATAGGACAGTTGCTATTTGAAAAAGATGGTTATAAATATTTAAAAATAAAGTTCCATTTGTTCGGATTACATAAGATAAATGAACTTTTTATATCTATGCTAGAAAATGCAAAATAATATAATTATAAACAAAGAGAAGAGAGGTTAAATTCTCTCTTCTCTTTGTTCTTATTATCTTTTTGTACCTGCTTCAAGAATACCTGTGTGTTTTATGTATTCTTCAGGGGTCATTGCTTCTTTTACTCTTTCTAATAGCATTTTAGTTGATTTTAATGATAATTCCGGATTGTCATAATTATGCATATATAACTTTAAAAAACCTTCACGTTGAGAATCCGGTTCAAGTCTTTTTATTGCAGCTTCGGACTTTGAAGAAAGAATTTGATTTTCTATAAATTCCGCATTCGTTTTTGCGTTGTTAGTACAGCCGTAGTTTTTACAAATATCAACAAAATCGCTACCACTTCCTAATTCTTGTGATAATTTAGAACGGTGGAAAAATCCTTGCTTTTTAAACATATCAGCGTTTAAAAATTGGTTATTTTGATAACCAAAAGAATCAGCGGTTGTTCGTCCTAAATCATTTAATCTTGCAAAACCAAAAGATGGAGTTGATAACACATTTTTTGAAACCATTGGCATTGAAATTTTTGTAATCATATATAAATCCTCACATTTAAACTGGTTATATAAACTCTGTAAAAATAAATTTTGTTAGTTTGTTAAATTATTTGTAAAATTGTTTTAAGCCAGTTGTAAAATCATTAACAATATCACCATTGCCAAATAATTTGTACTTATATATAGTTAATCCTTCTAACCCAACAGGACCTCTTGCATGTGTTTTATTTGTTGATATACCAACTTCAGCACCAAATCCATATCTAAAACCATCCGCAAATCTTGTAGAAATATTCTTATATACACCGGATGAATCAACAAACATCATAAATTTTTCGGAATTTAAATCATTTTCTGTAAGAATGCAATCAGTATGACCTGAACCAAATTTATTTATATGTGAAATTGCATCATTAATATTATCAACGATTTTTAATGATAATATCTTTTCTCCATATTCTTTATGCCAATCAGAAACAATTGCATTTATATCATTTGAATATTCTTGTTTTATTTCTTCATCAGAATTAATAACTACAGAATTTTCTTTTAATGATTTAATAAGACTCGGAAGAAATTTTTCTTTTATATTTTTATGAACAAGAACAGTCTCTACAGAATTACAAGCACTAGGATACTGGCATTTTGCATCAATAATAACAGGAATAGCTTTATCTATATCAGCAAACTCATCAACATAAATATGACAGATACCGTCTGCATGTCCCAGAACCGGAATTTTTGTATTTGATTTAATGAAACTTACAAGAGAATTTGAGCCTCTTGGTATAATTAAATCAATATATTTATCTGCATCAAGCATAATTTTTACATCTTCACGAGAGAAAATAAGATTTATCATATTTTTAGGAAACTCGTTAATTTCAGAAAGTGCAGAAGTAATAATTTTGAATATGGCTGTATTTGTTTGTTCTGCTTCTGATCCGCCTTTCAATATCATAGCATTCGAAGATTTTATTGCTAAAGCAGAAATTTGAGAAATAACATCAGGCCGTGCTTCAAAAATGACACCTATTACACCTATAGGGCAGCTTACTTTTTTTAAATTTATTCCTTGTGCTATATCTTTTTCCCAAATAATTTTATTTACAGGGTCTTCCAATGTGGCTATATCTCTAACACCTTGAATCATATCTCGAAGTTTGTTTTCATCAATCTTTAATCTATTATAAGCAGACTGGGTAATTTCACCTTTTTCTAATAATAAGTTTGCATTATCTAAATCAAGATTATTAGCTGATATTATTTCATCTTTTCCTAAATTTAGTGCATTCGCAATTTTATATAATGCATCATTCTTTATTTTTGTTGATAATTGCAAAGCAGAAATTGATGCTTCTTTTGCCAGTTTAGCAATTTCTATTACATTAGACATAGTAGATATCTCCTATAATAATGCGATGTTATCTTTAGTTATTACAGCATCATAATTTTTATGACCTAAAATCTGATATATATTATCAGAATGTTCGCCAATTATTTTTTTACAGTCTGCAGAATTATAATTAGCTATTCCTCTTGCAAGCTCAATTTTATTTTCATCAACAATAGAAACAACATCCCCACAATCAAAAGAACCATTAATTTTTAAGACGCCAATAGCCAGTAAACTTTTATTCTTTTCTGTAATTGCTTTTTTTGCTCCGTCATTAATAACTATTTGACCGTTAATATTAGTTGCATAAGCTATCCATCTGCGTTTCTGAGAAAGTTGTTCTACTGGGTAAAAGGTTGTTCCCATTTTCTCACCTGAAAATAACTTAGTTATAACTTGCGGTGTTTTACCATTTGCTATTATTACACATCCGCCTGAATGAGTTACAACTTTTGCTGCTTGAAGTTTTGTTTTCATTCCGCCTCGACCGCCTTTTGAAGCGGATTGAGCATAACTTTCTATTTCATCTGTTATTTCTTTTACATCACTTATTAAATTTGCTTTTGAATTTTCCTTTGGATTATCATCATATAACCCATTTATATCTGATAATATTACTAATAAATCTGCATCTAACTTACTTGCTACAAGGGCTGATAATTTATCATTATCAGAAAAACTTACACCATATATTGGCTCTAATTCTGATGTTGATACAGTATCATTTTGATTAATAATTGGTATTACTTTTAGTTCAAGCAAAGTATTTAAAACATTACTCAAACTTAGATATTTTATTCTATTAGTAAAATCATCTTCTGTTAATAAAACTTGTGCTGTATTAATTGAATATTTTCCAAAACCGTCTTCATAAATAGACATTAATTGACATTGACCTACAGCCGCGCATGCCTGTTTTATTGACAAGCTTTCACTTGAATCAACATTGAGTTTCTTTGACCCCAAACCAACAGCACCTGAAGTAACAACAATGATTTCTTTTCCTTGTCTATGTAGTTTAGAAATTTCTTCAATAAAAGAATATACACGTGATAAAGAAATTTCTTTATCATCATTCCTTAGAACATTAGTTCCAAACTTAAAAACAATCCTTTTGGCATCATTGATATTCATAAGATTTATTATAGCTTAAACCTTATTCATTGCAATAAGCAATAACATTTTTAGCTTCAAGATTTAATTGTTTAAGCATTGAATCAAACAAGGTTCTTGATTTTGAGTTAAAAGTGATATTCCCCTGTTCATCGACATTCTTCTTTATTGAATTCAAAATTTCTAGCGGCATCCCAATGTATTTACCATTTTTTATAGATTTCATTGCTGATGAGAAATCTTTTTGAGAACCTAGATCTGACCAAGTATTATCCTCAGGAATAATAGCAAGCTTCATTTCCATAGGTTGATTATTTTCATTAACTATTTCACCGGCTTTTATAGCCTCAAGCATTGGGGCAATTATCATTGAAGAGAAATCATAACCTTTATCAGGATTTTTAAAGCTTTCTGGATTTTGAATATATCTGGTTTTTATCCATTTTAAAGCTTGCGGAGAAATAATATAAGGTCCCACTGCAGACAAACAAGTATTATCACCTAATTCAGGAATTACACAAGAATCTATAAATGCTTCATCTTGAGGTTTTTCAACAAATTGATTAATGGTTTTAGAATCTAAAGAATCCAATTTAACTATACTTAAACTTTTTGTTTTTTGTTTATCAACAGGAATTGTTGTAATGGTAAAAGCAGCACCTGATTTTTCGTGTTCTTGCATTATTTTTGAAACATTAACATCTGAGAAGTTGTCTCCCCAGCTAAAAACTAATGGTTTTTCTGTAGATATTTTTCCATCAGCTAAACCCTCAAGAAAAGCATAGGCACTACCCTGTGCAGGTTTAACTCTTACGAAATCAAACCATTTATCAAGCTTACCTGTTTTTGTATAATTTGTAATTACAGTTTGTACTAAAGACATATTTTTACCGTTTAAAGTTGCCGGAATATATGAAGCAGGTTTTGTAATACCACCTTGGAGGGTCGTTATATCTCTATATCTTGTTCCGTCTCCATCACTTGGAATAAAAAAATTATAGTCATCTTTTAATTGAGGAGCATATGTTTTATCCAAATATTTTCGAGATACTTCATCATGCATACCTTCTTGCCAAAAACGAATATATTGGTCTTCCATTTTGTAATCACGTTGTCCATTTTCTTCTCTTATACTGCCATACAAACGACCTTTAAAGCTAGGTGTTCTTTCACCTTTTTTTGCTATTGCAATATACAAATCGTCAGATTTAATAACTGTATCAGGAGTTATTAATAATGTTAAATCTTTATATTCCGGTAATTTTGACTTTATTAAAAACTTTGAACCAACTTTAGGATTTGAAAGATTTTTATATAATTCAAAATACTCAGAAGCTTTTCCCTTCATTACGAATCTGTCACCATCCATACCTTTTGTTGAAATAGGTATTTTATAAGCAGAAAAACTTTGTATTTTATCATTTTTTCGAATATTGTTATTATATTTTCCGATATTATAATAGGAAGAGACACTTTGAATTTTCATAAACACACCCCATCTTGCAAAAATAAATTACTTATGTAGTCAAGTTAGCACAAATACTACGACTTTAATAGTTGTATAATATGTATATTTAAGAAAGATTTACAATTATACATTTGTAAGATAATCGGTAATAAATTGTCTTGCAACTCTTGGTGTTCTTATTGATTTCAACGCTGCAAATTCTTCAGCTTTGTTAAATAACTCTTGATTTATCGGAATACAACAATCATTTGCTATCTTTTCAACTATATTCAGATACTCATTTTTAGTTAACATTGAAAATGTCAACATAATGCCAAACCTATCTGAAAGAGATACCATTTCGTCAATTGTATCATTATAATGAATTTCATTGCCTTCTCTTGCAGTAAAACTTTCTTTTACAAGATGCATTCTGTTTGTTGTTGCATATATTATTGTGTTAGATGGTCTATTCGATAAAGAACCCTCTAAAACAGCTTTAATTGATGAAAAATTCTTGTCATCTTCTTCAAAAGAGATATCATCAGCAAAAATTATAAATTTCAAAGGAAGATTTCTTATTTGTTCATATAAATCAGAAAGGTAAATAAAGCTTTCTTTGTAGACTTGAATAATTTTTAAGTTGTAATCGGAAAATTCATTTATTAAAGCTTTAACGGTAGATGATTTACCGCAACCTCTATCTCCATAAAGTAATATATTATTAGCTTCTTTTCCTTCCAAGAAAGCTTTTGTATTTTGCTTTATTACACTTTTCTGATATTCATAATTTTTTAAATCGTTAAATGTAAGAGCATCAAAATATTTTACAGGTTTAATCTCTTTATTTTCCGTATACGAAAATGCGGAATAGCAAGAGAAAACACCATATCCGTAATTTTTATATGATGCTAATATAGAATCCAAATTAAAGTCTTGTTTATTTGTAAATGAATAAGATGGTAAATGAGATATTATATCTTTTTGCTCCGGAAATTTTTCTTCCAATATTTCTTTGATTTTTAAATAATCATAAGAAAGCAAATTGTCAAATAAGGTTAATTCATACCTTGCTGTTTCTAGAATCTGGTTATTTTTACTTATACAGTCACTACAGCCTTTCGACAATAGATTTTCATCTGTATAAATTAAATTTTTAAGATGATTGTACAAATTCTGATTTGGTTCTTTTTCATATAGTAAAGAAATGAACTCTGAATACGTTCTTAATATTACATTTATATCAGCATTTGACTTTATATTATTTAAAAGCTCTATAAAGGAAGATATTATCGAATCTTTTAATATATTTCTGAATATTGATATTAACAATAAAGATGTTGTAAGTTTACTCATATTAGTTCTTTCCGCACAATATTTTTATAATTTTATTTTTACATTTATGTATAAAACTTTTATTAAAGTTTGCAAAATTATGTTTAAAATTACAATTAAGCATTCTGCAATACATTTTGCAGGTTTTTGTTAAAACTCTGCATTTTTGAGAATTAGCATTATTCCAAATTTCTTCAGGTGAATTTTCTTTAATATTACCAACAGGGTGCATATTAAAACAGAGTCTTACATCCCCATACGGATCTATTGCAAAATTAGTAGAACCAACATCACATTTTATTTCTTTTAAAATATCATCAGGATTATTAAAGAAAACTTTCATTGCCTCTAACTGTTCATAAGAATTATATATAGAATGACCTGCCCGTTTCATTTCAACTAATCTGTCAACAACTTCAATAGCGCGTTTAGACATATTTTTATATTTTATTCTAAGTTCTTTAGGCATTTTATAGTTTTGAGTATCGCAACCTTTTTGATAATTGTATCCATGGAAAGACTCTTTATCATCTAAAAGCTGAAACATAATACCGTTAATTCTATTTTTAGTAACGAATTCAACCAACGGAATAGCTTCTTCTATATTTTCAGGGAATAAAATTGTTGCAATATTAATGCCTAAAGAAGCATGTTTTTCATCTCTTATTCTTTTTAGTTCAAAAATAGCGTCAATTGTTTTTTCATAAGAACCTTGTCTTCCTCTTGATTCATCATGAATTATAGGATTATTAATAGCATTTAAAGATAAGTTCAAAGATTCTATTGGAGAATCAACAATTTTTTCATATAAATTTTGAATACTAAAAGCATTAGTCATAGAAGCAACTTTAATACCAAGTGATTTTGCATATTCAGCAATTTCGAAAATATCTTGTCTTAAGAACGGTTCTCCACCTGAGAAACAGAACCAAAAACCTTCTCCTAGCCAATTACGAAGTTCAGAAAGTGCTTTTTTCCACTCTTCGGTTGTAAGTTCTTTAGACATAACATCAGAAGCTACCGTTTTCCATTTTGAACAAGTAACACATTGCATTTGACATCTATCTGTTACATCAAAAGTAATTTGCAGTGGTTTTTCAAGTTGCTGTTTCACTATGAATTCCTTTTTATTTATAACTAATCAACATTTTTTTTCTTGCTTACTTTTTTGAAGATTAAAATAATCATAAACAAGTTGAGCCTGACTCTTAGATAATAATAACATCAATTCTTCTTTTGTAAGCTTAGATATTTTGGAAATATTAACATATTTTTCAATAAGAATTTTTTTATTTTTTTTGTACAACCCTTTAATATCATCCAATTCCGAATGAATAGCTTCTTTTTCTCTTAATTGTCGATGAAAAGTAATTGCAAAACGGTGTGCTTCATCTCTTATTCTTTGGAAGAAAAATAAAGCTTGAGAATTTGACGGAAATAATACAGGACGCTGTTTATTAGGAATAAATACTTCTTCAATCCTTTTTGCAAGAGATACAATATCTTGATTTTTAACGCCTAATTCATTCAATATTTCAACAGCACTGGAAAGTTGTCCTTTTCCGCCATCTATAATAATTAAATCCGGGAATTCCAAATTTTCTTTTAAAAGTCTTGAATATCTTCTGGTTATAACTTCTCTCATTGATTTAAAATCATCAGGTTTACCTTTTTCCACGGTTTTTATTTTAAATTTTTTATATTCACTTTTCTTTGGCATACCATTGTAAAAAGAAACCATTGAAGCAACAGTATTTGTACCTTGTACATGAGATATATCAAAACATTCAACTCTGTGTGGAAAGTTTTTTAAACCTAATTTTTCTTGAATATATGAACCCGTTTCATTGTAATTTGATTGAATTTCTTGTAATGATTTAACTTTCATCTCTTGAAGATGGTAGTTTGAATTTTTTAATGCAAGCTCTAAAATATCGTCATTTTTCTTTGTCCAACCGGGATTGATTGTAACCTTTGAACCTTTTTTCGAACTTAGCCATTGTTCATAGATAAGCTTATCTTCTTCATTTAATTCACAAGAGAATATTATCTCTGACGGAATATCATTATCACTTGTTAATTGATAATATTCTTTAATGAAATAAGAAATTATTTCTTCGTCACTATCATAATCAGATTTAGAAATTTCAAAATCTTTTTTATTAGTTAATCTTCCGTCTCTAATTTGAAGCAATGAAATACCGCCAATAAATTCATCCGTACTGACAGATATGATATCTTGATTAATATTTGTATTTTCATAAACGACTTTTTGCTTTTCAATAGTTTTTAAAACATCAAAATAACTGTCCCTATATCTTGCAGCTTTTTCATATTCCTGATTTTCCGAGCATTTTTCCATTAACGCTTTTAATTCGTCAACCAGCTGCATTTGCTTACCTGATAAAAACAATTCAACATTTTTTATAAGCTTTTTATATTCTTCAGATGAAATAAGTTTTTGGCAAGGAGCCATACATCTGCCAATTTGATAATATATGCAGGGTCTATCTTTAAATTTAGGAGTTTTACATTGTTTTAAAGGGAAAAGTTTTTTTAATAAATCAAGCGTGGTATACATTGACTTACCGTTTGTATATGGTCCAAAGTACTTACCATCAATAGGATTTTTATTTGCTTTTCTTGTAACTAAAATACGAGGATAATCTTCTTTTGTAATTAAAAAATATGGGAACTTCTTATCATCTTTAAGTAAGACATTATACTTTGGTTTATATTTTTTTATTAAATGAGATTCTAAAATTAATGCTTCAATTTCTGAATTAGTTATAATAAATTCAATTTTTACAATTTGAGGCACCATTACCTTTAACTTTACAGAGTCGTGTTTTTTATTGAAATAACTCGAAACACGCCTTTTTAAATTTTTTGCTTTACCTACATATATAATAGTACCCGTCTTATCATAAAACTGATAAGATCCGCTAGATTCAGGTAATAAACGTAATTGTTCTTTTATATCCATAACTCTATTTTACAATACTTTCAATATTACTGATATAATAAAGCTATGTTTTTAAAGAAAATTTTTTATAAATACATTCTAAGAAAAAAATATTACAGATATGGAAAATGTAACAGATGCGGTGATTGTTGCAGTAAAATCTACGTAAATCATAAAAAAGACACAATTAAAACTATTGAAGAATTTGAAAAACTAAAGAACCTACACCCTTTTTATACATTTTTAGAAGTAGTTGATAAAGATAATAATGGTCTTGTTTTTAAATGTAATAAATTTGATAAAGAAAAACATATTTGTACAATACATAAATTCAGACCGGGTATTTGCAGAAGATATCCATCTGAGATTATTTTAAAGATGAATGGCGTAATGTCCGAAAAGTGCGGATTTTATTTTAAACCGATTGACAGCTTTAAAGATATTTTGAAAAAAGAACAAAAGAAAACAAATAATTTCTAATGTAATTTTTGAGCAATATCTAGAAACTTTTTAGTTAATTCTACGTTATGAACTCTGTGAATATTAACATTAGAAAGCATTGCTGAATATAAAGCAGAATGTAAATCTGCATCTTCACAAGTAATATCAAAAGTTTTTCTGATAAAAGATTTTCTCGAAATACCTAATAACATAGGACAATTTAAGGTTTGAAATTCATCTGACCTTTTTAAAAGTTCAAAATTAGATTCTAAAGCTTTTCCAAAACCAATTCCAACATCAATTATTATATTTTTTCTATCAAGTCCGGAGTTTGTTAATAAATCAATTTTATTTTTTAATGATAAATAAATTTCTTCAACAATATCAGCACAAACAAAATCAGAGGAAACAGCAGGAACTTTGTCTGAATGCATGATAATAACAGGTACATTATTTTTGACTACAAAATCAAATAAATTTCTATCAAAATCCAATCCCGAAACATCATTAATAATATCGGCACCAATTTCTAAGGCTTGTTTTGCGGTTTGATAATTTCTTGTATCAATACTAATTGGAATATCAAAATACTTTTTTCTGATTTCTTTTATTACCGGAATTACTCTTTTTATTTCTTCCTCTATTGTAACAGGCTCTGCACCTGGTCTTGTTGATTCACCGCCAATATCTATAATATCTGCACCATTTTTAATCAATTCATCACAATGTATTAACGCCGATTCAACAGAATTATAATCACCTCCGTCTGAAAAAGAATCAGGTGTGACATTTAGAATACCCATTATGTATGGTCTTGACCAATCAAAGATTCTATTTCTAATTTCAATTGGCTCTAATTTTCGATTTAATTCATAATTTAGTTCTTGTGCTAATTTTTTTAAACGAAAAGGCTGAATATATAATTTTTTGATAAGCTTTTTTAACTGAGAAGTCGTTGCCAAAATAATTGCATCAGTATATTCGCATTTACACATTATAGTATCTCTGTTAACAGCACAATCAAAGCCTAAAGAAAGACAAAGTTGCTTTAAAATATTTGCTTCATGAGGCTTTAAGTGAAATATTTTATACAATTGCCCTTCATATTTTAATGAAGCTTCAACAATATAAGAAGAATCAAACCCTATGGACTTCAATTCTTTTAATACATTATTATTTGCTTTTTTTACAAAGATATCACTCATAAAACCATTATAGAAAAAACTCTTTGCTTTGTGTAGCTTATTTATAAAATCATTAATTATTGATGTAAGCTTTTCAATCTGTATGTTTCAACAAACTAGAAAAAGGGAATATAAACAAAATATTACTTTTATAATAAATAGGAAATTTTATGACAGACGAGAATAAAGAAAAAATAAATAATAAAACTTGGTGGAAAAGTTGTTGGATTATGAGAAACCAGACATTTTTCACAAAATCAAAGATTTTGGAAAAAGCAGCCAAACCCAACCTACAGACTTGTAAGTTCTTTTAGAAACATGTTATATACAACTTTTTTACCTAGTTCTATTGCTTCTTTTTCATTTTTTACATCTGGAAGATTTTTGTATAAATTTCTATTTTTTGCTTCTTTAAAAAAAGATTCTGCTTCTTTCAAAAGATAATCTTTTTGCTTTGGTGTAAGTCTAAGAAAATCTTCTAAATCCTTATATAACCCATCATCTAGTATTAATTCTATACCATTTAATACTGCATCTTTTGTTGGGAATGAGTTAGGGATATTTTCCGAACTATTATTGTCAAAATTCATTTGAAGATTCAAATCTAGTTGAGAATCATCATCTTTTTTTTGTATTTTAGTTTCATAAGAAACATGTCCACATAATACTGTATTTGCCATAAAACTCCTTTATTATTTCTTGTGTATAATACTTAGTACTTTAGTATCTGTTTCAAAATTATATTTTTCAGCTGCACTAATATATTCTTCACAGATATCAGATTCTTTGCATATATCTGTTTCAGGATGTAAATCATTGTTTAAAAGAATAATTAAACGTGCATATTCACGAATAAAAATCGGATAAAAAGTTTTAAATTGTTTTTGATCAACTCCTGAATAATTATTAACAAAAGTTCTGTAACTTCTTGTATTAGCTTCTTTTTCTTGATTATAAACAATATTTAAAGTATCATATATGTATTTAAAATCATTGAGAGTTTCATCATTAATTTTAAAATGTTCTTTTGTAGCAAGATATAAAACTGCTAATTCTGGATAGAATGTAATTCGGTTAGGAATTCTATACTTTACATTTTCTCTCCAATATCCAAGACGAATAAAATTAGAAATAGAATGTTTTCTATCTCGATATTCCATAAGCAATGAATATAATTCTGTTAAAAATTGTTGTTTATAATTTAAAAATTGTTCAATTTCATGTTCTGTAAGATTTTCTTTGTTTTTTGTGTGTATAGATTGTGCAAGTTTATAATCACGACATATTGAAAAAAACAAACCACTTGAATTATAAAAATCTTTTTCAAAAGTTTCTTTTGCAATTATGTAATTATTCATTAATATATTCCTAAAAAAATATGAAATAACAGAATTTCTTCTTATGATTTTAGAATATTTATTTGAAATATCTAAACATTCGTCCAACATATGATATTTTGCGACATAAGAATTAAATCTAAGATTACTAAACTCTGTTGTATAATCACTAATATACTGATAAAAGATAAAAGCAAATATAATTATCATTATTCCGGATGGTCTGGTAAGTCCAATTTTTAATTTCAAATCAAGTGGAAGATGCTTTTCAATTTCTACTTGCTCTTTATGTTGTTTTATCTTGTCTTTTATTAATTTTCTAATTTTTTTCCACAAACTTTTATTATTCCTATTGTTCATTATAATTTTCATACCTATTTCTTCTTAATCCATACAACAACAAAAGCAGCATAGAATGACCTATGTTGCTTTGTTTGTATTGAAATGTGTGTACACTTCATTAATCCAACAAGTTTTATTGCATTCTTCTCTATTTTGGTTTTCTTCTTGATTATTTTCTATATTCTTGTTCTCGTCACTCATAGTATAAACCTTATTAAATGTCTTAAAACGCAAAATGCTGATATGGTCTTTACCACATCAGCTCTATCTTCTTTTTTTTAGAAAGCAAAATATCTCTTCAACTTCCCTCACTTATTTTAAAAATTAAAATCTTTTTCATCTTAATTCTTAAAATTTTTGTTATACTCCATATTACAATTTTTTTTCATTCTTGTATATAACTAACTGGATTTATAAACTTTATAAATTTAACCCTTTTTGCTATATCTGTAATGCTTTCCGACTCATTCTAAAGCATCTCTTTTCTTCTATTTTTATTGTTTCTGTTGGGTTATGGGAAACCAGACATTTTTCACAAAATCAAAGATTTTGGAAAAAGCAGCCAAACCCAACCTACAGACTTATTTTATTTTCACTGGGATCTGTTTGGTTATAATAATAATCAATAGTATTCTCAGGTGCATAATCAGTTGAACAACCACAATTATTTTGATTAGTGTTACAATCACATGTCATAAACTTATCCTTTATTTTTTATAATTTTTAGGTATATATACTTCAAAATCAGGTATTAACTTTTTTCTTTTATAAATTTTATTACTGCCATCAAATATCAAAACTCTACCATCATCAAGTAATACTGAATGGGAGTTTATTCTTTTATAATTCATATCGTTAATAAGCTTTGATGTTTTAGTTTTTGGATCATAAATTTCAGCTTTAGAGCTACGTTCTAATGGGGAATATCTATTTATATGGTTTTCTATGTTTTCTTGTCCACCCATAATTAAAACTCTTCCGTCTTTTAATTCAACAACATCAAACATCCAAGTCGCATCTGCACCTCTTGGAAATGCAAGTGTTCCTCCATCAATAAATTCTTCAGTATGTAGGTTAGGTTTAACTACTTTTTCCAAAATCTTTGATTTTGTGAAAAATGTCTGGTTTCCCATAACCCAACAAAATGTGAATATAGAATACAACAAAAAAATTTTGCTTTAATTCAATAATTTTAATCTTATTCTTATTCCCAAAATCGTTATATATTTACGTTTTCTACAAATTTTTACAGAAAAGAGTTTTTCTATAAAATTTTTATACAAATATTTTTCAGGAAACAACTTTATCAAAAAGTCTATTGCTACTTGGTTGTAAAAATAAGCTCGTAGGTTGGGTTTTAACCCAACAACTTTTCTTATCTTCACATTTATTTCGATTTTCTTCTTGTTTATTTTCGATATTCTTATTCTCGTTACTCATTATATAATCCTTATTAAATGTCTTAAAACGCAAAATATCTCTTCAACTTCCCTTTCTTATTTTAAAAATTAAAATCTTTTTCATCTTAATTCTTAAAATTTTTGTTATTCTCCATATTACAATTTTTTTTCATTCTTGTATATAACTAACTGGATTTATAAACTTTATAAATTTAACCCTTTTTGCTATATCTGTAATGCTTTCCGACTCATTCTAAAGCATCTCTTTTCTTCTATTTTTATTGTTTCTGTTGGGTTATGGGAAACCAGACATTTTTCACAAAATCAAAGATTAGGGAAAAAGCAGTCAAACCAAACCTACAGACTACAGACTTTCAAATAAGTTAATAGTAAAATTAAGTCTTAGTCAAATATTTTATTTTCAGGTTTTATAAGTTCAGGAAAGAGAGAAAGTAAAATGGAAATTTCATTTCAAAGAGCAATAAAAATAGATTCTACCGCAAACCCATATACAAATTATAAAGACCACGAAGTTGATCCTTCAACCATGGAAGTTATAAACACAATGAAAAAAGGGTATAATTCTTCAATTTATGACAAAGAGACATCAAGAAAAATTGGAAGCTTTCTTCGTGCGCAATTGGGCGATTACGACAACAAAACAGGAATATATGCAAGAAGAATAGAAGGCTACCCTTATATTTTTACAGGTGAAGAAGCTAAAAAGGCAAGAAAAATAAACGAAGAAGCAAGAAAAGAAATGGAAGAATTAGAAGCAAGATATTCAAAAGGCGCAAACAGTTCAATGCCTTTATCAGAACAAGTAGAGCTTGAAAGCGAATCTTTGCACAGAATATACAGACAAAATATTCTTTTAAGGCGTGATAAAAAAATGCTTGCTATGGTTGAAGACGGGGATACAATCTATAAACCGGATACGTATTTAAGGTTTGAAATGAACGATGAAGAAAGATTAAAAAGAATTATATATAATAATTACACAACAAAAAATAATGGATATGTTGAAAAACAAGCAGATTTAATAATATAATTTTTTGTTATAAAATATTTTAGGTTGGGTTTTAACTCAACATTTTCCCACCAGCTTTTATTGCATTCTTGTCTATTTTGATTTTCTTCTTGTTTGTTTTCTATATTCTTATTCTCGTCACTCATCGTATAAACCTTATTAAATGTCTTAAAACGCAAAATGCTGATATGGTCTTTACCACATCAGCTCTATCTTATTTTTTAGAAAGTAAAATATCTCTTCAACTTCCCTCGTTATAACAAATTCTTGTTGCTTATTTGTGTAGGTCTATTTTATACTTTTTTTATTCATCTGTCCACCTTGCAAAGTGGTTTATTATGTAGTATGTAGGTTAGGTTTAACTACTTTTTCCAAAATCTTTGATTTTGTGAAAAATGTCTGGTTTCCCATAACCCAACAAAATGTGAATATAGAATACAACAAAAAAATTTTGCTTTAATTCAATAATTTTAATCTTATTCTTATTCCCAAAATCGTTATATATTTACGTTTTCTACAAATTTTTACAGAAAAGAGTTTTTCTATAAAATTTTTATACAAATATTTTTCAGGAAACAACTTTATCAAAAAGTCTATTGCTACTTGGTTGTAAAAATAAGAGTCCTGTTTTTCAAATATTTTTAATTTTATAAAAGTCTCCTGCTTAAGCTTTTTCTTTACTCGTTTAGCAAGCAGCCTATTTAGAGTTCCTGTTTGCCAAGAACAAAACTCGACGACAAAGTTTATAAAACTTTGTTCAACTTCTAAATATATATTCTTATTTTCTAATTCTTTTTGCAAAGCATAAATAGCTTCAATAAAACAGAATGGAGCTTGTTCTCTGGTTTCAGATAACTGATTTTTTCTATTATATCTATGTGTTATTAATATATCATCTAATATAGAAATCCTATCAGCTAAGACTAATGATAGAAAAACAAAGAATAAATCATTCGTACTTCTTAAATTTTGAAATTTGAGATTATTTTCTATTACAAATTCCCTTTTATATAGCTTATCCCAACTCCAACCTATGCAAAAGTTAAAAATAAATTTAGTAAAATCTTTATAATTAAAAATTTCTTTGCTTGGTATATATTCCTTGTTTATTGAATAATCCATGTTAGAAATTTTTTTATCTAAATCATTTATTTCTTGTGAGTGACAAATAGTTATGTCTAAATTATTATCTTCAGCTTTTTTGTAGAGCTTTTCAAGCATTTGTAAATCGAAATAATCATCACTATCAATAATGGATATATAATCACCCTTTGCAAGCTCAATACCTTTATTTCTTGCAATTGCCGCACCTTGATTTTTTTGAGTTAATATTTTTATTCTATCATCATTCTTTGCATATTCTTTGCATATAGATAAACTTGAATCAGTTGAACCATCATCAATCAATATTATTTCTATATCTTTTAATGTTTGATTAACAACACTATTCAAACACTCTTTCAAGTATTTTTCCACATTATATATAGGTATAATTACGCTAACCTTGATTTTATTCATTAATTCTCCTATAAACAGGATAAATACTAGTCTACAAAATATATGAAATAAAAACAAGTGTAATCAAATCAGATATAGTTAACTTAATATGGATTTTCTGTTCCGCCTAATTAATATTTTTATGTTTTATAAAAGTTATATTATCTGTATTATTGTTTTCTAATAATTTTCTGTAAAATAATTGAGCTTTTATGTCCGCATAAACTTTGTGTTCATTAAAGTCTAATATATATAAATTTTCAAGTTTTTTTACACGACTTAAAGCAACATAAACTTGTCCGGGTTCAAATGCTGAAGCACAATCAATTACTGCTTCATCAAGAGTCATTCCTTGCGCTTTATGTATTGTTATTGCATATGCTAATATAAAAGGAATCTGGAATCTTGTTCCTATATATGTTTCATTTTCATAGTATGCGAATGCTTGTTTGAAAAATTTATATTGATAGCCATTGTCAAACTTAACAGTAACAGAACTTTCAGTTATTTCTACAACAATTCCGCAAGAACCATTATAGATGTTTAAAGAAGGATGGTTTTTTAATAGCATAACTCTGCATCCCTTCTTTAAAGTAACTATTTCTGGAGCCTGAATATTCTTATCTAATCGTGTCCATAGTTTCTTTTTTGTTGAATAATCTTTTGCCAAAATAGGATTTATTTTGTCGAAGGACTCAAAATAAAATTCTTTTGATTTTATTTTATCAAGTTGTTTTTTGTTGTAATTTCTAACTTGAGTTTTTTTCGAATATAAATGTAACTTATTTTCCAATAAATTGGCAGGGAAATGTCTTTTTTTAATTTCATTTATATCATTATATGTTAAACATCCTTGTCTAAAGTTATTAAGAAGCTTACAAAATTTTACATCATTCTGTCTGTATATTTTAGATAAATATATTGTTTTTAAATTTAGCTCGTTCCAGACCCTTGACTGAAAACAATATTGTCCTTTTGATTCATATTCATTTAATTCTTCTTCTGTTGCAACAGGCGGAAGTTGTAAGAAGTCTCCAATGAGAATTACCTGAATGCCACCAAAAGGAGAATTATTTTTTCTTACAATTTTAAACAATTTATTCAGATATTCCAGTGCGAAAACTGAAAGCATAGATACTTCATCAATAACTAATAATTTACAATTAATTATATTCTTTCTTTTACATTTCCATATTATTTTAGGAAAAGGAATCTGCATTTGTTCAATTCCTGCCCAGGAATGTATTGTTATACCGCCAATGTTCTCAGATGCAATGCCTGTTGTCGCAGTCAAAGTAATAGAATCACCAAAGTCTTTTTTTAGTTCAGATAATATAAATGATTTACCAGTACCGGCAGGTCCTGTAATAAATATATTTTCGCCTCTTGATATTAATACTACTGCTTTATATATATTAGTATAGTCAATTGTATTTTCATTTTTCATATTATATGTAAAACAGTTGTATTATATTTAATGCTTGTAATTATGATTTATTTACATTGCTTAATAATAACAAATATTTTTTCTTGATTTTTAAAATTATGTTTTCTTTCATAATAAGACTCAATTGAAAAACAAATTTTATTAACAATAAAACTATAATTAAAAATAAATAAAAATACGAAAATAATTACTAAAATTTTTGACAAAATACATCTGTGGCAATAATTTAAAACATCTTGTAGCTTGTAGGTTGGTTTTATGAAGTGTACCCTGAAGTGTACCCCAAAAAGCGGACAAAGTAGGTAGGAAAAATTCTGTTAAAATAAGGAAAGGAGAAAAAGATGAGAAAACAGAAAAATTTTACCGAAGAACAAAAATGTAAACTACTTAAATCACCTTTTGTAGAGAAAGTTCGTAGGTTGGGTTTTATTAATATGCTGCACCTTGAAAACTTGTATCTGGATGTTATTCTGATGAATCAGTATTTGTTAATTCTACCCAGTTTGTGCCTGCTAACTTTGTATTGTCAAAAGTCCAAACTGCTTTTACCATTTTTAGACAATTGTTGTAATTAAATTCAGAACCTTCAAATGTTTTAGATCTCTTCTTTTCAAGAGCTTCTAATGCTTCTGAAATCTTATCATTTAATACCAATCCACTCATTCTTTTAACAATTTCTAATTAGTTATTCCCAATAATATCTGTAAGCCTTTTTTGTATATCTTCCATATACTATTCCACCAACAAAAAGAATGCTTCCATCCTTAAGTTCTAATAATATAGGATTTTCTGATTTGATTATTTCTGAATATTTTAATTTTGAAAATTTGTTTGTTTTGAAATCATAAAAAACTTTTTCAGCATTTAATATTCCTCGATTTTTTACAAAAATCCATTTTTTTCCAATTGAAAATAGAGAATGTACTCCATATGGTAATTCCCCTATTATTTTAGAAGTTCCATTTTTTATATTATATTTTTCTACTGTTTTTATTTGGATAGAATTGTTCTTTTCTTGTACTCCACCACCAAAAACAATGATATTTTCATCATCAAGTCTATATGAATGTACGACCCCTGAATTTCTATTTTCAACTAATTCTCCAACAATTTTAATATTATTGTTCTTTGGACTATACTCAAAAACATAATTGGATTTCTTTAAGTTATCATCTTTTTTCCCAAATCCAAGACCAAAGATTAGAAAGTTTCCATTATCTAACTTTTCTATACCTATTTTTGTGTTCCAACCATAACTTTTGTACAAATTGTTTTCAAAACTCATTCGTTTTGATATCGAATTATTAGCTATGTCATAAATGTAATATCGACCATTGCTAACATATAAAAAAACTTTATTTTCATCTAATTTTATTGCATTTTTAATTCCAGCTTCGAAAGAATCAATAACAATATTTTTTAATTCTTTATACTCTTTTGTAATAGGATTATACTCTTTCACTACAAATTGGCTCGTCTTTAATTTTCGAACATCTGGATCTAATAAAAATGTTAAAATACTTTTTTCATTGTTTTTTACAATCGTTATGTCTGGCATATGCCCAGATGGAGTGTATGTTGTTTTATATTTGTAAAATTTATTTGTTTTTGCATCAAATTCTTGTATGTACTCACCAAATATAAGGGCATTTCCATTATCAAGTGCAATTGCATTATATAAAGAAGTCCAAGAAGAATCATTAAAATTTCCAACTTTATATGCCCCAATAAATTTTTTTTGATTATTAATAGGTTCTTTCGCATAAGAAACTTCAGAAAAATTAAAACTGAATAAAACAGTTATTAACAAACTATAAACTATATAATTAAATATTTTAGTCATCATTCAAACCTCAAAATTCTATTCTTATTCCATACAAACGCAAAAGACTGAGATGGATAACTCCAAATCAGAGTTGTAGGTTGGGTTTTTTGAAGTGTACCCCAAAAACTATAATCAATCAGTAGGATGATTGTAAATACTGTCTGAATTCATTAGGTGTCATTTTGTTTAACCCCCATTGGTACCTTCTTGTATTGTAATAATATATGTATATATCTATTTTGTCACGTATTTCTTCCAAAGTTTTACACTCCTTGTATTCTACTTCGTCTTTTAAATGTCCAAAGAAACTCTCTATTGGTGCATTATCCAAACAATTACCACTTCTCGACATTGAACGGGTTAAATTTAATTGTTTTCTCATATTTTTTCTCCTTTATTTTTTATTATTATATGTGAAACTTGCCTACTGATTGATTACGTTTTTGTGGGTACACTTCATATTTGCCCAACAAAATAAATATTGTGTTAATATCAAAATTTAAAAATGTTAGAAAATTAATTATGAATAATCAATCTTAATGTTAAAAATATTCAAATTGCATGTTTATTTATAACATAACCCAAAGGTGAGATTTTTTCGTTAACGCATAAACGGGCAGTTAAATGGTGCCACGTCTCACTCTGCCGAACAAAACGATTAAGTATCGTTTTGTGAGAGGGGAGAACCCTAATTTACGAAGTAAATTTGCGTGAGATTTCGAGACAATAAAAAAACAGGCATTTAGCCTGTTAAATGGTGCCACGTCTCGGAATCGAACCAAGGACACAGGGATTTTCAGTCCCTTGCTCTACCAACTGAGCTAACGTGGCTCAACCTTATGTAAATATAATATCAATTAAATGTTATTAGTCAACATATTTTTTTATAAAGCAAATAAAATACCAAAATAATGTTTACTTTAGTTGTAAAGATTGTCTTTTCTCATACTATCACTATAAATATATTCGGAATATGAATAAACTTTAGTATTTATTTTCATTTTTTTTATAAAATATTCAAGACCAAATTTTGATAACAAGCATGATGTAATTATTGTCTTGTTTTCAATATCTTGCTTTTTATAAAATACATCTTTAAAAAGCTTATCAGCAAGTTTTCTATGTTTTAAAAGGATAAAATTTTCCATCAAAGAACAATTGCCTTTTTTATTTAATGTTTTTATTTCTTTAGGAAGATAACATTCATCATTTCTTATCAAGGGTTTATAATATACAAAAGAGGTATTACTTGTTAATTCAAAGTTATTTAGCTTTAATATATCATCAATTCTTATAAGTCTTTCTGTAAGTTCAGGAATCCTTTTTAAAGTTTCATAACAAGAATCACAAGAACATACAATATACTTTATATCAGAAGGAACAGAATCAATTATTTTTTTTGAATTATGTTGAAAAGACTTCAAGTCGCCATCACTTAAATAAGGAAGTCCGCAGCAATAAGAAGAAGTCTTAACAACATTATATCCAAGTTTATCTAAAATATTTAAAGCAGCATTTTTATCAGATGGATTAACATATTTATTTATACATCCTTGGAAATATAGAATATTTTCTTTATTTAAATTTTTACTTTGTTTTTTTTCTCTTTTTACCTGAATATTTTTTTTACGTATTTTATAAGTCAATAAAATAAAAAGAAAAATAATTGAAAAAGGTAAAAAACTATATTTATAATTATTTTGAGACTTTAATAAAGTAAAAATTTCTCTTGCATCAATATTACTTGGACAGAAGTTCTTGCACAAATTACAATTCAAACATAAATCCAAGTCTTTAATAAATTTTCTGCTTAGTTTTTTATTGAAATTATAAAAATTATTCAAAACAATATATCTTCCTCTTGATAGATACATCTCATTTTTTGTAGCAAGATATATTGGGCATACTGATTGACATAGCCCGCATTTTGAACATTTATAAACTTCTTCTCGAATATCTGAATCCATAATAAAATTATCTTACAAAATAAAGTTGTATACAATTGCATTTTATTTCTAATTATATGATAATTATTAGAATATGGCGTTAAAAAATATGTTTAAAAATAAGAAAAATATCGCATATACATTGCTCTTTGGAGTTATTATATTTGGTTGCATATGGGCATTTGTATCAGCTGGTATGATAACAAAATCTTTTAAAAATAAGATTATTGACCAAACATATAAAAACAAAGAAGCAAACATAGAAAGTTTATTAGTAACAGAAACAAAAGACGGTCAAAAACTATGGGAATTATATGCTGATACTGGAATGTACACGGATGCTGATAACGTTGTACTTCTGGAAAATTTAATTGGAAATTTTTACGATGGGGATAAAGTGAAAGCAAGTTTCAAGGCTGATAAAGGAACATATAATGCAACAAAGAAACAAATAATATTATATGATAATGTTCTTTTAGTATATATGGATGGAACAAATATAGGGACAGAAAGATTGACATATTCCGGAAAAAATGAAGATATAATTGCAGAAGGTAATGTTAGAATAGAAAAACCGGGTGAAGCAGTTATTATAGGAAATAAGGCGGTTTTAGACGGGAACTATTCAGATTTTCACATTGTAGGAAGAACTCAGACTCAATTTTATATGTAAAGATAGGCAAGATATGAAAAGAAAAATTATAAGTTCAATATTATTAATAGTAATTACAACAGGAGTCGGCTATGCTGCTTCATTGACTGTTGAATCAGATAAACAGGAGTTTAAAGACAATGATAACAAAATTTACCTGGAAGGTAATGTAAAAGTTAAGACTGGAGATATAAATGTTCTAAGCCCAAGAGCTGTAGTCGAAGTTGATCCTAAAAATAACAAAGTAAATAAAGTTGAATTTAAAGAACATGCATATTCTTATCAATTAAAGGATGGGAAAAAACACGAGATAAAAGCACAAATATTGGAAATGTCTCTGCTGAAGAAAGTATTCTCTGCGAAAGGTAATACAATTTCGTCTATAACAGAAAAAGATAGGCCGGTTGTTATAGTTACAGCAGATAGGCAAGAGTATAATAAAGCGACTAATACAATGAAAGCATTCGGTAATGTGAACATATTATACAAAGATATAGAAACTTTTTCATCCGAAGCTTATGTTGAATTAACAGATAAAAATGACGTTAAAAAAATAGATTTGATTGGAACAGCAAAATTAAAACAAGGTAAAAGTAAAATAAATGCAAATAAGCTTACATATGATAATATCTCAGAAGAAGCAGTCGCAAGAGGAAATGTATATACTGACATAACAACTGAAGATAATAAGAGAATTGAAGTATGGTCTGATTATCAGTCATATGATAAAAAAGCAAATGTTGTTAGTGCATCCGGTTCTACAAAAATAAAATATGAAGACTATGTTGCTACAGGTCCCAAAGTAAATGTATATGCTGATAAAACGACAAAGAAACTGAATGAAGCAGTTTTTGTCGGACGTTCGAAAATTGAAACAAAGGGAAGAACTATAGAAGCAGACAGGATTACCATAACGATGAATCCAAAAGACTTCAAAGCAGAGGGAAATGTTAAATCTGTAATTCCAAATATAGGAAATTAAAATATTATTTTAATTAATTAATAAATAAAGAAAGAAGCAGTTTTATAACTGCTTCTTCTATATAGTTTATTTATTATTATTTATATGAAATGTCTTATCCAAATGTAAATTGAAGACAGTGCTAAAGAAATAAATACGACAATAACACCATATTTCATAAATTCTAAGAATTTAATTACATGTCCATGTTTAGCCGAATTTTCAGAAACAATAACATTTGCAGCAGCACCAATTATAGTTAAGTTACCGCCCAAGCAAGCACCAAGAGCAAGACACCACCACATTGGAAGAACGAATTCACGTCCTTTTTCAAGTTCAATTTCATGAATCATTGGTGCCATTGTTGCTGTATATGGAATATTATCTATAATACCGGATAAAATACCTGAAGCCCAAAGAATTACATAAGAAGCAATTTGTTGAGAGCCTGCAGTAACTTTTAATAGCCAGTCAGCCATTAATTTAATACCACCTGCTGCTTCAAAACCTCCAATAATTATAAATAAACCTATAAAGAAGAAAATAGTATTCCATTCAACTTCTTTAAAAGTTTCCTCAGGATTTTCAAATAATAATAAAATACTTGCACCGATAAACGCAATTATACAGGTTGCTATATGTGTTATATCGTGTGTTAAAAAGCCTAAAATAACTAAACCTAAAACAAGCATACTTCTTTTTAAAAGAGGATAATCTGTAATTGTTTTAGAATTATCTATTTCTTGAATACTTGCCATTTTTTCTTCAGTAGTAACTAATTGTTTTCTAAAGCATAAGTATAAGAATGCAACAACAGCAGCCATAATTATAAGACAAATTATAGTCAGCTCTTTAATAAAATCCATGAATGAAAAACCTGCAGCACTACCTATAATAATATTTGGAGGATCACCAATTAAAGTTGCAGTACCACCAATATTTGAAGCGAAGATTTCAGTTATTAATAATGGTACAGGATTTATATCTAACTGTTTTGCTACAACGAAAGTTATAGGCATAATAAGAATAACTGTTGTAACATTGTCTAAAAATGCTGATAGAATTGCTGTTAAAAAGGCCAAGGTAATAAGAACCATTAATGGTTTTCCTTTTGTCATTTTTAATAATTCAATAGCAACCCATTTGAATACACCGCATCTGGTTGTAATATTTACTATAATCATCATTGAAACTAATAAGAATATTACATTAAAATCTACAAAATTAATGAAATAAAATTCATTTAATCCTGTTTCAGCTATTTTTTCTTGACTTACCAACCCTGAAAAAACAACAACTGCTGCACCCAAAAGAGCAATAGTAACTTTTGGTATTTTTTCAAGAGCGATAAATACGTATGCGAGTATCAGAACTATTGCAGATATAACTATTGAATGGCTCTGAACCCAAGCATAAAATTGTTCCATAGTCTACCTCTCTATTTCGTCTAGTGTTTTAATCCAATATGTAAATTGATTTGCATATTATTTCTATCATAACAAAAAAATAAAAAATTATTCTATTTTGATTCCTTGTTTAAGAAATGCTTCTATGAACCCGTCAATAGAACCGTCCATTACTGCATCAACATTTCCTACTTCATAGTTTGTTCTGTGGTCTTTAACCATCTTATAAGGATGAAAAACATATGAACGAATCTGTGAGCCAAAATTTATATCAACATTCTGACCTTTTAATTTCATTAATTTCTCTTCATGTTCAGCTTGTTTGATAGCTAATAATTTCGAAGCAAGTATTTGCATTGCCGTTTCTTTATTTTGGAGCTGTGAACGTTGTTGCTGGCATCTTACAACTATACCTGTGGGTTTATGCAAAATTCTTACGGCTGTTTCAACTTTGTTAACATTCTGACCGCCTGCACCGCCTGAACGCATTGTATCTACTACTATATCTTCTTGCGGTATCACAATTTTTTTACTAAAGTCTTCAATAACAGGAGAAACTTCTAAACTGGCAAAACTGGTTTGCCTTTTTCCGTTCGCATTAAATGGAGAAATTCTGACAAGTCTATGCACACCTTTTTCCGCCTTTGCAAGACCATAAGCATATTTACCTATAATCTTAATAGTAGCTGATTTTATTCCTGCTTCTTCCCCATCAGAATGTTCTATCAATTCTACTTTCCAATGTTTATTTTCTGCCCAACGCATATACATTCTTAAAAGCATTTGAGCCCAGTCTTGTGCGTCTGTTCCGCCTGCTCCTGCATTTATAGTTATAATAGCATCAGATTTATCATATTCACCACTTAGTGTTGATTCTATTTCCCAAGTTTCTAATTCAGACTTTAAAATTTTAATTGTTTTATCAACTTCAACAAGAACTGAATCTTCTTTTGTTTCTTCATACAATTCAAAAAGAGTATCAATATCACTGACTAAAGTTTTCCATCGTTCAATTTTATCGAGATTATCTTTATCTTCTTTAATTTCTTGTGATATTTTAGAGGAAATTTCGGGATTTGACCAAACATCACTTTGTTGAAGTTTTGTTTCATTTTGTTTTATAGAATTCTTCAATGATTCAATATTAAAAACCTTCAAAGCTTTCTCAAACATTGACTTTACAGGGGTATAAGATTGTTTTATTTCTACATAAATCAATGCTTATTTCCCTTTTTTCTTGTCTGTTGCGAATTCTGAATCTAACCTTAAAAATACAGGTTTTATTTTTTCTTTTTCAGTAATTTTAGTTGGCTTTAAACTGCCCCAAGAAAGATTTTCATATTTAAAATCTATTTTTTCATTTAGTTGAATTAATATATCCTGTGATATATTAGGGCAATATGGATACAACAAGATTGCAATATGACGCATTGCTTCAAGAACATTATATAGAACTTTACCACAATCAAGCATTTTATCTTCTTTAGCAAGAGTCCAAGGGGCATTTTCTGTCACATATTTATTTACATTATCAGCAAATGAAACAATTAAATTAGCGGCTTCTGCCACTTCAAATTTGTTAAAACACTCAATAATTTGAGTTTTTGTATTTGCTGCTAAGATAGCAATTTTATCATTTTTCTCTGTGACAAATTCAGGTTTTATTTCTCCATCAAAATATTTCACCAACATATTTAGAGACCTGTTTAAAAGATTTCCAATGTTATTCGCTAAATCGGCATTAACCTTTTCTTTAAAATCTTCATCAGAATAGTTGCCATCTTTACCAATTAGAGCAGCAGATGCCATATAGTATCTGAAAGCATCCGGTTTATCTAAGTTAAAAGCAACCAATACATCATGTGGTGCTATAACATTTCCTAAAGACTTGCTCATTTTTGATTGGTCAATAGTAATCCAACCGTGTGCAAATATAGATTTCGGCAACGGCAAATCAAGTGCCATTAAAATAGCAATCCAATATATTGAATGAAATTTTATTATATCCTTACCAATAACATGAACATCAACCGGCCATAATGTTTTAAACTTTTCGCTCGGATTTTCTACATCATAACCAATTGCTGTAATATAATTTGATAAAGCATCTATCCAAACATATATTGTTTGAGTATCATCATCGGGAACACCTATTCCCCATTGGACAGAAGATTTTGTTCTGGAAACAGATATATCTTCTATATTTTCTAATTGATTTAATATTTCATTAACTCTAATTGCAGGTTGGATAAAATCAGGGTGTGATTTAATATAGTCAGCAATTTTATCTTTATATTTAGTTAATTTAAAGAAGTAATTTTGTTCTGTAACTTCTTCCGGTTTTTTTAAGTGATCAGGGCACAACCCGTCTTCAGTTAAATCTTTTGGATTTAGAAAAGCTTCACAACCACTGCAATATAAACCTGTATATGAATGTTTATATATGTCACCATTTTCTAAAAGTTTTTTAAATATTTGTCCAACTACTTTTCTGTGCTGTTCATCAGTTGTTCTGATAATTTGATTATAACTTATTTCCAATTCTTTCCAAGCTTGTTCAAACTTTGAAAAGTTTTCATCACATAATTCTTTTGGTGTTATACCTTTTGCCGCTGCTGTTTTTTGAATTTTAACACCATGTTCATCTGTACCTGTAAGCATATAGGCATTATCAACAATTTGTCTTTTATGTCTGATTATCACATCAGATAATATCTTTTCATAAGCATGTCCTATATGTGGAGCACCATTAACATAATCAATTGCTGTTGTTAAATAAAATTTTTCTTGCATAATAAACTACACCTTTGAACAAATATGATAAAATAAATTTAACACAAAGGTATTTTATAAAAAAGGGTTATATATGAGCGAAAGATTAAATAATAGAAAAAATAATGAATTAAGAAGTATAAAAATAACAAAAGATTATACAAAACATGCCTTAGGCTCTGTTTTAGTAGAGTTTGACGATACAAAAGTTATAGTTACAGCATCAGTCGAAGAAGGTAAACCAAGATGGATGGATAAAACAGATCCAAGAGGCTGGGTAACTGCCGAATATTCATTATTGCCTTCTGCAACTCATACAAGATGTCAAAGAGAGAGAACAAAAATATCAGGAAGAACTCAAGAAATACAAAGACTTATTGGAAGAAGCCTTCGTTCTTGTATTGATTTAGAAAAATTAGGTGATAGAACCATTACAATTGATGCAGACGTAATTCAAGCTGACGGTGGAACAAGATGTGCATCTATTTGTGGTGGTTTTGTTGCAATGAATATCGCTATAAATAAACTTATAGAACAAGGCATATTAACAGAAAATCCAATTATTGAACCAATAGGAGCGGTTTCTGTCGGTATTATAGATGGTGAAATAAAACTTGATTTAGATTATTCAGAAGATTCTCACGCCCAGGTTGACAGTAATGTTGTAATGACTAAATCAGGTAAAATTATTGAATTTCAAACTACCGCTGAAGGTGCCCCGTTTGAAAAATCACAACTTGATGAAATATATAACCTAGCGAATTGTGCAATACAGAAAATAATTCAATTATACTAAATTGAAATTTTTCATTTAAGATGGCCAAAAAATACAAATTTGTTTTTTATGCAAATGTAAGGATATAGGAGAGAAAGCATGCCGGTAAACGCAGTTAACGAAATTTCATTCTCGGGAAAAAATATTGAAAAGAAAGAAGCGAAAAAAGCACGAAAAGAGCAATATTACAAGTGGGTTAGTCAAAACCAAGCAAATGATGCTCTCAAGTTATCATTGGGACGGGAAGTCGAAGATGGTAAATACAAGGCAGCAGAAGCAGCTTTTTCAGTAGCAGGTATGTTTGGATGTTTAGCTTCTGTGATTGCAAAAACAAATGTAATTAGTCGTATATCCGCTGGTGAACCTTTGTCAAGAAAACTTTTTAATGTAAATAAAGCAGCAAATATTGGATTTTTAGCTTCTACAGGAGCTTTGATTGCTTCGAATATTATAAAAAATCATAATATAAAAGCTGCAGATAAAACTGCAAGTGAAAGAGGTTTTCTTTCTACAAAAGACAGAATGAAAATAAAAAATGTTGATGTTAATTATATGGTAACAGATGAGATATATAAATCTCATGTAAACTAGTGAACAATCATAATTTTTAAACATTCATTTTGATGGAATTGAAACAGCGAATATGCTGTTTCAATTTCTTTTAAATCAAACTCATGTGTAATAAGAAAATCAGTAGAAATTTTTTGTTCAGAAATAAGTTTAAGTAGCTCCTTACAATGAATTGCATCAACTCCGCCTGTTTTAAATGTAAGATTTTTTCCATACATATCAGGTAAAGGTAAAATCATATTTCTATCATACATTGCAACAATACCGACGATTGCATTTGGGCGTGCAATTTTCCATGCCATTTCAAAAGTATCTTTAGTCCCTGCTGCTTCTATAACTGAATCTACGCCAATATTATTGGTTAATCTTCTTATTTCTTCTTCAATATTAATTTTTTTAGGATTCAGGGTAATATCAGCCAAACCTTCTTTTTCAGCAACTTTTAACCTATTATCATTTATATCAATTGCAATAACAGACAAAGCACCCATTAATTTTGCTGAAAGCATTGCACATAAGCCTACGGGTCCTGAACCAATAACAGCTACAATATCACCATCCTTTATCTGACACATTTCTGCACCAAAATAACCGCTGGATAATATATCTCCGACAAATAATGCATTTTTAAATGTAACGTTATCAGGAATTTTGGTTAAACCTGTATCTGCAAACGGAACTCTGACATATTCAGCCTGACAACCGTCAATTCTACATCCAAGCTCCCATCCGCCAATCTTACAATTATTAATAAACCCGTGTTTACAAAAATAACACTCACCGCAAAATGTTATGCAATTAGCACTAACTCTGTCACCTTTTTTTATTTCTTTTACATCAGATCCAATATCTACGACTTCGCCGACAAATTCATGTCCTAAAACAATGTCGTTATTTGCTCTTGGAACAAAACCATGCATTATATGCAGGTCACTTGTACATATAGATGACAATGTCACTCTTACAATTGCATCTTTGGAATTTTCAATTTTTGGCAGATTTCTTTCTGTTAATGCAATTCTATTTTTATATAAAGTATTATAAACTAATGCTTTCATATTTTTATTATAAACTAAGTTTGATTATTTAGTTCAATATCTTTGAATATTTCAGGAGCTTGCTGTTGTGCATATATAATAAAATTCATTTTATCTTTTGCTTCATCTTTTTGTTGATGATTATATCTGTATTGAGTCCATAATCTTGTAATTGCAGAAAGTGTTAGCCCCATAAAAAGCAGACTAAAAGCATATGGTACTGCACTTACAAAAGCTGTTTCTTTTGTTAATCTTGAAAGTTCTTTAGCAGGATTTGTATTTCTTGCTTTAGCTATCTTTTCGGCTAATTTTGGCAGTTCTGCTCTTGTTGGAAGATTCAATCCGTTTTCCGTAGTTTTAGATAATATATCTGAAAATTTATTATTCTTCTTTAATATTTTTGTAAAAGCTTTTTCAAATAATTCACCGCCAAAAATTGTATAGAAAACAACCAAAGGTACTCTTGTCCAAACTTCAGCAACGTCAAGCTTTCCTCTATCTTCAGCAGCTTTTGAATATCCGAATAAACCTAATATTGCGGTAAGAGCCAATTGCCCTTTACTAAGTGCCAGTTTTCCGTTGTTATTTGCAAAATCCAAACTGAATTTGCTTAATAAATTTGAAACTTTTTCTGATTTTATTCCGGACTTACTTACCATTTTTGCAGCTGTTTTACCAGGTTCAAGTATAGTCTTACTTACATTCTGCAACAGATCTGATTTATGTCCGTTTAATGCTAAAGCAACCCCTGAAGCAACTCCTACTCCTGATAATATTAAAGCTTTTTTTAACTGTTTTTTAGAATTTTTTTCAACTCTTTCTTGTTGTTCTTTATCTTCTGTCTCTTTATGTGTTTTATCTAAATTAGCTATATTATTAAAATTACTTTTTTTGAATGTCTTTAAGGTGAAAAGATTTTTTGCAAAACTCAATGTATATTCAGCAATAGGAATTGCAGCACAAGCTAAAACAATACCTGCTTTTGTTGAAATTGCACGTTTTTTTACTTCGTCACTAATTGCTGTATTTGATTTAATTTGTTCGACTGTCTTTGGAATTTGTTCATTTACTTTATCTTTTAATGATGTTGGTACTATATTTCTAAATATTTTATTTCTAAATAATTTTTCTCCTAAAATAGGAGATGCAAAATAAAATATTCCGGATTCAAGAAATTCTAAAAATGACATTTCAGCAAAATCAGCTTTACTTCTGGCAAAGATAGCTTTAGGTGCCCAATTTGTTGCTGTATCTTGAATAAATCTGGTTGAAGATAAATTTTCTTGAGATTTTAGAAAAATATCTGCAATCTTAGCTGCACCACTTAATGCTGCTGTACTTTTAAAAGATATATTTTTCTGTCTTTTATTTGAGTTATTGTTATTTTTTAAATTATTATAGTTATTTACCTTAATCATTGTGACCTCTATATTTATTTACACTAAACTAAAAAAGCTGCCTATTTATAAGGCAGCTTCTAAATTATTTTAACGAGGTTCACATTCGCAACAAATAATGACTGCCTGACTCTAAGCCTTTCATTTGCATCATCATATTCATCATCATTTGTTGTTCTTTATTAATCATTTTATCTTTCATTTTTTTATTTATAAGATAACTCTGTAAAAATAATTTGTCAAACTAAAAGGAAAGGTTTTTATTTTTACCTTTCCTTTTTCTGTTAAATATCCTTATAAGAACCTTTGAATTTATCAGAGTATGTAGTATGCAACAGATGATGTGCAATTTCACTACCTGGTTTACCTCCTAAACATTCATTATAAAGTTTTATAATGTCAGGATTTTGATGTGAACGTCTGAATTCCAAGTTTCTATCTTCTTCATATAAGCCTTCTGCTCTTTTTTCTTTAATAGAAGAATCAGAACAGCTGATTGGTTGACCGCCTCCATTTACACAGCCTCCCGGGCAAGCCATTACTTCCAGAATATGAAAATCAGATGTTCCTGATTTAATTTCTTTTAAAGATTTTTCAGCTTCTTTTAATGTAGATACAACTCTAACTTTAACAGATGTGCCTTTTATATCAACAACTAAATCTTTTGTTCTTGATTTAGCATCGACACCTCTTAAGGTTTTAATATCTACATTTGAAAGTTCTTCACCTGTTACCATGTTGTATGCTGTTCTTACTGCAGCTTCTGCAACACCGCCTGACGCACCGAAAATAGTTGCAGCACCGGTATATTGTCCAAATGGAGAATTTGCTTCTTCTTCTTTTAACTTTTTAAAGTCAATACCTGCAGCTTTTATCATTTTTGCAAATTCTTTTGTTGTAAGAACAAAATCTGTTTCGTTTATTAGTTGTTCTCTTATTGCTTCATATTTTTTTGCAGTACAAGGCATAATTGAAACAACTACAATATCTTCTTTTTTATAGCCTTCATAATATTTTGGTAAAAATTCCTTTAAAACAGGAGACAACATACCTTGTGGAGACTTACAAGTTGATAAATGAGACAGAAGTTCCGGATGTTGAGTTTCCAAATATCTTACCCAAGCAGGGCAGCAAGATGTAAATAAAGGCAAATTCTCACCTTTGGTTAATCTTTGAACAAATTCATTAGCTTCTTCCATTATTGTTAAATCAGCAGAAAAATTAGTATCAAAAATCAAATCAAAACCTAACCTTCTTGCAGCTGCGTATATTTTACCAATTGTGTTTTCACCGGGTTCTAAGTTAAACTCTTCACCTAATGCAACTCTGACTGATGGTGCTATTTGAACTACAACTTTTTTTGTTGAATCATTTATTTTTTCCCAAACAGCATCTATACTTGACTTTATTGTTAAAGCACCTGTAGGACAAACTGCTTGACATTGTCCGCAGAATACGCAATCAACCTGACTTAAAAATCTACCGTTCATTGGTTCTATTCTTGTATTAGAGCCTCTGTTTACAAATCCGAGTACACTGTGACCTTGAAATTCAGAACAAGCTCTTACGCAAGCACCGCACAATATACATTTTGAAGGATCTCTAACAATAGAAGGATTATAATCATCAACAGGCAAATAATCTTCTTTTTCAAGTTTAGGGAATCTAATATCTGTAATACCATACTCCATTGCATACTTTTGAAGTTCACAATTACCTGATTTATCACAAGTCAAACATTCACATTTATGATTTGCAAGTAATAACTCTAAAACGGTTTTTCTAATTTTCCTTACGCGATCGGTATTTAAATGAACTTTTAAACCTGTTTCAGGAGGCATTGTACAAGATGATTGAATGCCACGTCCTTCAATTTCAACAACACACATACGGCAAGCACCAAACGAGGTTAAATCAGGACGGTAACAAAATGTTGGAACATTTAAGCCTGCTTTTCTTATTACTTCTAACAAATTAGCTTCATCAGAAAATTCAACTTCCATTCCGTCTATAAATAATGTTTTATTATCTGTCATAATTCTATCCTTATTCTATTACTCTAAGACTATTGCTCTGAACGGACAATTCGTCAAACAAGCTTCACACTTAATACATTTTTCCTGATTTATATGGTGCGGATTTTTTACAGTTCCTTCAATAGCACCAACAGGACATACTCTTGCACATTTTGTACAACCACGACATAAGTCTTCATTTATTACAACTTTCTTCATTGCCGTACAAACTCCTGCAGGACATTTTTTGTCTTTAATGTGAGCAATATATTCATCTTTAAAATATTTTAATGTTGAAAGTACAGGATTTGGAGCTGTTTTACCGAGTCCGCATAATGAACCGTCTTTTACAACTTTTGCAAGTTCTTCTAACTCTTCCAAGTCCTTCATTTCACCTTTGCCAGCAACAATCTTTTCAAGTATTTTCAATAGATTTTTTGTACCTTCTCTACAAGGTACACATTTTCCACAACTTTCATGTTGAGTAAAGTTCATAAAGAATCTTGCTACTTCAACAATACAAGTTTTATCACTCATTACAACAAGACCGCCAGAACCAACCATTGCACCTGCTTTAATTAAGTTATCATAATCCATTGGAATATCAAGATGTTCTTCAGTTAAGCAGCCACCAGACGGACCTCCTATTTGAACAGCTTTGAATTTTTTACCATCTCTCATACCGCCACCGATATCAAAAATGATTTCTCTTAATGTTGTACCCATTGGAACTTCTATCAAACCAGTATTATTTACATCACCTGTTAAAGCAAAAGTTTTTGTTCCTTTAGATGTAGCAGTTCCCATTTGTGAAAACCAATCAGCACCTTTTAGGATAATAACAGGAACATTTGCAAGTGTTTCAACATTGTTTATCAACGTTGGTCTGCCAAATAAACCTTTATTTGCAGGAAATGGCGGTTTTGGTCTTGGCATTCCTCTTTCACCTTCTATAGAAGCAATTAATGCTGTTTCTTCACCACATACAAAAGCACCGGCTCCTTCTTTAATATGAATATCAAACGAGAAATTACTTCCCATTATATTTTTACCTAAGAAATTTCTTTCTTCAGCATCTTTTATAGCTTTTCTTAAACGCTTAATTGCCAAAGGATATTCTGCTCTTACATAGATATAACCTTCATCAGCACCTATAGCGAATGCAGCAATTGCCATACCTTCAAGAAGTTTATGAGGGTCGCCTTCCATAACACTTCTATCCATGAATGCACCCGGGTCTCCTTCGTCACCATTACAAACTACATAGGATTTACCGCCTCTGTTTGCTGCTGTAAATCTCCATTTTCTTCCGGTAGGGAAACCTCCACCGCCTCTACCTCTTAAGCCTGATTTTTCTATTGTTTCTATTACTCCGTCAGGATTATTTTCTTCAATAACTTTTGCTAATGCTTCATATCCTCTTACGGCAATAGCTTCATCTATGCTTTCAGCATTTATATTACCGCAATTTGCAAGTGCTGTTCTTGTTTGTTTTGCATAGAAATTGATATGTTCATCATCCGGAACATGTTGATGTGTTTTAGGATCAACATACATTAGCCTTTCAACGGGCTTATTATTTTTAATATGACTTTCAAAAATTTCTTCTACATCACTTTCTTTTACTTTTACATAAGTAATTTTCATATCAGGTATTACAACCAAAACACCTTGTTCGCAAAATCCGTGACAACCGGTTGGAACTACTGTCATTTTGTCGTATTGAGTTAATATCGAAACATTTGCACCTAATTCTTTAAACTTTTCTATTACTCTATGTGAACCATTTGCTACACAACCAGTACCTGCACAAACTAAAACTCTTAAACCTTGGGATTTAATTAATTCTTTTGCTTTATTCTGTTCATTTTGTATGCTTATATTTAACTTTGTCTTTTCCATTATTTATCTTCCTTTATTAATGTATCCAAAATGATTGTGATAGCATCTGAAGTCATCTGCGGATATACTTTATCATTTATAACTACAACAGGAGCCAAACCGCAAGCACCTAAACAACTTACAGTTTCTAATGAGAATAAACCGTTTTCACTGGTGAGCTGTTTATCTTTCATATTGAGTTTTGCTCTAATTGCATTCAAAACAGGCATAGAACCTCTTACGTGGCAAGCTGTTCCGTCACATACCTTAATTTCATATTTACCTTTGGGCTCAAGTGAAAATTGAGCATAAAAAGTTGCCACCCCAAACACTGTTGCAGGTGACAATCCATCTATTTTCTCTCCAATGTATATCATTGCATCTTCAGGTAAATAACGATATACTTCTTGTACTTTTTGCAAAATTGCAATCAGATTTGATTTTTTACTATCAAATGATTGAATTATTTCATCCAACTTTGCTGTGCTGATTACGGTGGATCCTGCACTCATTTTCGACTCCTATTCTCTATATATTAATTTCCTTTTACAAAATTATATCATTAAAATATTTTATTTTTATAAATTTAATATAATTTAATCTCTCTGTTTTCAATGAAAATTTAGATTAGAAATATATTTATATCATTTTACTATATGCATATTCTGATTATTGTTATAAAATATATATGATATTAAGGAGACTAGTCGTTATGAAAAAAGTTTTGTGGCTTTTTATATGTTTTTTTCTTATACAGAATTCGTTGTACGCGCAAACAGTTTATGATGACAATTATCAAGAAAATCCTAATTATCTTCAAGGACTTAAATATCTTGAAAACTCTCAATATTCAAGCGCTATAAATGAATTTAAAAAAGCAATTAGGGTAAATCCTCTTGACGGATCTTCAATAATAGGACTTTCTAATGCTTATAATATGAGAGCAGAATATTATAACAATACGGTAAAAGCTACAGAAAAAGCTATTTCAGACTTAAAATCAGCTTTATTTTTTACAAAGTATTTTTCAAATAATTCATTTGCGTCTGCCCAAGTTATAGCAGGAACTGAGAAAAATCTATCGATATTAGAGAAGAAAAGTATTTCTGATGCAGAACGTTTAGATATTGCAAAATCTCAAAGAGTAAAGGGGGAATTTGCAGCTGCTGCTTATGATTATTATCAGCTTATTAATAGTCCTAAATATAAAGTTGAGGCAAATTGTGCATTAGGTGACATTTATAAGATATTTAACAGACCTCAAAATGCACTTACTTTTTATAAAAATGCTTTAGCTTCAGAGCCTAAGAATACTGATATACATTTAAAATTAGCAAGAACTTATGAACAATTAAATAATTTTTCTGAATCTTTAAAAGAATATAGTTACGCTCTTGATAACTCTTCGGATAGAGATGATATTCTTATCTCATTAGAAAGGATTTGGCAGAAAAAAGTCGATGAAACTCCAAAAGATGCAGAAGCACATGCTAATTTGGGAGTTGTTTATCAGAAACAAAAAAGATATACAGAAGCTTTAACTGAATATCAAAAAGCTGAGGCGCTAAATCCTTCCAATATTAATACAAAAATAAATATTGGAACATTATATCAAGAACAAAAGAAATATGATTTGGCTTTAAATACATATAATTCAATTCTTCAAGCGCAGCCTCATAACACGAATGTAATGCTGTATAAAGCTCAATGTCTAAAAGAACTTAAAAGAAATGATGATGCAATAGCTCAATATAAAGCTGTATTAAATATGGACCCGAAAAATTCAAGAGCTAAAGCAGACTTATTTGATTTGTTGAAAGATACTATGCCTGTAGATGAAGTTCTTGCTTTTTTATATAAGAATGTTCAAAATAGCCCAATGGATGCTGATTCATACTATGAGTTTGCTTATGAACTACATAAAGCAAATAAAATTGATGATGCTATAGTTTATTATTTACAAACAATTAAGCTTGATAATTCTAAAATTGATGCTTATATAAATTTGTCACAAGCATACCGGCAAAAGAAAAATTATGCTGATGCATATTCTATTATTCAGAAAGCTCAAAGTCTTGCACCAGATAATGAGCTTGTAAAAAAACAATTTGATATTGTTGCTAAAGAATATGCTGCTAATAACTATACAATTGCTTCTTCTGCATTTCAAAGCGGAGATTATCAAAGAGCGATTTCTGAATATATGAAAATAACTCCTGCCACTGTAGATTCTTTAATAGGAATAGCAGCATCATACCAATCATTAAAAAATAATGAGAAAGCTATTGAATATTATAAAAAGGCAATGGATCTGGATTCAAAAAATAGTGATATTCCATACTATATTGCTTCAATATATGCAAATCAAAATAATTTCGAACAAGCAAACCAATATATACAAATTGCTCTGACAAAAAATCCATCTAATACAAAAGCAAAAGAACTTTCAGACTATATTTCGGCAAAACAAACTGAAGGTATTCTTGCACAAGCTATTCAAATGTATGATGAAAAAAAATATAATGAAGCAATCAGTTTATTTGATAAAGTTTTAAAATTAACACCGACAAATGCAACGGTATATTATTATAGAGCTATGTCATTTGATGCTTTGAATAATTATCAAAAAGCAATTGCAGACTATAAATCAACTTTAAAATACGCACCTGATATGATAATCGCATATTATTCATTGGGTGTAGATTATGATACGTTAAACAATTATCAATCGGCAAAAGAAAATTATCAAAAGTATATTGATATGACAGATGAAGATAATGATTATAAAAACTATGCTCTAACAAGAATAAAAGAGATTCAATAATGGATTTAACTACTGTTTCGAAAAAAATAGAAATAGGAAATGTTACAATAAACAGCTGTGTTTCTCTTTCTCCTTTGGCTGGTATTACTGATTTTGTACTAAGACAATTAATTAGAGAATATTCTAAAAATTGCCTTCTAACAACTGAAATGATAAGTTCAGAGGCATTAGTACAAAAACCTGAATGTAATATATCTTACACAAATAATAAAGAATCCCCTATAGCCTTTCAAATAGAAGGTCATAAGCCTGAATTAATGGCAAAAGCTGCAAAAATTTTAGAGAAAAAAGCCTCCATTATTGATATAAATATGGGCTGTCCTATAAAAAAAATAGTAAACGGGAATGACGGCTGTTCTTTGATGAAAAATCCCCAACTGGCAAAGGACATTGTTCTTGCGGTTAAAGAGGCTGTAAATATTCCTGTAACTTGTAAATTTAGATTAGGTTGGAGTCAAGACAGTAAAAATTTTATCGAATTTGCTCAATTAATGCAAGAAGCAGGAGCCAGTGCCATTACTGTTCATGCCAGAACAAGAGCCCAGATGTATTCTGGAAATGCTGATTGGAGTGAATTAGCAAAATTAAAAGGTGAAATTGATATCCCTTATTTTGCAAACGGTGATATTATTAGCCCTGAAACAGCAAAAAAATGTCTTGAAATTTCAAAGGCTGATGGAATTGCCGTCGGTAGAGCTTCTATGGGTGATTTATCTCTAATATATAGAATTGAAAAATTCTTAAATGAAGGAATCCTAATTCCGGAGCCTGATTTAAAAGAAAGAATAAAAATGCTCAGGAAACATTTAGATTTTCAAATCGCTTTCCGAGGTGAAGAAACAGGAATAAAATTTTTTAGAAAATTCTACCCTTCTTATATCAGAAATATTAGAAAAGGTGCCGAATATAGACATAGTCTCATAACAGAGCTAAACTATAATAATATATTGAAAATATTGGATGAAGTTTCTTTAAATGCCTGAAAAAAGCAAAAAACATTTTGTTTACATTATATTAACAGTGAATAATAAATTGTATTGCGGATATACTACTGACATAAGAAAAAGATACAAACTTCATTGTGAAGGTAAAGGTGCTAAATATACAAGGGCAAATAAGCCATTAAAACTGGTTTATATTAAAGAATTCGATAAAAAGCAAGATGCACTAAAAGAAGAATGCAGAATAAAAAAATTAAAAAGAATAGAAAAAGATAAATTGATTTCTAATTGTGAAACATACTAAACTCGCAACCGCAATATGTTTGACGATAGAAGTCTTCTTGTTTCGCAATTTGCATCGTCTTTAGAAAACCGTTTTCTTTTTTAAAATCAATATCTAAAAAAGTAAGTTCATATTTTTTAGCAAGTTCGTCTGCAATTTCAAAAATAACTTTTGAATTTTTATGAGGACTAACAGTAAGTGTTGTTGTAAAATATTGATATTCTAACTTGAATGCTTTTAAAACCGTATATAATAACCTGTATTCAAAGCATCTTGTACATCTTTTGCCACATTCAGGTTCATTTTCAAGTCCTGATATTGCATTATACCAATCTTCAGAATTTTGGTTTTCAATAATTAATTCAACATCTTTTTTCTTAGTATATTTGATTAATTCATTTAGCCTTCTGTCAAATTCTTCTTGAGGAAAAATATTTGGATTAAAAAAGTACAATATAGGATTATAACCTAACTCTCGTAATTTCTCTATCGGATATGCACTACAAACAGCGCAGCAAGCGTGGACCAATACATCTTTAGTCATGATTAACTTTTTCTTTACCACCTTGTTCTATAATATATTTTTTAAATTCACCATATGAATTAATGCCTATTTTCTTATTTACTCCGATTACAAAAGTTGGGGTACCTGTAATATCTTGAGAGTCTGCATATTTTATCATTTCTTGAATTTCATTTTTTATTTGTTCACTATTTGCATCTTCTTTAAGTTTTTTTATATCCAAATCCAGAAGTCTTGCTTCTTCTATAATTTCCTTTTCTGAATCAGGCGCTTCGTTAAATAAAACATCAGCCATTTGCCAATACATATTTTGTTTTGCTGCTGCCAGTGCATATTTTGCTTTTAGGCAAGAACCCTTGTGACCATCAAAACGCATATTATGGTTACATTCTTTTTCCAGTGGAATTATACGTTGTATAACTTTTACATTTTCAAATTCAGAAACAAGTCTGTGTAAATACAATTGTGAGAAGAAACATCCTCCACAATTAAAATCCATATATTCGTTAATTACAATATCTGCATCTTTTGGACCCATTATGTTTTTCTCAACTTCTGAATCATATAGTTTAAAATACTGTTCAAATTGTTTCATTTTTGCAATCTGTGGCGTTAATATATTCGAAACGCTTGTATATACTAGAATAGACATAAATAGGAGAAGAATTAGTACAAGCCAAAAAACATTTCTGCCATCTTTTAGTGCTAAAATAAAATCGGAAAAACTTGTTTTTATCTCATTATAAACAGATTCTCCTTTTGTTTTGGCTGAAATTGTTATTAATAAGTCAATAAAATATGTCATAAAGCAAAATACACATATTGAATCAATTTTAAATACTGAAATACAGCCTAATATCATTGAAATTATAAATGATATTAATGCTATACAAAAAATATAAGAAGAAGGATTTTTAAATACTTTTAACAAACCAAATCCCTTTATATTTTGCAATTTATCTACATATGTCATGAATAAAAAGAATAAATAAAGTATAACACCCCATAAAGCCAATGGAACCCCAAAAAATTGAGAATAAGAAGTCTTTGCAACACTATCGCAATCCATTTTATCGCTTATCGCACATATACTTGGAGTTGCATCTATTGCAAAATTAGCATTATAGTATACTATACAAAGTTCTATTGATAATGCTAAACCAATTATGGCTAATATTGTTATAATTATTCTTTTTGTTTTTGTCATATCTTTTACCTATTGAAATTGTTTCATTACATCTTTTACCGAATAATTTTCAGTAATATTTTGTTTTGCTATTTTTATAACTTCTTGATATCTTTCTTCATAAGTTGGTCTGTTTATTTTATAAAATACACCTGTATATAAACCTTCCGGAGAAAAAGCGTATTTCATTGCATTTGCTCTGTCTTCAACATTATGATCAGAGGGCAAATCTCTTACCAATTCTTTTATTTTCTCAAAAGAAGAAACCTTGTTGTATTGAACACAAGGTGAAACTATATGGATGAACGAGAATCCTTTATGTTTTAATCCTCCAAGAATTAGTTCCTCTACTTGTTTTATATTTCCTGAATGACTTCTCGCAACATATGATGCATTAAATGATAGTGCCATCAACACAGGATTTAATCTGTCAGCTGTCCAAGCATATGGGTTGCATTTTGTAATCGTACCTTGCCTTGATGTCGGTGAACATTGCCCTTTTGTTAATGCGTATATTTCATTATCCATCATTATATAAGTAATATTTGGATTTTTTCTGCCGGCATGAATAAAATGATTACCGCCAATACTTAACCCGTCTCCGTCACCACCAACAGCTATTACATTAATTTCGGGTTTCGCTTGTTTTAGACCTATTGCAACCGGTAATGCTCTACCATGTATCGTATGAAAGCCGTATGTAGACATGAAAAACGGAAACCTACTGGAACAACCAATCCCGGAAACAATTGCTGTTTCATGAGTTTGATAGTTTAGTTCTGCCATAGCTTTCTTTAATGCCATTAATACTGCGTGGTTTCCACACCCAGGGCACCAAGATGGTTTTACTCTTCCTTTATAATCATTTGCTTCCATATTTGTTCCTCTTATTAAAAATGAGTATGTTTATTTGTTGAAAGTTGATTTTTTTCTTCTTGAAGTTTTGCAACTTTTTCTATTTCTTCAAAAATTTCTTCAGGAGTGAAAGGAGTTCCATCATACTTGAGAAATTCCAATACTTCCATTCCTTTATTTATATGTGCACACCTTTCAACAATAGTAGATTTAAACTGAGCATTATAATTAGCTTCAACTACAATCACAACTTCTTTATTTTTTATGAAGCCTTTTATCCAGTCAGTTGGCAACGGATACAAAGTTCTCGGATATAAAGCCTGAACTTTTATACCTTTTCCAGCAGCTTTATCAATTGCTTCAAATACAGGACCTGATGTTGAACCCCAACTTATAATACCAATTGTTGCATCATCATCGCCATAAGTTTTTGCCTTCGAAAATTGACCTGCTGCTGTTTCTAATTTTCTGAATCTTTTTTCAGTCATTTGCCTATGAACATTTGGGTCAGGAGTCGGCGCATTTGCTTCTGTATGTTCAAGCCCTGTTATGACATGTTCACCATATTTATCGCCGGGGCTTGTTATTGGAGAAATTCCTGTTTCTGTATCTTGGTATCTATTGTAGACATCTCCCTCTTTTAAGTCAGGTTTTTGTCTATTCACAATTTTTATATTTTCAATGTCTATTAAGTCTACGCATTCTCTTCTTGGACCCAATGAAGCATCTGAAAGTATAATAACAGGAACCTGATATTGTTCTGCAAAGTTAAATGCATTAATTGTTTGATAGAAACAATCTGCAACATCCATTGGGGCAAGAACAATTTTGGGGCAATCACCGTGTGTGCCATACATTGCCGCAAATAAATCACTTTGTTCTGTTTTTGTTGGAACACCTGTACTTGGTCCGCACCTTTGTACATCTGCTATTACAACAGGAAGTTCTGCCATAGATGCTAAACCTAGTGCTTCTTGCATTAAAGAAAAACCCGGACCTGATGTGGCTGTCATTGATTTGACACCTGCATATGATGCGCCTAGTGCATAATTTATAGCTGCGATTTCATCCTCACATTGAATCATCTTACCGCCGAATTTTGGCAATTCTTTTGCAAGCCACTCCATTATTTCAGTTGCAGGTGTAATAGGATATCCTGAAAAAAATCTGCAACCTGCCGTTAAAGCGGCTAATCCGATTGCCTCATTACCTGACATTATTAATTTTGCTCCGGTTGATTTCATTTCTGCTTTATTAAATAAATCTTTTCTTACAAGATTTTCTTCTACATACTTAACCCCTGCATTTAAAGCTTTTTTGTTTAAATCAATTATCTCTTGCGATTTTAGTCTGTATCGTAATTCAATATCCTTCAAAATTTGTTCTTCTAAATGCAAATTCTTTAGAATTCCAACAACTATTCCCAATGCAACCATATTCCTTGAACGTTCACTATTAATTGATTTTGCTATAGTTGCTAAAGGAATAGGATAAGGAACTATGTCTTGTCGTTCTACTTTTAATTCTTTTACCAAATTACTATCATATATTAAAATACCATTTGGTGCCATTGAACTTATGCATTCATAAATAGTATCTTCATCAAGACATACAAGTATATCTGTACTTCCTGTTGCAGTTAATGCTTTGTGTTCACTTATTCTCAATGTGTAATAACATTTTCCGTCACCCCTTATTTCAGATGGAAATGCTCTATATGTTGTAACATAATAACCTTTTCTTGCTGTTGCATATGATAAAATATCACCGGAACTAATAATGCCTTGTCCGGAAGTACCTGATATTTTGATTTTTAAATCTTTCATGATACTTATATCTCCCTAAACACTATTTTATTACTAAATACCAAAAAGAAAAATTATTAAAAAGTATTAATAATTTTTCTGGGATTCTAATTTCTATATTTCTTTTAAAGCTTCCGATAAACGCATTATACCTTCTTTTATTGTTTCAGAATCTGCATTAGTATAATTCAATCTTAGAGTATTTACTTTATTAGGATTTACATAGAAAGGATGCCCGGGGACAAATGCCACTTTCTTATTTATTGCTTTATCAAATAAATTAAGAACATCTTTTCCTTCTTCTAAAGTAACCCAAGTAAACATACCTCCTTTAGGATATGTAAATTTAACTGTTTTAGGAAAATATTCTTCCATTGCACTTATCATTGCATTTGCTTGGGATTTATATAATGCTTTAATTTTTTCAATATGTTTATCTAAGTCATTATTATAAAGATAATCTGCAATTAAATACTGACCAAATATATTTGAATGTAAATCAGATGCTTGCTTTGCTGTTTCTAATTCTTTTATTATTTCTTTATTTCCTATTATATATCCGAGCCTCATACCTGGAGTAACAATTTTAGAAAAGGAACCCAGATATAAATTCTTTTCTGTTTGATTCATTCCAATATATGGTATTCTTTCATTATCTTCAAATCTTAATTCTCCATACGGATCATCTTGAATTAAAATCATATCTTCGTCTTTAATACATTCAAAAACTCTTTCTCTATTCTCTTTTGTATATGTTAGACCTGTTGGATTTTGAAAATTAGGAATTAAATATGCTACTTTAGGTTTATATGTTTTAAGTGTATTTTTTAAATCTTCAATATCTAGTCCATCATCATTTAATTTTGTTGTAACAAAATTAGCTTTATACAGACAAAAAGCTTGCAAGAGCCCTAAATATGAAGGCTTCTCAACCATTACATTATCACCGTCATTAACAAATACTTTACCAATCAAATCTAAAGCTTGTTGAGAACCTGTAGTAATAATCACATTTTCAATAGAAATATCCATTTTCCAGAGTTTTTTATATCTGTCTACAATGTATTGTCTTAAACTGTCAAGTCCAAGTGTTGTTGAATATTGATATATTTTTGAACCATATTTTTCTGCAATCCTATTCATAGAAATTTTTAATGCTTCTTGTGGAAAAGAAATAGGATTTGGAAGCCCGCCTGCAAATGATATTATATCAGGACTCTGTGTGACTTTTAAAATTTCTCTGATGAAAGACGAAGGAGTATTTTTAATTCTTTCAGAATAAAATTTTTCAAACATTTGTTATTCCTTATTTGCAGTGTAATATGTAGTTTTATATTATACCAAATTATAAATGTTGTAAAATTATTTTTTCTTCCTAAGTATAATTAAAATAACTCCGATTAAAATAGCTATTATTCCAATTATTATTTTTGTTGTGAGAATTTCATGGAAAAGTAATACTCCAAAAAATAGAGCAGTTAATGGTTCCAAAGCTCCAAGTATTGCAGTATATGTTGAACCAATAAGTTTTATTGAAATATTAGTAGCTTCTATTGACAGAATAGTTGGGAAAATGGCTAATCCAAGAACATTTAGCCATAATAATGGTGAATTTATAATTTGTAATTGTGTACAAAAATTTAAATTATATATGAAAATCGGAAGGCTGAATAAAATAACATAAAATGTCATCTTTTCGGATGTAATGTTATTTACACCTTTTAGATTTTTTACTGAGACAATGTATAAAGCATAAAAAAGTGCAGAAGATAGTATGTACATAATTCCTGTTGCATTTAAATTTTGATCTGTCTTTCCGTTATACAAAAGAATTATCCCGACAGATGTTAAAAAAAGTGCAAAAATGGTTGTTTTTGTTATTTTTTCTTTAAAAAATAAAGACATTATTAATGCTACAAAGATTGGATAAATGAATAATATCGTGCAAGCTAAGCCCGAATCTATATATTTAAAAGCATTAAATAATGTTATTGAAGAACCTGCAAATAGTATCGAAAGAATTATTAGAGGCAAAATATCTTTAAACGATACTTTTAATGAAACCTTCTTTATGAATTTTAGTAAAATATAATATATAATCAAAGCAAGAGAGTATCTGTAAAATAAAACAGAATTTACACTAAGTCCACCGGCATATAAAGGTATTGCAAATAACGGATTTGTTCCATAACTTGCAGCAGCAATTGCACCATATATCGTCCCTATAAATTTTCGGCTCACTATTTTTTCTCCATAGCCAAAGGTAACTTAAAATGGTGTATAAATCAATATCTTTTGATAAAATATTTCTATGATTAAAAATTTTAAAAAAATAATATGCAGTATAAAAGAAATGAAACTTCCATATACTCAGTTTGTTCAGTTTATGGAAGATATTCAGGATCCTTTTATTGTTTTAATTGCATGCATTTTATCATTAAGAACAAATGACAGAACAACATATCCGGCAACAATGAGGATGCTTGAATTGGGGAAAACACCAAAAGATTTTCTAAATGTTAAATTAGAAGACTTAGAAAAAGCAATATATCCTGTTGGTTTTTATAAAAATAAAGCAAAACAAATTTTAGATATTTCTTATGAACTTTACCATAAATATAATTCTATAGTTCCAAAAGAAATTGAAGAACTTATAAAATTTAAAGGTGTCGGAAGAAAAACTGCAAATCTGGTTCAATCAAAGGGCTATAATTTGCCAAGTATATGTGTTGATGTTCATGTACATAGAATTTCGAATAGACTGGGAATTGTCAAAACAAATAATCCCGAGGAAACAGAGTTTGATTTGAAGTCAAATTTGCCAAAAGAATATTGGTCTGATATTAATACACTTTTTGTTACACTCGGGCAAAATGTATGTAAACCAATCACACCTAATTGTTGTATTTGTAATTTACAAAAATATTGTGAATATTATAAAAAGAAAAAGTAAATATCTATCCTTTCGGCATGCAACAGTTTTTATATTTTTTACCGCTTCCGCAAGGACATTTGTCATTTCTTCCTACATTTGAATAATCAATTCCATTTTTTTTGTTTGATTCTTCTTTATTGGAAACAAAATTCATCATTTGTTCAAAAATTTTTGAAGCATATAGCACACTAGCAGAAGAATATATTTTTTTATCAACGGAATCAGGCTTATAATAGTTTAATAAAGAATCAAGATTATAATTTGTTTCTAAAATTTCGTTTATTATTTTAATAAAGTTGTTATATTTAGCAGCAATTCTTTTAATTATATTCGCAGGAACTTTGTCATTTTCTAAAAAGTTTTTTATGCAGTCTTTATAGCCTTGAATTGTCTTATAATCATCAACCTCAAAAATTTTGCAAAAAGTTTGATAAAATGGAATAACAAATAATCCAAGCTCTTTATCATAAATGATACCTATATCATAAGTTGATGAGTGTGACGAAAAACCTTCTAATGATTTTTCCATAAAATCAGAATAAGAATTTTTGAAATCAGATACTGTAAAATATCTATTATTTTCTACTTGTTTAATATTTGCATCTATATCTTCTTTTGATGGTAGATTGTTAGTATCACAGTATAAATTAAACATATTAATTAAATTATCAGCATAAAGATTAGTTGTAATAATTTCATCGGCTTCAAAACACTCAATAAATTTATTTCCGAAATCTTTCACTAATTCTTCTATTTGTTCTTGTTTTTTAGGATTTTGCTCATATGCATCTTCAGGTTTTTCTATTATTTTTGCTATTGCATATTTATATACTTCTTCTTTGTTTATACTTGAAAGAACATTTGAAATTTCTAAAAGATAAAATTCTTGACTCATTGGAAAAATTCTGCAAAGTGCAAATTGTCCGGGGGTAATTCCTCTAAAATTGTTCATTTTTACTAAAGATAGAACTTTATACATTTTTTCATTAACAAGATTATATAATTCAAATCCGTTGCTAAGAACTCTTCTTATTTCAAAAACAGAAGCAAAAGACTGTGCAAGATTAGATAAAATTTCTTTTTCTGTAGTTGTTAAATCTGTATTTTTCTCTTCAAATAATTCAATTATTGTTTTTCTTGCTTCAGTTAATCGTCTTTCGAAAATGTAAGGAATAAGAAGGACTTGGATTCTACCAGAATCTGCATTTTTTGCAGATAAAGTGGCAAGATATTCGTCAAAATCAGGTTTTACTAATTCATCAGACAGCACAAAATTCATTACTTTTGTAATTGTATCTGAAATAATTGCTAATTTTTCTATTACTGACATATTTATATCCCCTTTATCCTTAAAACAGCAGAATGTCTTGCTGTAATTCCATTTTCTTTTCTATATGAAAAAAATATATCAGACATGCAGCATGTGCAATAGCTACAAATGTCTATATTTTTTACACCTGTTTCTTCCAGTTGGCTATAATTCAATAATTTTAGATCAATAAAGTATTTATCATCTTTTTTTTCGTACAGAATTTTTTTTGTTTTATCTTTTATAAGTTTGAGAAAAACATCTTCGTCTGTTTCAAAACAACATTTACCTATTGACGGTCCAATTATGGCTGTGATATTTTTAGCTTTAATATTTAGTTCCTTATCCATCTTGATAATAGTCTTTTTTAATATTTCGGAAGCAGTTCCTCTCCAGCCGGCATGAACAACAGCACCAATATTATCTTTTTTTGAATACAAAATGATTGGAACACAATCGGCAAAATTCAGCAAAAGTAACGAATTATTAACATCTGAGATTAAAGCATCGGTATCGTCATAAAAATATTTTTCTGATTTTATAATTTGAACATTAGAGCTATGTGTCTGTTTCGCTGTATATATATCTTTTAAACCAAATTTTTCTATAAGAAATTTTCTATTTTGATTTGATTCAATTTCTAAATCCGTCCTTGAAGCAGACGTTAAGACAAAGTCTCTGGTCGTAAAGAAACAATCAATATCTGGTAGTAAAGAAGATTTTAGTACTTTTTTTCCATAGAAATCATCAAAATAAAACATTAATTTTCTACCGTGTTAAATATTCTGTCTCCGGCATCACCAAGTCCCGGTCGTATATATCCGTGTTCATTTAAACAGTTGTCAATGCTTGCTGTAATTATTTTAACTTCAGGATATAAACTTTGAACTTTTCTTAATCCCTCAGGTGCGCTTATTAAACTTACAAAACGGATATTTTTTTGAGGTACTTTTTTATTAGCAAAAAGTTTAATAGCATCTATTGCAGAATTCCCAGTCGCAAGCATTGGATCAAGTATTAAAATAATTTTATCTTCAGGATGTTCAAACTCTACAGGAATCTTATTATAATACCAAACAGGAGTTAATGTGTCTTCATCTCTATACATACCAATATGACGTACTGTTGCATAAGGCATAATTTCATTTGCAATATCAGAAAAGATCAAACCTGCTCTAAGTATTGGAGCGATAATAATTTCTTTTTTCTTACTCAAAATCTTTGATTTACAAGATTCTAAAGGTGTTTCAACAACAATATCTTCTAATTCCAAATCCTCTGTAGCTTTATAAAATAAGAGATATGTTATTCTTCTTATTGCATTTCTAAATACTTCAGCGTTTGTATTTTTATTTCTTATTATGCTTAAGTTATGGCAACATAAAGGATGATTTACAACATCGACATTAGAATATTCACTCATTATTTAAACCCTCTGCATTTTTATTTTTTAGTTTTTCTGTATTTTTTTCACTAAAATCTTTTCCGCTTTGTTTGTCAATATAATCAAGCGTCCTTTCTGTCAATTTATATATAATTACAGATTGAGCTGTATTAATATTACTTGTTTGGCGTGAAATATCATTCACTAAAGAACTTTGCTTCAGAAATTCCTTGTTTTTCAATAATCCGGAAGCTTGTATTGTACGACCGATTCCACCATATATGTCAATCATTACATTTGCTACAAGTTCTTGACCATCCCAAAAATCTTGTACCCTATATGATTCAGCCGGTATTATTTCTTCTTTATTTTCTGTTTCAGATGCTGTAGCTGGATTAAGTTCTAATGAAGTAGAACCACCTAAGCCATAAAAAGCGATTGTAGCTGTTGCACATTTGGGAATTTCAACACCTTTTTTTGTTACTAAAAGAGAAACAAATACCTTGTTTTCAAAAATTTTTACATCTTTTACATAACCAATATTTATGCCCATTAAACGAACAGGTGAACCTTTAACTAATCCATCAACATCATCAAAGAAAATATAATATGTATTCTGTACGTTATCTTTTACCGCTGTTTTGTATATAAACAAAAATAACCCGCCAGATATAATTAAAAGCCAAACTATTATTTCTATTAGCCAAATATATTTTCTTTTCATAAAAATATTATAATTCAAACTAAACTTATTATAAAGTTTTCATCTTATTATTTTTATATAAAAGGATTATGCCTATAGTAGCAATAAAAATGAAGATAAGTGATGCAATTTGTGCAATATGAATATTATTAAAAGATAAAATACTGTCAATTCTAATAGATTCGACAAAAATTCTTGCTATTGAGTATAAAATTATATACATATAAAAAATTAAACCATCTTTTCTATTTTTTGCTTTTATAAGTATCAAATATAAAATGATAAATATTAAAATACTTAATAAAGATTCATACAAAAATGCAGGGTGAAAATAATCATAAGATTTGTATTCAATAGGTCTTGCTTTATATGGGATATATAGTTTCCAAGGTAAATCCGTAGGAAAACCAAAAGCTTCTGAGTTAAAGAAATTTCCCCATCTTCCGAATATTTGTCCTGTAACTAAACCAAAAGAAAATAAATCTGCATATCTTAGAAAATTTATTTTATTATGTTTAGCATATAATAATCCGACGATGATGCCTCCAAATATTGCGCCTTGAATTGATATTCCACCATTCCAGATTGCAAAAATTTCAAAAGGATGATTAATAAAGTATTTATAATCAAGTACTACATAGTATATTCTTGCACTTATAATTCCCCAAATTATAAGTAAGAAAGATATATCGCATATCATATCTGTTGTTATATCTTTGAAGAAATGTTTTTTTAATAAAATAATGGCAAGTAGTCCTAAAAGAATAGAAATTGACATAACAATGCCATACCAATGTATATCAACTGTTCCAAATGTAAGCGCAATGTCACCGGGAGATTGAAACATTTTATTCTGATTCTTCTGCTATATTTTGTGACGGTGTAACTTCCTCTTGGATTTTCTTGTCTTTTTCAAGAGTTTTATTATCATATATCTCTGTGTATTCTTTTATCTTTTTGTTTAATTCTGCAATATTTGAATTAATCTGTTCAGTCTCAGGGGCATTTACTTTTTTAACCAGATAAAGATTATATGTTTCTATTGCATCAGTTGCTTTATCATTAAATTTTGCAATTTCATCAAGAGATAATTCAGGTATAATACCTTTTTCATCTGCTTCCTTTTCTATAATCTTATATGCCAGAGCTTCTTTAGCGACTGCTAAAGTATAATATGAATCAACAAAATCAGGTTTCAATTCAATTACCTTTTTTAGCTCTTCAACGGCGCCTTCATAGTTTCCGACGCTGTTATATGCAACTGCCAAATTATAATGAGTCTGATATATCTCGTTATCTAAATCTAAACTCGATTTTAAACGGCAAATAGCAGTTTCTGTATCACCTTTATCCATATATGTTTCTGCTTTACTATTTAATTCTTGTATTGCAAGATTATTTATACAAGCTGTAGTTATTACAGATACGAATAATATTGTAAATAACAATAATATCTTTTTCATAAAAATCCCCTATAGCTTTTTACACTATAAACGTAAAATGAAAATTTTGCAATATTTCTAAAATAGTATACAATATTTGGAGGAGTAGAATATTAAGAGATAATCATGAGTGATTCAGAAAAAATAGTTTCATTAAAAAATGCGAGACATAAAACAAAAGAAGTAAAGAAAGAAGAATCAAAAAATCTGCAAGAGCCTGTAATATGCAGTTTCTGTGGTCGTCCAAATACTCAAGTTGCAAAAATGGTACAAGGTCCCGGAGTTAATATTTGTTCGGAATGTACTATGATTGCTGTTCAATATTTAATTTTGGAAGATAAGCTTCCCTCCGGGGAAGCTCAAAAGATTCTTGATATTTTTTGGAGCAAAATAAAATAATGTCTCAGCTTTCAAAACTCCAAATTCGAGCTAAAGTTCTTTCTGTTATTTCAGAGTTGAAATCTGTTTTATCATATAATGAAGAACTTTTATCGAAGTTTATTGAAGAATTAAAAGATATTGAAGATAAAGGTTCTTTATTTGATATCTTTATTAAAGAATATATTAAAATGAACGAAAATGAATATGCCTTTTCGGGATGTTTGTTAAAAAGTATTTTGCCTGATACGCTTATCAATGATAAAGTTATGGATTTATTAAAATCGAACATTTTGTCTGATGAGTCGAAGTATAAACTAGTACAACTTTTAAGAATTGTAGGCGGTGATTGCAATTATAATGTAATACCGTCATATTTTGAAAATCCGGAGGAGGTTCTGGATAGAGAAACAAAAAAACTATTGGAAAGTGCAGTTTATAATCCTGAAGCAATGTTAGATTTTCTTGATTTTGTTTCCGCAGTTTCTGCCAAGGATAGAAATCTATTACTTTGTTCATTAAAAGCTGACTATAACGGTGATGTCCTTGCTAATATTATATATCCTGTTTTATATTCGGATTTTGAAGATAGTTTTGTGTTAGAGGTAATAAATATTTTGTCTGATTCAAAGTCTTCACTTGCAATTAACCCCTTTAATTATTTGATAGAAACAAGTTCAAATGAGAAAATTATAAGTTTATGCGAAAAAGGACTCAAAAAGCTAAAGTTAGCCGGCGCATCTCAAGAAAAAGCTGATAAGTATCTTGAAAATATTGTAAAAGATTCTATTCCGTCTGAATTCTTTACAACAATTCCGGATGGAAATGGTAATCAGGCATTACTTATCTCTAGACAAAATAAAAAAGGGAAATATATACTTGTTGCTGTAGTAACAAATGATAGACTTGGTATAATAGACTGCTTTGGTTTTTTTAATATTTCACAAGAAGAATTGATAAAGGTTATTGGTAAATTTTATCAATCAGAAGGTAAATATAGAGTAAAACCAGAGTATATTAAAACTAAAATAGAGGAAGCTATTGATCAGACAATTAAACAAAAAAGAAAATTCCCTTATGAATTTATTTGCTGGAATACATATACAAGTGACATCCAAAAATTAAATACCCCCCTTGAAATATATGTTGATAAAAACTGTAAACAGCAACTTATGGCAAAAAGTGATATTTTGAACATTTTAACGAAAGAGTATACTTTAAGATGGTTTGTTACTCCGAATGAAAATGAGCTTATAAAATCATTTGTTGAAGAAATATACATAGAAAATGAACTACAAATTGAAATTATAAATAAAAAAATAAAAGAGAATATTGATAATATTTTCAAAGAGGAGGATGTTTTAATATGGAGAAATCGATTATTAAATCTAATATATCTTTTAAGAAATAATTCAGCTTTAAAAGATGCAGACATCTTCTATACATTATTAAAAAATAATGATTATTTTAAAATCTTTAAATATGTAATTGTTCAAAGGAGTATATTTAATTATTTTGTCGGATTAAAGGAAAATATTAAAGAGTCAATTTTTACAACTAATATATTTAGTAAGAAAAATCAAAAAAATAATGAATATGATATAAAAAAAATAGATAAAGTTATAAGTTTGCTGAAAAGACACTGGATAGATGGATAAAATTATAGGTTTAGATATTGGAAAAAAAAGGATCGGTATTGCAATGAGTGATGTTATGGGACTTATTGCACACCCGGTAGAAACAATTCAAAGAGAACCCGAATCAATTGCAATAGAAAAAATAAAAAAAATATGTAAGGAAAACAATATAAAAAAGATTGTTGCAGGACTACCAAAGAATATGAACAATACAATCGGAGAGCAGGCTCAAGATTGTATTGATTTCACTAATAAGCTTAAAGATGAATATGAAATAATATTTGAAGACGAAAGACTTACTAGTAAACAAGCAGAATATATTCTTGCTCAAACAGGAAGAAAATATACAAAAGATAAGAAACTTGTCGATTTAAAAAGTGCATGTATTATATTACAACAATATTTAGATAGTCCAAGAAAAAATTTATAAATACTCTAAAATAGAAAGAGAGAAAATAATGACAAACAAAGAAGAACAAATTATTGAAACATTTGATGAAGATGGCAACAAAGTAACTTTTGAATTATTAGATATTGTTACTGTTGACGATATAGAATATGCTCTTCTTCTGCCAAAAGAGGCTGAAACGGAAGATGAAGAAAGTGAAGTTTTGGTAATGCGCCTTAAAAAAGACGGGGAAGAATATACTTTCGAAACAATTGAAGATGATGAAGAATTTGATAAGGTTGCTCAATATATAGAAGAAATTGAAGATGAAATTGAAGATTAACATAAGCAAAAACGCCCCATAATTGGGGCGTTTTTTATTTAGTTTAGTTTAGTTTTTAAATTATACCTTGAGCTATCATTGCGCCTGATATTTTCTTAAATGCAGCAATATTTGCACCAACAACATAATTATTTGCAAAGTCATATTCTTTAGCTGCTTCACTGCATTGTTTGAAGATATTAACCATAATATTTTCTAATTTTTTGTCAACTTCTTCAAAAGACCAAGAGCATCTGGTTGAATTTTGGCTCATTTCTAAAGCAGAAGTAGCAACACCACCTGCATTAGCAGCTTTACCGGGTGCTACAAGAACTTTATTTTCAATAAAGTATTCTACTGCTTCATTAGTACAAGGCATATTTGCACCTTCACCAATAGCAATAGCCCCATTTTCAACAAGAATTTTAGCCGTTTCTAAATCAATATCATTTTGAGTTGCACAAGGAAGTATTATATCAGCCTTTATACTATAAATAGCAGGTATATTTATACCATTTTCAAAATATTGTGCAGATGGAACATAATTTAGATATTCTTTAATTCTGCCTCTTTTAACTTCTTTTATTTCCTTTATAGCGTCAAGTTTAATACCGTTTTTGTCATATATACAGCCTGAAGAATCACTCATAGCAAGAACTTTTATACCCATTTCTTCGGCTTTTTCACAAGCATAAATAGCGACATTTCCTGATCCTGAAATAATTGCAGTTTTACCTTCAACTTGTATATTATTAGCCTTTAACATTTCACGCATAAAATACATCAAACCATAGCCTGTAGCTTCTTTTCTAGCTAAAGAACCTCCATATTCAAGTCCTTTACCGGTTAATACACCGGCTTCATATGTGTTTCTGATTTTTCTGTATTGTCCGAAGAGATAACCGATTTCTCTTCCGCCGACACCTATGTCACCGGCCGGAACATCAACATCGTGACCGATATGTTTTTGAAGTTCATTCATAAAGCTTTGGCAAAATTTCATTATTTCCATATCTGATTTGCCTTTAGGATCAAAATCACTTCCGCCTTTGCCTCCTCCAATTGGTAAACCTGTTAAAGCATTTTTAAAAATTTGTTCAAATGCTAAAAATTTCATAATACTTTGATTTACCGAAGGATGAAATCTTAATCCACCTTTATAAGGCCCGATTGCACCGTTAAATTGAACTCTAAATCCTCTGTTTACTTGAACTTGACCTTTATCATCAACCCAAGGAACTCTAAATGAAATAACTCTTTCAGGCTCAACTAATCTTTCTAAAAGGGCAGAAGCTTTATATTCTTTTTCATTTTGTACAATAACAGGTTCCAATGAAACAAGAACCTCTTTCAATGCTTGAATAAATTCTTTTTCATTACTGTTTTTTGCTTCTGTTTTTTCAATTACAGTCTTCAAATAATCAGACTTAATTTGTCGTTCACATGTAATCATAACTGTATCTCCATTTTTCGGCTTTAGCGTTGAAATTATAACACAAAATTTAATTTTTTATCATAATTATGTATTTTTCGATACTTTTTTTGATAGATTTTGCAACATTTTTTTGAAATTGTGAATTTTGTAATAGTATATATTCTTCAGGATTTATCATATACGCAACTTCGATAAGAACAGAAATTGGAAGGCTTTGGCGTGTCATAACAAAACTTGATTTATGTGTACCATTATCTTTTAAATTCAAATCAAGTGCTAAGTTCTGGTTAATAATTTCCGCAAGCAATTTTGCATTTTCGTTATAGTAATGCACTTCTGTTCCGCTATTTAAATATGGATTTCCACCAAGAGCCAAAGAATTATTATGTATACTTATAGAAATTAAAGCATCATTTTGCTTAGCTATATCAACTCTATCATATAAACCAACTTTACAATCGTCAGTTCTGGATGTAATAACATCAGCACCTGCTGATTTTAAATATTGAACCAGATAATTTGCAATTGAAAGATTAATATCCTTTTCATTTACTCTTGTTGGACCAACTGCACCTTTTTCGCTGCCGCCATGACCTGCATCAACAAATATTTTAATATCTTTTAAAGGATAATTGACATCAAAATCCATTGGCAACTTTGCTTTTCTAAATATAAAGTTATTATCTTCATAATAACAATCGTATGCTATAACAGAATCATTAAATTCAAATTTATATTTATAATTAGGAAGAACATTGCCTTCTTTATCTTTTGTTTCAACACCAAATAATGTTAATTCAATTGTATTTTCATTTTGTTTTGTTTGAAAAAGAACCGGATGAGACAAATAAATCTTACAATATTCATATTTATCATCAGAATAGAACTTTTGATTTAAAAATTTAGCTTTTATTTTATTAGATATTTTTACAGGCTCTTTAATATTAGATTCATGAATCCAATATTGGGTTGGTCCGGTTTCTTCAATTTTGTAGTACTCCCCCTTTTTACCTTCAAGATATAATATAACATTTAAAGGTAAGTCAACTACTCTATTTGAGAATTTAGTAGGTTTTTCTCTTACTGTAGCATTTGTTTTGGTTACTTTTGTATAAATTACATCACCTTGATTTTTTGGTTCATATTGAGGAACACTCGGTTGACTTTTTACATATTTATTTCTATCAATTATATATATAAGTTCTTCTTTTTTGCCATTTTTTACTGATGTAAGTTTAATTTTATTTCTCCCAAAATTAAGCGGAACAACATGAACAAAGAAATTATTATTCCATAGTTTTACAGGTTCGTCATTTATATAAAATTTTGCACCATAGTCAGTATTTCCGGAAAAATAAACAGAAGAAGATGTAACTGTCAATTCTTTTGAAGTCGGATATACAACATCAATTTTTGCATTTACAATATTCGTTGAAATTATTATAAAAAATATTGTTAAAATAAATTTTCTAATCATAACTACATGTTAAATTACTAATTTATAATTATCAAATTATTTTACAATATACTTTATAGTTTGCTACAAGCTAAAAATTAATTGTATAATACATTATAAATATATAGGAAATATATGGTAGAGAACAACAAAGTAGAAGTAATAGTAGTAGGTGCAGGTCCGGCTGGAGTGAGTGCCGCAATAACACTGTCAAGAGCTGGAAAAAAAGTTCTGGTTGTTGACAGAGCAAACAATACAGGCGAAAAAAATATGTTTGGCGGATGTATATATGCAAAACAAACTGCCGAAATATTTCCTAAATTTTGGGAGTCTGCCCCTATAGAAAGATCAATTACGGAACATAAAATTTTTATGTTAACTGATTATAACTCAACAGAGTTTAACTACCGTTATTCTTCAAAAGGTTCTTATAAAGCATTTACGGTTTTACGCTCTAAATGGGATAAATGGTGTATTGAGCAAGCACAAAAAGAAGGAGCTTATTATGCTCCAAAAACATTAGTAAAAGAGTTATTGATAGAAAATGGAAAAATTGTAGGAATTCAAACTCCATACGAAAAATTTTATTCTGATATTGTAATTATTGCAGATGGTGTAAACTCATTATTAGCAAAGCAGATAGGACTAAGAAAAAATTATAATGACTCAAATGTAACTCTTAGCGTAAAAGAAGTATATAAACTTTCCAAACAAAGACTAGAGGACAGATTTAATATCGATTCAGAAACAGGTGTTGCTGCAAAAATACTTGGTGGTCCTTTAAAGAATATGTTTGCTATGGGATTTATGTACACAAATAAAGACTCAATTTCAATCGGTATTGGTGTTTCATTAGATGAACTAAAAAAGAATAAAATAAAACCCTATGAATTATTAGATGATTTAAAAGAACATCCTTCTATAGCACCTTATCTAAAAGATGCAGAATTTATAGAATACTCAGCACATCTTATACCTGAGGGAAGTATAGATAATATTCCCAAAGTATATGATAACAGGGTAATGGTAATAGGAGATGCAGCCGGTTTTGTTAATAATATACATTTTGAAGGCACAAATCTCGCAATGTTAAGCGGAAAACTTGCTGCAGAAACAGCTATCTACGCACTGGAAAAAGGCGACTTCTCGGCTTCTACATTATCTTTATATTACAAAAAATTACAAGAGAGCATAATTGTTAAAGATTTAAAAACTCATAAAAACACTATTCCTTTCTTAAAGAAAAATATAAAGACAATTACATCATTATATCCGGAATTAGCATGTGAATTTTTTGAAATTTTATCTATGGCTGATGAAAAACCCAAAAGAGCAAAGTATAGAAAGTTTGTATCTAAAATATTAAAATCAGGATGCATAACAAAATCAGTACCATTAGGACTTTTTGCATTGGAGAAATGTTTAAAAAAATGAATATTAATGAAAAATTAGCAAGTTTAAAATATAATAAAGATAATGAAAGTCATTTATCAGTAGATAATGATATATGCATGAGATGTAAAAATCGATGTTGTACATATATTTGTCCTGCGAACGTATATGAATGGAACGAAGAAAAATGTACAATGACAATCAGATATGAAAATTGTCTTGAATGCGGTGCTTGTAAAATAGCATGCGAAAAAAATAACATATTATGGAAGTATCCAAATGCTGAATATGGTGTAAAATTTAAAAACGGCTAGTAAAGAGAGGTATATATGCGTGAAGAATACAGCAACAAAAGAAGAAGATGGTATGATAAAGATCCTATTTTATCACGTTCAATGAAAACACTTGAAGCCTCTGATGATGAGACACAAATAAAAGTCGCATTAAATCTTATAAAAATTATTGTTGAACATAATTTAGCATTTAGTGAGTATACAGATGTCAATGAAATTATTGAGGCTGTTGAAGAAGGCATGGATACAAGGGCAAATTCAAGATGGTACGATATAGATAGAACTGTAAGAGCTGCCATTAATATGCTGCAAAATACACCCCCTGATACTCAAAAAATTATTGCAAAAGAAATGGCTAAAATAGTCATAGATAAAATAAAAGAAGATAAAGATGTTGAAGAATTAAAAAGAGAACTTGAACAAGAAGAATTCTTTAACGAAGAAAAAGACGATTTCAAAGATTAGAGAGAAATATATTAATGTCAGTCCGCAAAGTGTGGAAAACAAATGAGAATATAGTTTCAGATGAGCTTATTAAAAGTTGCAATGGCAGTAGAGTCCTTGCAACTTTGCTTGTAAATCGTGGAATTGATACAATTGAGAAAATAACAAAATTTTTAAACCCGCTTAAAGTTAAACTTTCATCTCCTGATGTATTTTTGGATATGGAAAAATCTATAAACAGAATAAAATCTGCAATAGAGAAGAATGAACACATAACAGTTTATGGTGACTTTGATGCAGATGGCGTAACTTCTACAGCGCTTTTATATATGACTCTAAAAAAAATTGGGGCAAATGTTGATTTTTATCTTCCGGATAGAAGCACAGAAAGCCACGGTTTAAATACGAAAGCATTAGTAAAAATTATTGCAAAAAGAAAATCAAAACTTATTATTACAGTAGACTGTGGTATTTCGAATGTTAGTGAAGTAAATTTTGCAAAAGGATTTAATACGGATATTATAATTACCGACCACCACGAAGCACCTGAAATATTACCTGATTCATACGCGATACTAAACCCTAAAGCCCAAAATTCGATTGATTCTTCACTTGATATTGAGGAAATTCAAAGTTTAAACTATTTAGCAGGTGTTGGAGTAGCTTTCAAGCTGGCTTGCAGACTTTTAGAAGAATATAATCAAGAAAATTTTGTACACGAAATTCTGCCCCTAGCTGCGGTTGGAACAGTAGGTGATATTGTTGAACTTATAGGTGAAAACAGAAGTATAGTTGAAATGGGACTTGAACTCATAAGAAATGGCAAACATAAAGGTATTCAAAAACTTTTAAAAGCATCTTCAATTGAAAATATAGATTCTATTACATCTGATAATATAGCTTTTGGCATTGTACCAAGATTAAACGCAGCGGGAAGACTTGAATCTCCAATGACGGCAATAAAAGTACTTATTTCTCAAGACGATGAAGAACTTGACGATGCTGTAAAAGTATTAAATGATTTAAATATTCTCAGACAACAACTTTGCGACGAAACATTCTGCTGCGCAAAACAAATGTATCAAAATAATTTAAATGAAAATAAAAAAAGCATTGTATTATTTGACGATAATTGGCACATTGGTATTATAGGAATTGTCGCTTCAAAACTTGTTGAAGAATTTAATAAACCTGTTTTTCTCATGACTAAAGATGCAAATTCTCCAAATATAATAAGATGTTCTTGCAGAAGTATAAAAGACTTAAATGTACACTCAATTCTATCTGAGCATAAAGAGAAATTTGAAGGCTTTGGCGGACATAAAATGGCTGCAGGTTTTTCTTTTGATGAAAATAAAATAACTTTCGAAGCTTTTAAAAAGGAATTAAATAAAACTATAGAAGAACATTCACAAAATATTAATTTTAATGAAATTATTATTGATGCAGATATGGAATTGGATGTTTCAGATATTACAGTTGATACTGTAAATTTAATTGATAAACTTCAACCCTTTGGTTCTGCAAATCCTTCACCATTATTTGTACTAAAAAATGCAACTTTAAACAATTTTAAAATGATGGGACAAAATAATAATCATTTAAAAATGTATATATCAAAAAGTAATTCTCAATGTTTAGATTGTGTAAAATGGAATAGCCCAGATTTCAATTTGCCAATTAATTCAGAATTGGATATTTTATTCTCATTAAAATTAAATACATTCAATAATATAACAAATGTTCAGTTAATGATAGAAGATATTTATTCTGAGTTATTAAATAAAAAAGAAAATTTTTCTGAAATAAAAATATTAGATCACAGAAATAAAAAAAATATATTAATGCAAGTTATAGATTTCATTTTATCGACAAAGAAATCAACTGCAATATATATTGAAAATCCGACATTAATAGCACAACTTAAATTACCTGATGAAATAAAAAATAAACTATTCTCGACAGATAATATACCATCAAATATTGAACAATTAATGTTTTTTGATGTTCCAACAAGTAAAGATAATTTTATAAAAATTATAAATGATACAAATGCAAAATTAATACATTTAATGAATTTCAATATAACAGAATTAGGAACAGAAAGTTTTATCTCAAAATTTTCAGGCATGCTGAAATATTCTCTTTCAAATCTCAAAGGAGAAATAGAGACAAATCGTGCAGCAAAAGCATTGTGTGTGAATGAAGAAACTATTGAATGTGCATTAACTCTTTTTGAAGAATCAGAAATGATTGATTTGAATAAAGTTGATGAAAATACATTTAAAATTTCATATTTACATCCGGTTGAATTATCTAAAATAAAACAGCATGAATTATTTTTTGATTTAAAGGAAAATATATTAAATATAAATGCTTTTAGAAATTTTTACTTAAATACACCAATAGATGAAATAAAAGAAACTATATTATGCTAAATAGGATTTTTAATATTTTATTTAATAAAAAAAAGAAATATGTAAGCTGTGATTTAATAGAACACGGATTAGATTTTTTTACAGATAGTATTAATTTTTGTTGTAGAATTCCTCCAACAGAAAAGGGGTATAAAAAAATAATTGAAAATTACTATGGAGAATTAATAAATTGGAAAAATTTCTTTAATATAAAAAGAAAATACAGAAACCAAATGAAAAAAGGAAATATTATTCCAGAATGTAAAAACTGCATATATTTGCAAGAAAAAGAATGGGATAGTGAAGACTACATTTCTTTTATAAATTTTAATAATTGGACAATATGCAATGAACATTGTGTGTATTGTTGGTTGAATGATCCTGATAAACCGCATCAAAAACAGTATAATGTTTATCCTGCAATAAAAGATATGGCAAATAAAGGTTATTTAAGAAAAGGCGGACATATAACAATTGCCGGTGGAGAACCTTGTGTTGCACCTGAATTTGATGATTTATTAAGATTATTTATAGAAAATGATTTATCAAGTATAAGAGTATTAACGAATGCGACAAAATATTCAAATGTTGTAGAACGAGGAATAAAAGAAGGCAAAATAAATATCGTTGTATCAGTAGACTCAGGAACAAGAGAAACATTTATAAAAGTTAAAAGATATGATTTTTATAATCAAGTTTGGGAAAACATAAAAAAATATGCGTCTGTACAGCCTGAAACAGACAGAGTAAAAACAAAATTTATATTAATACCGGGTTTTAATGATACAGAAGATGAAATTAATGCTTGGATTAATAAGTCAATAGAATCAAAAGTAAAACATCTTGCATTTGATGTTGAAATGATGTGGTATAACAAAAACAAAGAAAATATTCCTCAAAAAATTTATGATTTAGTAAAATATACAATTGAAAAAATAAAAGAAAATAATCTGGATATAGAACTAATAGATAGAGGTTATATTCTTGCACAAAATATAAAAGGACTAGAATCTGACTAAAAGGTGCATATTAACTTTAAAAGAAAATGCTACTATTCATAAAAAGGAGATTTCTTATGAATATGATAGTGAAATGGATTTTATTTGCTTTATTAATTATGTTTATTGCTTGGATTATACCGGGGATAACAATAACAGGATTTGTTAGTGCACTGTTTGTAGTTCTAATTCTAGGGTTGGTAAATACATTTATAAGACCGATTCTTGAATTTGTATCACTACCATTAAACTTCATAACGCTTGGCTTGTTTAGTTTAGTTGTAAATGCACTGTTATTTTTATTAGTAGGAAAACTATCACCCGGATTTCAAATAGACGGATTTGTAAATGGACTTCTTGGTGCATTAATCTTATCTGTATTTACTCCAATGATTGATAAGATAAATATAAGAAAAAATTAATAATGCTATATAATTTACAAAATCGATAAAAACATATAATATATACTTTGTATTTTTTAGTTTGAAAGGGAAACAAAATGAGAGAGAATATGAAAAAATACATAGTTGAATTTATAGGAACCTTTTTTCTTGTTTTAACAGTGTTATGCTGTTCAATTGCAGGACAAAGTCTTACTCCATTAGCTATTTCAGGAGTACTTGCAACAATGATATATGCAGGCGGACATATTTCAGGTGGTCATTACAACCCTGCTGTATCTTTTGCTTGTTGCATAAGAGGTGCCTTACCTTTTAAACAGTTTATTCCATACACTATTTCACAAATATCTGGCGGATTATTTGCTGTTTTGATTTTTTATCTTTTAATAGGAAAAATTCAATCATTTGAACCTGTAAACTTTAATTTATTACCATTGTTTGTTACAGAATTGTTATTCACATTTGCACTTTGCTATGTTGTCCTATTAACTGCTACAAAGAAAGAAACCGCAGGAAATTCATACTTTGGTTTAGCAATTGGACTTACAGTTCTTGTTGGCGTGGTGACAGTTGGCGGTATATTCTGCGCTGGTGCATTTAATCCGGCAGTTGCATTTTCTATCGGCATAGTTAATGCTATATCTTGGAAATTAGTATGTATAACAATACTAGCTAATCTTTTTGGCGGAGCCCTTGCTGCATTGAGTTATAAAATTACAAATACAGAATCATAAATTCAATCAAAATATACTGCATAAAAAGACCGTATACATATTAAAAACAGATACGGTCTTTTTGTATGATTAGAATTATTTTACTACAATATTAACTAATTTTGCAGGAACAACAATAATTTTTACTATTTGTTTTCCACTAGTTAACTCTTTTATTTTAGAACTGTTAAGAGCAATTTTTTCAAGTTCATCTTTTGTTGTTTCAGCATCAACTTCAATTTTATCTTTAACTTTACCGTTAATTTGAACAACTAAAGTAATGCTGCTTGTTTTCGCTAAAGACTCATCATAAGTAGGCCATTCAACTTTATGAATTGAATCTTTACCACCAAGTCCTTCATAAATTTCCTCTGCCATATGCGGAATTACAGGTGCTAATAATTTTAGATATGTAAGTACCGCATAGCTGAATACAATTTTATCTTCTTCAGAAAATTCTTTTCTATTATTTATATAATCATATAATACATTAGCAAATTCTCTGTATTTTGATATAACAGTATTAAACTGGAATTCATTTGAAATATCTTGAGAAATTTTCTTAATTGTCATATGAACTTCTCTTACTAGATTGTTATTCTCTTTAGATAAAGAAGATACATTAGGCAATTTATAATCTAAAATAATATTTTGCTGATTTGAAGAATATATTTTCCATAATCTATTTAAGAATTTATAACATCCTTCAACACCTGCATCTGACCAGTCAAAATCTCTATTTGGCGGAGAATCAGACAGGATAAATAATCTGGCCGTATCCGCACCATAGTTTTGGAATATTTCATCAGGATCAACAGTATTACCTTTTGATTTTGACATTTTTGAACCATCTTTCAAAACCATACCCTGAGTTAAAAGATTTTTAAAAGGTTCATCAATATTTATAATACCTAAATCTCTTAATGCTTTAGTAAAGAATCTTGAATATAACAAGTGGAGAATTGCATGTTCAATACCACCGACATATTGGTCAATCGGAGCCCAATAATGAAGAATATCTTTATCAAAAGGTGCTTTATCATTTCTTGCATCAGTATAACGATAAAAATACCAGTTTGAACACATAAAGGTATCCATAGTATCGGTTTCTCGTTCAGCAGGACCTCCGCAGATTGGACAAGTTGTATGCTTAAACGTTTCTGAAGTGGCAACAGGAGATTTACCTTTTACAGTGAAATCAACATCTTCTGGCAATAAAACAGGTAGATCTTTTTCATCAACAGGAACAGTACCGCATTTTGGACAATATACAATCGGTATTGGAGTTCCCCAATATCTTTGTCTTGAAATCAACCAGTCACGAAGTCTATATTGAACCTTAGCCTCACCAAAACCACCTTTAACAGCTTTATCAATGATAACTTGCTTTGCAGTTTCATTGTCAATTCCATTGCAGTCTAGTGAATTAACTAAAACACCTTTTTCTGTATAAGCTTCTTTTAATTCAGTTATTGGAGCTTCTGGATTTTGAATTACTATCTTAATTGGAAGATTATATTTTTTAGCAAAAGCAAAGTCCCTTTCATCATGAGCAGGAACAGCCATAACAGCACCTGTACCATATTCTGCTAAAGCATAATCTGCAGTCCAAATAGGGAACTCTTCACCATTTAACGGATTAATTAAATGAGTTCCTAATGGAACGCCTGTTTTAATTCTTTCTGTAGAAAGTCTTTCTATTTCAGACATTTTTCTTGCATTTTGTCTGTATGCTTCAACCGCTTCTTTATTTTCAGGAGTTGTTAATTTTTCAATATCTTTATATTCAGGAGCAACAACAAGATATGTAATACCATAAGCGGTATCAGGTCTTGTTGTATATACAGGAACTTCAAGTCCTTCAATTTCTTTAACTTTAAATCTTAAAATGGCACCGGTTGAGCGGTCAATCCAATTTTTTTGCATTGTTTTAACGCTATCCGGCCAACCTTTTAATTTGTCAATATCATCAAGGAGTTCTTGAGCATAATCAGTAATTTTCAAAAACCATTGTGATAAATATTTCTTTTCAACTTGTCCGTCACATCTCCAGCATTTACCGTCAATAACTTGTTCATTGGCAAGTACAGTAGAACAATTATTACACCAATTAACTGCAGCTTCTTTTTTATATGCTAATCCTTTCTTGAACAATTGAATAAAGAAATATTGTGTCCATTTATAATATTCAGGAAGACAAGTTGTAACTTCTCTATCCCAATCTACCATAAGACCTAAGGACTTTAACTGTTGTTTCATATATGCAATATTATCTAAAGTCCATTTTTTTGGATTTGCCCCATGTTGAATAGCTGCATTTTCTGCAGGAAGACCAAAACTATCCCACCCCATAGGATGTAAAACATTAAATCCGTTCATTCTTTTATAACGTGCTATAACATCAGATATTGTATAATTTCTAACGTGTCCCATGTGCAATTTACCTGATGGATACGGAAGCATAGATAAGATATAATACTTTTCTTTATCTTTATCGTTATATACTTTGTTTAATTTTGTTTCATCCCAATGTTTTTGCCACTTTTTTTCTATTTCCTGCGGATAGTATCTATCTTTAATCACTTCACTATTCTCCTAACGAATCTTCATAGTATTAATTATAAACTAAACATAAAAATCTATATAAAATTTTTAAGCAGGTATAAAAAATATATCTGATTTACTGATGAAGATAATTGACCTTACAGAAATAATTATTAAATCATTACTGTAAAAGTTTGGAGAAATAAAATGAAAAAAACAATTATAATAGCAATTGGTTTATTAATACTAAATATAGGAACAGCTACATTTGCAAATGAATACAATCAATCGACATACTTATTAAGTTATACTTCAGCAAGCTCACTAAAATATAAAATAAATTCATTAAACAGACAAATAAAGAATAATGAATATCAAATAAAAAAAATAAAAAGGTCAACATCTTTAAGTAGTAGGGAGAAAAGGAACAAAATAAGCAGACTGGAATATAAAAACAGACAATTAAAAAGAAAAATTGCAAAAATAAAACAAGAATATTCTAAAGCTATATCTTAGATAAATTAACTGCAAATACTTGAAATAATATGTTCAATATTAATATTAAGACAATCAAGATTTTCACAAGTAGTTTGTCTCTTATTCCATAAACAAGGTCTACAATTTGCATTGTTTTTAATTGCAATAAAATTATCAGATTTTGGAAGTAATGTTTCATCATCCGTAGGACCAAATATTGCAAATGTTTTTGTGTTTGTTGCAACTCCTATATGCATTGGTGCTGAATCAGAACATATTAAAATTTCAGATTTTTTTATTAATTCAACTAATTCAAAAATATTTTTAGTCTTCCCAAACATATCGGAAAAATTTGTTAAATCAACATTTTTTAATTCATTTCTTATTTCTTCAATGCATTCGGAATCATCAGGCCCACCTGCCAAATAAACATTTTTTCCTTTTTTCAATAATTCTATAATTACTTGAGCCCACATTTTAGGAGAAATTGTTTTTATTATATTTTTTTGAACACTAATTTTGCTAACGCCCGGGTGTATAAGTACAGAATTCTTATTTTTTTCAAAATTTTCAACCTCAATTAACGGGAGTTCAAACTCCAAATTCGTAATTGGCTTAACTAAATCAAAATACATCCCAGATGCGTATTGTTGCTTATTTAATATAACCGCATGAGTTAAAAATTTTTCTGAGAGTTTCGATGTTTTATAACCAACTCTGGTCTTTATCCCAGTAAAAAATAATAGAGGTGCAATTAAAGCGTTTCCGCCTGAAGATATGACTAAATCAAACCCACCAAACAAAGCTTTAAAATATAGCTTTAGCATTTCAATATATTTATTTTTTGTTTTAATATCAATGCAGAAATAGGAATCCAAAAGATTAGTAAGCTTTACAAAAGCCTTACTACGACCTTCTAAACATAATGTAATTTTGGCTGATGGAAACTTTTTCTTTAAACTTTGGATTACAGGCATAAAAAGGATTTCATCACCAATTCCGCCAAAGTTTATTAACAAAATATTTTTATAATTATTCATATCAGAAAGGTTTTGTTTGATTTAATTTATTTCTTAATTCTCTAAAACGAGCAATATCTTCTTGAGCTTTGCCTGTTTCTCTAAACACAACTTGGCTTGAAGGATGAACCATCATAATACAATCGATATGAATTTCCAAAAAATTATACCTTCTTGGTGGCACATTTGAATTTCTTGCCATTATTTCAGCATTTGTAACAGCTAAAAATCTTTTTTCTTTATCATTTAATAAATCGGTAAGTTCTCTATTAGTTTTAGTATATTTTGAAACATGTACAGTACCTTTAATTTCATGGTCTGCAGTTAAAATAATAACCTCTATTGGAACTGTATCTAATTCTTTTGCCATTTTTCACCTTCTGAACAAACTATATCTTGATTATATTATAAAATTCTTCATAATTCCAGTATTTAATTGTGTTTATACGCAAATTTTATTTTTAGATGTTTTATTACTGATATACAAGGATAAAGAAAGAATAAATAATAATGAATAAAATAAGTTTCAAGGGATTTTATCAGGTCTCCCCATATGAAAATAAAAAGGCGAATATGAAACTGGCTTCAGCAATGGTGAGTGCAATACCTGATACAACATCTATAGGTTATCTTGGCAGTAATTTGAGAACTTTTTATATTCCTGAGGAAAAAGAACCTCAGTTTGAAAAATTAGCGCAAGCACTAAGAGCAAAATCTCTTGTATATATAGAAAATATTGGAGCTCAATTGCCTTCATTTGATTCTTTGCTTCAATCTCGTATTAGGGATTTTAGCCCTGGCGATGGTTATGAATATGTTGCTCTTTCCGCTGAAGAATATAAAAAATATATTGATTTATATCAGATAAAAGCTCCTGATAAAAATTCAAACTTTGGACTTTTTCATATTGCGTTATTTGATACGAAGATAAATGTTCCGGAATTAAATGTTATTAGTGCAAATGAAAATACAAAAGATGTATTAGGGGCTAAATCTAAAAAAAATTATAGAATTCAAATTCCAAATAATTCAAAAGACGTAATATCTTCATTTTTAAAATTAGGATATAAAGAGATACCGGTTAAATTATCTCAAAAGAGCTTAAAACATCTTGAAAAACTATCCAAAGAGACCGGTTTTAATTTAATTTCTCGCCAAATTAATGTATTACCTTTAGAAAAATAGTAGTTTGTTTGTATATATCTTAGATTTAGTTTTTTATTCTAAGGTTAAAACATCATTTAGAGTTTTCATTCTTTCTTTTGTTATCTTATGCATAAAATAACTTATATCATTTTTAATAAGATATTCAATTTCAGGAATTACCATTTTCCAACTTGAAAAGAGTTCCATGCAATCCTCATAATACATGATTCTGTTCTTATCATTATTTTCTTTAGCTATATTAAGTTGCTTGCTAAAAAAGTCTATTGAATCAGTCACATATTGTTTTAGTTGTTCCGGATTGACAATCCCTGTTGCACAGAATGGTGTTCTTTGATGTAAGAAACTTGCCATTTGAATTTTTATTGCTTCAGCCTTTTTTATATCTTTTGAGATCTTTCCATTTTCATCTGTACGAAGTAATGATGCATGAGCCTTTTCTTTTCTTGCAATATTTTCTAATATTTCACTAAAATAACAATCTTGGGCAATTTCTCTATAATATAACGACATTTCATAATGATATTTTCTTTTTACAGATAAATAATCATTAAAAGTTTTATCTGCATTTGGTGATTTTAATAAATAATTATGTAATGTCCATAATTCAAAAGATCTTAGGCTGGATGGTAAAAAGGAAGTATCAGATTGATGGCAATTTACACCATTTATACCACCATAAATTCTTTCTTGAATTTTGTTTACAATATTTTCAATTTGGGAATATTCAAAGTCATATACACCTGCTTTTTTCGGTGTTACTTTAATGTTCTTTCCGTTAAAATCATAATTCATGAATCTATAAAAGGTTTTTTGTGAAGGTTCATATTGTCCTTTATCCATATCGCAAATTATATTAATTAAGCTGAATAAATTTTCTTTTGTTAAGTTCATTGCACTCGGATTGGGATTTTCTCCTTCTACTTTTGTGGATACTAAATAGTATTCTTCTGAAGGTGTTATAAATGCATAACAACCATCTTGTGAATTTGGGAAATGAATACCCAAGTCGTACATTTTATCAAGCATTTTTATTTCTCTTTCCGGAATAGAAGAATCTTTTTTATTTCCGGCTTTATAGGTCTTTACAATTAAATCTTCTCCAAAAAAGAAAGCTTTTCCGTTGCAACCTTCCATATCTTTTTTAGTTTTATCAATTTTTGTTGTTGCTTTAATAGCAGCATTAATATCATCTGCTGAAGGACAAGTCTTTATTGGAATTATATAATTTCCTGTTTCGTCCATATATGGACTTTTTATTCCGCCAAAACAAGGACTGTTGTTTAAATTAAAAATTCTTGATATTTGCATTCTTACTGTTCCTTGATTCTTGTAAAAATAACAAATATTGTGAAAAAAAATATTGATAAGCTCTTTTTATATGTAAACTATTGTTAATTATATTTTTCTTATTAAAATTATATTAAATTAATTATTTTTCAATATTCTTTTTTAGCCAATTACTGACATGTGTTGATATATTTGATGAAAAACAAAGATTAGGTTGTTTTTTAAAAAACATTAATACTTCTTTTAAATTATCAGAAATTGGTTTGTCATAATTCTCATTCATCCAATAAAATTCAACATTTATTTCTATTTTTTTACATTTTAATTTATTACAGCGTTTTATAAATTCTTTTGCTTCTTTTATGTTGTCATTTAGCCCGGGAATTATTATATATTTAATTGTTACTTCTGCTTTTGGATTTTTTCTTGAGGCATCTATATATTTTTTAAGATTTTTCCAAACAGAATCATAACCTTTTACTCTTTTAATTTGTTCATAAATTTTCTTTGTTCCTGCATCTACAGAAACTTTTAATTTAGTTTGTCCTGATTTTAAGGCTTGAGTGATATCTTCAGAATAAGTTATACCTGCACTGAGAAATTCTATTGAGCTATTTTGTGAAAAAACAAAGTCTATAAGCCATTTTAATTCACCTTTAGGATATTCAGCGCATTCACCGCCACCTATAATAAAATGGCAACCTGATTTAAACATATTTTTTTCTTTTAACTGTGTTAATAATGGTTTTACATCGTATGTATTTCTGGTATTTAAATCTCTTTTGATTTCTGCTTTCCCTCCACCTGAAATAATACAATATATGCAATCACAACTGCATTTTGTTCTATTGGACACAGAAACGTCAATAAATCCCGGTTCTTCATCCCAATCTCTTTCTATAAGAGTTGGGCAATCTTTACAAACTTCAGGATAATTACCTTTTTTACATTGTTCTATATAATTCTTACGGTTTTGTATGTATTCATCAACATCAATCAGTTCACCGTGATAACTCTCTTTAAATGTAAGTTTTTTATCAAATGATGCGCAGCAATATGTTAAATCATCTGCATTTATAACTAAGTGGTATAATGCCCATTCACAGCATTTAAATTTCATTTTTCTTCCTTTTTTAGCTAGAATTTTAACATATTATAAACTATTGGTCTATGTATTAATTAAATGCTACAATATTCATTATTTAAATATTTTAATGTGGTTTGTATATGAGAATTTGTAATAATTTAAATACTTCAATTTGCTTTAATTATAAAGAAATAGGTATTACATATTGTACTTTAACAAATGCTATGAATGGAACAGGTTGGCCTAAAATATCAGATGAAGTATTTAATGGTGAAAAGATAAATTGGACAAAATTTTTTGAAGAACGTTCTAAAGAAATTGAAGCTATTAATAATGGTTGTGAAAGATATGAATGCAAGGACTGTCAGCAAATAACAGATATGAATTTTATTGATGATAGAAAGATTCATTATGTTTTACTTTCACCTTGGCAGATATGTAATTCTAATTGTATATATTGTTTGGGACATGCTGAAGTGATATCGGCAAAAGCTCCTAACTTTTATGAATATTATAAAGAGTATGAAGAGCCTTATGATATGTTGGCTATTATAAAAGATATGATTGCTAATAATGTATTAGCAGAGGATGCGGAAATTGATTTTGCAGGTGGAGAACCCACTTTATATCCTAAATTCGATGAAATAATAAATTTCTTTATAGATAATGGTTTTAAAAATATAATTATACATACAAATAATATTCAATACTCAAAAGCAATAGAAAGAGGAATAAAAGAAAATGCAATAAGTCTTATGATATCAATTGACGCAGGAACTAAAAAATGCCACGAAAGAACAAAAGGAGTTAAGTCATTTGACAAAGTTTGGCATAATTTCAAAAAATATTCAAAAGCTAGAAATAAAAATTACACTATGCGTCTATGTACTAAATATGTTTTGGTTCCTGGAATAAATGATTCAGAAAAAGAATTGGAAGAATTTATTAAACAATCTAAAAAGAATGGAGCAACACAAGTTGCGTTAAATGTTTTTAACCAACTTTTAAATGAAATGAATTATGAAGAAAAATTATTAAATCATTTGAAGCAACTTGCTGATTTTTGGATTTCTAAAGCAAAAGAAAATGGGCTACCTTATATTCTTTTTCCTAATATTGAATATGTTTATCAGAAGTTATGTGGAAAATCTATTTGATATTTATTTTATGTATTATAGTAATGCTTCATTTTGATATATTTGCTTTACTCTCTTTGTACACTATTATATAATTATCTATAGATTAATGGGTATTTTTATGAGTTATAAAAGTTGTGGTTTTATCAATCACGGAATGGAGTTTAGACCAAATAACATAATAGCAATGTGTTCTCAGGTTAGTCATATTGGCGGAGGAAACATAATCCTATTAAAAGACTTTAACCCTAAGTCATTTGATATTGAAGCTTTAGTTAAGAAAAAAAGAGAAATTGCAGATTGTGTAAGAAAAGGGATGGTTTATCCCAATTGCTTAGGTTGTACTGATTTAAAAGAGTGGGATGAACTGCAAGAATTATCAAAAATAAAATTGTTGATGATTCAGCACTGGACTAAATGTAATTCGAATTGCATTTATTGTTTCTCTGCTAAAGACAAGAAATTTTATAATTCACAAAAAACTTATGAAATATCTCCTATTCTAAAAAAAATGATTGAATATGATATTTTAGATAAAGATGGTATTGCTAATTTCTCAGGTGGAGAATTTACCTGCCTGAAAGAAGCAAATAAAATTATTGATATACTGACAAAATTAAACTACTTTATTATTGTGAATAGTTCGGGTGTTGATTATTCTAGAAAACTTGCAGAAAGGCTGAAAAAGGGAAATTCTTGTGTTATTATCTCGGTTGATGCCGGTTCTCAGGATGTTCATAGACGAATTAAACAAGTTAATACTTATAAAAAAGTATGGTCGAATATAAAAAAGTATATAAGAAAACAAACAAAGGATTATTTAGTCAATATAAAATATATAATTGTCCCTGGTTACAATGATAATGAAGAAGAAATAAATAAATTTATTGATAATTGTGTGAATGCAGGTGTTAGAAGCATTGTTCTTGGAATAGATGCTAATTATTTTGAGGCAAATAGAGAAAATATATCTGATCATATTTTTAGATTGTTTGATTCAACACGTGAAAAAGTTGAAAAATTGAATATATCATTTACTATTGCAAATAGGGCTCTAACTATGCTAACAATTGGTAAATATGCAAATCCATTCTGGGAAAAATACAGATTTGATGATGGCGTTTATGCGGATAGATATTTTAATAATATTTAATCTTTTGTCAAAATGTAATTCATAACATTATCTGGGGTATCAAAGTATAACTGGTATTTTTTGCATAAATCAAAAAATAAGTTAATAAGTGTTTTATAATTGGCTGGTAATGCTGATTTGTTTTCAAATAATTCAATAGCATATTTATGTTCTATATGCAAGGATACCCTCTTTATACCAATATCTACCATTTTTTCTATAAATTTTGTAATTTCCTCTTCGTTGTCATTCATCCCTTTTAAAATTATATATTTTACATTTATTTCGGGATTATCATTTTTTGATTCTTTTACATATCTTTTTAAGTTTTTAATTACATCATTAAATTTATCTACTTTCTTTATTTTTTTATATGTTTCACGTGTTCCTGCATCTAATGACATATTTAATGATGCGATTCCATTCTTTAGGCATTTACTTATAATTGGTTGATAAATTATATTGTTAGATGAAAAATCTATCTTAGCGACACCTTCTTTTAAAAATAATTTTACAAGAGGCTCAAACTCTTTTAAAACTGACAAATCTCCACCGTGAAATACAATTCTTAATTTATCTCTATTTAAAAGATTATTTTTGTATAGTCCTTTTATAATTGGTAAAGCGTCATAGTATTCACTTCTTACTTTACCTTTTGTAATTATGCCTTTTGAGTATTTAAGTCTATCACAGTAATAACAGCCGCAATTACATTGTGTCCAGTTATTCAAATAAATCAGTTCAAATTGATCAGAATAATTGTCATTTTCTGTCTTCTCTTTCTTGTATATACAGTTTGAACATGGAATATTATCGTAATTGCCATTTTCTAAATCTGTGAAAAATTGTTTCTTCTTTTTCTTCAATAATTCAATATTGAAATTCTTAATATTACCATCATAGTTTTCAATATAAACAGGTCCAATGTTCCCCAATACACAACAAGAACGAACCGCATCAGGAAAGAAGGTTAAAACATTATTTAGTTCTGAACAATAATTCATTATATTTTATATGCCTCATAAAAAGTATTACAATAATTTGTAATATGTTTATTTTATCATAAATCTAATAAAAGATATTTCTTGTTTAAGCTTTTGTTGCTAATGAGTAATATTGTTATTTTGATTTAAATCTTCATTATCTTCTTTCTTTATGATTTTTAGTTTGTTAATAATTAAATCAGTAGTTTTTTCCCATGCTCTTTCATTAGGATGTCCGTCACCCGGTATTCTATAATCGTATTTATTAAACATCACAGGTAATTCCTTTTTTAAATCAATGAAAATAAAACCCTCATCTTCTAGTTCTTTCCATCTGGGGGAATTTAAAAATAATTCTCTATCAGGTTGATCATAGTATAATAGTATAATAATTTTTATATTAGGATTGATTTTATGTATTTCATTTCTTATTGTCTCATAATGTAGTTTTACATAGTCAAATATATAATCTTGTACAAATTCTATTTCTGTTTTCATTAAAAAATTGAAGAAACGTTTTTCAATATATTTGTATAAATAAGACCCTTCTATTATTGGGAAATGACTTTTATGTAGTACTAATTTATTTCCTTTCTTGTCATATCTTGGCCATATATACTCGTCTGGAAAACCATTTGAATTAGTGTGAACTCTTAGTGCGTGATCTCCTATTGTTACTATAATTACATATTCCGTTTTTTTGAGAATATTATCAATATCATGATTTCTTATTCTTATTAAATCAAATTGTGGGCTTATTCCTGAAGAACCCAAATTATATACTGGTCTTTTTAATCTTTGAGATAATTTATAACCAAAGGTCTGATTTTCTTCTAGTAAATAACCGTATGCATATGAACATCCAAATATAATAATTGCAGGTGAATTATATTCTAATCCAACCGGTTTTCTTATATCATATATTTCTTTTATCCTGTCAAAACTAATTTCTTGTCTTTTAAATGAAAAAGGTCTATTATTTTTTACAGATTGATTATATTCTATACAGTTGTATAAAAACTTGTATACAAAGTAATTGAATAGTAGAAACAATAAAATTAGAATTAAAATATTAATAATTATTATTTTTAAATATTTTATTTTCATATTCTCTCTTCTCTTACTAATATTACAATATGTATAAGTAAAAGGCAAATTATTTTTAGAAAATTCAATTCTATTTTAATCTTTAATCTGTATTGTTATACATTGAATTTTGAGGGTTGATTTTTTTTGCAATTTTTGTGAAAAAATTTTGAACTGATTTTGTTTTTGTAAAATCAATAAAATTTCCAAAACACCATATTATATATGCAAGTGAGGCCCTGTACTTTGTTGTTTTTTTTTGTTTTATAAGTTCTCTGTCATATGCGCATAAGGAAAATGCACTTGCAAATTCTCTTTTTGTGATTAAGTCTTTTATATTTTTGATTTTTTCGTCTTCATTTTTGCTAAAATAATCTAATAAATCTTTTTCAATATATTGGCTAATTGTTATATCTTGTGAGTTTATATTGTTTATATAATAATATAATTTGGGCGTAATTATATCCCAAGCTTTTGCATTTGGATGGACATCATATTCAGAAATTGTGTATTCTGGTTTGTGTGGAGCTGCAGACATTAGCTCTTGATAAGTAATAATGTGTATTCCGGAATCTCTCAATGCATCAATACTTGCTAGTATTGCATAATTACTATCAAATAAAAAAATTATAAATGGAACCCCTTTCCAATGTTTTTCAATAGCTTTCTTTGCTTCTAAAAAATGCAGTTTTGTCATTTCTGCTTTTTGTTCCTTTGAAACTTTTGTGTAAAAAATGCATTTTTTTATTAAACAAAGTAGAGGAAACTTGAATATGTAATTCTCAATTTCTGAATATTTTAGGGAGTTTCCTTCTTTCTTGTATGTGAATGTTGGAAGTCCTCCATATAAAATAGAATCAGAGCTGATAAATCCTCTTGTTGTATGATCTTCTATAAATGTATATATTATAAATGATGGCTTTCTTATTTCTTTGTATAACAATGGAGATCTTAATTGAAACAGCATATGCTGTGGTCCCCAACCTCCTTTGGCTCTGTTATAGATTGGTGCGTTAGCTTGCTGTCCTAATTTATATGACATAGTTTCTTTTTCGTTAAGCATATGTCCCTCTACAAAAGAACATCCAAATAATATAATAGGAGCATTTGAGGAATCTTTGTTTTCAATAGGACGAAAATTTTGTTCAAATATTTCTTTTTCTATTTTTTCTTTCGAAAAATTTTTAGATATTCTCTTTATGTATGAGATACCTTTATAGGGATATTTGTATTGGCTGGACATATATAAATATCTGTAATATATGCATATGTCTAAAATAAAGAATAGAACTATAAACAAAAAAAAGTTGCTGAGTATAATTATAATCTTTGTTTTGTTAGATAATTTCATATTTACATCCCCTGTAATTGACTGTATTATATAATAAATGTACTCTATGTTTCAAGGATTTGAGTTTGTGAAAAATAAAGAAATTTTATTAGAATCTTTTGAGTCTAAATATAATGAAAAATTTGTTTGTAAGCGTCCTTTTGAATTAGTTGAGATCGATTTGGATGGTAATGTATATTTTTGCTTTCCAAGATGCAATAATACGTCATATAAAGTTGGTAACCTATATGATTCATCATTCGAAGATATATCTCTTTCTCAAACGGCATTAATTTTTAAAAAAGATATTCTTAATTCTGATTATAAATATTGTGATTTTAATTATTGTAATGCTCCTAGTATAGATTTGCATTATCAGAATTTTAATTGTCATGAAAGTATGGGAATTACATACCCTCTTGAGTTAAGGCTTCATATAGATAATATCTGTAATGTTAAATGTTTTATGTGTAGAAGCGAACATATTGTTCGCAATAATAAGGAAAAACAGTTTAGAGAAGTTTTAATTCCACGAATAGTTTCTATGTGCAGAAATGCAAAAAAAATTTTTATGAATGGACAAGGAGAGGTATTTTTTAGTCCCCTTGCTAAAGAGTTAATATTAGAAATAACAAAAAAATATCCAAATATAAGTTTTGATTTCTGTACTAATGCTTTGGGATTTACTGAGAAAAATCTTAAAGAATATAATCTTGAGAATAAAGTAGAAAGTGTTTCTGTATCTATGCATGCTATTAAAAAATCAACATATGAAAAGATTGTTGTTGGAGCTAGTTATAACAGACTAATTGAAAATTTAGAATATATTAAATATCTCTTCGATAGTAAACAGTTAAAGAATGTTACTTTAAACTTTGTTGTTTGTAAATATAATTACAATGAAATGATAGATTTCCAGTATTATGCAAATAAGAACGGATTTAATTGTTTTTTTAGTTCTTTAGTGGATGTTGGTGTTATCACAAAGAACTTTGATGATATTGCATTGAGAAACAAAAAAAGCATTGATTATTTCAAATTCTGCAGAATCATAGTTAATAGCATTTTTAATAATAACTGCATTTTTGATAATAACTTGAATGAGATAAGAAATAGCTTATTATTAGAAAATAAATCACAATCATTAATAGGTTTTATTATTAGAAATTTTGTAAAATAAAAAGAATTTATATTGATTCTTTTATTTTCTTATATAGGTTAACACTTTGCTTAAGAGATATAGCTTTTTCTATATCCTCTTTTGCGCTGGCAAAATCTTTCAATTCTTTTTTTATTCTACTTCTTGAAGCGTAATACATATCGTTATCAGGCTCCATTTCAATTGCTTTATTGAAATTTTTCAAAGCCTCTTTATATTTTCCTTTTATTCTTAATACTTCACCTTCTAATGCTAATTGTGGTGCATTCTTTTCTTTTTTTCTGTTTAAAAAAAACATAAACCTTACCTCTTATCTTTACTTTATATTAAACAAATTTTTTTATAAAATCAAGAAAAAATACCATTTTACAATTTTTCGATTATATGATAAATTTTTGTTGAAAGTATATAGTTGAGGATGGATTTTTATGAAATTTAAATGTTGTGATGCTCTCTTACATAAATTGGCAATTAATCCTGATAATATAAATTTTTGTTGTTCTCCATATGACAATAAATTACAGTATTTGAATGATTATAAAGGACAACTCATAGATCTTGAAGATTATAAAAAGAGACGTTCTTATTACTTGGAAATGTTTAAAAATGGCAATATTCCTACACCTTGCCAAAATTGTTCTTATGTTGAAGAAAGAGATTGGGATGAACAAATCGGTTTCAAATTTATATCTATTTCATCCAGAACAAAATGCAGTTGTGATTGCTTTTATTGCGTACAATCTAAAGGAAATCCAGATGTAAAAAAAATGTTAAATACTCAGGAATGTTATGATGTAAGACCAGTTATAAAGGCATTATATGACGAAAATCTAATTTTAAAAGATTGTATTTATATTATTGGCGGTGGAGAACCAACTGAAATTGAAGGTGGAGAACTTGAATATCTTGCATATGTTGGTCTTCTTACGGAAGCACATATAGTAATTCTAACAAATGCAATTACATATAATGAATCTGTTGCACAAACAATATCTGTTGCAAGTTCTGAATTAAAAGTTTCTGTTGATGCAGGTACAAAGGAAACATTTGAAAAAATCAAAAGAGTAAAAGCTTTCGATATAGTGTGGAAAAATTTGAAAAAATATGTAGATGCTACAAAAAATAATCCAAAGGGAAGAGTTCAAATTAAATATATTATAATCCCGGGTATTAATGACAATGTGAAAGAAGCAAAGGCATTTATTGAGAAATGTTTTAATGTAGGCTGTAAAAATATCGAAATTGCAATTGAGTATGATTGGTATGGTGAAAATAAAGATAAACCAATTTCATCTGACTTAAGAGAAACTATAAAATATTTTGCATCATTAAAGCAAAAAGGAGTATTCTTTGGTGATGCGCATGATTGGTTTGAAGAACAATTATTAAAATAATAGTTTCTTGTTAATTATTTACAAACTCTATTTCGTTTGTTTCTTAATAGTTATAAATAGTATTAGAAAAATTTAATTCTAATACTATTTGTTTTTATAGTTATTGGCATGTATAATTTTTATATAAATAAGAATTAATATACAATATGATGTGGAAAGATTAAATGTATTATTGTTCAAAGCCTTTCGAAGAATTCGAAATAGATGTTGATGGTAACTGTTATTGTTGTTGCAGATGGTGGAATAATGCATATTGTCTTGGCAATATTTTTGAACAGTCGTTTGATGAGATATGGAATGGGAATGCAGCTCAAAGACTGAGAGAGAGTATTCTTGACGGTAGTTATAAATATTGCAATACAAATATTTGTTTAAAAAGTTTTAATGATAATATAAATTATAGCTTGATTACTGATTATCCTACAGAGATTAGCCTTTGTTATGATTATACTTGTACTGCGAAGTGTGTCTTTTGTAATGATGAAGTAAAAAAAATGTCTCAAGATGAATGTAATAAATGGAAAATCATTGAGGAAACAAAACTTATACCATTATTCCAAAATGCTAAATTTATCAGATTGAATATGACTGGTGAACTCTTTGTAAGTGAACACTCTAAGGATTTTGTAAGAAATATTACAGAAAAATATCCTGATATAAAATTTGAGATTGTTTCTAATGGTATATATGCTTCAAAAGAGAATATTCAAGAACTTGGCATTGAAAACAAGATTGAATCTATAAAATTTTCATTACCATCTATGAATATAAAAACATACAATAAACTCGTAAGAAACGGAAACTTAGGTAATGTTTTAGAAAATCTTGAATATATTTCTCATCTAAAAAAGTATGGGAAAATAAATGATTTTAGACTTAACTTCGTTGTTTGTTCTTTAAACTATAAAGAAATTTTAGATTATTTATATAAAGCTAAATTATTAGGTGCTGTAGTTGATTTTATGATGTTAAGTAAAAATAACGAGTCTACTGCCTTTTTGAAAAAATATGACAGGTATAATGTATTGTCTCCAAAACATCCTGATTACAATTCGTTTATTAGTATTATCAATTCTCCAAAAATAAAGAAATTTGATAATGCCAATATAAATCAAGAGTTTTATAAGTTAAAAAAAGTTAGTTTTATAAGTAGAATATTGAATATAATCAAATTCTATAATTTAGAAATTTTTTTGAGGCGAAATGAAATTTAAATGTTGTGATTTTTTACTGCATCAAATAGCATTTTATAATGACAAAGTTAGACCTTGTTGTTCATTCTCTATTGAGAGAAATAATCTTTTTTCAGAACGTTATGAAGGGGATTTGGAAGGGATTAGAAAGTATTTATCTATAAGAGAAGCTTATATTGAATTGTTTAAAAAAGGTGAAAAACCTCCTTGTTATGATGGTTGTACTTTATATTCTGAGATAATCTCCGAAAATGATTCTTTTAAATTAAATAATTTGGTTATATCTAATAGAGCATATTGTTCTTTTAGTTGTATATATTGTGAACCATCTACAGGCGATGATAAAAAAAGAAAAGAAATTATTAATTCTAAAAAAGTATATGATATAAAGCCGATTTTATTAGAATTAAGAAATGAAAATCTAATTGAAAAAGGTTGTCGGTTCTTAATTTGTGGTGGTGAATGCAGCGAATATCCGAAATCTGAACTTGCTTGGTTGTTATATTATGCGCTTAGCAATGATTGTTCTATTTTAATGCTAAGTTCCGGTGTTAATTATTCAAAAGAAATTGAAAGTGTACTAAAGATAAAGAACTCTGTCTTAAAAATTTCTGTAGATTCAGGAACCAGAGCAGTATTTAATAAAATTAAAAGAGTTGAAAAATATGACAGAGTTTGGAAAAATATAAAGAAATATATAAATGTAACAAGTAAATATAAAGCAAATTATACTCGTGTAGAATTAAAATATATAATTATTCCGGGAATTAATGATACAATTTCTGAAGTAGATGCTTTTATAAAAAAATGCAGACAGGTAAAATGCAGATATGTACGTATAGATGTTGAACATTCGTGGATATCGGAGAATAAATATAATGTGAAATTACATGATTCTGTATCAGAAATTATAAATTATTTTTTTGATAAATTATATAACGATACGGATATAAAAATAGATTTTGAGGGTGTTGAAAAAGATTGGTTGTGGGACTTTGTAAAAAATAAGTATCAAATTGGTCAGATTGGAGATTAATGAAATTTCAGTGTTGTGAATATCTTTTAAATGAAATTGTATTTGCGCAGTCTGCGGTTATTCCGTGTTGTTGTTCTCCTGTTCATGATTATCAATCTCATTTTCTTTCTGACTTTGATGGGAAAGCGTTTTATCTGGAAGAGTATTTAAAAAAGCGAGAACAATATATTCAACAATTTAAATCAGGGAATATTCCTCCCAGTTGTATAGGATGTCATAAAGTTCAAGAAAAGGAGTGGGATGAAACTTCTCGAATAAATAGAATAATAATTACTAATAGAACGAAATGTTCTTGTGATTGCGTATATTGTTCTTTAGTTACTACTAGTAATCAAACTAAGCAAGAGTTAAATACTCGCGAGGTGTATGATATATTACCTGTTTTATATGATTTATATTCTAAAAATATGATAAAAGAAGGTTGTACAATCACAGTTGCAGGTGGTGAATGTTGTGAATACCCTGATGGAGAATTAGAATATATTTTGTATTTGGCATTATTACTTGATTGTAAACTTGAAATTTTAAGTTCTGGAATGTTTTATTCTAATACAATAAAAGGTGCTCTAAAATCCGGTAAGTGTGTTTTGAAAATTTCTGTTGATTCCGGAACAAAAACTACGTTTGAAAAAATAAAAAGAGTTAAAACATATAAACAAACTTGGAAAAATATAAAGAAATATATTATAGATTCATCAAGGAATAAATCGTCATTTGTTTCAATTAAATATATAATTATTCCTGGTATTAATGACAATTTAAAGGAAGCAAAATCATTCATAGAAAAATGTAAAAAAGTAGGTTGTAAAAATATCGAGTTGGCTGTTGAATATATATGGTTTTATAAACATAAAGATTTTACTCCGACAATTTCAATAAAAGAAACTGTTTTATGTATTAAAAATTCCGGAATTCAAATTTCATATGAATCTCAAAGCGAAGATTATTTAAGGGCTATTTTGTAGAAAGTAATATGATTATTTTAATAAACTAATCAGTTCATTTTTTATTGAAACAGCCTTTTCTATATCTGGATTTATTTTAAGTGCTTCATTTATATCTTTAAGAGCTTCTTTATATTTGCCAAGTTCTTTGTATGATAAAGCTCGGGAAATATAGTACATATCGTTTTTTGGATCTTTGTTTATTGCCATGTTGAAGTATCTAAGTGATTTATTGTAGTTCCCAAGTTTTCTTTCTACTTCACCTTCTAGTGCGTAGTAGATATGATTTTTATTCTTTCTATTAAATATTTTGTTCAATAAATTTTGCATAGATAAATTTTACAATATCTGATTTGTTTTTTCAAATGAAAAGAACCTTTTTATTATTTGTTTTATTAATTCTAATGTTTTTATTTAAGTTTTCTGATAAAATTTAATGTCAGTACTCAACAAGGACAGATTGCTATATGATTCAATTATTAAGACGAATGTTTAAAAATAAAAATAATAGAAATTGCCAATTTAAGTACAAACAGTTATATTTCTTTGGTCAAAATGTAGCTTTTTGTTCGAATGGTAATCCTTCGCAACAGAGAAAATATCCCATCATATATAAGAATTTTAACGGGAATATAGATATAAAGGATTTATTAAAAAAAATTGAAAAAGTGAGAAAAAATGTAAGAAAAGGCATTTTCCCGGCTGAGTGTGAAGGGTGTCATCTAATAAAAGAAGTTGATGAAGCAGATTCACTAAAGATAGATTTTATACAGTTTTCTGATTATTGTTTGTGTAATTCAAGATGTATATATTGCAATTCTTGGCGTACATCTATTGTGCAAGAAGATGGGCGTGTTAAATCTTCTGTTGGAATTTCTGATTCTTATAATATTATACCTATTATCAATATTTTAATAAGTAAGAAATTAATAACACAGAATACCGCTATTGGATTTGCAGGCGGAGAACCAACTGTTTATCAATATTTTGAAGATGCGTTGAAATTGTTATTAGACTTTGGAATAAAGCAAATTAAGATATATTCTAATGTTATAAGATATTCAGAACAAATTGCCCGAGGATTAAATATGGGGGTTGTTGACTTGACTGTGTCTGTTGATGCAGGTACAAAAGAAATACATAAAAAAGTTAAAGGTGTTGAGAGTTATGAATTGATATATGAAAATCTCAAAAGGTATTTACAAATTGCAAAAAATAAGTCACAAATTGTTTCAAAATATGTGATTGTTCCTGAGATAAATGATTTAGAATCAGAAATTGAAAAGTGGATTTTGAAATCAAAAGAAATCGGTGTAAAAAAGCTTGAAATTAATCTAGATGATAGAGTTATTGAAAATGGATATAATTCCGAGTTGATGTACAAGATAAATACATTAAATAATTATTTTGTTAATAAATCAAAAGAAAATAATATTGATTATGATATTTGTGCAAATTGCTTGTTCGCACGGGATTATTGTGAAAATAAGTAGAAGTTTTTTTATAGATTTATTTATAATTATTCTTTAAAAAAGTGAATTAAATATAAAAATTATTTATTGTCTTATATTCTTTAAATTTTTCTGCAATTTTAAAATATGTTGGTAAAATAACATTATATTCTGTTGCAAGTTCAATAACAATAAAGAATAAAAAGTCTATTTCCGAATTTTGTCCTATTTTCATATCATTTAATATTGAAGAATATACATTAGCATCATCTCGTTCTTTATATTTCTCAAAATTTAAATAATATTCTTTTAAAAAATTGTCGCTGATATTAATGTTCATCGCTTTAGCCAGAATTATTAATTCTTCACATAATTTTTTAAAGGTTTCTTCTTTATCGTCAACGAAATCGTGAGCGCAAATATTATAGTATATACAGGTGGCTTCAAACGGAGAACGTGTAATTAAACGTTCAAATGCAATTTTGTTAAACTGATCGGAACTCATTAATGTTGTATTCATACCGGCTTGTGTAAAATCTTCTTTTATCTGCGTAAGTATTTTCTTATCTATTTGATTATATTTATCAGCAAAATTAAATTCGCAATATTCTCTTTGTTGTAAATATTCGATATTCTGTCTGTCATACCATCTGCATTTCCCTACAAAATTTGAATCTAAAATTAGATTTTCTGGGAATCTTTTGTGAAGTGCATAACCAATTCCAAACCCGTTTGCGATGGAAGTAATTATTGTTTTTTTATGTGATGCTTTTTTTATTATTGATGTTGCGGTAAGTATGTCAGGAGTTCTGATACAAAGTATTATAACATCTGCTTTTTCATTATATTCCTTTTCTGTTTTTATTTTAATATTATAAATTTGTTCCCCTTTTACCGAAGAAATAAGTTTTATTCCTTTTTTTTGTTTTGCATTTTGAACAATGTTATCATATTTTGAAATTAATGTAACATCTTTTTGGGCAGAATTTAGGAAACACGCAAAAGTAGCGCCAGTAGATCCGGCTCCAATTATTAAATATTTTATTTTCTTCTGTTTATGAAAAAGAAACATTTTTAATATATTCCTTCTTTCATTATGGCTAAAGAAGTTTCATTTTTTTTCAATGCTAATCCTAATTGTTTGCATCTTTTTTCCGTATATTCAAATAGTTCATAATTATAGTCTTCGACCTTTTCACCTTTTTTAGTGTGAATTCCCCAACAAAATTCCATACTAATTTCAACTTGTTTTATTCCGATATTCATTGAGTCGATAAGCCATTTATCTATTTCATTAACGTTATTATTAAATCCTTGTAAAATAATATATTTAGAAATGACTCTAGATGCATTATTTGGGTTTGTTTTACATTTACTTGCTGCATTAATATATTTCTTTAAATTATTCAAAACTTGTGTATATTTATCTCTCTTTTTTATTTTTTTGTAAGTTTCAGGTGAACCGCTACATATAGCGATTGATAACCCTGCCTTACCTTTTTCCAAAGCTTTTGCAAGCTCTTTGGAATATCTTATTCCGGATGTTTCACACCATATACTTTCTACATTATTTTTTAAAAATAAATTTATTAGTTTGGGAAATTCTTTAAGAACTCCGAGTTCTCCTCCTCCAAAATTCACAAATAAATTATTTTTATCAATTTCATCTAATCTGTATAATTCTTCAATAGTTTTGTATATAACAGGATTACCTTCTTTTATTTTATCGGAGAATTCACCTTTTGTTTCATCTCTGTATGAACAATAAAAGCAACCGCAATTGCAGTGATACCAGTAATATAAATCTATACGTTTAATTTTTTCTGTTTCATAACATTCTTGTATTCTATATCTGCAATTTTCACATCCATTTGGAATGATTTTATTATCTAAATTTTTTTTTATTATTCTTCTTGTTTCTTGAATCTTTAAAGCGAGTTCTTTTGGTTTTTCCTCATAAATTGATATAATCTCACCTAATTGCAATGTCGTGCAGAATCTTATATTCTTTTGGTGAAAACTAAGTCCATGTCTAAGATTATAACAATATTTTTCTGACATTTTATTTACTTCTTTTGTGGTTATTATTTAGTAGATATTAGAAACAAATGATAACTTTGTTATATTTTATATAATATCATAAATCTGAAGTATTCTTGATTTTTTTTTACGAGTGTTTTATGTTAGTCAGATATATAGGGTGTTTGTTTAATGAAAAAAGTTTTAATTACAGGTGTAACAGGTCAGGACGGAAGTTATTTAGCAGAGTTATTACTAGAAAAAGGCTGTGAAGTCTATGGTATGATTAGAATGTCTTCGCTTAATTCTTTTGAAAGACTAGAAAATGTTTTAAAAAATCCTAGATTTCACATTTTATATGGTGATATGACTGATGAAGCAAGTTTGTATAGGGTTGTTCAACTGTCTGATCCTGATGAAATATATAATCTTGCAGCACAGTCTCACGTTGGTTTATCTTCAAATTTTTCAGAATATACAACAAATGTAAATGCATTAGGTGTTTTAAGATTAATTAATGTTGTTTATAATTTTGGAATTCAGAGTAAAGTAAAGATATATCAAGCTTTGACTTCTGATATTTTTGGAAATATAGAAGATTGCGTTTTAAATGAGCAATCTCAAATAAAACCGATAAATCCATATGCTTGTGCTAAAGCATATGCATATATGCTTACAAAAAGTTATAGAGAACAAGGCATATTTATCGTAAATGGAATCGCTTTTGCACATGAATCAGAAAGAAGACCAGATAAGTTTGTAACAAGGAAAATTACTAAATCAGCTGTTCGCATAAAGCTTGGCAAACAGGATAAATTATCTCTTGGCAACCTTGATGTTCGACGTGATTGGGGACACGCAAAGGATTTTGTTAGGGGAATGTATCTTTCATTGCAACAAGAAAAACCAGATGATTATGTTTTTGCTACTGGAGTTACTATGAGTATAAGAGAATTTTGTATAAAAGTATTCTCAAAGCTTGGTATTGAGATAGAATTTAGTGGAAAAGGGGTAGAAGAGAGGGCATATGATAAAAAAAGTGGAAAGCTTCTGGTTGATATTGACCCTCAATTTACTCGTAAAAATGAAAAATTAATCCCAAGGGGAGATTCCACAAAAGCATTAAATGTACTTGGTTGGAAGCCACAATATGATATTGACTATATTATAAATGAAATGGTTGAGAATGATTTAAAGGCAGAGTCTTAGTTACACATTATTAATATTGATCTTTTAATGCATATGTATTTAAAATGTATTGTGTTTTCGACCATATTCTTAAATTTATGCCTTTTTCTTTGCATAATCTTTTGAAGCTCAGAAATAATTCGCCATAATGTTTTGGCAACGGCTTTTCATCTAAATTAGTAAACATAACATATTTATTATCTATCATAAACTCAATATTTTGAACACCAATTATAGACATTAAGTTTACAAATTTTGTAACTTCGTCAATATTATCGTTAAAATGCTCTATAACAATATATTTAACAACAACGCCTTCAGGATGCTTACTTTTCACATACTTTTTAAGATTTTCTAGAGAATCCTTAAATTTATCAACTCTTTTAAGCTTGTAATAAAGTTCAGGAGTTGCACAGTCTAATGCAGTTGTAAACGTACATATATTTTCATCTAACAATTTTTTTATAATTGGTTGATATTTTATGTTATTTGATAAAATGTAAAAACTTCCGACACCTTGTTTTAAAAATTCTTTTACTATAGATTCAAATTCTTTCAGGACTGATATATCTCCGCCTTGAATACTAGCCATCAAATTTTTTCTATCAAGTAATTCATTTTTATATAATTCTTTTAAAAGAGGCAAAAAATCATAATATTCACTTTTTGCAGGTTTGTATGTTATTTTCCCTTTCGAATCAAACATTCTTGCACAATATATACAACCGCAATTGCATTGAGTCCAATGACTTATATTCAAAGTAGAAAAAGTAGGCGAAACTTTATCTTCAGGTTTCCTTTCACGAAGAAAAAAACAGCCTTTGCAAGGTGACTTTTCTATATTTTCATCAGTTAAAAGTTCAAAGGCGGTTTGTTTTACTTTTTTGAATTCATCCCAGTCTATCTTTTGACCGCGATAAGCTTCATAATATACAGGTCCAATCTGACCTGAACAGCAAGACATTATACGATCATGAAAACAAGATAAAACATTATTTAATTCATCACAAAAATATTTCTTACCCATTATATACCCTACAAATTCAATACTAAGGCCCTATCATAAAATTCAAAAGCAATATTATCTTGTTCACATCTATTTCTTATATATATTAATAAATCCTTAACATATTCAGGAACATCACCTGATTGTCTGACAAACCATTTCTCTTCAATATCTGCTATTAAATATTTTACGCCAAGTTCTTTAGTACATAGAGTATACCATTTATCAATTTCTTCTTTTGAATCGTTAATATTGGGAATGATAATATATTTGACGCCTAATGCATTAGGACGTGATTGCTTGGCTGCTTTTGCGTATTCTTTTATTGTTTTGCATGTATCTTTAAATTTATCAACTTTCTTAATTTTTTTGAATGTATCTCGAGAACCGGCATCTAATGAAATAACTATCCTAATATCAATATTTTCTTTTTTTAGCACATCTAAAACCATTTTGCTTGTTTTTATTCCGTTTGTATACAGAGCAAAATGCCTGTTACCATATTTCGCAAACAAATTTATAATGTCATCAAAGCTTTTGAGGATGGTTGGCTCTCCCATTGCAAATGATACGTGTGCATTTGGTTCTTTTTCTAAATTGTATATTTTTTTGTCTAACATTTCTTTAAACAGAGGAAATATATCGTAGCCTTTTATTGTTCTATGTTCTAATATTTCTTGATATGAAAAACAATATATACAATTTGCATTACATTCGTTAGAGTGACCAATCCATATCATATCTACATAGTTATCAAGGTCTGATTGAAATTGTTCCTGTGAATTTTCTTCAAACTCTTCTATCCAATGACATCCTTTGCAAAATGGTGGTATATTACCATCTCGCATTTCTTTAACTAGTTTATTTTTTATTTCAAAAATCTTATTCCAATCAACTATATCTTTGGGACCTTTATATGGAATTATATAGTTATTATTTCTTTCATTTGGAGAATGTATAGAAAGATGACAATGTCTAAAACAATCGTAATGAATGTAAAGCCCATGAGCCAAATATTTGCATCTATACATTTTTTATACACCTCTGTATTTTATCTCGCAGATATTATATCATAATTGTATATTATATTGGTATTGAGTTAAATATGAATAGCATTTTAGCAAATAAGAGATTATTATTTTTATTGAATTTTATAACAATTTCTGTGATGTTTTTATTTTTAATGTCCCGTTTAAAATATGCTGTTGTTGTTAATGATGATATGAATGATATTATTACACAAAATTTCTATATCCCTCATTCTCGTTTTATTACAGGTTGTATATCCCAATTATTTGTAAAAATAATACCAATGCTTTTGGGAATTAATTTCCAGGATTTTGCGCTAATTTCAGAGGGAATTTTAAAAATTTTATTTTTTATTTCTTTGGTTTATATTAGTAATTTTAATAAGTATTTTCAAAATAAAATTCTTGGGCTTTGTGTAAATATATTTAATTGGTTTGTTATATTTTCGATATTATTTAAATGTGATTTTGTATGGTGTTTTGATACTTTAGAATGGTTTTTTGGGTATATTGTACCTGTTGTCTTTTACTTCTTGTATTGGTATACGTTTATGAGCTTTTATTTAGCAGAAACTCCATATAATTTTCAAAAAAAAGATTACTTTATTCTTTTTATATTGTCGGCGTTAATCGTAACTGCAAATGAAGAAGTTAATTTTGCTTTTTTTATTTTATTAATAATAGTTATATTTGAAAATCTTTTTTTATTTTTTAAATATAAAAAAATAAACTCAGCAGTTAAACCCGCATTTGTTTCTGTATCTTTTATGTCTGTTTTTATGTTCCTTATTTATTCTTCATTTGGTATTTGTCATTTATGGAATGGTTATAATCTATCAATTGGTTTAAACATAACAAAAAATACATTTTTTGAATTTATTTCTCTTTTTGGTAAATATATTATTTATGACAATATTGTTTTTATTTTAATGTTAGCTTTATCTATTATAATCATATTAAATTCAAAAGAGAATAAAAATCAGAACTATAAAGTTGTCAAATATGTTATATATTCTATAATTGGATTTATTATTTTCCTTTTTGCAACAATATTGTTACCGCAAAATTGTTATGTTTCAGTTGATCCCAATTATAAATTTTGGTTTCTGCATAATGGTTTATTATCAACATTTGATATTTGCTTATATTTTATAACTTTGTATTTAGTTGCTTATATTTTATCGATGAAAATAAATAATAAGATTTGTTATGGCTTTTTATGTATTTTTATAATTTTTTCTTTAATGCATATAAATGGCAATTCTGGAAGAATACTTTGTATGCATTCTTATAAGGCAACAAAGTCATTAATGTATATTGTGGATAAAATTTCATTATTTTATATTAAAAAAGGTCAGGATATTATATTACCAAAGTCTTTGCCGTTTTATATAATTCCGGATATTTTTCCCCGTATACTTGCAGAAAATCGTGACTTGAATACATTATTTTATGAAAAGGATAGGGCCAGGTATTTGATATATGTAGAACATAATTATAAAGTTAATGTTATGAGTAAGGTTACTTTTTTGCCATATAAAGAAGCATTGCAAAAATATAAAGAACTGGGTGGTAACTTTTCTGAAGAAGAATTGGAGAAACTTGATTTTTCAAAAATTAAAGAAAGTTTGAATGAAAATTAAATGAGTGATAACATCTATTTATGAAGTACAAAAGTTGCAGATTATTAGAACACGGAATATATTTTTATTTAGACCCGGGAACTCAGCATTTAGTTGTTGGGCACTGTTGTAATACAGATAATTTAGATTTCGAAGATAGATTATATTTATATTTTGATTTAAAAAATGAAAAACTTGACTGGAAATATATTTTCGAAGAAAAAAAGAAATTAAGAGAAAATGCAAAAAAAGGAATATATCCTTCTCAATGTGAAGGTTGTTTTGAGTTGCAAGAAAAAGATTGGGATGATGAAGACTATATCAATCACTTAACAGCCGGTCACATAATGAAATGTAACTCAAGATGTGTATACTGTCCAACAGGCAGAATACCAGAGTGGCATAACAAAGAACAAGAAATAGACATAAAACCTATTATTAATGAATTACTAGATAAGAATCTATTAAAGTTTAATGGTTCATTAAGATTTGTTGGTGGAGAACCGACCTTAATGAAAGAATTTGATTGGTTAGTCGATTTATTTTCGAGAAATAATGTGCCAGAAATTTATGTACCTACATCTGGAATAAGACTATCTAAAAGTTTATGCAATGCACTGGAAAAAGTTAATAGTGCAGCAATAGTTACAAGTATAGATTCTGGAACAATAGAAACATTTGAAAAAATAAAAGGAACAAAATTTTATAATGTAGTCCTTCAAAATATGAAAACATATCTTAATCATTCAAAAGAAAAAAACTTCGTAATTTCTAAATTTATTTTATTCACGAATTATAATGACAGTTCAGAAGAAGTAGAAGAATGGCTTTCTAGTTGTAAAAAACTTGGTCTTGTTGAAGTTCAATTTGATTCAGAACATAGTGTTTCATCTTCTGAACAATGTGAAAACAAAAAATATATAAACAGAACGTTAAAAATGCTTAAATATGTTGAAATAATTGCTAAAAAATGCAATATAAAAGTTACTTCATTTCTTGCATTTATGAATAGAGCTCATCGAATATACGAAAAGCAAATAGCATTTTTTAATGAAAACAAAGATAAATATACTGATTTATATATAGATAAACAAGATAAAGATATTGAAAAAAATCAATATTTCTCAAATTTATATATCAATATTTATGATATTTCACTCAAAGAAATTAAAGAAAAACTTGAAGAATTAGTACAAAAAGAAAAATTTGCACCAACAAGAAAAGCATTTATTAAAATAACAAAAAAAATAGACAACGAATTAAAAGAAAAACTAATGTTTATGCTTCGTCTTGGCTTTGACTTTGATATTATAATAGAAAATTTTGAGGATGATAATATAATTGAAGAAATAATTAAGACAAGTCATTCAACAATAACCTACAATAAAAACAAGAAAATTAGAAGTTTTTTCAAAAGAATACAATTACAAAATAAATATAAGAAACTGGATAAACTTAGCGAACTTAATTTCTAATAAAATTTTCAGTTCTTTTTCCCAAGTAGAAAATGGATCTCTGATTTTAATCTAGTCATAATTGATATTTTTCTGCAATTATAAACTTTATTTTCAACAATTGCATCAGCCCAAGGTTCAGGTTGAAGTTCAAGATTATACTTTTTAGCTTGTTCTTCAAAATATTTATATGATTTTATAACAGAAACTTCAATTACCTGGTTTTTTGTTGTACTCATCTTGCTTTCAACATGGTTAACTGCTCTTGCAACAGTTTTTACTCCTATTTTCTTGCATAAATCAAAGAATAAATCTATTTCCTGTTTATTGTCATTAACATTTGGGAAAATAATATATTTAATTTTGATTCTGCTTGCATTTAAACCTGCATCATCAATATAGCGTTTTATTGTTTGAGAAACTTCTTCGAACTTATCAACTCTTTTAATTTTTTTATATGTCTCTTTTGAACCGCAATCAACAGATATACATATAGTATTATTCTTTTCAAACTTAAGCATTTCAGCAATTATAGGCTCATATTTGATTCCGTTTGATAAAACCTCAATTCTGCATTTTTTATCTAAAAGCAACTTCATAATTTGAGGAAATTCCTCAAGCATTGTGGGTTCTCCCCCCATAAATGCAATAAAAGTATCTTCTGTTATTCTTTCTTCATCTATTAATTTTTGAATAATAGGCAGTGCATCATAATCAGCACTTTTCTTGACTTCTTCATAAAAATCTGAATTGACAGAACAATAAAAACAAGCAGCATTACAATGTTTCCAATTGAATATGGTTATTTTATGGATTTTTCCATCAAACTCTTTCCAATCTTTTTGTTCTAACAATGGACACAATTTGCAGCGTTCAGGAATAACACCATTCTTCATATTGTTAATTATTTCAATACGTCGTTTTTCATTCTTATCGAAAGCATTTTCTTCTTTATAAGAAATGTATTCAGGACCTTCCCAAACCTCATTACAATACTTAAAACCGCTAAAGCTAAGGTCAATACTCCCTAAGATATGATTACAACACTTATATTCCATTTTTACCTTTAAACTCAATATAATAAACTATGGATATTATATCAGAATGAACATAATTATGATATATTTTTAATGGAGGCGAACACAATTGCAAAGAATAGATAATATATGTACATTTCCCTTTGAATCGGCACAAATAAGCATGCAAGGTGATGTTTATGTATGCTGTCCGCCTTGGTGTAATTCTTATTCTTTGGGTAATATATACCAAGAATCTTTTGACCAAATCTGGAACGGAGAAAGAGCAAAAGAATTTAGACGACAATTTATAACAGGAGAATATAATATCTGTAATTTGGATTTATGCGTAAAAGACTGTACACATAATGTTGTTGTTTCAGAAACGGTTGAAAAACCAAAAACATTTATTTTCTGCTATGATGCAACTTGTAATGTAAAATGTATATTTTGCAGAAGCTGCCATCAAAAACAAGATTTAACATATTTCAATGAGAATATGGATAATATAATCACAAATATGCTGGAAAATGCAGAAAATGTTGTACTATCCGGAGTTGGCGAAGCACTCGCAAGTGCTCATTCAAGAAAATTAATTAAGAAAATTTCTGAAAAATTCCCCAAAGTAAAATTTTCATTGATTTCGAATGGTATACTCTGCGACAAAGAAAACTTGGAAGAATTAGGAATCATTGATAAACTTTTATCTATAACAATATCATTACATTCAGTTAAGCAAAAAACTTACGAAAAATTGGTTGTTGGTGGAAATTACAAAAAAGTAATGGAAAATCTTGAATTTTTATCTAAACTAAAAAAAACAGGGAAATTGGATAAATTTATATTAAACTTTGTAGTTAATGCATATAATTATAAAGAAATGGTTCCATATATAAAAATGGCAGAAAAACTGGGTGCAACAGTCGGATTTCTAGAACTATTAGAACTTGAAACAAATAAAGATATTTATAAAAAGTTGAATATTTTTGATGAAAGACATCCAAAATATAACGATTTTGTAAATGTATTAAAAAATCCCATATTTACCTCAGAAGTATGTACGATAAATGATTCTATGAAAACACTTAAACCAATAAGCTTTATTAAATCTTTGAAATATAAATTTTCTAATTTATAATTGTTGTATACATCATTATAAGAGGAAATGTAATGGGATATTTATCTTGCGAATTTGTTGAAAATGGAATGTGTTTTATAAGAGATGCTGCGGTTTTATGTAGCTATTCAATGTGCATGAAATTTGAAGCTATAAAAATAATTGAAGATTACAAAGGTGAGCTATTTGATTGGGATAAAATAAGAAAAATAAAACAAGAATACAGAGACAGATTTGCAAAGGGAGATATTCCAAAAATATGTGAAGGTTGTCCAAGTCTTCAGATAAAGGATTGGGATGGTTCTATGCAGTTAAAATACATTCTAATAAATCACTGGGAAAATTGCCAGTTAGATTGTATTTATTGTCATACTCACGATCAAAAAAAGTATTTAAACTCATTAAAGCCATGGAAAATCTTACCAGTACTACAAGATGCATTAAAACAAAATATGTTGAGCTATAACGGAAACGTTAATATCACAGGTGGCGAACCGACAATATTGAAAGAATTTCCAGACTTAATGAAATTCTTTTTAGAAAAGACAAATATTTTTATTATGATAAATTCTGCAGCTGTTGATTATTCTAAATGGATAAGAAAGGGACTTGAAAAGAGACGAGCAGCTGTTACGGTTTCTCTTGATGCTGGAACCAGAGAAACATATAAAAGCATAAAGAATGTAGATTATTTTAAAAAGGTAATAAACAATATAAAAAAATATAAAAAAGGTTTAGATCCAATTTCAGCAAGTTTAATTGGTATTAAATATATTTTTATTCCGGGGTATAATGATTCGCTTGATGAAGTTAATGCTTGGCTAAAAATTGTAGAAGATTTGGGTTTAACGAATATCCAACTAGAACTTGAACATCATTGGTATGAGAAAAATAAATATTGTCCTGAAAATGTAAAAGAATATATTAAGATGATTGTTGATTATGCTCATAAACATAAGTGTAATCTCTCATACAGAGAAATATTAACAACTTGCGGATACACAGAATGTATTAGATATATAAATAATGGTAGATGATGACTGAAAATAAGCATATATATTGTCCTAATCCTTATATTTTGGCTGAGATAATGCCTTATGGTGAAGTTTACCCTTGCTCTTGCGGTTGGATTAGAGGCTATTCTTTCGGAAATATTTTTGAACAAACTTTTGACGAAATATGGAACGGTGAAAAAGCAAAAGAATTCCGTAAAAAACTTTATAACAATGACTTCTCTTTATGTCCGGGATGTCAAAATCTTGAAATTTTACAAGAGATAAAAGATAATGAACCAAAGTTAGTTTCTGGACCTCCTGAGAGAATATTATTAGGTTTAGATGAATATTGTGATGTAAAATGTATATTTTGTCGCGGAGAAAATTATAAAGTAAATACAAATTTAATTCCAGAAGACAAAGAAGACAAATTAATTGAAATATTAACCCCTTGGCTGGAACACGCAAAATACGTAAAAACAAATGCTGTGGGGGAAGTTTTTGCAAGTAAGATTTCGAGAGATTTAATAAAAGAAATTGCAACTAAATTTCAGCATATTAAATTTGAAATAATTACAAATGGTATTCAATGTACAAAAGAAAATATTGAAAATCTAAATTTAACAGATAAGATTTCTATGATGACAGTATCTTTACACGCATATACAGAAAAAACGTATAACAAAATTGTAAAAGGTGGTAATTATAAAAAAGTAATAGAAAATATTATGTATTTATCATCATTGAAGAAAAGCGGTAAAATAGAACGATTTGAACTGCATTTTACTGTAACAAGTATAAATTATAAGGAAATTCCTCAGATTATAAAATTCTGCAGACAAATTGATGCAAAGGTAAGATTCTTAGGCCTTGATTGTTCAAGAAATTTAGAGGAAGTATATAATAAAATTAATATTCAAGATGAAAAACATCCTGATTATAACAAATTAGTAAAACTTGTTCATTCTAAAGAGTTTTTGAATTCTAAAGATGTCGTGATTCAAGGATATGATTATTTCTTGTGTTTGAAATCATTTAATTTTATTGATAAAATAAAAGAAAAATTTTGTAATATTATACAGTAGAAAGGTTATTAAAATGGGAAAGAAAATAAAAAAAATATTAATTATTTTACTAATAATAGTATTTGCTTTTTTCTTAATTAATATTGTTTTATATATTTGTATTACAAAAGGTAATGATTTTAATATTAAAAAAGCTATTCATCGTAAGAATTTAAATATAGAAGAGTATGCAAAAACATATCGCTATAGACTTCCAAACGGTGAAGATGATAAACCGTATAATATTGTATTATTTGGTTGTGCATTTGTAGAAGGTTTGGGGTTAAAAGATAATCAAACATTTTCTGCAAAATTGTCTGAGTACACAAATAAGAAGGTTTATAACAGAGGAATTGGTGGCGGTGGTATACAACACGCACTTATTCAAATAAAAAGTCATGAACTTGATCCTGTTATAAAAAATTCCAAATATGTAATATATACTTTGTCTAGTATTCAAGATTTAGATCGTTTATATTGTTATCCTGGCTTATATACCGATCCGTTTTTCTTGTTTGATGAAAAAATTTATCCCAGATTTGTTCTTAAAAATGATGAATTAAAACTCTACAAATCAAAAATCCCTTATATAGATGGTTCTATTTTATATAGGTTGGCAAATAAATTTATAATTGCAACGAAATATAATTTTTTGAACACAAAAAATGTTGATTATTCTTTTGCAATGAAACATTTTATTGATTTAAAAAATGAAATTAAGAAAATCAATCCTGATGCAAAATTTATAATTGTTTTGTATTGGGATTCTATTGAGCGTTTTAAAGATGAAGATATTGCGCTCCTTAATAAAGAAAATATTGAGATAATTGAAATTTCAAAGTTGGTTAATCAAGAAGATATCCAAAAAATGAGAAATTCTTATAATCATCCTACTGAAGAGGCTTGGAATCAGATTGTTCCAAAACTAGTAGAAAAAATTGGAATAAACTAAAAATTGTTTTTTAGTCCAAATTCGTACGGAAACAAAAATCTGGCATAATATTTCAAATAAGTAATATTATAATTCTTTATTGCTATAATACTAGTTTTAACTTTGGTTTGACAAAGGATTTATATTTAAACTATTTTTATTCTTGGTGTAATCCATAACCATCTATATTAAGACCTTTTATTTCTCTATACTGAGTAGCAACTCCATAAAACTGAAGGTCGATGCCTTTTTGTTTGGTGGAATCAACTATATATTGATATATTTTATCTATATTTTCAGGAATATTATGCTTATTTCTTTCAAACCAATCAGCTTCAAAATCCATAATTACTTGTTGTATTCCGATTTTTTCTGTTTCATCAAGCCACTTATCTATATCTTCTTTTGTATCATTAAGATTAGGAATAATAATATATTTTGAACGTACCATTTTTTTATTATTACCTTGAGCTTTAACATACTTTTTTAGGGTATCGATAACTTTATTATATGCATCGACTTGTTTAATTTGTTTGAATTTTTCTCTGTCGCCACAATCAACGCTGACAGTAACAGACATTGTATCAGTTTTAAGACCATTTAATACCGATTTAACAGGTTTTATAGCATTAGTATGAACCATTATTAGTTTTTCACCCTTTTTTATGAAGAAATTTGTTATGTCATCAAATTCTCTTAAACTGGCAGGTTCACCTCCAGAATAGGCTAATTCTCCATTATAGTCAATCATACCCATTTTATCCAATTCTTTAATTATGGGCATTATTTTATAACGTTTTTGGGGCTTTACGAAGTCACTTTGAAGTCTGTAACAATAAGTACAGTTACAATTGCATTCAGACCAATGTGCGATTTGTATCCACTTGAATTTTTTATTATCATCCCAATCTTGTTCTTGAAGTCCAAAACAGCCCTTACAATGTGAATCTGTGATGCCATTTCTTTGATTTTCTCTTATTTCATCTATCTTTTCTAATAAGTTTTTCCAATTTAATTTCTCGCCATAATAGTCTTTCATCAGAAATAAAGGTTCGGGAGTATTTGACCCCATAAAACAGCATAATTTTATGCTATTATATTCAAATCTAATTCCGTTTTGTATATTTGAACAACTTATATATCTCAAGTATAGTCTCCTTCAATATAAATTTTACCATAACGTTAATTTAATAGAAAATATTTACATTATTGATTTATATAAAAATAAATTTTATTCTGATAAAAAGGAATTTAAAATATATGAAAAGACGTGACTTTATTTCTGGAATTTTGGTGTTTTTAACTGGTTTTTTTTTGAACAATTTTATTCATTTGAAATCAAATGGCTCAAGAATATAATATAAAAATCAAAGAGAACGTGGTGCTTTCTTGGATGGTTTCGGTATCGCTATTTCATCTCATTGTAATCTTAATTGCAAAGGATGTGATGTATATGCTCCATTGGCAAAAAAAGAATTCGTTACATATGATCAATTTTGTAAAGATATGAAAAAATTAAAAGACCTTGCACCAGATAGAGATTTTGATACTATTTTTATGGGTGGGGAACCATTATTAAATCCTGAGTTAATACCAATTATGTACAAGACAGATGAATTTTTCCCAAATGGTAAGCGTGCCATTCTTACAAATGGATTATTATTAGAAAAAATGGAAGATGATTTCTGGCAAGCAATAAAAGATATAAAAGTCACATTCGGAATTACAAAATATCCAATAAATATTAATTTTAAACACATTGAAAAAAAGGCAAAAGAATATGGTATTAAGATTAATTATGATGTTGTCAAATCAGATAAAATATATGATTTAAACTCAAGACAAGTTTTAAATGAAAATTCGGAGAAAGAAGATGGCTTTGACTGGAGTAAAAATATATTAGATTTATCTGGAAAGCAAGATTGGATTGAAAAGCGTTTTACTTGTCCCCATCGTGGAATTGTTACCTATGTTAGAGGGAATCTTTATTATTGTTATGTGCATGCATATATAAATGCTTTTATTGATTATTTCAAAGTAAATATTCCGATAACAAAAGATGACTTCATTAAGATTTCAGATGCAAAGAGTATAGAGGAAATTGATGAATTTATATCAAAGCCAAAGCCACTATGTCGTTTTTGTAAACAATGTCATAATACTTGTTATGGTGATGAACCTATAGAATGGTTTTTTTCTGAAAAAAAAATAACAGAATGGACATAGTTTTGCAAAAATATATAACATATAATAAACTTTACTTATGAGTAAATATTGTAAACATCCATTCCATACAATTCAAATACAAAATACCGGTGAAGTATATTGTTGTTGCTGTTATTGGACTAACTTTTATTCTTTCGGAAATATTTTTGAGAAGTCCTTTGATGAAATCTGGAATGGAGATAAGGCAAAAGAATTTAGGAAACAATTTGTTGAAAACAATTATAAATACTGCAATTTAGATGTTTGTGATCCTTTTTTTAAAGAATTTGAACCTGATTTTACTGCAGATTACCCAAAGAAAGTAGAATTCAGCTATGACAGAAGATGTAATGTACGTTGTATTTTCTGTCGAAATGAAAAGAATAAAGAAGAAGAAGAATATAACAGACAAAAAGAGAAAAGGATAGAAGAAAACTTTGATAGGATATTCACTCCGATAATAGAAAAAGCAGAAATCGTTGAATTAAATTCTGCCGGTGAATTATTTGCAAGCAAACACTCTATTGAAATTGTAAAAAAAATAATAAGAATAAATCCTAATATAGAGTTTAATATAATCTCAAATGGAATTTTATTTACTGAAGAAAATATTATAGAATTAGGTCTAAAAAAGCGTTTAAATACTGTTATTATATCTATACATGCAACAAAAGAAAAAACATATAATAAACTAGTTGAACATGGTGATTATAATGTATTAATGAAAAATGTTAAATATCTTTCAATACTGAAGAAAGAAGGTTTTCTAAAAAGGTTACAATTAAATTTTGTAGTTACTTCAATTAATTATAAAGAAATGAAAGAGTTTGTGAAACTTGCTAAAAAACTAAATGCTGAAGCATTTTTCATAAATTATCACAGACAAATAGACTCCGATGAATTAATGGATAAATTAGATATTTCATTACCTTCTCATCCAAAATATAACAATTTGGTAAAAATTTTGGGGAATTCAATCTTTAAAGAAGAATGTTGTGTCTTAAACGATTATTTGAAAAATCTAAAACCAAAATACAAGAAATTATCGGAAAGAATAAGAGATTTATTTAAAAAATAGCCCTTTATCTAATATTTCTTTTACATATTCCCAAATATGAGGTTCAATGTTATTTTCTATGCAATAATTTTTGTAAAAATCGAACAAATCATAATAATATTTAGGAATTATAAATTCTCCATTTTTCAGGAATTCATTATCACATTGATCTATCATCAATTCAGAAGTCGTAATTCCTATAGACTTCATTAAATCAATATATTTTTTAAGTTCTTCGATATTATCATTTACACCTCTAACCAAAATATATTTTAATCTAAGAAGTATAGGCAGTTTAGAATATTTTTTCAAGTTTTCAACAACAGCATCAAACTTATCAACTGTTTTAATTTTTTTAAATGTTTCTCTGCAGCCTGAATCTATCGAAATATTTATATCAACAAAAGTCTTATCACATATTTCATCGACGATTGGTAAATACTTAATTCCATTTGTAGCTATTTCAATACGCTTAACACCATTCTTAATAAAGATATCAACTAAATCTTCAAATTCTTCAAGGACAGAAACATTTCCACCCTGAAAATGAACATCAAGTTCTTGTTTATCTATCAAATCCTTCTTATATAGTTCTTTTATAATTGGAAGTAAATCATAATAATCACTCTTTTTAGGGTTTAATACAATTTTTCTATTAGATAGATATTGCTCACAACAATAAGTACAACTGCAATCACATTGTTTAAAATGTTTTACAATTATCAAATTTGCCTTTGGAGGTTTAGCAAATCGACTAAAAATAAGAGGCTTGGGATTTTTCTGTTCTTTCAAATCAAAACATCCTTCACACTCTGTAGGAATAATTCCCTTATCCAACATTTTAATTAAAGAATTTCTTTTATTTAATACCTCTTTTATTTCTTTGGGCGAAGGTATATCGCAAGAGGGACCCGTTCTTGTTGCACAACAGTAAAATACTTTTAGTGCATCAAAGTTTAATGTTTCATTTAATCTTTTACAATAATACCTTTTCTTCATAAAATAATTATACTAAATTTCTGATATTATAATAATATAGAAAAGAAAGTATTTTATGAATTTTGGGAATTTTTTAAAAAATAAAAAATCATATATGTGTCCATTAATGAACAATCATTTACATTTTTCATGTCGGGATGCATTAGAACCTTGTTGTAGTGCCAATATTGGTCCGGCATTTATAAAAAATCTTTCAAAGATAGATTCTATAAAGAATTTTACTGAAACGAAAAAACAATATATAAAATTATTAAAAGAAGGAAAGATTCCTGAAAATTGTAAAAATTGTGTTCATTTAACTACATACAAAAAAACAAGCGATTTTCGCATTAATAAAATAACTTTAAATCACTATACTCAATGTAATTGTGCTTGTATATATTGCACTCAAGGTAATAGAACAATAGAAAAAATAAAAGAGGATGCAAATAAACCTGTTTTATTTGATGTTCTAAAATTCATAAATGAATTATATGATAATGATCTAGTTGATAGAGAAAAGCTTTATATTGATTTTCAAGGTGGGAATATTTCTTGTCTAAAAAATCACGAAGAAATAATAAATACATTTCTCACTCGCGGAGTCGGAACAATCTATATTCCGACAAATAACATTGTTTATATGCCTATTATAGAAGAATTATTAAAGTGCAAAAAAGGGGAACTTTGTACTGCTCTTGACTCAGGTTGCAGAGAAACATATTTAAAAATAAAACAAGTAGATAAATTTGATAAGTCTGTTGAAAATATAAAAAGATATATAGCTTCAGCCGGTAATGATTCAATAATAATAAAATATATAATAGTAAATGGCTATAATGACAATATTGAAGAATTTAAAATGTTCATGAATAAAATGATTGAATTAAATGTGAAAATTATAGTATTAGATATTGACTATCGAGACATTATTGATGGAACATTCAAAATTCCGCAAAACTATTATGATATTTTAGACTACGCAAAAGAAACCTGTAAAAATAATAATATGGACTTAGGTATTCCACCATATACACAACAAGTTTTTAACAGAGGTTATTCTTGCAAATAATTAACATAACTTAAACACATGATAATTTATCATAGCCTTTAATATGTATTTAGTTTGAGAAACAGGAATATCATTTAATAAATTCCATAAACGTCTAGGTCTAAAATAAAATTTCCAGTATACTTTTTGTATTGTCCTTAAAATATCTTCTTCCGTTAAATTATCTGGGAGCCAATCAGGCTTTGATATAAATGAATGTTCATAATTTAGCTGATACTTTTCTTTTAATTTCTTAGATAAATCAGAGCCGGGAAGAAGCCTCAAAGCAAAAAAACCAGCCCTATCAAGTTTACTATTTACAGCATAATTAATTGTTTCTTGTATTGTTTCCTTTGTTTCACCGGGAAGACCAAATATAAAATTTCCTTGAGTAATCATGCCTGTTTCATGAGCCAAATTTATCGCCAAATCAATCTGTTCAATAGTTTCACCTTTTCTAATATTTTTCAAAATTTGATTATTAGCAGACTCAATACCAAAATCTATCAGGTAGCATCCTGATTTTTTCATCAAAGCCAAAACTTCTTTATCAACTTTATCAGCTCTTACACCATTTGGCGTAGACCAAGGAACTTTTATATTATTTTCTATCAGTGCATTACAAAGTTCAATAATATAATCTCTTTTCAATGTTAAATTATCATCTGTAAATTGAAGTTCTTGTATTCCCAAATGTTCTACTTGATATTTAACTTCTTCCATAACATTTGCAACAGAACGTTGTCTTATACCTTTATAGAAATTATTAGAAGAACAAAAGGTACATCTACTTGGACAACCTCTTGAAGTCATAATAATACCTATAGGATTTCCTCTTGCAATAACAGCATGAGGTGAATGAGGATATGTTATAGGAGGCAATTGTTCCCAATCAGGCATGGGAATTGTATCTAAATCCATTACCGTTTCTGCTTTAAGAACTGGTTCACCATTAATTTGAGTTTCATCATCTTTCAGAGATTCTAAATCATAAACTCCTTGTATGTTTTTATGATTTAGATTATTTTCGCATATTCGTTTTAAAGGAATTTCACCTTCACCACAAACAACAAAATCTGCTTGACTATCCTTTAAAGTAGTATAAGGAAGAAAAGTAGGATGAACACCGCCTATATTTACTTTAAACCCTTCTTGTTTCAATGCTCTTGATATATCAATAGTTTGTTTATAGAACGCAGTTAAACAATGTATACCAATCAAGTCTGGATTATATTCTTTTGCCTTCTTAACAATATCATTAACACTTAAATTATCCCTCAAAGCATCAATAATTTTTGTTTCTACATTGCAATATTTTTTTATGTATGAAGATAAATACAAAACTCCTAATGGCGGTGCCATAACATAAGTATCGAAATTAGGAACAATAAATAATATTTTCAAAATTAGTAATCCACTTCAAGAATATTTTTTAATTATACATTATATTATATAATAATCGGGTAAATATAAAATAAGATAAGAATGAAAATGATAAAAAACTTTTATTATAAAGAAGAACAAATAGCGTTAGTAATAAAAAATAATTACTATAATGAAGGTATAAAATTTTTTACAGAAGATGATTCAGCTCAGCAGATTGCATATATGAGTCATCCTAAAAATACAATAATAAAAGCACATGTTCATAATAGAGTCAAGCGCACTGTATATGATACACAAGAAGTTTTAATTATAAAAAAAGGTAAGCTCAGATTAGACTTATACTCTCAAGATAAGGAATATATAGAAAGTACAATTTTAGAAGCCGGAGATATTGTTTTTCTTCCACACGGCGGGCATGGTTTAAAATGTTTGGAAGATGTAAGTATGATAGAAGTAAAACAAGGACCATATCTTGGAGTTAATGACAAAGTTCGTTTTACTGAAATATCAGATGACAAGGTAATTATAAATGAATAAATTTATTCCTGTATTTTTACCGGATTTAAACGGAAATGAAAAATTATATTTAAATGAATGTATAGAAACCGGTTGGCTAGGGTCAAACGGTCCTTTTGTAAAAAAACTTGAAAAAGAATTTGCTAAATTCTGCAACCAAGAATACGGAAGTTGTGTAACAAATGGATCTGCAGCATTAGATGTTGCGATAAAAGCAATGAAAGATGTTTATAAATGGGAAGATTATTCAGAAGTTATCATACCATCTTTTAACATTATTTCGGCAGCACAAAGCTGTATATATAACAAATTAAAACCTGTTTTTGCAGATGCAGAAATAAATACTTGGAATGTTGACACATCAAAAATAGAAGAACTAATCACAAATAAGACAAAAGCAATAGTAATTGTACATATATATGGACTTCCATCTAATGTTGATGAGATTATAAAGGTAGCCCAAAAGCATAATTTAAAAATAATAGAAGATGCAGCACAAGCCCATGGTCAAGAATACAAAGGCAGAAAGTGCGGAAGTTTTGGAGATGTTGCTACTTTTTCATTTTTTACAAATAAACACATTGCATGTGGTGAAGGTGGTATTGTTCTTACTTCAGATAAAGAACTATTAGATAAAATCAATTATTATAAAAATTTATGTTTTACAAAAGATAAATTTATACATACAGACCTCGGCTGGAATTGCAGAATGTCAAATTTGCAAGCAGCAGTAGCTTATGCTCAATTTGAAAAATTAGATAAAACTATTGAAAAGAAAAAATATATAGGAAAAAAATATCATAATTTATTAAAAGAAATTCCTGCAGAACTTTCGGTAGAGAAAACAGATTATGCGCAAAATCATTATTGGATTTTTGGTGTAGTTATAAATAAAGAATTAAAATTAACAGCAAAGGAAGCAATAGAAAAACTTGCAAAAGAGAATATAGAGACAAGACCCTTTTTCTACCCAATGCACAAACAGCCTGTTTTTAAAGAACTTGGAATTTTGGATAATATAAAAAGACCCGTCTCTGAATTTTTATATGATAAAGGATTTTATATTCCAATAGGCTTAAACCTTACAGATGAAGAGTTAGAATATATTGCAGAAAAGGTAAGGAACTTATTTACCTAATTTAATTCTTAATACAGAGATAAGCGCCTCTATTATTATATGCGAACTCATTTTCGACTTTCCTTTTTTTCTTTCTTCAAAAAGTATAGGAAACTCTTTTACAATGCACCCTGCTTTTACAGCTTTATATTTCATTTCTGCTTGAAAAATATAACCTTTTACTTTAATAGAATCCAAATTTATTTTATATAAAGCATCTTTAGTGTATGTATTAAATCCTTCAGTCCAATCTTTTATGTTATCCCCCAAAATAAAATCGGCATAAATATTTCCGCCAATGGAAATAAAATTTCTAAACCAATGTTTTTCGGTTGTATCACCATCTTTTGCATAGCGAGAACCGCAAGCAATATCGACACCCGATTCTATTAATTTAACAGCGTCTTTAATATATATCGGTTTATGAGAAAAATCTGCATCAATAGAGGTAAATAAATCAAAACCTTTTACAAGTCCCCACTTAAAGCCGTTTATATATGCGTTTGCCAATCCTGATTTTTCGCTTTGCTCAAGTATAAATAAATTAGGATTATTTTCCATTAATTGTTTAACTTTTTGAGCAGTTCCGTCAGGAGATGAATCATCTACAACTAAAATACTAATTTCAGGATACAAACCAAACAATTCATTTATCATATCCTCAATATTTTCTATTTCATTATAAGTCGGGATAACAACCAAATGTTTCATTTACAAACCACTTTCCATAACCAAAACCGTACTATAGCTATTTTATTATAAAACACATTTTTAATAAATAATTAACTATTTATAGCTGCCGACTTTTCTTCCATATTGGTCGTATTCAGTAATTCTGCCTGAAGAATCTTTTTTAAAAGAACCTGTTTTACGTCCATATTTATCGTACTTAGTTGTTACACCGTTTGAATTTGTTTTGTAACTACCTGTTTTACGTCCATACTCATCATAAGAATTATAACCGGTCGATGTTTTTTTAAAGCTGCCTGTTTTTCTGCCATATTCGTCGTAAGCGTTATACCCCGATGAAGTTTTTTTGTAAGACCCTGTTTTAGAGCCATATTTATCGTAAGAATTATAACCTGATGATGTTTCTTTATAAGAACCTGTCTTACGCCCGTAACTATCATAAGAATTAACAGCAAAAGCGCAACCGGTGAAAAATAATAAAACAAACAAGGCAAAAAGATTTTTCATACAACACCTTTCATACTTATTATAACGATTATAAAGAATAAAAGTTTTTCCTGCAATTCTAAGGCAGGATTGAAAAAATATTTTATGCTAAAATTTTGATATGAAAGAGTTTGAAAACAAAGTAATTATAGTAACAGGCGGAGCTTCAGGGATAGGGAAATCCATCTGTGAAGAATTTAATAAAGCGAATGCAAAAGTTGTAATTATAGATAAAAAAGAGCCCGATATCCCCTGCGATTTTTTCTATAAAGGCGATATAACAGAAAAAGATGTAATAATTGATTTCACTCAAAAAGTCATAGAAAAATACAAAAAAGTTGATTTTATTATAAACAACGCAGGATTATCAAAAGGCGGACTTCTTTCTTGCGATTTAGATGATTTTCTATACGTGCAGAAAATAAGCCTGTTTGCGCCATTTGCACTGGTGAAGCTATTTTTAAATAACCTAAACGATAATGCAGTAATTATAAATATTTCCTCAACAAGGGCATTTCAATCGCAAGCAGATTGGGAAAGCTATTCAGCAGCAAAAGGCGGAATAATTTCATTAACTCATGCAATGGCAGTAACCTTGAAAGGAAAAGCAAGAGTCAACTCAATTTCTCCGGGGTGGATTGATACAATAGGCTATAATTTTTCGCCATCAGATATTACACAGCACCCTTCTAATTGCGTAGGCGAGCCTGTTGATATTGCAAACGCTGTTTTGTTCTTATGTTCAAACAAATCAAAATTTATAACAGGTGAAAACATCGTAATTGATGGCGGAATGAGTAAATTAATGGTTTATCATAATGATGAAGGTTGGACTTATTCAAACTAAATAATAAGGCAAAAGGAAATGACAAAGTTTGATTTACATATACATAGCAACTGTTCAGACGGTAGCGACACAGTAGACGAATTAGCAGAGAAAATAAAGAAAGCAGAAATAGAAATTTTTGCACTAACAGACCACGACACAGTGGAAGGCTGTAAACTAATGTCTGAAAAATTTGAAAAAGGATTTATAAAAGGCATAGAGCTAACCTGTCTTTTAGAAGATATAAAATGCCATATTTTAGGCTACAGCATAGATATTGAAAACCCCAAACTAAAAGAACTGATTGAAAAAGGTAAAATTTTAAGACGGAAGAAACTTGAAACCCGAATTCACTACCTAAAAGATACTTGGGATTTTGAATTTACAAAAGAAGAACTGGATTGGCTGTATTCAAGAAAGAGCGTAGTAAAAACACACTTGGCAAATATTTTGGTAAAAAGAGGGCTTGCCGAAAATAACATTGCCGCAATGGAAAAATATTTAAACGGATGTAAAACAGGCAATACAAGATTTGACGGTAAAGAAGCAATAGAAACAATACAACAAGTAGGCGGAATAGCAGTTTGGGCTCACCCTTTGGGCGGAGAAGGTGAAAAACATCTTGCTTTCGATGCTTTTATTCCCAAACTTGAAAAAATGCTTAAATATAATATTCAAGGTCTGGAATGTTATTACTCTCGCTATAATAAGGAAGAAATAAAATTCCTTACAGACTGCGCTGAAAAATATAACCTGTACACAACAGGAGGAAGCGACTACCACGGAACAAATAAAAATATTCCGTTAACTAAACTAAATACAGATAATACCCCCGTTGAACTTGAAGTATTGAATTTTCCTAAAATATATTAGTTATTCTCTTTTAAGAAACTCAAAACCTCATCAACATGACCTTTAACTTTTACTTTTCGCCATTCTTTTTGAATGTTGCCATTTTCGTCCAAAATAAATGTAGAGCGTTCAATCCCCATATATTTTTTGCCATACATAGATTTTTCTTTCCAAACGGCAAATTTTTCAGCTAAGGTATGCTCAGTGTCAGATAACAGAATAAAATTCAAACTTTGTTTTTCTCTAAACTTTAAATGACTCTTAATGCTGTCAGGACTAACGCCAATAACAACAGCATAATTAATTAGCCTGTTAAAACTGTCTCTAAAATCGCAAGCTTCTTGAGTACAACCCGCAGTATTATCCTTAGGATAGAAATATAAAACAACCCTCTTACCTAAAAACTCATCTAAATTATATGTTTGCTCAACCCCGTTTTCATTAATTCCTAATATACTCATTTCGTTTCCTTTTTATTATGTTTATTTTATCTCAAGTAATTATTACTTTATACAAACATTTGTTGGAGTAAGCCTTTTTTGAACCGTTGCCAGTCAGAAAGGAGTGCTTTTTTCTCTTCAATAAGCTCATCCATTTTTGATAATACTTTTGCTATCTTTTCTTGTTCTTCTAGGCAAGGAAATTTAATTGGCAACTCGTGAAAAACAGAACCCTTTATACCTTTGACTGTTCCACCAGTTGATTTGCTTAGAAGTAATAATTGAAAATTATCACTAAGCAATAAGTACTTTAAAAAATTATTGCTCATTATATTTGATATGCCTCTTAATTTAATAACCCTCTGGGCAAGAGCAACTGGCACTATATCAATTTGTGCAACATTTCCGCAGGGTGCTTCTGTGGTTATTAGAACATCACCAATTTGTGGACAACCTCTACTCATAATTTTTGCATAATTTTTTTCTGCGACATATTCTTTGGAGCAATTATAATCTATGAATCCTTTTTTTATATTTTTTGCGGTGATTAAAAATATGCCTTTTTGAGTTTTAGGTGGAGTTTTCCCACGATAATCTACATAAGATGTAACATTTTTAATTTTTTCTTCTTCCCAATCGGGGTAGGGGTTGTTGTTGGAGTCTTTGAAGCGGATTTGTTGAGAAAAGATTTTTTGCATAAGCCCTTTCTTTTGTTCCTCAATGTCTTTAACCTCGCCCTCACACTCATTAATCAACTCATCGACATTGCTCAAAAATCCCGCAATCTTCTCCTGCTCTAAAAGAGTAGGTATCTTAAATTTATAATTAGAGTACTCCTGTGCATTTATTCCAGGTTGTCCAGAACGTAAAGAAGTTGTGCTAACCCATTTTTTATATTTATCCAATTTTGTACAATAAAAAATAAATTTTGCACAAATATCATCTTTTATATGAGCTTTAATTAAAAATCCTGCATAATATAAAATACCATCTTCTAGATTATATAAATATGTTTTACCTGTACTTGCACCAGTTCTTGCAAAAATAATATCATTATTTTTCAATAAAAAATTATTATCTAGTTTGCCAGCTGGAGAAACTACATTATCGTACAAATACTTATTTGAAAACTCATCAATATCAGTAATACGGATATATTTATTTGTACCATCAAAATCTTTTGCTGCAGCATTCATTCCATAAGATAAGTTTCCTTGAGAAACTTTTCCAATTGTAGTAGTTAGCCAATCATCATTAAATTCTTTAAATCTTAATTTAGGTTTAGTCATTTAGCACCTCTACTTGATTTGTTTGTTGGGAATTAAGTTTGCTGACTGCATAATTAACAAGTGCAAAGGCTCTAAAATACAAGTATTTCAATGTATCTTCGTCTTCTATTGCTTTTTTACTTGTTTCAAAATGTCTTATTTGATAATTATTGCCAATATTTGTTAAAGTAGCATATTCATTATTAAATATGTCGCTATCTAAATCTCCGGCACACAATTCGCATAATTTTTGGGCACCTTTTTTCTTATCATCATTTAAAATTGTTTTGCTACGTTCAAGTGCATCCCAAATTTTTTCCACAGCACCTTGTCTATCACCTTTAATAAATTTTTCTCTACTATCTTCAATAAGACTGTTTAATGGTTTGTCAGGGGATTTAATTTGACTACTAAATAGCAGTTCTGTATTTATGTTTAAATCAAAAGCTGAACTTATATCACAAACATCATTAGCCGAATAACAATATTTTAGCATATTGCCAAAATCTTTTATTGCAATATCAATATCTTTTTCAGCATCTATAAAATAGCGTTTTCTAAACAAACCTTTAGTTACAATTTTATATATATCAGTTATTGGATAGCGTTTTAAAAGATTTTCAACCCAAATTCTCCTAGTGGAACCATCATGGGTTTCATCAAATCCAAGAGTTTGAAAAAATTGAGTTATATAATATGAAGAACGATAAGGGAATTTGTCATTATCTCCGACAATCATATTTGCCAAACTCGCTTCAAATTCTTCATCACATTCTCTTGCCTTTAAAAGCTTATGAGTTTCAATATCCTCTTTTGTTTTTGGAATATTTGTAAATTTATATATTTGGTCTTTGAATATTGTAGTTGCAATCATTACATTTGACCACAAGATATCCCCAGGGGATTCAAATAATACTAAAGAGGAAAATCTACTTTTGAAAGGTTCTTCTAAATTTTTTATAACATTATTTTTTAGTGTCTGAGCTTCTTTAAGATTAATGCTTTTATGTTCACAAATAAATTTGTGAAATGTTAGATATGCATCTTTTAAATTATCTACTTTGTTCATCCTACACCCCCAACTCATCTAAGTAGGCTTGGACTTCTTGTTCCAGTTTTTGGATATTGGTTTTGTGGGTTTTAATACTTTCTTTTACGGCTTGTAAATCAACTTCGGGTTCCGGTTCAAAAGTGTCTACATAGCGAGGAATATTCAAGTTGTAGTCATTTTCTTCTATTTCTTCCATAGTTGCAATATGGCAGAACTTTTCAATTTCTTTGCGTTCAGCGTATGCCGAAACTATTCTCTCAATATCTTCATCAGATATAGAATTTTGATTTTTGCCTTGAACATAGTATTTTGAAGCGTCTATGAAACAAATATTTCCGCTGTTGCCGTTTCTTTCTCTTTTTAGAATTAAGCAACATACAGGAATAGAAGTTCCTTGGAAACAGTTTGCAGGCAAACCAATTACAGCGTCCAAGTAATTCATATTTTTAACGATATGTTTTCTTATGGTTTCTTCCGCATTACCTCTGAATAATACGCCATGAGGCAATAGAACAGCTATTCTTCCATCCTCTGCCATATGGTAAATCATATGTTGCACAAAGGCAAAATCGGCTGTGGATTTTGGTGCAAGTTTTCCATAGACAGAAAATCTATCATCATCCAAAAACTTAGGATTTGCAGACCAAGAAGTTGAATAAGGCGGGTTTGCGACTTGGACTGTATATTGCCTATCTTCGTTTTGGTCTTTTTCAAGAGTATCAACGTTCAAAATTTCAAATTTCTTGTAGTCTATACCATGGAGCAACATATTCATTCTTGCAAGGTTGTAGGTAGTGCTTGTAAGTTCTTGACCGAAGTATTGACCGACTTTGCAGTATTTACCGACTTGCAAAAGTAAACCACCTGAACCGCAAGCGCAATCTGAAACTGTTTTTGCTTCTGTTAAACCAACGGTTGCAAGCCTTGCAACAAGTTTTGACATATTAACAGGGGTATAGAATTCTCCGCCTTTTTTGCCTGCCGTTTGTGCAAACATGCCGATAAGATACTCATAAGCATCACCAAGAACATCAAGCTCCATATTTTCAAGGTGAAAATCTATTGTATTAATAGTATTCAATATTTTAGCAATAAGTTTAGATTTTTCGCTTACCATTTTGCCAAGCTTTGAGGATTTTAAGTCCATATCTTCCCAAAGACCGTCAAAATCTTGTTCGGATTCTTGTCCGATTGTGGATTCTGTAATCGATGAAATGGCTTTTTCAAGGTAATCTATACCAAATTCACCCTTTGCAATCATTTTAATTAGATTTGAAAACAAATACTTAGGTTCAATAATATATCCAAGGTGGTCTAAACAGTCTTCGCTCAAGGCTTCTTTGTAATCATCTTTTTCCCAAGCCTCTTCATAAGTGATATTATCGTGTTTTAGAAGCTCATTTATATAATTTTGAGTTCTTTCTGATAAGTAGCGATAGAAGATTAAGCCCAAAATGTAGTTTTTGAACTCATAAGCTTCCATATTCCCGCGAAGCTCGTTTGCCATTTCCCAAAGTTTTGTATGCAGTTCAGATTTTTGTTCCTTTTGTATTTGTACTGTACTCATCGCTACTCCTCATCACATTCTTGAATTTCAATCATCTCTTTAAAATTTATTGGTTTGGGAATAACTGGAGTATTATCAGGGGTTGCTCCTGTTGAAAAAACTTTTTCCCAGAAATAAGGTGATTGTTTTGTTGAAAAATGCGTTTTTGCCATTTCTCTATCTTTCCAAAGAGCCATGTCCCTCAAATTAATAATAAAGTTTCTGATATTTGTCCAAAGTTGATCATCAAATTTATACTGGAATAAAGATTCTTTGTTTATTCTTTTCCCCGTATTAACAAAATACATTTCAATTACATCTTTAATGTATAGAAGCCAATTTTTCATTATTTCTTCTTTACTCATTCTAAAAGCCGTTAGATGCTCCGGCGTTATGTCTTCATCTCTGTGTTTTACAATTTTATCTTCAATTTGACTAACACCAACCTCCATATCAAATTTATTGTTATATATTTCTTCTTCAATAATATTCATAAATTGAACCAATTGAGTTCTCTCTAGGTATCTAGGGTTTAAACCTTCCTCTAGTTTTTCATCCATTGGCGTAGAAAGAATATTCCCAGAGTCTATAAAAATTGTGAATAAAGTTTTATCAATTGTACTAAAAGATATTGGGAGTTTTTTACCTTTGCCTTCAAAATCAATATAGTTACTTAATTTGTTGTGAGGGTCTTTGATAACAGATTGTTTTAAATTTGCTATAATATATTTTTTTATACTATTTCGTTCTCCTCTAAAGTAATTTATTAAATCTTGCTCAGAAAAACTCATATCGTCTTCAGCTAAATCTTTTTCCTTCTTATATTTTTCTATTGTTTCCTTATATAGTACATCGTTCAATTGTTGCATAATTGCTTTATCAAAAGCAACTTGCTTAAGTGTACTACCAGCATTTGTATTAGTTTCAATTAATCGGTCTAAGTTTGGATTTAGAAATAATCTTAATACTAATTTTTTTGTACCTAATAATATTTGTGCTACAGCCTTATGCTGTCCGTCAAAAATTTTAATTTTGTTGTCTTCAAATCTTGCAAGACTTAAATGTAATTGTGGGTTTGGTTTGTAAAATTCTTTAATTAATTTGGAGATATTACTATTAATTCCACGTGGATTTATTAATTCATCGTGATAAATGTATTCTAAAGGAACTTCTACGAAAGTAAATTCTTCTTTTGATAGATTGTCAATAAAAATAGGACTTTCATAGATATTGTTGTCGCCAATATCTGAAAAAGAATATTTTATACTTTTTCCTTCATTTTTGTATATAAATTGGTATTTTGAACCATCATATTTTTCTAAAATATGTTTTAGAGATGCCATTTGACCCTGTTTATAGACATCTTCTTTTAATTCATCTAATTCGTACAAAATTCTAGCTATTTTTAAATTTGCATCAAGTTTTGAACGGTTACAAGATTCATGTGTAATTGCAAAATTATCCTCTTTATCCTTACCCTTATTTGCCAAGGGAATTACGTGGTCAATATCTGTTCTTTGAATGTCTAAATCTATATCTTTGCCACAAATAAAACATTTTCCACCTTGTATATTTAATAATTTTCTTTTTAAAGCTTCATATTCATCCTTAGATAATTCTTGCAAATACTTTGATGGCATAATTCTCTCCTATTGATATTTAGTAACATTGTTTATGATAAATTCCATAATCTTTTCAACTAAAGATTTTTTCTTAAAGTATGGAATATCGTTTGTAATTCCTTCTCTGATTTTGTCTTTGTCCAGAATTTCTGTAAATTCATAATCATTTATAGAATTCTTTATAAAATCAGGCTCAAGTTTATTTTCAAGGGCAAAGTCTTCGATTTCTTTATTTCTTTGAGCTGTTTCAAAGTTTGAATATTCTTCATCTACTGAATCATTCGCAGACATTTGGGGAACAACTTCACCTATGAATTGTTTAATTAAATCAACTTTTCTTCTTAATTCTGGGTTATCGCTTCTATCAAGCTCTTTATAGATATTATTAATGTCTTTTTCTTTTTGTTCGTGGTCTGTGAAATCAATGTTTCTTAAAAGGTTCATAATATATGCGACATTAATTTTATCAGTCTGAATAATTTCGATAGAAAAATCTATATCATTAAGTATTGAAACCTTTTCTGCTTGTTTTACTTTTCTTATATTGTCATTTATTGTTAAATATCTGCTTTTATAATCTTCATAGCTTTGTTGTGTCATAGTAAGTTCTAAATCTTCCCAACTAAATTCAACAAAGGTTTTTAGGATTAAAAGAATCTTTGACAATTCTCTAAAAGCTATGACAAATTTTGCTTGGTCGTTTTCATCCATCAAGCCATCAACAGCTTGAGGAGTTGAAGCCATTTTATAAAGTTCAGCTGCATATTGTTCAAATTGGTCTTTGTAATAGTCATAATCTTTAACTAAAACTTCTTCTGCTTTATCTGTTTGGCTGAATAGTTTTATAGCATCATCTGTTTTCTTTTTAAGGTTTCTATAACAAACAATATTCCCAAAAGGTTTTGTTTCTTTTTCAACCCTGTTTGTCCTAGAAAATGCTTGCAATAAGTTATGCCAATCTAAGTTTTTATCAACATATAGAGTATTTAACGGTCTTGAATCAAACCCTGTAAGATACATATTTACAACTAACAGAATATCAATTTGAGGATTTTTCTTTTGCTTTAATCTATTTGAAATATCTTTGTTATAAGCACTAAAAGTGTTTGTATCAAAGTTTGTTTCAAACATTTCGTTATAATCTTTGATAATTCTTTCTAAGCTATCTCTTGAATGTTCTTCTTTATTTGATAAATCCTCGTTACTTCCGTAAGAATAAACAGCTGTAATATTGTAATTATGCTTACCCTCATCTTTTAGCTTTTTAAAAGTGTCATAATATTTTATCAGCTGAGGAATTGATGAAACTGCAAAAATTGAAGTATATTTACCGTTTCTTGTCTTTAGTGAGTGATGATTAATGATATGATTTGCAATCATATTAATTCTTTCATCAGCCATAAAAACTTCTTCTGTATCGATACCCTCTACCCTTGTTTCATCATTTTCATCGTATTCACCTTCATAAGTTTGTATGTATTCAATTGAAAACCCTAAAACATTATGGTCGTGGATAGCGTTTTTAATTAAGTAAGCATGAAGAAGTTTTTGGAACATATCGGCAGTTGTTCTGCCGTCTTGAGATTTATTCTCTACAAAACGAGGTGTTCCTGTAAAACCAAAATATTGAGCATTTACAAAATGTCGCTTTATTTGGTTGTGCATTTCGCCAAATTGTGAACGATGACACTCATCAATAATGAAAATAACTTTGTCATTTTTGTATTTATTCATTACCTCTAAATATTTAGGAGTATTTAGAGCTTTTGCCATTTTTTGAATAGTTGTTACTATAAGTTTTTTATTTGGGTCTTTTACCTGTTTTACAAGGACTTTTGTATCATCCGTATTATCAACGCAGTCTTTTTCAAACTTATTAAATTCTTCAATCGTTTGAGTATCAAGGTCTTTTCTGTCTATTAGAAAGAAAACTTTTGCTATGCTTGGTTCGTTCTTTAGCAAGTTTGCACATTTCCAGCTTGTTAATGTTTTACCTGAACCTGTTGTATGCCAGATATAGCCGTTAGAATTAGTGTTTAGAGCTTGTCTTATAAGAGCTTCTGTTGCATAAACCTGATAAGGACGCATTACAATTAGGCATTTATCAGTATCATTGATAACCATGTATTTAGTTATCATTTTTAACAGGCGATTTTTCTCCAAGAATTCAGACGAGAAATTTTCAAGTATGTTAATACGCTCATTGTCTTCTCTTGTCCAATAAAAAGTCAAAGACTTCATTATTCTAGGCTCATTAGTATTGGCGAAATATCTTGTCTCAACTCCATTAGAAACTACAAAAATCTGAATATATTTAAAAAGTTCCTTAAAAGAATGCTGCCTGTATCTGTCTATTTGATTTATAGCTTGGTTAATATCTACCCCACGTCTTTTAAGTTCAATCTGCACAAGGGGCAAACCATTTATCAAGATAGTAACATCATATCTATTAACATATTTACCTTGAACAGTTACTTGGTTTGTTACTTGATAAACATTATTTTCAGGGTTGTCATTAAGGAAATTTATATATACTTGTTTGCCATTATCTCTATCTAAAATAAATTGGTCTCTAAGTTGTTTTGCAGATTGATAAACTGTTTTACCATTAAGATAAATAAGAATTCTCTCAAATTCTTTATCTGATAAAGTAACACCATCTAGGACGTTTTTATTAATGTAGTTAAGCTGTGCTCTAAAATTATTTTCAAGAGCCTTGTAATCCTCAAATTTTATATAACTATACCCTTGAGCAGATAACTTATTTATTAATTGCTTCTCTAACTCTGCTTCACTCTGATATGACATCCCCAAACTCCCTAATTTCTTCTTATCATAGCATAAATCACTAATTTTGTATCTAGAGTATTAACATTCCAGATTTTACAAAATACAAAAAATCTCATAATGATGTAAATATAAAAATATATTCAATAATATTTTCAAGAAGAAGAAATGTTTATTTTCTAAAATATTTTTAAACAGTGGCATATTTTATTATTACATAATTATGATATTATATTATCCTTTTTACATTTTCATTCTTATTTACAGAGATTATTTTTAAGTTTACAGCACAATATTTATTTAAAAAACATCAATTACATTATATTGTAATAAAGAAATAACAAACTAAATTTACTCAAAAGAAGTCAATTATATAAAATCCTATATCAATCCCCCACCAATTACTCACAGATTTTAGTTTAAAATATTAATTGCCTTTATTTTGAAATAAGTATGTGGATATACTGTGTCAAACCAAATATCTCCGTTGCCAATCATAAAACCTCGCCAATTTCCAAAAATTTCATTTGTTTTAAGAGATTTTTTTAAATGTTCATTAAATACAATTTTTTATCCAATTTTAAAAATTGTTCCTTATTCTCAACAACAACATATTTACCTTCACCATAATAATCATTAATTGCAATTGGATAATTAATCATATTTGCAAATTCTTCAAAATTTTCAGCTTCAACTACTTCTTTTATTTTAGTTGCATATTTTAAAGCATTTTGTCGTTCAGTCTCTTCCCTACAAGAACCGGAACCATCACTAAAAGAAAATACATTTTTTTCTAGACATATGGCGGAAAGATTATAATTTAATAATAAAACAATTAGTAAAGTTATGTATAAAAATATTCTTTTCTTTTTCTCAATATAATCTATAATGCCAATTATTGCAAGATAAAAGGAGCGTGATTTCGCTCCCCTTTATAATATAAGAAATATTATCATTTTCTGCTGTATTTATTGAAATACGTCATTAAAATTTGTTATAATATTATTATCCTTTGCTAACCCATAATAGGCGTATGAATGTTAGCGAGGGATATCTCTTAAAAACAGTATTTTTATTACACTATTTGCAAAATATTCATATATTAATTAAGTTAAACTATGATATAATCAAACAATAGAATCTTTTCAAAAACATAATCTTTTCAAGTGGATATATGAAAATACAAAATTATAAAATCAGAAAAATTAATGGTGAATATGCTAATTTATCACTTGGAACACTAGAAGCAGATGAAGAAAAAAATGCTTCTTTTCTTAAGGATAAAACACTACAAAATATAGGAATTATCTACGATTATAGTGAAATATATCCAAATAAAGTATTTACTGATAAAATAAAAATTTCTTCTGATATACTTTTTTGTAATGAAATTGGGACAATTATTAAAATATATAAAAAACGAAGCTCCGTTTTTAATAATTCTATATCAGGTTATCAGACAAAATATATTATTCAACTTGCAAATGGAGAATGTGACAGACTTGGATTAAATATTGGAGATATACTAATTTATAATCAGGATATACTTAAGACACCTGATTTTATAAATGGTCTTTTTTATACAAATGGAGAAGAATACTTTTGCAAATCATTGAAAGGTATATATTACTATTCTTATATCTCCCACTTATGGGAAGGACCTGTTAATGAAAGTAATGAATGGCTTTTCTTTCAAAGATATTTAGCTCTTAATAACAATAAAAAAATTATACTTCCAGCAGATTTGGCAAAAGAAGAATGTATAAAGAAAGATTTAAATTTATTAGAAGATTTTAAATTAAATCAAGCCTACTATTATAAACTTTCTTCTGAATTATTTATAAAGCAAATCCCACACTCAGGCGTTATTCAATATTATAAATATAAAAAAGGTTGGGTAAGATTTATTGTTTCTGATGAAAATTACAAAATTTTTCTTGATAATTTAACTTTAATATCTTATGTAAAATTAAAAACTGAAGTAGATAAAGAAATAGAAAGTATTGAAAGAATACATAAGAAAAAAGAATTAGATGAAATTAATATAAAAAATATACTTCAATTAAAAAATATTCCTTTATTCTATTCATATCAATATGTATTTTACAAAGATGATTATAAAGAAGGATGGAAACTTGCAATACTTCCAGGAAGCACCTTATTTGCAGAGTATCAATGTTCAAAATACAAAATAGAAAAAAATTGGAAAGATTATGAAGTATTTGCTGCAGGTATAACAAGAAATAAACCAAAAACAAATTGGAATCCTAAAATAGAACCATACAAAATCCATATACTTTCAAATTGGTTATATAATTCGGATACAGGAAGATGGTTTATTTATCCTGATGAAAAATTACCGTTACCATTAAGAGAAACTAAAAAAATTGAAAATATAGAAATAAATGTAACTTATGATGAAATTGATGAAAGTTCCATTGATAAAGATAATTCTTTCAATCTATATTTTAATATTGAAATAAAAACAAATAAAGAAAATTACCAAGAATATATAGATTATTCTCTTATGAAAAATGATTTTAAAAAATTTTTTAATGATATAAAAACAAAAAACTACGCTCAATTAATTATAGAAGAAGTAAGTAAATCTAAATGGTTTGTATGGGCATTGGATAATGATACAATTAGATTTCAAATTCAGGATTGGGAAACAAAAAAGAACCATATTGATTTTGCAATAGATGTAGAAATTAAAAAAAATATATTTCTTGAAATAATGAATAAATTTGAAAAAGAACTTGATACAAAAGAACAACTTGGCATAAAAGAAATAAAAAATTATCAAGATAAAAATCAAAATAAATAAGAAAACTAAATTACTTAACTTTCTGTATATATACAAAGGTTTATCTTCGTTTTTAAATTTTATTTCCAAAAATTCAAGATAAGCCTTTGTATATATTGAATTTTTTATTAATTTTCTTTTGCTCTATCTTTTGACAAATAGAACTTATAACCATTTTCGTCTTCTGCAATTATATATATTTTATTTTCACCTTCAAATGTATAAAACTTTTTATACTTATCTTTCCTTTGTTTGTACAATTCATTTGCACTAATATATTTTGCATTTTTGACATCATTTCTTAATAAAGGAAAGTCTTTCGACATATTTGGATTTTTACTTATCGTTTCTTTAGCACCTTTTGCAGTAAACATTATTTTTCCTAAGTTTTTATTATACACATTTGTATCTTGTAGATAATCTTGATAATATTCTTTAGCAAATTTTCTAAATTCTTTCCTTTCCTCTTTTGTCATATTGTCAATAGGTTTGAAATCTTTTAACTTTAGCCCTTTATACATTTGAATACCTTTCCCGCTCGCTATTCCAATACCAGCACCAGAAATTCCACCTAATGCAGCACCGGTTAAACCTCCTTCTAAAGTTGTAGCTATTAAATTTTTATCATTTTCCAGTCCTTCACCTAAACCCTTTATACTTCCTGTTACACCACCTGAATATGTTCCCCTTGCTGCACCTTTCCCAACTTCTTTTGCAATTGCCCTTCCTATCTTGGGTTCTAATGCTTTTGTTATTCCTGCTGCTAGTTTTGCTTCACCTGAAAATGGTATTAATGCACTTCCAATCTCTAATGCGGCTAGTCCAATATTTTTTGTATGGTTAAGTATCCTTTCTTTTTCAATATCACTAAATTCTTTTTCTCCTATATTTTTTAATTCTTGTATTTTTTTATTATCAGGCATATTAGGGTATAAAATTGCTGCTCTCTTTTCATTTTTATTTTTTTCTTTGAGTTCCTTTGATATTATTTTATCTTTTATGTTCTCTATTCTAGATTTTATACCATCTCTTTTTATTTCATTTTTCTCTACTCCACCATACAAAACTGTTTTTTCCTTATTTACATTTGAACTATCTTTTGCAGAACTACCACTGCCTTTTTCTGTAAATTTACCCTCTTCATCTCTTGGGTGATCTGCTTCATTCCAAACTGCCATATTTTTCTCCTTTCTTGTTTATGACTTTTTATGGACACAAAAAATAGACAAGTTATAAAACCTGTCTATTTGTATTTATTTTAATTATTTATTATTTTTTGCTATCAAGTCATACTCGATTACAAAGCATTTACTTTTCTCTAAAAAATCCTCTCAAACTTTCAATATATTGTAATTTTTTCAATTTTATTTATAATTAAACGCTATTATCCCTGAAGTTTTATGATAATAGTCACCTTTTCCTTTTTTCGTACTCAAGTCTATTATCCAGTTTCATTTACATTATAATGTAAACATCGTATTTTTTCAACCCTTAACCCTTTAATAAAAGAAATAAACACTTAAAAATTCACAATAAAAAAGGACCCGTGATGAAGTCCTTGTGTTTAAATGGTGGGCGTTAAGAGACTTGAACTCCTGACATCCTCCTTGTAAGGGAGGCGCTCTACCAACTGAGCTAAACGCCCTCAGCAATTATTATATTACCTGCTGAAAAAATTAAGTCAAGCACTATTTTTATTTTCTTATTTTTTATCTTCGTTATTCTTATGCTAAAATATTATGGTTAGTTAAAGGAGTCATTATGCAAGATATTATGTTTAAAGTTGATGAATCTAAATGTATTCATTGTGGGCTTTGTGTTAAAGATTGTATTGCTGCAGTTATAGAAATGGATGAAAATAATACACCAAAAGCTTCTGCACCTCAAAGATGTATTAAATGTCAGCATTGTTTAGCTATTTGTCCTGTCGGGGCTATTTCTATTTTGGGCAAAAATCCTGATGATTCTGAAAAAATTTATGCTCAAAATCCTGATATGATTTTAAATTTAATTAAATCTCGCAGAAGTGACAGGCAATATAAAAATGAAAATCTTAACCCTGAAATAATGAATAAACTTAAAGACATGTTATCTTGGGTACCTACAGGTTGTAATGTTCACAAGCTTCATTTCTCTTTTATTGACGATGTTGAAGTTATGAATGAATTCAGATCTTATGTTAACAATAAAATCATTTCAGCTTTAACTAAAAAACCTATAAAAATTATTATTGAAAAATTTTCAGGATATTTAAAATTCTTCTTAAAGGGTGATGATGTTATTTTTAGAGGTGCGCCTCATATGTTGGTTGTTTCTAACGCTGTTAATGCACCTTGCTCAAAAGAAGATGCAGATATTGCTCTTAGCTATTTTGAACTTTATGCTCAAAGTTTAGGTGTAGGCACTTGCTGGTGTGGTTTTGCAGATACTTGCATGAAAGTTTTTCCTGAATTATGTGAATATATGGAAATTCCTGAAGGTTACAAACCTGAATATGCTATATTGTTTGGTCCTAAAGCAGTTAATTATTCAAGAACCATTCAGCCTGAAAAATCACCTGTTGTAAGTGCTAAAAAAATCGGGTTTGAAAAACTTACCGCAGGAAAAACTTTAAAAAGATATTTTTGGAATTTCTTTAGATAGATTTATGATAAAATTATTGAAGTTATAACCGGAGAACACTATGAGAGAAGAACTGCTTACTTTAATTGAAAAAAATAGCAAAATAGGACTTAAAGAACTTTCTGTATTATTAGGCGTAGATGAAGCCAGCGTACTTCAAGAACTTGAAGCGCTTGAAAAAGAAGGTGTTATTTGCGGTTATCATACTTTAATTGATTGGGAAAAAACTTCTATTGAAAAAGTTACCGCTTTGATTGAAGTTAGAGTTACTCCTCAAAGAGGACAAGGGTTTGACAGCATTGCAGAACGCATCTACAATTATCCTGAAGTTCGTGCTGCTTACCTTATTTCAGGCGGTTATGATTTACTTATTATCTTAGAAGAAAAATCACTAAGAGAAATTGCAAACTTTGTATCTGATAAACTTTCTACTTTAGATAGTGTTTTAAGTACTGCGACTCACTTTGTATTAAAAAAATACAAATATCACGGCACAATAATATCTAAAAAACACGATGATGAAAGAGAGATTGTTACACCATGACAAAAGAACTCTCAAAAAAAGTTATAGCAATTAAACCATCAGGAATAAGAAAGTTTTTTGACCTTGTTAGCGATATGCAAGATGTTATTTCTTTAGGCGTTGGTGAACCTGATTTTGATACGCCTTGGCATATTCGTGATGAAGGTATTTATGCCCTTGAAAAAGGCAGAACTTTCTACACTTCTAACTCAGGGTTAAAAGCATTAAGACAAGAAATTTCAAATTATATAAAAAGAACTCAAAATATTTTATATAATCCAGATAACGAAATAATTGTTACTGTTGGCGGTTCTGAAGCTATTGATATAGGTATTAGAGCTTTAGTAAATGATGGCGACGAAGTTATTATTCCTCAACCGTCTTATGTTTCTTATGAACCTTGTGCCCTGCTTGCAAATGCAAAACCGGTTATTATAAATCTTAAGGCAGAAAATGAATTCAGACTTACAAGCGATGAACTTTTAAATGCAATAACAGAAAAAACAAAAATACTTATATTGCCTTTTCCTAATAATCCGACAGGTTCAATTATGGATAAAGATGATTTGGAAAAAATTGCAAAAGTCATCATTGAAAAAGATATTTATGTTATGTCCGATGAAATATATTCTGAACTTTCATACAAAGGTAAACATGTATCTATAGCATCGTTGCCTCAAATGAAAGAAAGAACAATTCTTATCAACGGATTTTCAAAAGCTTATGCTATGACAGGTTGGAGACTTGGTTACGCCTGTGCTCCTAAAGAAATAATCAAGCAAATGACAAAAATTCATCAATATGCAATTATGTGTGCACCTACAACAAGCCAATATGCAGCAGTTGAAGCTTTAAAAAACGGTGATAATGATGTTGCAATGATGCGTCAATCTTACAATCAAAGAAGAAGATTTTTGTTAAATGCGTTCAAAGAAATGAATTTACCTTGTTTTGAACCATTTGGAGCCTTCTATGTATTCCCGTGTATAAAAGAATTTGGAATGACAAGTGAAGAATTTGCAACAAGATTATTACAGGAAGAAAAAGTTGCTGCTGTACCAGGTAATGCTTTTGGTGATAGCGGAGAAGGATATTTGAGAATTTCTTATGCTTATTCTTTAGATAATCTAAAAAAAGCAATGGAGCGTTTAGGTTGTTTTGTAAAAAAACTCAGAGAAGAAAAAATCTAAATAATCTTGGTTAAATGATTGCCTGCCTGAACGCCTAGCCAAACAGAAAACAAACAAGTAATAACGCTTAAAAGAATATACATAAAGGCTTGTAATAATTCGCCTTGTTTTATTAGGCTATATGTTTCTAATGAGAATGTTGAAAACGTTGTAAGTCCGCCGCAGAAACCAACACTTACCGCGAATTTAATATAATCAGGTATATCAGCTTTATTCATAAAAACAGTATAAGCAAGCCCTAATATAAAACTGCCTATAATATTAACAAATATTGTTGAACAAAATATTCCGTATGTATTTAAGTATGTAAGCTTTTTAAATAATATATTGGATAAAAACCTTAAAACAGAACCAATACCTCCACCTACAAATATACATATTAAATTCAACATAAATAACCTTTATACAACGCTAACTAAAAACAAATAATAATATACAGCAGGGGCTGAAAATAAAAAAGCATCCATTCTATCCAAAATACCACCATAACCCATAAATAAATTACCGCTATGTTTTATATCTAAATCTCTTTTAAAACTCGATATTGTTAAATCACCTAATTGAGAAAATATAGATATTATAATTCCTAAAAATAAGCATTTTATAATTGATAAATCAATAAACTTTACAAGTAAAAAACAAGGCAGACAAGTAAAAATCAAATTAAAAAATGAACCTGCTATTGTTTTATCAGGGCTTATTTCTGAAGAAAGCTTATATTTATTAAATTTAGGTCCAAGAATTGATGCAGCATAATCTCCCATTAAGACTGCTGCAAAATATACACAAATCACATACCAAGCTGAATTTTCATTAAAATAATATGTTAATTTGATTATATATAATCCGCAAAAAATAAGCAGAATTGCTGCAATAGTTGATAATGAAGTCATAATATATGGCTTTTTGTTACGTAAAACTGTAAGAATAAAAGAAAAAACAACACCACCTATTAAAATAGGAGTTATTATTGAATGTTCTTCAATCCCTTTTGTAAAAGAGAAAACATACGCACATATTATTCCTACTATTTCCGGTAAAAATTTATGAGGATAAATATCTTTATTTTTCATCATTTTTCTATATTCCATCATTGTGATTATTATGAAAAATGCTGAAACTAAAAATAGTATTCTTCCTGAAAAATAAAAAGCAATTAAAATTAATGCCAAAAGTAAAAAGCCCAAAAAGTATCTTAAATATTTGTTATTCATATTTTTTCTCCATAAAAATTCTAACATATTGCAAAAAATATGTTAAACAATTAATAATGGTATATAATAAAATAATGAAAAAAATAATGCTCATATATCCTCCCGGGGAAATTTATCAAAGAAGTGAAGACAGATGCCAAATAAACGTTAATGCCTCTGTTTCAAATTCAATAAGAGCTTGTAATGATTTAGGCTATATATCCGCTATTCTCAAGCAGGAAAATTATAATATTTTTCTTAAAGATTATCCTGCTGAAAATTTGACAATAGAAACTTTTTTCAATGACATTAAAAATGAAAATCCGGACGTTGTTTTCATTAGCACGACAAATGGAAGTATATTATACGATTTAGATATAGTAAAAAAAATAAAATCAATTAAAAAAGATACAATTATAATACTAAAAGGAGCTCTATTTTTTAATCCTGAGCAAGATTTATATAAAGAATTAGACTTAAATGAGGTCGATTATCTTATTGGTGGTGAAAGTGAATTTATTATTTTACCATTGTTGAATGCCCATTTTAATGATTTTTCTTTACTTGATACTATTCAAGGTATTTCATATAAAAAAAATGGCGAGTGGAAAACAAATAAATTAACCGAATTTTGCCAAAATTTAGATAGTATTCCATTCCCAGACAGAGCAATAATGAAAAATGAACTATATATAAATCCTGCAACAAATAACCCAATTGCAACAATTTCAACATCAAGAGGGTGCCCATCTTCTTGCATATATTGCGTTTCACCAATAATATCCGGAAAAGAAGTCAGATTTAGAAGTTCAAAATCGGTTCTTGAAGAACTAAAAGAATGCTATTTTAAATATAATATCAAAGAATTTTTCTTTAAATCTGACACATTTACAATTAATAAAAAATGGGTAATGGAACTCTGTGATTATATTACAAATTCTGATTTATCAGGAAAAATCAATTGGGTAGCGAATTCTAAGGTTAATACTCTTGATGAAGAAATGCTATCAAAGATGAAAGCAGCAGGTTGCACTTTAATAGCTTTAGGAATTGAATCAGGAAACGAAGAATCTTTAAAAAGAATGAAAAAAGGTACAACCATTGCACAAAATATTGCAACTGTTAAATTAATAAAAAAGTACGGGTTAAAAATCTTTGGATTTTACCTCATTGGTTTTCCTTGGGAAAATACTAAACATATTTCTGATACAGAAAAATTAATCTTTGCACTTGATACAGATTTTATTGAAATTTCTATAGCAACACCATTTAAAGGCAGTGAATTGTATAATATGGTTTTTGAAAAAACAGACGATAAAAAAAATATTTTTGGAAAAGACTCTTTTAAAAATATAACAAAAGGAACCGATTTTCTCTCAAAAGAAGAACTTGAAAATATCAGAAAAAGAATAATATTAAAATATCACCTAAGACCATCATATATATTAAAAAAGATTTTGGACAGGGATATTAAACCCTGTATTCTTAAAAACTATATAAAATACGGAATAAGACTACTAAAAAATATATTTTAATCCTTCGTTATAACAAAAATAGCTTCTTCTGCAAACATATTTGCAAATTTACTGTATCTAAAATCTTTTCTTATTTTTGCTCTGGTTGTATAAATACACTCTTTTATATTTATTTTATTATTTTTTGAATATTCAAAGAAATCTTTTATTGTTAATAAATGAATATTAGGAGTGTTATACCATTCAAAAGGTAAAACTTTTGATTTTGGCATATTTCCGGTAAAAAAGAAATTAAACCTTACACGCCAATATGCAAAATTCGGGAAACTTACAATACATTTTTTTCCAACACGCAGCATTTCTTCCATAACATAATGAGGATTCTGCGTTGACTGCAAAGTTTGATTTAATATAACATAATCATAATATTTATCAGGAATTTGCTTTAGCCCTTCATCAATGTCACCTTGAATTACAGATAACCCCTTTTCTAAGCATTGAATAACTTCTGTCTGCGAAATTTCAATACCATTACCTTTTATATGTTTTTCTTCTTTCAATAATTTTAGTAATTGACCGTTACCGCAACCCAAATCAAGTACTCTTGAACCTTCTTCAATCATTTTTTCAATTAGAGAATAATTCAAATGAAGTCCTTTCGATGTATCATAATGGTTATTCATTTGTATCTCCTTGTAAATGTGTATTTAAAAAACTTTTTATTATTTTTGATTGAACTTCATACTCAAGCAAGAAAGCATCATGCCCGCAAGGTGACTTGATTTCACAATAAGAAACATCTTTTCCCAATTGCATTAAAGTATTTACAACTTCTTTTGATTGAGAAGAAGGGAATAGCCAATCAGAATCAAAAGAAATAACCAAGAACTTTGCATCTGTATTTTTAAATGCTTCTTTTAATGAACCGTATTTATCTGCAGGATCAAAATAATCAACTGCTTTTGTTATATAAAGATAACTATTAGCATCAAATCTATCTACAAAAATTTGACCTTGGTGCTGCAAATAACTTTCGACTTGAAAATCAATATCAAAATTAAAATCATAATGATTTTTATTTTGAAGTCTTCTTCCAAATTTATTATACATAGCTTCTTCACAAAGATAAGTAATATGACCTACCATTCTTGCATTAGAGAGTCCTCTATCGGGTTTATTTTCTTTATCATAATAATCACCATTATTCCAATTGGGGTCCGAAATTATAGAGTTTCTACCAACGGCATTAAATGCTATAGCTTGAGGAGACAATCTTGAAGTTGTAGCTATCAATATAGTTGATGTAACATAATCAGGATAGGAAATTGCAAACTGCATAGCCTGCATTCCGCCCATTGAACCACCGGCTACCGCATAGAGCTTTTTGACTCCAAGGAAATCAAGTAATTTCTTTTTTACATGAACAGTATCTTCAATCGTAAACACAGGAAAACTTAACCCGTAAGGTTTTCCTGTTTCAGGGTTAATGCTTGAAGGCCCTGTAGTACCGCTGCATCCGCCTAATATATTTGTGCAGACAACGAAATACTTATTTGTATCGAAAGCCTTATCAGGTCCAATCATACTATCCCACCAGCCGGGCTTTTTATCGTTTTCATTATGATATCCGGCAGCGTGAGCATCACCTGTTAATGCATGAATTACTAGTATTACATTTGTACCATCTTCGTTTAATTTACCATATGTTTCATATGCAACTGTAATTGGGCCGAACTCAACACCACTTTCAAACTTGATTTTTTCATCAATTGTAAAAAATTTAGTTTCTACAAGTCCTACATTATTTTTGTCTATTTGCATTCTTTTTCCTTTATGAACGGGCAATTTTTATTGCATTTTCAATATCTTCAATTATGTCATCAATATTTTCAAGACCAATTGAAGCCCGCATAAAGTCATTTGTAATACCTGCTTTTATTTTTTGTTCTTCAGAAAGTTGTCTGTGTGTACTTCCTGCCGGATAAGTTATAATAGAACGAACATCACCTAAGTTTGTTGCGTGAATAAATAATTTTAGCGCTTCAATAAATTTTGTGCCGTCACCATTAACACCAAACCCGATTAATGAAGAAGCACCTTTTTTCAGATACTTCTGTGCCAAATCATAATCTTTACTGCTTTTTAATAGCGGGTAATTAACAAAATTTATGTAAGGATGTTTTTCTAAATGCTCTGCAAGTTTTAGTGCATTTTCACAGTGTCTGTCCATTCTTACGTGAAGAGTTTCTAATCCTAGTTGAGTTAAATATGCATTAAAAGGACTTTGACAGCAGCCTAAATCTCTTATCAAATGTGTTCTTGCCTTGACAATGAAAGCAGCCTCACCAAATACTTTGTTATAAATTACACCGTGATAGCTTTCATCGGGTGTAGTGAACATCTTGAATTTATCATTTTGTGCCCAATCAAATTTTCCGGAATCTACAATTACTCCCCCCATTGCATTACCGTGTCCGGATAAATATTTTGTAGTAGAATGAACAACAATATCTGCTCCAAAATCTATTGGTTTACATAAATATGGAGTCGGAACTGTATTATCTACAACTAAAGGAATTCCATGTTTATGGGCAATTTTTGCTAAAGCTTCAATATCTGCTACTTTTATACTCGGGTTTCCTAATGTTTCTATAAATATACATTTTGTTTTATCTGTAATTGCTTTCTCATAGTCTTCTAAGTTATCAGAAGTTATAAATTTAACATCAATACCAATTTGTTTGAAAGTTTTAGAAAATAAATTATAAGTACCACCGTATATTTTATCAGATGTTATTATTTCGTCACCTGCACCGGCAAAATTTAACATTGTAATTAATACGGCAGATTGACCGGATGAAGTTAATAAAGCTCCAACACCGCCTTCTAGTGCTGCTATTCTTTTTTCTACAATATCCCAAGATGGATTTGATAATCTTGTATAAATATCCCCTGGAACTTTTAAATCAAACAAATCGACAGCATGCTGAACACTATCAAAACTATATGCAGTATTTGCATATATTGGTGTTGATACTGCATGATTTTGTTTTTGTAAATCAATAAATCCACGTACGGCAAGTGTTTCAAACTTCATTTTAAATCCTCTTTGTAATTTTGTACTTTTTTTATTATAGACTAAATTTTAAATAAAAAAAATAGCGGGTTTTAAACCGCTATTTTTTCATTTTATTTATTTCTTTTCGTTAATCAAATTTGTAATAACAGCAGCAATTAATAAAGTTATTGCTCCTATTAGGAAAGCATATTCCCAATGATAATTTATTCCGGAAGGAATAGTATATGTACATTGGCTTACAAACCAAGCTAATAATGTGCATACTAATACTTGCGGACCTGCAATAAATATATTAAAAATACCCATTACAGAACCTTCTGAACCTTTCTTTATAAACTCAGACAACATTGCAAATGGAAGTGCTAAAATACTTGCCCAGCCAATACCTGCAATTGCCATACATACAAGAACAAATCCCGGTTCTTTATATAATCCCATTCCAACAAATGTTAACGCTAATGTAATCAAAGAAATAAAATGTACTCTTTTATTGCCAAATTTTGTAGATAACAAACCAATTGGAATTGAGACTAAGAAGCAAATTAAATTTTGTATTGCAAAACATATAGAAGAGAAATTAGTTGCTTTATTTATTGTTCCCATATATGAATTTTTTACTTCTTCTGTAACTGTCGTTAAATCAGGAACGCCAAAAACTGTGTGAATAGCATATTGAGTAAAGAAAATGTTTAAACTCATAATTCCAATCCACGTAAAAAGTTGTAAAGTACATATTTTTGCTACTTCAGGAGATGAACTGAAAAATTCTACAATTTTTTGAATAAATGAAGGACCTTTTACTTTTTCACTCTTTTCTACTGATTTTTCAATATATTCATTTTTTTTGTATTTATGTTCTTTAGTTGTTATACAAGTCCATAGCATAGCTAAAGAGAATGCTAAAGCAGCCATTACAAACTGGGCATTAATACTCATTTGATAGTTACATACATACTTTAAAAATGGAGCAGTACCAGCTGCAACAACAGAACCCAATCCAATTGCAAAACTCAAATAAGAATTCGCCAATGCGTGTTGTTCTTGAGGTACTAAATCAGGTACTAGTGCTCTATATGGACCTTGTGCTGCATTTACACATGCATCAATAATCCATATCATTATAGCGGCAATAATTAGACCGCCAAAAGCTATTTCAGGAATATTACAAAATCCTGCAAGCTTTTCCCATATCTCAGCAGAATTAGGAAATGCCCATAGCGCTAAACTTGCAAATATTGCACCTGCAAATAAATATGGTCTTCTTTTACCAAAAATTGTATGTGTTTTATCACTCAATTCACCAATAATCGGTTGAACAAGCATTCCTGTAACAGGACCCGCTAACCATATCAAACCAAAAATTAATGGTGAAGCACCTAGACCTTCAGTAACAGGACCTGACAATATAATTCTCATTTGCCAAGCGAATTGTAAACCGAAGAAACCTAAGCAAAAGTTTAATAATTGTACTGTTGAGAATGGCTTTAAAATATTCTCTTTTTCAACTGCTTCGTTACTCATCATGTTCCTCTTTATTAACTGTTTCAATTTTTTTAATTAATTCGGGCAGCACTTTAAATAAATCTCCAACAATACCAATATCGGCTTGCTTAAATATTGGTGCATTTATATCCTTATTAATAGCTATTATTTTACCACTATTTTTTATAGCCGTTAAGTGTTGATTTGCGCCCGATATTCCAACTGCAATATATAATTCTGGGGCAACTGTTTTTCCTGTTTGTCCAATTTGTTGTGATTTAGTTATATATCCTTTTTCAAAAGCTTCTCTTGAACCTGCTACTGCAGCTTTCATTTTTTGTGCCAATTGATAAATTAATGCAAAACCATTATCTTTGCATGCTCCTTTTCCACCGGATATTATAATTTTTGCACTTGCAAGATCTTTGCTCTTTGTGTCTTTTTGTATTGATTTTATAATTTTTATTTTATTTTCTTCTTCATTAATATCAAACCAAGAGAAAATAGCATTCGCTGTATGTTCTATTTCTTTTTCTTTAAATACATTTTCTTGAACTGTCGCCATTTGAGGAAATGTTCTGCATAATATATCTGCCGTAAGCTGACCGCCAAAGGTTGGTCTGGTTGATAATAATAAGTTATTTTCACCTATATCTAAATTCGTACAATCTGCGGTTAAACCTGTATCTAATTTTGTCGCTGTATATGAGGCAATTTCTTTACCTTGCACTGTTGCCCCGATTAGTATTATTCTTGGCGGGTATTTTTTTGCAATTTCTGTAAAAAATTGGGGGAAGTAATTACGGTTATATTCTGTAATTCTGTTATCACTTATAATTACAACTTCATCTGCACCATATTTCCCAAGTTCATATATTATTTTTTCATAATTCATTCTTGGTCCTATAATACAAACAATTATTCTTTGATTCCAAATTTTTTCTTTTAATTCAACGGCTTTACTTAACAGCTGTTTAACTACAGGTCTTATACTGTAGTTTTGTGTTAATTCACCATATATTAATATGCCGTTTGGTTCCATTAACGCCCCATTATTTCTTTTATTTCCTTAATTATATTATCTGCAAAATTCTCATCGTCTTTTGTATATATAATTCTGCAATTTCTGTTATCAGCAGTTTTATATACACAAGAAACATATGTTGGTGAACCTTTTACTCCGGTTTGTGTTTCAGGAATATTTAATTCATATATGTTGTAAGATTTATAATTATAATCTTGAGATTTTATATATCCGTTAATTTTAGGAATTCTTGGTTTGAAAACATAATTACTTATACATAAAACAGCCGGCATTTGAATTTGAAGTACTTCTTTATATGTTTCTGTTTCTGTATTAATTATTATTTTATCATTATTAATTTCAACAATTTCATTAACATGACAAACAAACGGATAACCTAACCTTACAGCTGTTGAAGGTCCGGTTTGTGAAGTTTCTCCGTCTATCGCACTTTGACCGAATAATATTAAATCAGTATCAGGGAATTTCTCTTTTACAGCAGCAGCTAAAACCCTTGATGTAGCACAAGTATCAGAGCCTGAAAATTTTGGATCGGATAATATTGCAGCATCATCTACGCCAAGAGCTATTGCTTCTTTTAATACATCTATTGCTTTAACGGGTCCCATTGTTATTGCAGTTATATTTGCACCATATGATTCTTTTAATCTGAGTGCAGCTTCTATTGCCTGTTTGTCAACAGGGTTTATAATAGAATCCATTTTTGTTCTATCTATATTATTATTCTGAGTCCATTTTACATCATTAGTATCAGGAACCTGTTTTATAAACACAACAATGTTCAATATTTTAACCCCTCTTCATATTATTGTGCTACAAAAACAATATTAGTGCAAATGTTATGTTTTACATATCTAAAGCAATATCTAATGTTTTTGCCTTTGCAACAATAGCACTTGAAGATATAACGTCTACTCCTGTTTTTGCAATATCTCCAATAGTATCAATTGTAACATTTCCGCTTGCTTCTATTAAAGCTTTATCACCAATAAGCTCTACACATTGTTTCATCAAATCACAGTTCATATTGTCGAGCATAATTATATCTGCTTTTGCATTAATAGCTTCTTTTACTTGTTCAATGGTATCACATTCAATTTCAATTTTATGAGTATGAGAAAGGTGTTCTCTGATTTTATTCACTGCATTTGTTATTGAGCCTGCATATTGAATATGATTATCTTTAATCATTACACAATCAGAAAGATTAAAACGGTGAAGTCTTGCTCCGCCTGTATATACAGCATATTTCTCAAACATTCTGAATCCTGGTGTTGTCTTTCTTGTGTCTGTAATCCTTGCTTTATTATCTCCTATTGCTATTTGATATTTATTTGTTTCTGTTGCTATACCGCTTAATCTTTGAATATAATTTAAGGCTGTTCTTTCGCCAATTAAAACAGCTCTTGCAGGACCTTCTATAACAGCAAGTGTATCTCCTTTTTTTATTTTATCTCCGTCTTTGAAAAACTTTTGTATTTTTACTTCGTTTGAAAGTGTCTTAAATACTGTTTCAACTATATCAATACCACATAATATGCCATCTTCTCTTGTATTTAATTTTGCAATTATTCGTTCATTTTTAGGAACTAAATAATCTGTTGTTATATCCCCAAAACCGATATCTTCTTTTAGTGCATTTTTAACATGTTCTTCGACTATAAAATCGTGTAATAATACAGATGACATATTTGTTTAACCTTTCATTGTTGTATTTCTTGATAATTGATGAGATTCTGCTATTAAATCCTTTTGAGGATAATCCTCTCTATAATGAGCACCTCTTGATTCTTTTCTCTTTAGTGCAAATTCTATTATAAGTTCTGCAATTGTTAGCATATTCCTTATTTCATAGGAACTTCTGTCCGGACACTTATATGTATAACCAAATTTTTCTTTTAATTCTTCAATTTTGGCTTTTGCTATCATTAATTTCTCTTCATTTCTTATAATTCCAACATTGTTCCACATTAATTCTTTTATTTCTTTAAATAATTCTTCAGTTTCTTCGCTATTATTTAACTGAATATTATCTTCGTAGAAGCTTATTATTTTATTTATTTGTTCATCTTGCATATAATTTTCTTCAAGATTTTTGGATTTTAAAAAGTTAACCAGTTCAAAAGCGGTAACAGCGCATTCCAATATTGAATTTGATGCTAAACGATTTGCACCATGCAAGCCTGTACAAGATGCTTCGCCTATAGCATAAAGTCCTTCTATTGATGTTTTACCGTTTACTTGGGTTTTTATTCCTCCCATAAAGTAGTGAGCTGACGGTGAAACAGGTATATAGTCTTTTGAAGGATTTATATTATATTCCCTGCAAGTTCCAAAAATTGTAGGGAAGCGCTTCTCAAATTTTTCTTCACTAATATGTGTTGCATTAAGGTATACATTAGAAGCATTTGTTTCTTTCATTTCATTAAATATAGCCCTTGTTACAACATCACGAGGAGCCAATTCTAATCGTTTATCATACTTTTCCATAAATGTATGACCGTCTTTATCAACAAGCTTAGCGCCTTCACCTCTGACAGCTTCTGAGATTAAAAACATTGTTCCATTTTCGCCAAGAGCAAAGGCTGTAGGATGGAATTGTACAAATTCCATATCTTTTACTATAGCTCCGGCTCTATATGCCAATGCAATTCCATCACCTGTCGTTATATCAGGATTTGTTGTATATTTATATAATTGCCCAATTCCGCCTGTTGCAAGTATTACCACCGGTGTTTCAATTATTTCATATTCATTTTCACTATAATTATATGTTATAAGTCCTCTATTGATGTTTTTTGAGTCTTTTAATAATTCAACAGCCAATGTTTGTTCATATATATCGATATCTTTTTGAGACATTAGATATTTTACTAAAGCATTTTCTATACAAAAACCAGTAGCATCACCACCTGCGTGAAGAATTCTATTCACACTGTGTGCAGCTTCTTTTGTAAATTTTAATTTATTATTTTCATCTCTATCAAAATCTACACCTAGATTCTGCAATTCTTTTACAACTTCAGCACTTTTTTCGGAAATAAAAGCTGCAACCTTTGCATCAGTTAAACCTGCACCCGCTTTTATAGTGTCTTCGATGTGCAAAGTACAAGAATCTAATTTATTTTCAGGCATTACACAAACCATTCCGCCTTGTGCATATTTTGAATTTGATTCAATCAACTGCGATTTTGTAACAATTAAAAGACCATTTTCAAGCTTTGCTTCTTTATGCAATTTTATTGCAGCATAAAGCCCTGCTATACCACTACCTACTATTACTGCAGAATACTTTGTGTGTTTCATCTTAATATCCTTATTCTCTTTATTATTTTATTTCAAACATAAAAAAGAATAAATACAAAAGTTTAATCTTTATTCTGAATACAGGTTTATTAACCTATTCTTTAATACGTTTATTCTTATATCCATAGAATATATATATGGCAAGTCCCATAATTACCCATAACAAAAAGTATTTTGAGGAATCTCCGCCTGACATACTTTTATATATCATAAAGCAGCTGCACATTATAATACCTAAAATAGGGAACAAAGGACAAAACGGAACTTTAAAAGGTCTATGTCTGTTTGGTTCTGTTTTCCTCAATATTAGAACTTCAATGCATATAATCACGAATGATGCAAATGTGCCATAATTACATAGTTCAGCTGATATATTTAAATCCATAAATAAAGATCCGATAATAACAATTAATCCAGAAATCCATGTTATAATATGCGGTGTTTTAAATTTAGGATGAATTTTCATAATATTTTGAGGTAAAAAGTTGTCTCTTGCAATTGCATAGAATATTCTGGTTGTTCCCAACTGATATACCAATAAAACGGAAGTTAAGGCACATAAGGCACCAACTGAGATTGCACCTGCATACCAATTTTTTCCTATTACTCTCATTGCGTGTGCTAATGGCGCTTGTGTGTCAATATTGCCCAACGGGACAATTCCTGTTAAAACCAAAGCGACTGATACATATAGAATTGTACATAAAACAAGAGTGCCTATAATTGCTATAGGTAAATCTCTTTGCGGATTTTTTGTTTCTTCCGCTGCTGTTGATATTGCATCAAAACCGATATATGCAAAGAAAATTATAAAAGTGCCTGCTAAAATACCTTCAATCCCATTTGGGGCAAATGGTGTCCAATTTTCCGGTGCTACATATTTTGCCCCCACTATTATAAAAGATATTATTATTGATAAGTTTACAAATACCATTATACCGGCAACTCTTGTTGATTCTTTGACTCCTTTTATCAATAAGATTGTCAAAAGAAGTACTATAAAAATAGCCGGAATATTTATTGCAATCGGTATTTCTGTCCCAAAAGGAAGGTGGATAAATGGCATTTTATCGTGTACATCCCAACCGTATTTATCACACATTGCATACATTGAACGAAAATCATTTCTTAGCCATAAAGGGAAATTAATTACAAAATCAGGGAGAATATGCCTGAAACCTTTTAAAAGTTGAGTTAGGTATCCTGTCCAAGCTGTTGCTACTGTGATATTACCTATTGCATATTCAAGCATTAATACCCAACCAACCATCCAAGCCATAAATTCACCCATAGTTGCGTAGGTAAAAGTATATGCACTTCCGGCTACAGGTATCATTGCAGCAATTTCGGAATATGCCAATGCTGAAAATAAACTTGCTAAAGCTGCTATTAACATCGAAACTATTACTGCAGTTCCGGCACCAGGTGCATCATAACTCCCAACTATTGCACTACCTATGATTGTAAAAATTCCTGTTCCAACTACGGCACTAACACCTAAAATCAATAAATCAAATATATTTAATGTTTTTTTTAACTCAGTTGTTTTACTCTCTTGTATAAATAAATCAGTGGATTTTTTACTGAGCATTTTCTTTATAACAGCTAATGTTTCCTGTTTCATATTTTCCATATCTTCTTAATCGCACAGCGCAATTTATTATAAACCAAACATGATTTTATATGAAATTATATATTATCATTGTTCACAATATTATTAATATAATTTTCTGCCGCCTCTTTTATAGTTAGCCTTTTTACAGTATCTATACTTTTTTGTCTTATTATTTTAATTTCTTCATCACTAATTTTTATTATATTTTCAATACAAGCCTTTAATTCACTTACTTCCGAATTAATTAAAAAACCATTTTGCCTATTTTTAATTATTCCATCAATACCATCTTCTTTTTTTGCTATAACAATATTTCCAGTCGCCATAGCTTCCAGATAGCTTATACCAAAGGTTTCATTTTTACTAAGTAAAATAAAAATATCTGATTCTTTTAATTTACTAATTACTTTTTCTCTTTTGATATTACCTAAAAAGGTAATTTTATCTTCTATATTAAGCCTTTGAGTGAGTTTTTCAAGTTTTCTGCGTTCAGGTCCATCTCCAATTATTGTTAAATGAATTTTTTTATGAATATTTGCAATCGCATTTATTATTAAATTTATATTTTTTCTTTTTATTAAAGAAGCCACTGTTGAAATTTGCAATTCTTCTCTATTAAATGTAGCTTTAATTGAGTCTGATATATAATCTTTTTCAATTCCGGAATATGCAACAAAAGTCTTATTGTGAGCCTCAGGTATAATTTCTTCTATTCTCTTTTGAAGAACATAACTTCTTGCTGCTATTTTATCTGCTTCTTTATAGATTTTTTTAAGTTTATTTCTAAATGGAAGATATAAAAAACTTTTAAGTACGACAATATCTGAGAAATGTACAGCATATATATACTTAATACTATGTTTCTTCAAAAGTTTATCAGCCATTAATGCTCCGCAAGGCATATGAGAAATAATCACATCATAATTTTTTAGCGAAAAATCTTTAGGAAGTTTTTTATATACATCAAACCAAAACGGAGTATGAAAGTTTAAATTATAAATTTTTGTTCCATTCTCATAGTAAATCTTTTCTTTTTGTATTTTACGGCCACGAAAAAGAGTATTTATTATAAAATTTGCTCTTATTACTTCTACACAATGACCTTGTTTTCGCCATTCATGCACAAAATAATATAGAGCTTTTGTTATTTTTTCATTTTCTAATGGATATAAATCTGTTATTAAAAGTATCTTCATAATTATAAATAATACTATATTTTTATTAATCATAGCAAAAACTGTCTTTATTGTTTTTTGTAAGTTTAGAGAAAAAATTTCTTAGTAAGTTATTTAGGTGTATATATAATGGATTTTATTCAGTTGAATATTATTAGACGCAATATTTCTCCACATGAAAAGAAAAAACTCTCTAATGAAGAAATAGGAGTTTTAACAAATAACAAACCAGTTTTCGGATCAAGTATTCCGATTAATCCAATTTATTGGCAGGAAATAAAAGGAATAAATCCTAAATTTTTCGATATTCAACGTGATGGCGAACAATCTAATCCTTATAAATTGCCACATAAAATAGAGGGTAAAGAAATATTATTAAATCCTATTAGATTAGAAGATGGAACAAGTTATATTGAAAGACAAAATATTAAATTAAGTAATGGACAAACTTTTAGAATACGTGCAATTACTATTAAGAGAAATGGTTCTTTAGAAATTTCCAGAATGATACTTCCAAATGGTAATGTTTCCAATATAGAACTTGATCCTCGATTTGTTTATGCAATGAGAATGTATTATGGTCGAGAATTAACCAATATTGATGTATTAAGTACTCCTGTAAAGAAAAAGCCGATTATTGATAAATTATCTGTGGAAGCTCAGGAAATTTTGAATAGTTTAAAAGACTCTAATGAGAAGAAATTTGAACTGGTATCATCACTTCTTAAAAGAACTTTTTTACTGACAAAAAGTAAAGACGGAGTTTCAAACGAGTATATTACATCTTTTATCAGAGAATTATCTCAGATTGAGAATATTCTATTACAAAATATGATAGATAATGAAATATCTATTAAAATTTATGATGATATGTTTTTGTTCCCGGAATCATCACACGCAGAATATAGACATTCAAAAAAACCAATCTTAGAAGACGGTAAACCACGTTTAGATAAATTTGGAGCAATAGAATACGAATTATCACCAAAAACAAAAGAAATTATTTTTGCTGAAAAAGCAAATAATCAAGCAATTACAATTAATGGTGTTGAACAAAATACTTATGAGTCTTTAGCACATGAAATGGGACATGCATTTGATTATAATCAGGGAAGATTATTAAATTTAGAAAAACAAGATTTTGTAAGTACTATTTCAGGTGAAAATTTTTCGAGATATATAGATATGCCATCATTTAGTAAAGAGTTTGATAACGCAATTACTGCAGATTTAATGCATATGTTTGAGATAGATGAAAAAGAGGGAAAACCGCAAGGACAAACATTTAAAGAACTACTGAAAGATAATGACTTTAAATATTATTTTGGTGTTTATGATAATTCCTATGACTCTGTCTGTTTTAATGATGTTACAGCAAGAAAGGAACTTTTTGCCCAAATGGTTTCATATGTTACCAGCGGCAAATTAACCAATAAAAATTTTCAAAAAAGAATAGAAGAATTATTCCCGAACTGTTTGGATTTCACACGTAAAATTTTATTCCCTGCAACTCCAGATACAAAACATAACTGCTAAATAAAAGCAAGAATTTTACGATTCTTTTATTTTATTATAAAATTTATATATTATTTGCAAAGAAAGTCCTATTTTGAAAGAATTAAACATTAAAAATTATGCACACATTGGTGACGCTGTATATGAAGTATTTATAAGAGAAAGAACAATTATGATGACCTCTAATTTAAAACGTCTTCATAAATATACTGTTCACTATGTAAATGCGGCATTTCAAACAGAACTTCTGGAAAAAATAACCCAATATCTGACTGAAGAAGAAATTGAACTTGCAAGAAGGGCAAGAAATATTCCTACATCTTCCGCAAGAAGAATTGATAGAGCACTGCATTCAAATGCTACATCTCTTGAAGTTGTATTAGGATACAACTACGTCCACAATAAACAAAGATTTTTAGAACTTTGCAATATAATGGAAAGTTTAATTAATTTTGATGAAAAAACATTATAAATAACATTTTTTATCTTGACCTGTAACTCCGGCATATAATTCAATGTACTGTTTTGCAGGACTTGATTCTACTTTCGTTAATAAAACTTCTTCTATTTGGAAAAATCCAACTTCAGAAGACATTTCAATATCAATTTGTATCGGTTTATTTTCACCGTGTCTTATACCAACTCTTGTAATAGCATTTGCACTATATTTATGAATATCTCCGACTTTAGGGGTATTATGAATAGCCAAAGGTATTCTTGCCCTGCCTTTTGTCATATCACAACCATCTGCAATCAATATTATTCCTGCTTCAAGTGAATGTATCTTTCTTGAAGACATGTGGCCTATTATTGCTTCCAATGCTAAAGATTTTATTACAACTCTTTTATGTACATCATTGGGGAATATTTTATTTAATGTTTTATCAATAATAGGAGTTGCAAGCATAACAGACATTTCTTCGTGGTCTTGTCTACCTATCATCATTCCTAAATCGTGCATTAAGGCAGCAATTACTACTGCACACATACTATCTTCAAAAGTTCCGATTTCTTCTGTTTCTAATGAAGTTTTTATACCTGCTTCTTGCAAAATAATTAGCATTTTTATTGCATTTATTGCGACTTGTCGCATATGAACAGGTCCATGGTCATTATATCCGAGTCTTTTTATTGAAACATTATTTGCATAATCTTGCATTTCTTGTAATTCAATATCAGAAAACAAATATTGAACCATTTCAGTACATTTTGGATAATTCTTCAATTTATCTAATATTTTTGATTCTGTTGCAACTTCTTTTACTGATTTCATTTTTAAATCCTTTTTTTATATAGATATTATAACCGATTTTAGCAAAAAATATTTTTACAGTATTTATATTTATATCTTTTGTAAATATGTAAAAGAGGGTATAATGAATATTAATTTTGGTTCTACATATAGAATACCATATAGAAAAGGTGGTGAATCAGTAAGGCAGCCGTTGAGAGATTTAGCGCTTGAATATGGTGGTCTTGCTACACAAAATAAATCTTCAAATGGAAGTGCAAGAGTTTCAATACCAAATAGTCTGGATAATGAATTTGAGCAGAAGTTGAGAAAAATAGGATATAAAGAATATCAAAAATTTCCTGCCGAAAGCTTGTCTCTTTCAGAAATTGATGCTTATATTAAAGAGCAATTAAATATGTTTAATTATATTCAAAAAGGTAAGCAAAAGGCTGGAAGGCTAAAAGAGCGAAAACTACATAATTAAAATAGAAAAGAAGGGTTTTATCCTTCTTCTCTAATTACTTTTTATTATGCCCATTGTATATATGCATTTGTTCCTGCGCCTAATTTAGGAAAATACTTTTTTAATCTTTCCATTGTACTATTTAGTTCTTCTTGTGAAATTTTTCCAGCAGATACGCAGTAGCTGCCCCACATTACATCATTTTCTAATGCTTCAAAACTAAATAAATCGATTGTGCCATCATTGTTTGATCTAGGATACTTTTCTTTATATGTTTTCATAAAATCATCTAATTGTTCATCTGTCATTTTGCTAACAAGATTGAATAAAATTTCATTCTGGTTTATGTGACTTATATTTCCAGATTCTATTAGCTCCCACATGTCACCACGAAAAACTTCTATAAGTTCTTCTGTTGTCATGTTTTGTATTTCTTTTTTGTAATTTTTTATTAATATCATTATCAGAATAATTATCTTCTATTGAGTCTTTATATTCAAAAATAGATGTTTTTATTTCTTGTTTTTCTTCAGCAGTAAAAGAATCAGATTTGCTGTATTCTTGAATGTTAAATTGATTAATTCCATTTAAATTCATATAAATCTCCAATCCTCAAATGTTTTTCTATTAATAGAAAAAAATTTTTTATCTTTTTTTGCTCTTTATTTAAATTTTTTAACATTTTTTATAATAGTAATTAAGTATTTATTTGAAATAAAAATTTACTTTAAAAAATTTTTTTCTTATGATATTATATAACTATGTTGATTAGAGAAACGGAACTCCGTTTCTTTTTTATTTACTTAAAGGTTTAACGGAAAGGAAGGTAGTCTTGAAGCGAGATAAACATAATAAATCTCAAATAAATGATAGTGCACCATTTGAGTACGTTAATAAAAAAGAACTTATGGAAAAACTTGAACCATTAATAGACAATACGCTTATGAGATTTGGTCTTGTTCCTGTTGAAGTTGAATTTGTTAAAGAAAATCACAAGTGGTTTCTGAGAATATTTATTCATTCTTTTGAAAGAGAAGTTAATCTTGACGATTGTGAAAATGTTTCAAGAAGTTTATCTGACTTTTTAGACGAACTTATACCTTTTAAATATTACTTAGAAGTGAGCTCACCTGGAGTTGAAAGAAAAATAAAATCAGAAAAAGAATACCTTCTTTTTAAAGGAAAGGATATAAACCTAAAGTTAAAACAACCTGTTGATGAATCAGGAGAAAAACAATTTGTGGCAAAAATTGTTGATTTTGATTCTAATGAAGGATTAACTGTATATACTTACAAAGACAAAAAAGACGTATTAATAAAAAAAGATAATATAGTATCTGCGAGATTGTATTCAAATGAAATATAGGAGAGAGTAAAATGATTAAAATCGGAACGGCATTATTTGAAGCTTGTGAAGAGTTAGAAAGAGAAAAAGGTATTTCTAAAGAAGTTATTATAGCTTCTTTATGTGATGCAATGGTTACTGCTTATAAAAAACATTTAAAACAAAAGGATATTACAAACGTAGAAGCAATATTAGATGAACAAACAGGTGAAATTGGTGTATTCAGAACAAAATTAGTTGTTGAAAATGTTGAAGATCCGGATTTAGAAATTTCACTTGAAGATGCAAAAGAAATTGATGATGAAGTAGAACTTGAAGATGAAGTAAAGATTGAAGTTACTCCTGAAAACTTTGGTCGTATTGCTGCTCAAAGTGCTAAACAAGTTATTACTCAAAGAATTCGTGAAGCAGAAAGAAAGCTTGTTCTAGACGAATTTATGGAGAAAAAAGGTACTTTAACTACAGGTATTATTCAGCGTGTTGAAAACAGAAATGTTATTGTAAACATTGGAAAAACAGATGCTATAATGCCTTACAAAGAACAAATCCCCGGTGAATATTATAAACCTGGCAACAGAATAAGAGTTTTTGTACTTAATGTAAAAGAAACATCAAGACTTCCGCAAGTTATTGTTTCACACGCACACGCTGAGATTGTAAGAGAATTATTTGAACTTGAAGTTCCTGAAATTGAAGACGGAATTGTAGAAATCAAATCAATTTCACGTGAAGCAGGCTACAGAACCAAAATCGCCGTTGCAAGTAATGATCCTGATGTTGATTGCGTTGGTGCTTGTATTGGACCTAGAGGCAGCAGAATCCAGACTATTATCGGTGAATTAAAAAATGAAAAAATCGATATTGTAAGATACAGTGAAAACCCTGTTGAATACATTGTAAATGCATTATCACCTGCAAGAATTGTTTCTGTAGATATCTTAGCTGATGATGAATATTCAAAAGAAGCTTTCGTTATTGTACCTGATGATCAATTAAGTTTAGCAATTGGTCGTGACGGTCAAAATGTAAGATTAGCACACAAATTAACAGGCTGGAAAATTGATATTAAGAGCGAATCTCAAGCGGCAAAAATGGAATATGCTCCACATCCTCAACATCTAGATGAATATGAAGAAGATACATCAGATGATGAAATAGATGAAATTGCGGAAGAAATTCGTGAAGAAGAAGAATATGGCTTAGATGAAGAAGACACAGCTTCTTTTGAAGGTGACGAAAATCAAGAAGAATCAATTGAAGAATAAATAACATAAAATATGCCCAAAGTTGTCTTATTACGCTTTGGGCATATTTACATTTATATTTTGAACTTGTATACTTTAGTTAAAGAAGGAGTTTAATATGCAAATTAAAGATTATCAAGTTGTTTTACTAGGAGTTCTAATAGCTCTTGGAAGTGTTTGTTCAACATATATTTTATCCAAGGGAATCATAGAATTTCAGAAATTACAAAATCAAACAATAAGAGTAACAGGCAGCGCAAGCCAAAATGTTACGTCTGATTCTTCCTCTTGGAATATTGACTATAGGGCAATTGCTCCAACATTAAAAGAAGGGTATTCTAAAATCAATTCAGATGCTGTAAAAATCAGAAAGTTTCTCCTGGAAAACGGTATTGATGAAAAAAATATAAATTTTGCTTCTATTGGCAGTTATGAAAATAGGAAAAGAACTCCGAACGGAAATACTACAAATGAAATTGAAAACTATACAGTATTTCAAAATGTTACAATTAAAGCAAATGATACTGAAACTTTAACAAATCTATCAAAAAAAATAGATGTTTTAGTTAATCAAGATATTAATTTAACTACCGGAAACATAAAATATTTCGTTTCAAATCTTGATGATATAAAAGTAAAAATGGTAGGAGAAGCTACAAAAAATGCACAAGCTCGTGCTAATAGTATGGTTCAGGCAACCAACGGAAAAATTGGTGCAATTAATAGTGCAAAAATGGGTGTATTCCAAATTGTACCTATTGATTCTACAGATGTTTCTGATTATGGATATAATGATACATCTTCTATTGAAAAGAAAGTTGTTGCAACTGTTACAGCTACTTTTACTGTAAAATAATTAATTAGAGAAGAGCATATTCTATTACATTTCTGCTCTTCTCTTTTAATAATGTTTGTATGATTTTTGTATTTTCTTTATTGGAAAATTTATAATCCCGAGAAAAGTACCATATACCCAAACAGTACAAAATGAAAGGTATGAAAGAAATATTATCAAAAAACCTTCTATTCTTTTTTCACTTAGTTTTCCAGATTCTCTATATGCCTCCTTTATCAAAAGACATATTATAAAAAGAGGAAAAATCAGAAGAGGATAAGGATTGATTTTTAAATATCCGATTATTATCCATAATAATACAAAACTAATTATCCCTAGTAAAGGTAAAAATTGGAATATTGTTTCTTTTAAGGATTTTATTTTTTTCCCTTTTATAAATGAATTAGAGTAGTAATAGCTCATGCAATAAATTTTCCTCATAAATGGATAAAATTTACATTCGCGGTGAAAAACACTTACTTTTGGTATAAACCTGATTTTAAAACCTTTGTCAATAATTCTATCAGAAAATTCATTGTCTTCTGCCAGATAAATGTTTTCATTCATTCCTTTTATTTCACAATATATTTTTCTCTTCATTATTACATTTGAAGTCATTACTTTAGTACAATCTTGTTCGACAGTGTTTTTATCTGTAATTATGCACCATTCTTTATGAGTAAATAAAGGACTAAATCTAACTATTCTCAAACATTGTTGTTCAAAGGAGTCTGTTGGAAGATTATATTGACTTCCTGTCACCGCACAATATTCATTATTTTTTTCAAGAAAATTTATTGCATATTCAAGCCAGTTTTCATTTGGATACGCATCAGAATCAATAAACGCTATATATTTTGTACCAACGTTTTCCACTCCCAAATTTCTTTTGGCAGACATATTTGGATTTTCTGATTTTATTATTTTTATATTTTGATCAAAGTGTTTTAAATTGCTATCTATAGAGTCTAAAACTAGAACAATTTTGATGTTTTTATATTGGTTTCTAATTTGTTTGATACAATTTTCAAGAAGATAATCAATATTTCTTGAAGGAATAATAATTGTTACTTTATTTTCCATTCGTCCTCATTAAATTTTTAATAATATGACAAGAAAGTTCACAATAAAACCTTGGTGATGACAATATGTTTATTAACCAAGAACACTCATGTGTACAAAAACACTTTGTATTCTTTATATATTTATATACTTCTTTTGCATTTACAGATTCCCAACATTTTAAGAAGTCATAGTCATAATCTTTTAAATCTCCAAACTTTTTATTTAAAAGTTCACAAGGAAAAACACTACCATCATGATATATGACACCAAATAATTTTCCTGCTAAACAAGGAGAAATATATTTTTTTTCTTCAAATGTACGAAGAACATATTTCCATAACATTTTATTTTTGGCATTTATTATTACAGAAGTCAAAGAATTACCGTTATAACCTGCAAGTATATTATCATCAAAATCTTTTTCTCGTTGCAGTTGAATTTTTTTGTACATTGCGGCTATGTTTTTTCTATCAGAATCAACAAGATTATCTGCATTTTCACCTCTTAACATAGTACAATTTATATTTTGAATTTTAATTTCATCTCTAATAAATTTGTAAGTTTCAAATGCACTATTACAATTAGCTTGTGAAAGAGTTAATTGCAATGTATTATTATATTTATTTTTATAACTTTGTATTATTTTGCAAGACTCAATCACTTTAAGATGCAAATCTTTTATTTTTCTATATTCCGAATGTTTTTCACCAATAAAATCATATGATATAAAAAAAGAAATCGGTAAATTTTTTCTACTTGCCTTCTTACAAAATACTTCTATTTTATCCGGTAAACTTCCATTTGTTGTTATAACTATAGACTTTACAGTAGAATTAGAATTCCAAATATCAGCTATTTCAAAGATATCATCTCTTAGAAAAGGTTCTCCACCTGTTAAAGAAATATTTCTAAGACAAGGTCCTGTTGTTGAAGCGATTTTTTCAATTTTGTCTATCGTTAGTTCTTTTTCTGAAGTTTTAAAATCTACAAAACAGTGTGGACAACGAGCATTACAACGTTCCGTTATATACTGAATAAGTGCTAAAGGATACTTATGTGAAATTATCGAATTATATAAGTTAGGTAAAATTTTCCAATTTTTTATCATTTAATCTTAAAAACTATTTAGTCCAAAACCAATTTTAGCATAATTATTTTTTATAAACAATTTAATAATTTTTATGGTAGCATTTTCTTATGTTTAGCCGAATAAGAAAATATTTTATAGGGTTATTTATTTTATGTGCAATACAATTTGTTTGTAACAGTATTGTTAAATATACACATATAATAATTCCGTCTCCAATTTTAGGAATTATACTTTTTGCATTTCTTTTGAAACTTAATATTATCAAAAAAGATTGGGTTAAAGATATCTGCAACTTATTATTAAAATATATGCCATTATTGTTTGTTCCTTTGTTTGTAGGAATCATATCTTACTACAGTATCTTGCAAAAAAATCTAATACCTATTGCAATGAATGTTATTTTAACAACAACAATAACATTAATTGTAACAGCAATATTCGTAGAAAATGTTATAAAATTTGTCAGACTCCATAAAATAAGGAAAATTCACAATGGTTAACTTATGGGGTCTTATTACAACATTCATTATTTATGAATTATCCAAAAAATCAAGGAAGTTTAAATATTTAAAAAAAATTCCACCTTTAATGCTGTCAGGAATAATTTTAATTATGTTTTTAGAAATATTCCATATAGATTATCAAAATTATAATGAATCTGCTTGCATATATACTCTTTTATTAGGACCGGCTACAATTTCATTAGCATTTCCCTTGGTTGAAAATCTATCACTTTTAAAAAAGAACAAAAGAGCTGTATATTTTGGATTTATTGTTGCAGCTTTAACTGCAATAACAACAACGTTCATCCTTGGTAAATTGATGCACTCGGATTGGAATATAATAACATCTTTAATACCAAAATCCGTAACAACACCTATTGCCGTTGAAATATCAAAAGCGATAGGAGGTATTCCTGAACTTACAGCGTGCATTGTTGTAGTTACAGGCATATATGGAGCATTATTTGGACATAAAATATTAAAATGGTTCCATATAAAAAGTGATGTGGCAATTGGTCTTTCAATAGGTGCTTCAAGTCATGTTATGGGTACATCAAGTTGTATTGAAAAGAAAAAAGATAAACAAGTTGTAATGGCTACTTTAGCTTTAATCATAATCGGCATATTAACAACTATAATTTGCATTTGTATGTTTTAATTTATTTTTCAAATAGAGCATTAATAAAATCTTCAGGATTAAATAATTTTAAATCTTCAAGTTTTTCCCCGACACCAATAAGTTTTACAGGTAAATTGAACTC
>CALUPV010000003.1 GCA_944322745.1 Candidatus Gastranaerophilales bacterium | reverse complement strand
TATTCTATTGTCAATGTTCTATCTTCTCGCTCTAAAGAAAGTCACAAAAAACTCTTCTTTCCGTTCCCTTCTCTTTCACTTCGCCGCCTCCTCAGCGACATCTTCCATCCTATCACCTCAATCTCCTTTGTCAACTTATTTTTTTATTGAGGTTAAATAGTTTGTCAATTACAAAAACACCCAATTGGTGTTTTTTAAGTCAATTTTTAAACTTTAAAGAAATTTTCTATTCCATCTCAGTCTTGACTTCGTGGTTATTAGCCACTTAGATAATATAAAACAAAAAAAAAATAATTTCAATACTTCTTTTTAATTTTTTTGACTTTTTTATTTCTATTATCCCAATCCCTTATAATCACTGTTTTTTAGCTCATCTTTTTCTTTATAAAAATTAATGATTTGCTATTATTCGAAAATTATAATACTATATTTTTAAGTCATTTTTTAGAGGAATATATCATGGCAAGAATTGTTAGACCTACATGGGCAATAAGATGTGTTCAATCAGGATGCAAATGCCTTTTTGAAGTTGCCGTTTTAGAAAACGGTAAACAACAGGAAGTTGTTTGTCCTAATTGCGGTGAACATTATGTTTACCCTGCTATTGATAGTAAACAAGAATAATGTTTTTCTATAATACTAATATTAGATATAATCGCTTTAGCGATCATCTTAGAAACCTTTACGGAGTTAAAGTATATAAGGTTACATTAGATGCCGGTTTTACATGTCCCAATAGAGATGGTACCATCTCAAATGAGGGTTGTATTTTCTGCGATAACGGCGGGAGTTTTTCTCAGCTCTATCCTAACAATATTTCTATCAAAGAACAATTAGACTTAGGTATATCTTTATCTATAGACAAATATAAAGCAAAAAAGTTCCTAGCCTACTTTCAAGCATATTCAAATACATATAAACCTGTTGTAGAACTTGAAAAAATCTACGATTCGGCACTTTCACATGAGGATGTTATCGGTATGTCTATCGGTACAAGACCAGATTGTGTTGATGATGAAAAGCTCGATTTGATTGCCGGTTACACTAAAAATCATTATATTTGGCTTGAGTATGGTCTTCAAAGTATTCATGAACGCTCACTTAAATTCATAAACAGGGGGCATTCTTTTGAAACTTTTTGTCACGCCCTAAAAGAAACTCAAAAAAGAGATATTAACGTCTGCGCGCATGTAATTTTAGGATTACCAACTGAAACAAAAAAAGATATGTTGCAAACAGCGAAAGTTTTAGGCGATTTAGGTGTTAATGGAGTCAAAATTCATCTGCTTTGTGTTTTAAATAATACAAGACTCACTAAATTATATTTCCAAGGCAAAGTTCCGATGATGGAAGAGGACGAATATGTTGAAACCGTTTGTGATTTCTTGGAATTATTGCCTCCTGAAATTACTATCCACAGACTTGCCGGAAACGGTTTAAAACCTAATATGTTAGCACCTGCTTGGTTGAGTAAAAAATTCGTTGTATTAAATAAAATTGATAAGCTTCTAGAAGTACGTAATTCGTATCAAGGTGCAGCTTTAAAAAAATAATATACACAAATTAACTTTCTGAATATTTTAACTTTAATAAATCATTTATATCTTCATCGCTTAAATATTTAGGGTTACCTATTATATGAGTATTTAATGTAACTTGGGCATAATATTCAGCCGTTTCTATTTTTGCAAAAGCATGTTCTAAATCATCTGCAATTGCTATTGCTCCATGGTTTGCCATCATTACAACATCTCGTTTCTTTAAATGTTTTATTGTATTTTTTACAAGTTCATCCGATGATGGCATTGCATATTTAGCAATAGGAATATCTTCAAAATATAATATATTTTCAGACATTATAGGCTCTTTTAATGATTTATGACACGCTGCAAATGAAGTTAAATATACCGGATGAGTATGAATTATTGCATTTATTTCAGGCCTCAATTTATAAATTGCAACATGTAATTTCTTCTCTGATGAAGCTTTTCCTTGTGATATCTCATTACCATCACTATCCGTAAATATAATATCTTCTTTTTTTAGGCAGCCTAAAGAACTCCCGGTTGCAGTAATATATATACCTTCATCTGTTTTGATACTTATATTCCCTGATGTTGCGAATGTCAAATTCTTTAAATATAATCTTTTGCCAATTTCAATGATTTTTTCTTTGCTCATATTTTATTTATAATTTACTTACCTCATAGTTAATTCCTAAAATTTTACTTTATTATATATTTGTTTATGATTAAGTCCAAAATCCATACCATAAACATATATAAATTCATTATTATCTAATATAAATATATCAGGATCATAAGTATTATCTAATTTTATACCATAAGACTTTTTTAGCTTATCAGTTTTTATATTGTAAAAATTTATTTTATCATCATATCCTGAAAGTTTTATACGCTTTTTACTAATTAATGAGCCTCCGGCTATAATTATTTTACCATCGGCAGTTGAGGCTATTGATACTTTATTATCATGCCTATATTTACTATTTTTATTTATATCTATTTCTTTAAATGATCTATCATCAGGATTATAAATAACAACATAGGGAACGGGATAACCAGTACCACTATATATACTGCTTGAATATTCCCCGACCCCATTTTCTTTTTTATCTTCCATCTTTGTTGTTTTTATAACAACTCTACCATCTTCCAACAAATATAACTTATCATATCCATAGCTAAACTTTTGATTAAAATCAAGCGGAATCCTTTCAAATACATCTTTGTTTATATCATATATCTCAATACTATTATTACTTGAATAGCCACCCCAAATAAGAACTTTTTCATTCTTTAATTTTATAATCTCACATCCTCTTCTTTTCTCTATGGTTTCGGCTTCCTTCTCTATACTCTTATTCTTTAAATTATATATATAAGCTTTCTTATCAGAATCAGCACCCGCTACAAACAATCTATCTTCATCAATTTGAACAATTGCAGCTTGATAAAAACTTATTTCATCGGGAAGTTCAGCCTGCCATATTATATTATTCTTATCAGCCGAATATACATATGCATAAGTTTTATATATCTTATCTTTACTTTTAGTTTCAAAATGGACTCTTATAAATATATCCCCATTCAATAATTTGTCAAAAGATACAGCTTTATATGAATGTTTATAACCATTCGGAAGTTGTTTCAGTTCAGGACAATCTTTTATTAATATATTTTTTGATAAATCATATATTGCTAATTTATTTTCTTTATTAGAATATAACAAAACTCTATTTTCGTCTAAAACTGCTTCTATTTTTAACCTCGAATTTTCCAATTTCGGTAAAAGATCAACTTTAACTGGAACCGAAGTGAAATATGAGTATATATTAGCAACAAAAACAATTATTAGAAAAGTAAATATAGTTTTTAAAAAATTTGATAATAATTTTGTAAAAGGCTTAAATATTAGCTCTGTTTTTTCCCATCGCATCAAAACAGTTAAAACCAAATTAAACAAGTAAAATATAAATCCGCCTGCAATTAACCATATTAAAAATTTTATTGCAAGAGCTATAAGCATACTTGACCCATAATATATAAGAGTCACCATCCCAAATGGAGAAGTAACTAACCCTTTTGCTACAGCGCCTATTTCTAAACATAAAAATAGAAAACTATATAAAAGTGCAAACAATATACTTTCTTTCTTGCTAAATTTCTTTGATGTAGCTATTGTAGCAATTGTAACAATAAACATTAACGCACATAATTCATATAACAGAATCTTTTTCATAAAAAAGAAAGGAACTATGCTCAAAATTGCAATACCGACTTTACTTTTTAAGATATGCAAATATATATTATTAAATTTTTCCACCACAATCTCCCTGTTTAAAGACATAATTAAATTATAAAAGTTTTTAATAAGTTAAACAAGATAGTCTCGGTAATTTTTGATATAATACAGCTATGTTTATAAAAAATTTAAAACTTAAAAATTATAGAAATTATAATGATATTGAGATTTCTTTTAACTCAAACAAAATTCTGTTCATAGGGAAAAATGCTCAGGGGAAAACAAATCTATTAGAGTCCATTTATTATTTATCCACCCTTGATGCATTAAGAGCGAAATCTGATAGTGAATTAATCACTTGGGGAAAAGATTTTTGCAATATTAAAGCCGAAATCAAAAAATTTGATATTGATGTAGATTTAGAGATATATATCAACCCGCCTAACAGAAAAAAATTGAAAGTTAACGGCATTAACAAAAATAAATCATCTGATTTCATAAGTAATATTTCAACAGTTTGTTTTACAACTAATGATTTATTACTACTTAGAGGTACACCCGAAGACAGAAGAAAATGGGTTGATTTAGCTATTAGCCAAATTTTCCCTGCATATTCCGATAGGATTTCAAAATACAATAAAATAAAAACTCAAAAAAATAATTACCTAAAAAATTTAAAAGGGAATATTAATTCTGATACTTCATTGTTAGATGTTTGGAATGAGCAACTTGCAATTACAGGAAGCAATATAACATATATCAGAATAAATTTCTTACAAGAACTTCTTAAAACTGCAAAACTAAAACATTCTCAAATTTCAGAAAAAGAAGATTTATCTATATTCTATAATTCTTGTATTATTGGCGATATTTCATCTGCGGAAAAATTTGATTTTAACAATGAATTTATATTAGAAAATTTTAAGAAGAAACTTGAAGAAAAGAAACTTGAAGAAATTATTAGAGGACAATCTGTTTTAGGTCCCCATAGAGATGATGTTTCTTTTTATATAAATAATAATGATTCAAAAAAATATGCCTCACAAGGACAACAAAGAACTATTGTTTTGGCACTTAAGCTCGCAGAACTCCAACTTATAAAAGATAAAATTAATACAAATGCAATTCTTTTATTAGATGATGTTTTGGCTGAACTTGATGATTTAAGACAAAACTTCCTGCTTAATGCCATTGGCAATAATACTCAAACTATTATTACATCTGTAGATACATTACATTTTAAAGAAGAATACTTAAAAGATGTAGAAATTTTTGAAATAAAAAATAACACAATTATTCAAATATAAAAAAGACCCCTTTTTCAAGGAGCCTTTTTATTCTTATAGATTTTTATTAGAAGTTCAATCCAGCTTCTCTTGCTGCATCAGCTAAAGCAGCTACTCTTCCATGATATAAGAACCCGCCACGATCAAATACTACATCTTTAACACCCGCTTTTAAAGCTTTCTTTGCAATTGCTTCACCTACTGCTTTTGCAGATTCGATATTTCCACCGTGTGCTAAATCTTTCTTCATATCTTTATCTATTGAAGAAGCTGAAACTATTGTTACTCCTTTTACATCATCGATGATTTGAGCATATATATGCTTTGTACTTCTATATACAGCTAATCGTGGAGCTTCTGTTGTACCTGATAATTTTGTTCTTAATCTTTTATGACGTTTTTGTGTTGCTTCTTTTTTATTTACTTGTTTTATCATTTTTCTTTCCTTTCACCCAAACCTTCTTGCTTATACAAGGGTTTATATTGGCAATTTTTACTACATTAATTTCTACTTTTTACCTGTTTTACCGGCTTTACGTCTTATATGTTCACCTTCATATTTAATACCTTTTCCTTTGTATACTTCAGGTGGTCTCTTACTTCTGATTAAAGCTGCTATATCACCAACAGCTTGTTTATTTGCACCGGTAATTGTTATTTTTGTGTTTTGATCAACTGTTATTTTTATACCCTCAGGTGCTGCTATATCTACTGGATGTGAATAACCTAAAGCTAAGTTTAATGTATTACCTTGCATAGCTGCACGATAACCAACACCGACTATTTCCAGTTTTTTTGTAAATCCTGTTTTAACACCGTTAATAGCATTAGCAACTAATGTTCTTGATAAACCATGTAATGAACGTGATTTTCTTTCGTCATTTACTCTTGTTACTACTACAGTATTATCAACTTTTTCAAGTTTTATTTCCGGACGAACTTCAACTGTTTCTGTACCTAAAGGTCCTTTCGCAGTTACTACTTGTCCATTTATTGTTACCTCTACACCATCCGGTATGATGATTGGTAATTTTCCTATACGTGACATTTTTTTATCTCCAATTTTTATTATTTACTTACTCGATTACCATACATAGCAAAGAATTTCGCCGCCGACATTTTCTTTTCTTGCTTTTCTGTCTGTCAATAAACCTTTGCTTGTTGATATTATAGCTATGCCCATACCACCTAATACTTGTGGAAGATTTTTTGCTTTGCAATAATTTCTCAAACCCGGTCTTGAAACTCTCTTCAAATTTGATATTACAGGTTTTGATTTTTCATCATATTTTAATGTGATTTTTAATGTTTTGAATGCACTGCCTTCTTTTTCAACAACTGCATAATCTTCAACATATCCTTCTGACTTTAATAATTTTGCTAGCTCTACTTTTAATTTTGAACTTGGCATATCTACTTCAGTTAAAGATACCATGTTGGCATTTCTTATTCTTGTTAGCATATCTGCTATTGGATCTGTATTCATTTCTTTTTCCTTTACCTTTTAAGACGGAATACCGTCAACTACTTACTAAAATTTATCTAGCAGTATAGAAAAGTTATTGAAAAATTAAGTTTTGTATAATAGTTTTTACTCTACTATACAAACCTTAACTACCAACTAGCTTTAACTACACCGGGTAATAAACCTTGATGAGCCATCTTTCTTAGACAAACTCTGCATATACCAAAGTCTCTGTGAAATCCATGAGGACGTCCGCAGATTGAACATCTGTTATGTAGTCTTACTCTTGGGTATTTTCCTTTAGCTGCTAAAGCTTCTCTTTTTAGCTCTTTATCTATCATTGCTTTCTTAGCCACGTTTTATACTCCTTTTGTTATTTTTTAAATGGCATTCCAAGCGCTCTTAATAAAGCTCTTGCTTCTTCATCTGTCTTCGCTGTTGTTATTATTGAAATATTCATACCATGAACCGCATCCAATTCATCATACGAAATTTCCGGGAATAATGACTGCTCTTTTAAACCTAATGTATAGTTTCCTCTTCCGTCAAAACTCTTTGCGCTTATTCCTCTAAAGTCACGAATTCTTGGAAGTACTACACAAATTAACTTTTGTAAGAAGTCATACATTCTTTCGCCTCTTAGTGTTACCATTGCACCTACAGGCATTCCTTCTCTTAACTTGAAAGCAGCAATCGATTTTTTTGCTTTTGTTGACAACGCTTTTTGTCCTGCTATCTTTGTCAACTGATTTACAATTGCTTCTGCTAATTTTGAGTTATGACAAGCTTCACCAACTCCCATATTTAAAACAATTTTGCTTAATTTTGGAATTTGGTGCACGTTTTCATATTTAAACTCTTCTTGAAGAACTTTCTTTACTTCTTCTTCGTACTTTGTTTTTAGATTCTTTGTTACTACTGTCATTTTTCTTTCCTTCTCGTAGAATGTATCCCCTTGCGGAATACCCATACTTACACCTTACTATCTTTAATTATATATTAAAAATAATTTTTAAATAAACTCAGGGCTGCCCATTCTATGAACTACCCTGTTAAAATTATTAGTCTAATTTTTCACCGCATTTTTTACAAACACGGACTTTTTTATTATCAATTACTTCGTATTTAATTCTTGTTGCTTTCTCACAAGCCGGGCAATATAACATTACCTTTGATGAATCCATTGCAGCCTCTACTTTTATTAGACCGCCTTGGTTTCCACCTTGTGCCTTTTGAGCTTTTGTTACAATATTAGCACCTTCTACAACAACCTTATTTTCAGCTGTTATAACTTTCTTTATTGAGCTAACTTTGCCTTTGTCTTTACCTGAGATAACAACTACTTTATCCCCACTTTTTACATGTATAGGGCGTTTTTCAACTGTCTTCTTATTTCTCATCGTTCGTCTCCTAAATTACTTCCGGAGCAAGAGATATAATCTTCATAAAATTCTTATCTCTTAACTCTCTGGCAACCGGTCCGAATACACGAGTACCTCTTGGGTTACCGTCTTTATTAATTATTACTGCTGCATTCTCATCAAATCTGATTACACTGCCGTCTGCTCTTTTGATATCAGCCTTTGTTCTTACAACAACAGCTTTTACTACTTCAGATTTCTTTACAGCCATATTTGGTGTAGCATCCTTTACAGCTGCTACTATAACATCTCCTACATGTGCGTATTTCTTGTTTGAACTACCCATTACACGGATACATAACAATTCTTTAGCACCTGTATTATCTGCTACTTGTAATCTTGTCTCTTGCTGTATCATCTTATTTCATCCTTTGAAATTACTTAATTACTTCAACCAGTGAATTATCACTATTTTACTTTTTCTACAATTTCAGATACAACCCAACGTTTTCCACCTGAAATTGGTTTTGATTCAACAATTCTTACAATATCACCTTCACTGCATTGATTTAATTCGTCGTGTGCTTTGTAATGTTTTGTTGTTTCTATAATTTTCTTATATTTGGGATGTTGATTGTAAGAAGCAACCTTAACGACTGCTGTCTTTTCCATTTTATTACTTACTACAACACCTTGTTTTTCTTTCTTAGGCATTTTAATTTAACCTCATTTTTATACTGATTCTTTTTGCTTTATTACAGTTTTTACTCTTGCTATTGTTCTTCTGATTTCCTTTATTTGCGAATTTGCTTTTCCTAAATCAGTAGCATTTTCAAACTTATTTGTAAACTTTTTGAATCTTAAATCAAATAATTGTTTTTTATAATCTACAACTAATTCATTAAGTTCATTTACAGATTTTTCACGTATCTCTTCTAGCTTCATAGTTATTCACCTGTTTTCTCAACAATTTTTGCTTTTATTGGAAGTTTCTGAGCAGCCAATTCCAGTGCATGAATAGCTACTTCTCTTTGTGGGTAATCTAATTCAAAAAGAATTCTACCCGGTTTTACTACAGCTACCCAATATTCTGGGTTTCCTTTTCCTTTACCCATACGAGTTTCAGCAGGTTTTGCCGTAATTGGTTTATCCGGAAATATCTTTATCCATACATTACCGCCTCTTTTGATTTCACGAGTCATCGCTCTTCTTGCAGCTTCTATTTGTCTACTCGTAATCCAAGCAGGATCTTGAGCCTGCAAACCGTATGAACCTAACTCTAGCTTTGTTCCACGTGTTTCATGGCCTTTCATTCTGCCTTTCATCATTTTACGATATTTAGTTTTCTTGGGCATTAACATGATTGTTTTTCGCTCCTAATTATTCTTACTTAGTTATTCTCATCTTCAACAGCTGCAGTCTGAGCCTGAGTTGCTGCTGATTTCTTTTTTCTTCTTCCGCCAACCGGCTTCTCTTCAAAGTTGTTAGCGCCTACTTTTTTAGCTTTGATGTTTTGGTCTGCCATTTCTCCGGGCATTAAGTTACCTTTGAAAATCCATACTTTAACACCAATTTTACCCATTATAGTATCTGCTTCTGCAAAACCGTAATCTACATTTGCTCTTAGTGTTTGAAGAGGTATTCTACCTTCTTTTGCCCATTCGCTACGTGCAATTTCAGCTCCGCCTAAACGACCTGATACCATAACTTTTATACCTTGAGCTCCGCCACGCATTGCTCTTTGCATTGCTTGTTTCATTGCTCTTCTGAACGCTACACGTTTTTCTAATTGCAATGCTATTGATTCTGCTACTAGCTGAGAATCTATATCAACTCTTGCAACCTCAACTACGTCTATTGTTACTGTTTTATTTATTAATTTTGCAACCGCTTGTCTTAATTCATCTATTCCTTGTCCGCCACGGCCAACTACTATACCGGGTTTCGCTGTTACTACTGTTACTGTAACATTCTGAGCTTTTCTTGCTATTAATATTCTTGAAACACCTGCCGCATAAAGTCTCTTCTTTACAAACTTTCTGATTTTGGCATCTTCTGCAACAAACTCAGGATAATTCTTTTTTGAAAACCATGTGCTGAACCAAGGTTGTATTATTCCTACTCTAAATCCGGTTGGATGTGTTTTTTGTCCCATGTCTATTACCTTCTACTTTGATTCTTTTGTTACTTTAACAGTTAAATGAGATGTGCGTTTTACTCTGGAATAAATTCTTCCTTGAGCTCTCGGTTTACCTCTTTTAAGTGTTCTTGATTCATCAGCATATATTTCAGAAACTTTTAATGATTCTGCTGTAGCACCAAATTTCTCTGTTGCATTTGCCACTGCTGCCGTGATATTCTTTTCTACCACACGTGCGGCAAAATATGGCATAAACTTCAACATACTTAAAGCGTCTGCTGCTGATTTGCCTCTTACAAGATTTATTACTCTGCGTAATTTTCTTGCCGGCATTGTTATATCTGTTTGTCTTGCCTTAGCTTCCATAATCTATTTCCTTTTCGCTGTTTTATCTTGCCCTGCGTGGCCTCTAAACATTCTCGTAGGTGCAAATTCACCTAATCTGTGCCCTACCATTGGTTCTGATATATATACCGGCACGTGAGTTTTACCGTTATATACTGCTATTGTATGTCCTACCATATCTGGATTTTCAGGAGTAATCATAGACGCTCTTGACCAAGTCTTAATTACTCTCTTTTCTTTATTCGCATTTAATTTATCTATCTTTGCTTTTAAAGAGTCGTGTACATATACACCCTTTTTTAGTGAACGTGTCATTAATTATCTCCTTTATTAGCGTTTTCTTCCTCTAACAATTAACTTGCTAGATGCTTTTTTAACTTTTCTTGTCTTACGACCTAATGCCGGTTTACCCCATGGTGTTTTTGGATTTCCTCCGGGTCCGGTTTTTCCTTCACCACCACCGTGTGGGTGATCACAAGGGTTCATTGTTACACCACGTACTGTTGGTCTGATACCTAAGTGACGTGTACGCCCTGCTTTACCTATCTTTAGGTTCTTAAATTCTGAATTGCCTAAAACGCCGATTGTTGCTAAACATTCTTTTCTTATCATTCTCATTTCTGAGCTTGGCATCTTTATTGTTACATAGTTGCCTTCTTTTGCCATTAATTGTGCACCGGCACCTGCTGTTCTTACCATCTTTGCGCCACGCCCAGGAATTAATTCTATATTATGTACTACTGTACCTAATGGAATTAATTCTAACGGAAGTGCATTTCCTGTTTGTATTTCTGCCTCCGGGCCTGATAATATTACATCCCCGACTTTTAAATCTTGTGGAGTTAATATATATCTTTTTTCACCGTCTGCATATACTACTAATGAAATCCTTACATTTCTGTTTGGATCATATTCTATAGTTTTTACTGTTCCAGGTACACCAAACTTATCTCTCTTAAAATCAATAACTCTGTATGCCTGCTTATGTCCACCGCCTTTATGACGACATGTAATTCTACCTGTATTATTTCTTCCGGCTTTCTTTCTCATAGGCTTTAATAATGACTTTTCAGGAGTTGATGTTGTTACTTCCGCAAAATCACTTTTTGTCATTCCTCTTTGTCCCGGAGATGTCGGATTAATTTTTCTGATACCCATTGCTTACACTCCTGCTAATTCTTCAATCGGATCACCTTCAATTGTTACTATAGCTTTTTTACTTGATTGTGTTCTTCCGACTGAATATCCTACTCTTTTTGCGTGAGACGGCATATATACCGTTCTTACTTTTGTAACTTTTCTGTTAGGAAATGCCAATTCTATAGCTTGGGCAATCTCTACTTTTGTTGCATCTTTTGCTACTTCAAATGTATATTGAGATAATGCCGCTACAGTCATTGATTTTTCTGTGATTATAGGTCTCTTGATGATATCGTATAATCTTTCTTTGTTTTGCTTCATTGTACTCATTATTTTGATAACCTCTCAGTTATTTCTAATATTGCTGCTTCTGTCATTACTAAGCTGTCTGCTTCAAGTAAATCTTTCACATTCAAGTTTGAAGGTAATATGATTTTTACATTTGGAAGATTTCTTGCTGCTAACTCTAATTGGCCGTTTTCCGCAGCCTTTGCATTTGCAATTATTAAAATCTTACCTTCTACCTTTAATGCTTTTAATGACTCTGCTACCATTTTTGTTTTAGCTTCTGTTATTTCAGAAAAATCTTTTACTAAAACAGTATTATCTAATCTTGCTGATAATGCGGATTTCAATGCTAATCTTCTTGCTTTTTGCGGCATTGAAAATTCATAGTCTCTTGGTTTTGGTCCGAATACTACACCACCACCTGCAAACAATGGAGATCTTAATGAACCTGCTCTGGCTCTACCTGTCCCTTTTTGTTTCCATGGCTTTCTTCCGCCGCCTGATACTTCTGCTCTTGTTTTTGCACAAGCATTTCCGCTTCTTGCGTTGCTTAGTTGTCTTCTTAATGCCATATGCATTACATGCAAATTCGGTTCTACTCCGAATACCTTATCATCAAGAGCAATTTGTCCGACTTGCTTTCCGCTTGTACTTAATATTGAAACTTCTTTTGTCATAATTTCTTTTTCCTTTTAATTGAACTCCGAGTTAGTTCCATTTAACTCTTGATGGTACAACTGTTACTAATTTCCCTTCAGGACCAGGTACTGAACCTTTAACCAATAACAAATTATTTTCGCTGTCTACTCTTACTACTGTAAGTTTTGTTATTGTTACTCTTTCGTTACCCATGTTTCCGGCCATTCTTTTGCCTTTTATTACACGTCCTGGTGTTGTACCAGCACCGATTGAACCGGGTTCTCTATGATTCTTTGAACCATGTGCCATTGGTCCACGTCCAAAGTTCCATCTCTTTACTGTACCTTGGAATCCTTTTCCGATTGATGTTCCTGTTACATCTACTTTTGTGCCTTCTGTTAGTACAGATAAATCTATTTTTTGACCTACTGTGTATGCTTCAGGATTATCTAATCTGAATTCTTGTAAATGTCTAAAATTTTCTAATCCGTTTTTCTTGAAATGTCCTATTTCAGCTTTTGTCAAATGCTTTTCTTTTACCGGCACCACACCTACTTGAATTGCATTGTACCCATCTGAATCAACAGTCTTTACTTGTGTTACTGTTAACGGATCAACTTTTATTACTGTTACGGGAATTGCAAGTCCTTGTTCATCGAATACTTGTGTCATCCCAAGTTTTTCACCTATTACTCCCAGTGTCATATTTCACCTTTCTTTTGTGAGCGCTACGTTTTTCTACTTGCCTCGTAGATCACATTCAATTTATGGAGTCTCCCTCTATTAAATTGTATGTGCTGTTAAATCTTTTACAGTTTAACCACGATATCTACTCCGGCAGGCAAATCAATTCTTGTTAGTTCTTCTGTTATCTGAGCAGTCGGATCATAGATATCTATGATTCTTTTGTGTATTCTCATCTCAAAATGTTCTCTCGATTTCTTGTCAACGTGAGGTGAGCGAAGTACACAATATAATCGACGTTTCGTTGGTAATGGAATCGGACCTGCTACTCTAGCCTCGCTTCTCTTTACAACTTCTACAATTTTACTTGCAGATAAGTCGATTAATTTATGATCGTATGCTTTCAAACAAACTCTCATTCTTTGTTGCTTGCTTTCGTTCATTTCTACTTCCTTTTGTGTATTGACTTTCGCACATGGTAATACATTTTACCACTTAGCATACTAACTCTATGTCAAACATATTCTATAGTCAACCAATATTTTTGTTTTTTTTATTTTTTTCTTAATATTTCTTTATTTTATTGTAAATTCCTTGACAAATCACAGAAAATGCATACCGCTTAATTATAACTTGCAAGTATGCATTTTCAACTCTCTCTTCTTTTACTTTTCTATATATTTACTGGTTCCTGTAATAATAATTTTCTTGCTTCGATTGCCGTATATTTTAATGATGAATAATACTCCCGATCTTCATCGCTTTTAGAATCTCTTAACCCAACTTCAGCTATTTCTCCGATTTGACTTAACAAGTCTGCCGTCTGCATTATATTCCTGTAGATTGTTCCTTCATCAGCTTTATCGCCCATGGTTCTTATTAATTGAGCCCAGTTTGACATGCTTTCATATGGATTAGAATTATTTAAACTTGTCCACATATATGCTATTTGTGCTGCATCCTTATTATAACGGCTATATCCAGGATTTATTCCGTTATCTATCTCCTCATTATATATTTCTGCAGATTTCTTCAATAACTTCTTAAATAAACTGTTGACTTTCTTTGAATCATAACCTGTTTTATCTATACTGTTTTGTTCTGTTTCACTTTCGTCCAATGCTTGTAATGCTTTTATTCTGCTTATTAGCACATCCTTCATTGTTAACTTCAGATATGCCATTTCTGCATCATTATAATCTTCTTTTACCTGACTTGGCGGATTCTTTTTTATAAATTGATGGTTTGCTGCCAATGCATCTGGAATATTTTTCTCCAGATATTTCATATTTTCTGCTGTTTGGATAGATGCTTCCACCTCTTTACGTTTTCTTTCTATACGAGCTTTCGCTTTATTTCCTTTTGATGTTGTATCCAATCCTTCAAGCTCCGCATCTAACTTTTCGATATAATCATCAATTGTTCTTGCATTTATTCTTTTCTTATATGTTTGAACTGCAGATAAATTTGACTCTAATACTTTAGTAGGAATAACATCGCCATTCTTTAAAGCACCAACTATTTCATCTATTGAATAGTTGCCTGTTGTTTTTGTTATTTTATACATTTTGGCTCTTTTTTGTTCGAGTTCATTCATTGCAGATTTTATATCTTCTGCTGAAACATCAGGTTTTGTTAGCCCCTCAACAAATTTCAACATATCTTCATAACTTGCAAAACTTTCCATTGTTTTTCCAAATTTTGCAAGCATTGATGCTACTGAATTTGATAACTTCTGTTGAATATTTCCTACACTTTCTTCGGTTTTTTCAAAAATATAGGATAAATCTGTATCATATCCGATTGCAGTCTCATTTGATTTTGCTGGCAATGCCATACTTGATGCAATCATTGCTAAACCCAGTGGTGATAATCCTTCAAATGCCTTTGAAGAAATAGCTTCAACAAGTGTTAATGTATCATATCCTTTAACTTTTGATGCCATTTTGGCTAATAATGTAGGCTCAATAATTCCGTCTTCTTCAATTAAGAAACCTCTGGAAAGTAATACATCCCTCTTTCTTGAGCTTATTTCCATTAATTCGTCTATTTTTGATTTTCTTTGATTTTCATCATCACTATACGCATAGAATGTTTTACCGAATATATCGGGTAAACCCTTATCGTTTACATTGTGCTCATAATAACCGGATAGAAATGCATAATCTGGATTATAATTACTTTCAATCGGATTACAATCCATTGCTTCAAGAGACAAGAAATCTTGCTCTGATACTCTATCTGTCGGCATTGTATATACATAGCCGATTGTATCTATACCTCTTCTTCCGGCTCTTCCTGACATTTGTTTGAATTCATTTGCCGAAAGCATTCTTACAGGAGTCTGTTCTCTTTCTTTATTGTTTTCGGTGGAATCTTCTCCTGTTTGTATTACTTTTTCCTCTGTTTCATCTCTTTCTTCCATTTTTACCTTATTTTCAGAAAGAAGTTTTCCCACATCTTCACCATCATCACAAGGTTTATATGGACTTGATATCACCACTGTCTTTGCAGGCATGTTTATACCTGCCGCTAATGTTTCTGTCGCTATTACTGCCTTTAACAACTTCTTTTGGAATAATTCCTCTATTAATTCTTTTTGCCCGGGAATTATTCCAGAATTATGTATTGCATAACCTTTTTCCAATGCTTTAGTATCTAAATCTGCTCCTATATATTTCTCTGCTGAATATTTATCTACTATTCTTTTTATTTCTTCTTTTTCTGCTTGAGTTGTTAAATCAGCACCTTCTTTTCCCATATATTCAAGTACTTCTCTTGAATATTTCTTACTGAATATAAAGAATATTGCAGGTAGCTTTTCTTCTTTTTGTAATTGTTCAACTGCTAATTTAAAATCACTGAGTTTGGGTTTCTTTACTTTTAGTGTATTTTCAAAATCAGGAGTTTCTCCTCGTCTTATAGCCTTTTCTATTCTTCTTTCGGCTTTTTCATATGCTTGTGTAGTAAGCATATCGAAAGATAACGGAACATGTCTTGCTTCTGAAGGAATAGATACTAATGCAACATTATCTGTTCCGTTTAAACTTCCTATCCAGTTCCTTAAAGCTTTAGGATTTCCTATTGTAGCACTCAACTCCAACGTTTGGACGTCTTTTGGTGTAAAAATTAAAGACTCTTCCCATACAGGACCTCTATCTTTATCACCTAAATAGTGAAACTCATCAAATATTACCGTTCCCAAGTTTCTCATTAAAGGATTATCTTCTCCATATAAATTTGATAATGCCATATTTCTATATACTTCAGTTGTCATTATCAAAATAGGAGCCTCAACATTTTCTCTCCTGTCTCCCGTTAATATACCTATATTTTCTTCACCGTATATATTCTTAAATTCATTTAATTTCTGATTGCTCAATGCTTTTAATGGAGCAGTATAAAATGTCTTCTTGCCTTCTTGCATATTCTTGGTCGCTACATAATATGCAACAGCAGTTTTTCCAGTTCCGGTAGGTGCTTCTACCAAAACTGTTTTACCGTCATTCAAAGCCTTTCCCGCATCTATTTGAAATGCATCAGGATAACATCCTGTTGGTAGTTGATAGTAATTATCTTTCAATGTTTCACTATATCTTCTTCCCCCAAATGAAACAATATCTCTACCTATATAAGGCTGAAATAAAAGAGAAGGGTTTGTTATATTGACTCTATTTTTGTTACTATATAAATTTGTTTTTTGTTGATTTAAACTTATTCCTTTTTCAGACTTAAAACTTGTTATCTTTGATATTTTCATAAGTTTTATCCTTTACATTCCCATTCGCTCTAAAACACGAAAATATTTTTTTACTTATTAATAGAAAACATGTTAAAATAATGTTACATGTCGTTTTTCACAATAAATGGAGAGTTTATATGTTATTTAATAAAATGCCAAAATTAAAATTCTATCCTGATAACAGAAATAATGTTCGGTGGAAATGTCCTGGATTATTTGAAAATGACAATGCTCTCATAATGTTGCATGATTTATGTGCAGAACTTCATATAAAACAGCCTGTTCATGCTGTATTTGGAGGAATAACATCACCTTGGAGCGGAGGAAGAATACCTCAAATAGACACAATTAGTGAAAAAGAATTATATTCAATTGTTGAAGAATATAATAAACGAAATATAGAATGTCACTTTACTTTTTCAAACTTTAAAGTTAAACCTGACCATTTGAATGATTACATTGGAAATCTTGTATGTAAAGTACTATCTGATATTAAATTCCCCAATAATTTAATTATTTCGTCTGATTTACTTTCTGAATATATAAAAGATAAATATCCTTCTATTAGACAAACTGCATCCGTTATTAAACCGTCTTATGAAAAGCCCTTATATGATGAAACTGCAGATTATTATAATGATTTGTGTAAAAGATTTGACTATGTTTGTATACGACCTGAATTCAATACAGATATAAACTTTTTAAGAAAACTCAAACATAAACACAAGATTGAACTAATGGTGAACCAGATATGTTTTAGTAAGTGCCCTCTTGCCCAAATTCATTATGATAAAGCCGTAAAATATACCCCTGAAGATACTGAAGCTGGAAAAAGAATACGTTTCTGCCATAAAAAAGCCCAAGATATTCATACAATATATGATCACTTAAATAACAGTTCTAATCAAATAGACAAAATGATAAAGAACGGATTCTATAATCTAAAGCTGAAGGGACGCGGGGCTAGTACACAAAGTCTCCTTTCAGAAATTATAGGTCGATATATTTTTGAACCTACAGGCTATTTTCCTATAATTGAAGACTACATTCTCAATAAACTAAAATTGGTATAAAAATGAAGACTAAGCTAAAATTAATTATTATATTAGTAATTTTCTTTTTATATATTATATCCTCTATAGGTCACTTTTCCTCAGCTTCCGAATCTTATATATATAGCAACAATATTCTATGGAACAAAAAAGTATTGTATGTATATATTCAAGAGAATAATACAATTATACAAGAAATGTTTAAAGACTGGCAGAAAAAAACGGATAATTATTTTAAATTTAATTTCTCAAAAGACCCTCTAAATGCAGATATTTCTGTATTATTTACCAACGATGACATAAAAACACTTGGAGCTTATACAAAATACTACTATAATGACAACAATATAATTAAAGTAGAAATAATACTTCCAAAAAAAGATTTTAATAATAAGGAAATCCAAAAAGATTTTAAACAATTTATTATAAAACATGAAATAGGACATTCTATTGGTATTGCAAAACACAGTCAGAACAAAGCCGATATAATGTATCCTTACAAAACAAACGAAAATTTTGATATTAGTAAAAATGATGTGATTGCACTAAAAGATGCTTATCAGAATAAAATAAAAAAAGAAACAGATACAAATATTGATGCAAATAAATATGATCTACCATACATAGCTAATGTATATAAACGGGCAGGTAAATATGACAAAGCAATAGAAATTTATGATAAAATTCTAGAGAAAGACCCTGATTTCCCTCTGGCATTATATTCTAAGGGATATTGTTTTTTCAAAATGAAAGACTATAAAAATGCCTGTAAATTTGCTCAAAGAGCATATGAGATAGAACAAGACAATGAAATTTTTCTTAATTTATATATAAAATGCTTGTGCAAACAAAACAATAAAGAAACAGCCAAATCCATATTAAATGATTTTATTAAGAATAATCCGCAAAATTCTGACTCTATGTTAATTATTGATTGTCAAAGGGTACTAAACAGATAAAGTAGTATTAACAAATATAGATATTGTTGTATAATGAAAATATATTAAAATAAAGGGATAATAATTATGGCTAATTTTTTTGAAAAAATTTTCGATTTCTTCAATAATTCAAAGAACGAAGAAAGTGCAAATAATGTTGATACACAAAATCTTGAAGACTTAATTGATGTGTCTTGGTCCGGATATTACACAAAATAAAAATTTATGAACTTAATTTATATACCTTGTTAAATCTGTCTTATCTAATACTTCAATGCTTTCCTGATTATGAACAAAGATAATACAGGAAATTAGTGGTTTAAACATTTCAAAATCATTATATGCAAGTTTTTTATTTAAATCAGCCATATTATCCGCTAAAAACTCAGTAATAAGCACTTTATCTTTGAAAACCAAAGAGCTAAAATAGTCAAGAGCGGTTTTACTTGTAATTCCCTCAAAATAAATCAAATCCGGCGATTGAAATTCAATAAATCTCATTGCCTTATCAATATTAAATCCTATATTTTCATTCAATTCACATTGATTTATATTTTCCAGATTATATTTCGCTATAGACTCAATTGTCATTATGTTTTTATTCGAGTTACGAAGTTCTGATAAAACAGAGTATATTATATGCGTTTTACCTGCAAGCGAAGATCCGCATACAAGAATAATTCCGGGATTCTGAATCGCATTCTTTACCGTATTAGTTTGGACATCAGATAAACCTATTTCAGAAAGTGATTTTGGAGGCTTATAAATTTTTAAAGAAATTCTTTCTCCGTTAATTGTTGGAAATGCTGATATACTTGCTGTCAAGATAATATCTTCAACCTTAAAAATCAGCTTTCCTAATTGCGGAAGTTCACATACATTAGCATCCAATGCAGATAACATTTTTAATTTAGATATAAACGGCACAACTAATACCGACGGTATTTGTCCTGTCTCTACAATTTCAGAACCTTGTCTGAAATTAACTTTTAGCCCGTTTGGAATATGTTCAAAAAACAACTCATGAACATTGTTCAATATTGCCTGCTTTAATATTGCTCTAATCAATATCTGAATATGTTCATCTGAAAGAACATCTTTATGTAGTTCTTCTTGCCAATCAAATTTAATTTCTGAACTTTCTATATTAATTTCCCCAACAGAACGATCTGTCTTATAATATTCCTCAATCTTTTTTAAAACAGATGTTTCAGCAGAAACAACAGGTTCTATATCACATCCTGTTTTTTCAACAATCTTATCTATGGCAAATAAATCCAAAGGGTCTGCCATCGCAACCGTTAAAACATTTTCTATTTTAAATAATGGAATAATCTTATACTTTTGAGCATCATTAAAACTTATATATGATAAACATCTCTTATCTAAAGTATAGTCCTTTAAATCAACATAAGGAATATGAAGTTTATTCTCCAAAAACTTTAACAACTTTTCTTCTGATATTAAATTGGACTTTATCAATATCTGTCCTATATTTACTTTTTGAGAATCAGCTAGCTCTTGAGCCCTTTCAACATCTTCATAGCTTACAAGTCCATCACGCACCAAATCATATTTTAATTTTTCAAGAGTCTTATTAGTAACTAATTCCATTTACTAACACTCCAAATAATTCTTTACTTTTTCAACAACATAATCAACATTAAATGGTTTTGTTATATATTCATCAGCGCCGGTTTCTTCTCCTATTATCTTATCTTCTTCCTGTGAACGAGCTGTTATCATTAAAATAGGTATGTCTTTATACTTATTATCATATTTCAATAGTCGACTTATTTTATATCCGTTAATCTTTGGCATCATTACATCCAATATAATCAAATCAGGATGAATCTCTTTTGCAAGTTTTAATCCCGTTTCTCCATCGTATGCAGTAAAACATTGAAAACCTTCTGCTTCTAATACAAACTGCAATATTTCTATTATATCTGCTTCATCATCAACTATTAATATTTTTTTCATCTATATCCCCTTTTGAAAAATCATTCAGCTTTCCAACTAAATCAACCAGTTGTTCCCCATCTTGCGGATATAATGCTGATGAATATAATATATCACATTCTTGAAACTCATATAAATTTGAATTTATATATGTATGGAGTTTTCTGACCTCAAAATCATGGACAAATGAGTCCATATCAACTGAATAGAAATAATAATTTCTTCTTCCATTTTCAACAATTGAACATTCCTTGCAAACGGAAGTTTTCCTTATTATGTCTTCTGCTAACATTTTATCTATTAAAGACTTTCCTTCAACTATTTTCTCAGATAAAGATATCATAGAAATATTAATGTGCTCCTGCTTTGCCTTTTGTATATCTTGTTCTAAAGAAAGTTCAAATATTTCCATCTCAGTCATTACCGGAATCGCAAGATAAAATGTCGATCCCTTATTAATTTCACTATCCAGCCATATAAAACCTTTATGAACATCCATTAAACGTTTCGCAATCGGCAAACCTAAACCAGAACCCCCAACTTTCCGGCTCAAGGAATTTTCTATTTGTTTAAATTGTTCAAATACTTTTCCCCAATTTTCTCTTGCAATACCTATACCATTATCTTTAACTGATATTTGTACATATTCACTGCTTAAATGTTCGGGAATCGTATTAAAAAATTTATTATTCCTTATATCATCAGCTGAAATTCTTGATGTTTCAACTTCTATAGTTCCATTTTCTTTTGTAAACTTTATTGCATTCGAAATTAAGTTGGTTATAACTTGTTCCATTCTTTGTGTATCTATATAAACAACAGGTAATGAAGTATCTAAATTAAGATTAATGGTAATATTTTGCTCTTTCGCCCAACTTTCAAGCGTATTTTTTACTAACTCCACAGGTAAATTTATATTTGTTTTTTCGAAAATAAATTCCATTTTACCTGCTTCTATCTTTGATAAATCCAATAAATCATATATGATTGCAGAAAGTCTTGTAACATTTCGTTTAGCTAAATTTAAGAATTTTTCCATTGCATCATTAATTTCGCCGGTTGTACCGTTAAGAATAATATCTAAAGCACTGTTTATTGCTGTTAATGGCGTTCTTAATTCATGTGAAACTATAGAGATAAATTCAGATTTCAATCTTTCCAATTTTTCTAATTTTATATTTGTATCCTTAATTTCTTCATATAAAATAGCACTTTCTAACGGAAGAGAAACCTGTTTTATTAATGTAGTAAAACATTTTGTGTCATCTTGCGCAAAATCATTTTCTCTGAATACCTCTATAATTCCATAAAATTTATTCTTAATATTTATTGGCGCAAAAAGATTATCATAACCGAAAACATTTAAATCGTATTCTCCAAATTGGTCTTTATTATATTTAATAACTTCAATATCTTCTATAGAAGGATTAATGGAAAAAAGATTTTTATAATTCAATAATGCCCTTAATTTTATAGCATTTTCCAATCTTGGAGATATAGGAAATAGTGACTTTATTATAAGTTTTATATCATTCACTTCATTTAAAATTAATGCATAACACAATGACAAAGACAAACTTTGTTCAAGCCCATCTGTCATAATTTCTATTAATCTTGTTTTATCTAAAGAGCCGGCCAATTGAGTACTTGTATTATAAAGTACATTTAATTGATAAAGACTTTTTGCTAAATCATTATTATTTTTAGAAAGTACTCTAAATGTTTCTCTCAGTTGTAAAGATGAATTTAAAGCAGCTATAAACAAATTCTTATCAAAAGGTCTTTTGATATATGAATTAACATATTTCAAAATATCATAATTAATATCAGTCTCCGGTAAAAGTAAAATGGACCGAATATCTTTCGTTTGAAGAGAAAGTTTCATCTTTCTGACTAAAGAAACAATATCAATATTTACCGAAGCACAATCAAAAAGGATAACATCTGCTTTTTCTTCTTTAATAATATCTTCCAATTCTTCTTCAACTGAAACAAAATTTATTACATATGGATTCTTAAACCCCCAATTATCAATTTCTTTTTGTGTTGAACTATTGTCAGAAATAATTATTATATTAGCCATGATTTACCTGATTAATTCCAATACTAATTATATATTGTAACAGCAAACTTAATTATAAATTTTTTGTAAAGTTATATTAATTTTTAAATTTTAAAAGCAATTTTGAAAGAGCAAAAACCTTTATATAAATACGAGGATTCAATTAAGTTTTAATTAAGATACAAATTTTAAATTTTATATTCATACTTACCTTACTTACTACCTTTACTAACACACGAGGAAATTGAAAAAAATTTTCAGAGGAACCCAAAAAGTTCCTTTTTTTTTGCATAAAGAAAACAAAAAAAGACTCTACTCATTATAGAGAAGAGTCTTTTCCATATTTTAAAAACTTTTATTCTTGAATAATTTCCTCAAAACCGGCAGGAATAATATTTTTAGGATGGTTTATTGTGTCAAGAACATAATAATCAGCAGCTTCTCTTAAATATCTTTTTACTATTGTTGCAGGTTCTTGATTATTTGCATTATTTACATCATTATTAACAGGCCTCATATTCTCATCTACTTTAGGAGGCATATTATTAACCGGATAGTTCCAAGTAGTACCAACTAACTCCGGACGAATATTCGCACCCAACAATGGCTTATATACCAATTCATATTTTTGATTATTATATTCAGACTGCCTTGTAATTAATGGCCTTTGCTGCTGATCATATAACATATCACCGGTCTCTTCCATACTGTAGTCTTCTTCATATGAATCTGCAGGACTACTACTTCTTGAAGGAACAGTCCTATCTGTATTTTCATTAACTATAATTTTTAAAGCAAAACACGGCATAACTGAAATAAAGGAAAACAACATAAATAATATACAAAATTTTTTCATATTTCCTCGCTTACCTCTATATACTAATATTCATAACTTACCACGCTAACAAAAATCTTAAACGTATATGAGAGAAAAAACAATACTCTATCTTAAGTATTTTCAAGCATATAAAGCTAAATTCCTTAAGTTACAACTCAACCTTTAATAGTTTTCTTAACAAAATTTACAAATAATTTCTTAATTAGTAAATTTCTCACAAAAAAAATACTTTATTTACATGTGTAGAAAAGGATTCAAAAATATTATGGTAAGTTCAATAAACTCAGTAAATCTAACAAATCAGCAAGTCGTAAAAGAAGCAGATGTTAAAAAGCTTATCAAATATACAGGTAATCAAACATTACAAGATGTACCTGACACTTTTTCAAGTACAACAAAAAGTGCTGCTTCAAGTGCATTATTTTTTGAAGGTATTCCATTAATCAATTTTCTGTTTAGAAATAAAAAAGCAAATGGAACATTTCGCAATAATAACCTAAAAATATTAGGAGAAGTTGATAAAAAAGCACTAAATAATTTATTAAAAGGTGAAGGTAAATTATCAACAAGATTAGCTGAATACATTCAACACGCAAATCAAAGTAAATTTGTATATATAGACGAAAAAGCAGCTATAAAATCAAAAGCTAAAGCATCCAAACTTGCAGAAAAAGCAAAAAAATTAGCTGATAAAGCAGCAAAAAAACCAAACAGCAAAATTAGAGAATTTTTTGCAAATAAAGCCGGAAAGAAATCACAAAAAGCAATAGCGGATTGTATTAACAAAACAGAGAAAGCAGTAAATGCAAGAATATCAATCACAACCGGAGCTGCAAATTCTTCTGCAAAACTTGGAAAACTTGGTACAAAACTCAATAAACTAACTAAGGGGAAATTTGGTAATATTTCTAAATTTATGAAATCCTCAGGTGCTGGATTTATGCTCGTGTTCAGTGGCATTATTGAAGGAGTTACCGAAGTTGTACCAACATTCCAAGAACTTGGCACAGAAAAAGGATTAAAACAACTTGGCAAATCTACAATTAAAGTTTTAGGTGATACAGCAGGCTTTATTGCAGGTGAACAAGCAGGTATGGCTCTTGGAAGCGCAATCGGAACAGCAATTTGTCCTGGTATTGGTACAGCAGTTGGTGCCGTATGCGGATTTGTAGGCGGTATACTTGGTTCTTTTGTTGCAGGCAAAATTACTAAAGCTATTACAGGTAAATCTGAAAGAGAAAAAGCACAAGAAGAACAAATCAATGAAAATGCAAAACAAACAATAAATAATAGTCAATCACTTGAAGAATTAAAACAATCAGCTGCTACGAAAATTCAAGAAAATATGCAATTATCTAATGGGCAATTAAGCGAGGATGACAAAATTGCACTTCAATCACTTGAAAACCTTGGAACAACAAATCCTTTCAATGTATAAATACAAAAAATAATAAAATATAAATAAAAAACACCATCTTTAACAGATGGTGTTTTTAACAAAAATAAAATGCGACCTAAAGCCGCATAAGTCAAGAAAGGAATGGTTAGACTATTAATTTATCTGTATTATTACATATAATTGAATACTACGCAAATTTATGAATATTTGTTAACATTTTTTAATAATTTTACTTATGATGGTAATCTATGTATGAGGACAAAATGAACATAGGAATAGTAAGTTTAGGTTTAATTGGCGGTTCTATACTAAAAGTATTATCTGAAAGTGATAATACTTTATATGTTGTTACCAGAAACAAAAAGACAATTGAAAAAGCAAAAGAATATACTCAGAATTCATCTGATAACATAAAAACTTTAAAAAATTGCAATATTGTATTTGTTGCATCTCCAATAAATAAAACACTTGAAATCCTCGATGAGCTGGAAACAATTGTTGATAAAAATTGTATCGTGCTTGATTGTGCAAGTGTAAAAGCATTTGTTATGCAGAAAAAAAGACCTTATAAATTTATTGGTTCACACCCGATGGCAGGAACAGAATTTAATGGCTTCGATGCTTCTTTTAAAGAACTTTTTATTGGTGCAAAATGGGTGTTAACACCTTCTGATAATATAAATGATGAAGATATAAAAATAGTTAGAGACTTAATTAAACAAACAGGTGCTGAAGTCGTAATAACAGATGCAAAAGAACACGATGAAGCAGTTGCTTTAATAAGTCATATGCCTTTAATTGTTTCTCAAGCTTTATTTTATAGTGCCCAGAATAACACCTTGGCTCTAAAGTTAGCTTCCAGCGGATTTAGAGATATGACAAGACTTTCTACATCTAATCTTGAAATGGCTAATGATATGAAAGTCTATAACTCTTCAAACATAAATACCGCAATCGAAAAACTTATTTCTTCAATTAATTTATTAACAAAAACTAAAGACTTTGAAATTTTATCCGATATTAAAAATACACGGTCACAAATGTATTCAAGTGAAGGGAAAAATATTCTTTAGTATCATCTTTATTATATGTTTCAAACATATAAAATATTCTTTATAAAATAAAAAAACCGATTGACATCGGTTAAGTTCACTATATATCAGAGAGAGGAATAAGAGAGAGAAAACACTTATTTATCACTATGTAACTTTTAATATCCTCTACTTTTATAATTTCCACATGTTAACAATTTAATATCGTGTACAATGTACACTTTTAACATTTTGTTACATTTTCTTTATTTATTGTTAAAAATTTTTCAGACAAAAACAACATAAAATCAAATAAACAAAAGCGTTTACAGTATAAAAAAGATAAAGCCGCCTTAAAAATATATTTAAAATTTATGTTATCATTTTTTAAAGAGAAAGAAGAAAAATTATTTATTATGAAATACAAGTCTAGACTCAATCAACCACATAATCTGCCTGGAGTACTTGTTTGCGTGGAAGGCATAGACGGCTCCGGTAAATCAACTCAGCTTGCTATACTTCGCGATTGGCTAAAATCAAGAAAGCAAGATGTAATTTTTACTGAATGGAATTCATCCGATTTAATTTCCCAAACAACTAAAATTGCAAAGAAAAAAAATCTATTAAGTCCAAGAACATTTTCCCTATTACATGCAGTAGATTTTGCCGACAGACTGGAACAAGTAATAATTCCTGCTTTAAAAGCAGGGTTCATTGTTTTGGCAGACAGATATGTATATACAGCATTTGCAAGAGATGTTGCAAGAGGCGTAGACAGAGACTGGGTCAGAAAAGTTTACGGTTTTGCCGTAAAACCTGACTTAACCTTATATTTTAGAGTATCTGAAGATGTATCTTTGGAAAGAATATGTTCTAATCGTTCTCCTAAATTTTATGAAGCAGGTATGGATTTAAAAATAAGTAATGATCCATATGAAAGCTATAAAATTTTCCAGAAAAGAGTTAACGATGAATACAAAAAAATGATAGATGAATATGGATTGGTAGAAATTGATGCAAATGAAAGCATTCATAAAAAACAGGTATTTTTTAGAGAAGAAGTTCAAAAAATATTAACAAAAAAAGGAATTAATTTATAAATGACGCAATATAAATCGAAACACGGCTATGAAGGATTATTAATAGTAATAGAAGGTACAGACGGTTCCGGTAAATCAACACAAATTGAACGGCTAAAACGCTGGATTGAAGATCAATCATATGGTGTTATGGTAAGTGAATGGAAAACATCAAAATTCATTGCAGATGCTATAAATGATGCAAAAGACAGAAACCTTCTCAATGCAACTACATTTAGTTTACTTTATGCTGCTGATTTTGCAGATAGATTAGAGCAAGTAATAATTCCGGCATTAAAAGCAGGTTTTGTAGTTATTTTAGACAGATATATTTATACTGCATACGTAAGAGATGTTGTAAGAGGACATAATATAGAATGGTTGAAAAACTTATATGATTATGCTCCGGAACCCGATATGGTGTTTTATCTGGATGTACCTGTTGAAATCTTATTAAAAAGAATTATTGGAACAACTGGTTTAGATTATTGGGAATCAGGTAGAGACATTGGTTTAAGCAGCGATTTTTATAAAAGTTTTCAGATATATCAAGGAAAATGTTTAGAAGAATACAAGAAAATGATAAAAGAATATGGTTTTATTTCAATTGATGGTACTTTAAATGAAAAAGAAATTCATAAAAAAATTATATCTGAAGTTAAAAAAATTTTAGAAGTTTAGAATCATTAACTTCTTTGAATGTTTTAAAAAAAAATATATAATTAAGAAATGAAAAGAATAAACAATTCTAACTTTGAACTTATAGAAGACATAATAAAATCTTTGGATTTTAATTATAATCCGAATGAGAATCAAGGGATTAATGAAATAAATAAGTTTTGGGAAGAAATTGTCGGCAATAAAATTTCTAAATACACTAAAGTTTATGAATTTTCTGCCGATAACCAATTAACAATTCTTTGTGCTGACTCATTCATATCAAATGAACTATTTTTTAACAAAACAAAAATCTTACAATATATGAATGAAAAATCAGAAAAAATGGGAATTAAAATAGAAGATATAAGATTTGATTATAGAAAATGGAAAGAAAGAAGCAATGAATAGAAAGTTAAAAGGATTTTCTCTTGCTGAATTATTAATTTCTTTGTTGATTATTAGTATTGTTCTATCAGCAGCAATTCCGACAATCACAAGAAAAGCAGGAGCAGATAGAGAAGCTATTTGGCGTTGGACAAATGAAGGCAATAATGCATATTTTGGAACAGGAAGTAACCAAAGTGCCATTTTGGGTTTATCAAGTACTCCAAAAGCAGAAGAAGGTATTGCAGATATAATGCAAGATGCCACTGTTGTTGATGATTCAGTTGATGATATCACCGATACAGCAAATACAGGAACAAAAAGAGCGGATATTGGAGTTATCAATACAGGAGATTTAAAATATAGTAACTTTGGTGACAAATTTATTATTTTAAAGAAAACCATTCAAAATGATAATTCAAACTTTATGAATTCACACATTTCATTTTTCACAATGAAGAATGATGAAACTGCAACAACAGCAGACATTAAGTACGGCGGCCGTCTTACATTAGACCCTGGCAATATAGCTCTTGGGATGGGAACTCTTCAAAATCTGGGTTCTGATAATGTAGGAGAGAATACTGCAATTGGCCATTTCGCGTTATTAAGAACTGATGAAGGTTTCAGAAACACTGCTATCGGTAAAAAAGCATTATCATATAACAGTAGTGGTTCATATAATACAGCTATTGGTTACGGTGCACTATTTGAAATGGGGAGACTAGAAAGCTCTGTTGATGATGCATTTTATGAAAATACAGCAATTGGTGCTTTATCTCAACAGCAAAGAGCAACAGGACGCTTTAATACATCTCTTGGTTCTCAATCCTTAAAAAGAAATGAATCTGGTGATGGTAATACCGCAATAGGTCGTCTTGCTTTAGGAAACCTTACAAGTGGTAGCAACAATACTGTTATAGGTGACAAATCTTGCAGATATGTTGAATCAGGTACAGGAAATATCTGTATAGGCAACAATGTCAGAACGACAAATACTACAGTTGGTGCTTCAAGCGTAAGCACTGAAGAAAACTATGGTATATTCATTGGTACCGCAACAGAAGATGATGAAACACCACTTATTAGTGGTCATAGCACACTTGTACTTGGAAGCGGAGGAAGTTATTCAACACCAACTGCACATAAAGAATTTATTGTTAATTCCAGAATGGTTGAATTTAGACCATTCAATGGTGCAAGACCTGCTTTCAGATTCAATTCATACTATGGTGCAGATAATAGCTATAACGGATATAGTCCAATTGCAGGACAAGCTGTAATTGGCACCGCTGAATTTAATCTTAGAGACACAGGCGGAGGCAGCGATTATTCTTCAGTTTCATTAGTATTTGGAGGTCTCGGAACAAATGCTCAAGACAAAGAAGCTCGTATAAACGCATATGACAAATATCATGCCAGTACAACTGATAAATGGGCTGATATTACTTTCAATAACATTTTAAGATTTGATTTTCCACCAGCAATGAAAGCAGACGGAACTATTGATTACGGTACAGTAAGACTTAATTCAACAACTCCTGCATCTACAGATAATCCAACTGAAACTAAATATACAATGCTTCTTAATGATAGGTTGGAAATCGGTAATGCACACACTGTACCTTATCTTCAACTTACAGAAAGCGATGGGTTAAAATTCCATTTTGGTAATAATACAGAATCATTTATAAATATCACAAAAGATAATGCTTTTATCAACTTTGTAAGTTCGAGTTCAATACCAGGGAGTTTATGGTTTGATTTGCAAGGTGGTTTACAACTAACAACACCAGGAAAAATCACATTAGAATCAACCGGCAACGGTAATTTTATTAAATTTGGTCAAATGTACATAGATGATAATGAAGTATCTATTAACGGTTTAAGAGTTAAAGAAGAAATTGAACAATTAAAAGAAGAAATAAGAAACTTACAAGCAACGATGTCTGACGAACGCAAAAAGAATATATTAAGTGATAGTACTGCAGGACTAAAAGAGATAAATGCTTTAGAAGTTAAAAACTATACATATAAAGATGATAAAAATAATACTCCTCATGTAGGTGTTATAGCTCAACAATTACAAAAGGTATTCCCAAATTCTGTAATTGAAGGCAATGATGGTTTCTTAAGAATAAAAACAGAAGAAATTTTCTATGCTATGGTTAATTCTATCAAAGAACTTTGTTCTAAATTACAAGATTTAACAGCAAAAATATCTGGCTTAGATAAACGTATTACAGAACTTGAAACCCAAAATAAAATGCTGCTTGAACAAAATAAAGCATTCGAAAAACGACTCGAAAAACTTGAAAAAAGTAGCAAATAAATAATTCAAATAGAAAACGCCTCTTATATAGAGGCGTTTTTATTATTTCTGTTATAATATCCATATGAGATTAGATAAATTTTTAAAAGTATCACGATTAATAAAAAGAAGAACTATCGCAAATAAGGTTTCAGAACAAGGCCGTATATACGTTAACGGTATAATTGCGAAGCCGGCAAAACAATTAAAAGAAGGAGATATAATTACAATTGTACAAGCAGATAAAGAAATTAAAGTACGAATAATTAAAATACCAATCAATAATGTATCTGTACAAGAAGCTAATACTTTATATGAAGAAATAAAATAATCCCCCCAAAAAATCTAGGGGGGATTATTTTATTCATCTTCTTCATCAAGTTTTATTCTGGATAATTTAACAATCTCTTCAAAGTCAGGATATTTAGATGAAAGTTCTTGGAATGTACCCACATCAACAATTGTACCATCTTTGATATAAGCTATTCGGTCGCAATTAACAAGAGTACTTAATCTATGTGCAATAGCGATAATTGTCTTTTCCCCTTTCAAATTTGCTAAAATATCAGTCAGCTTATTTTCTATTTTAACATCCAGATTAGCTGTTGCTTCATCTAAGATTATAATCTCAGGATCTCTATAAAGAGCTCTGGCAATACCTATCCTTTGCATCTGCCCGCCGGATAATCCTGTACCATCTTGCTTTAGCTCTATCTCCAAACCATTTTCTGTTTGTTTTAATTGATCATATAATTGTGCTTCTTTTAAAACTTTATCTACTTTTTCTTTATCAATATCTTTTCTCTCTATACCCCAAGCTACATTCGCATATATATCACCTTCAACAGTACATATTTTCTGAGGAACATAACCTATTATATTTCTGAATTTCTGGAAATTTTCATAATTTAAAATTTCATTGTCAACAGATATACTACCTTTATAATCAAGTAGCCCCAATAAACAATCTACAAATGTACTTTTTCCAGCACCCGATAAACCAACTATTCCTATAAACTCACCTTTTTTTATACTTAAATTAACATTCTCTAATACATTTTCTTTTTTATCATATGAATAGCTCATTTGTTTAACTAAGATTTTTTCTTCAAAAGACATTTTCTCTTTTGTATCTTTATTTTTAGAATATTCATATAAAGAATATTGCTCATATAGTTTGAACAAATCATCAACTTTTATCTTTGTGAGATTTATATAGTTTAGGTAAACCTGATTCTTATAAACTTGAGGAACCACCCTATATATTGCAATAGCAACTACACCAAAAGTAACAAGAATGTTAGTAGGATTTTCTCCATACTGAGCAAGAATTCCCAAACACAATATAGTCATTGTAAATATAAAAATTATTTCTATAATATACTGAGGAATCACCGGAATCAGATTTATTTTTTCATTAAAAGGAATTACTTTTTCAGAAATATCGTCGTACATATCATAAAAATATTTTTGGCATCCATTAATCTTTATATCTTTAATACAAGTCAAACTGTTAATTACCGAGTTATACGGACCACTTGTAAGATTCTGTTTTTTTATAGAAAGTTTATTACCCCATTGCTTAAAAAATCCAGCCTGCAATGACCCTGTAACAGCAAAAAAGAATACAGCTAACAATGTATATAAAGGCAACATAAACATTAAAACAATAAATACAAATAAAATAACAAAACTGTTAGATATAAATGAAATAACTTTAGAAACAAAATATTGCATTACATCATCAACATTCTCGGTAATTTTATTCATAACATTATTATTACCACGTTGCAAATCAGCTTCATAAGGGGCATAAAGAAAATATTCCAACATTTTCTCTTTAACATCCAAACCCCATTGGCTAATCATTTTACTTTGCCAATATTGAATTAATATACTATATATATTTTTTATTATAATTGCACCCGCAATCAAAGAACCTATAAATATAATCATATTATTTATGCCATGTACATGAAAATGTTCTTCAACGAATAATGCAATCGGATTATTTACAACTCTTCCCGGATTAACCATTATCATAATAAATGGAAAGACAAGAACTATACTTAGAAATTCTAAAAGATTTATCATAAAAGATAAAAATAACATATAGATTAATTTTAATTGGTAATCTTTGCCAAAATAGTGTAAGAACTTTATAAACTGAGCAACAAACATAGAAAAATCCTCATAAAATACAAGAAAATTATAACATAAGTTTTATGTACTCACACATATTTAAGTACATATATATTTTCATCATCTTTTAAACTATCAAGTATATTAACAAAACTAATATCGCGAGAGGATAATACATTTGCAACTTTAGCTGTTTTCTCTCGTATTGTATAATCATTAGATTGTACTGTTATTTTTAATATTTCAATTAAATCATTACAAGGTTTAATTTTAGAAGAAATATTAACTATGGCTTCAAGATTCCAATATAAGTTAAAGTTTTTCTTATTTGTCACATAAGATCGTTCTTGTTTCATATCATCATACTTAGAGAGAGTAGTTTTAATCTCAATTAAGATTGAATTATATAAATATTCATAATTATCAATATAAGTAATGATTTCAACAACATTACGGGATACTGATGGATTTATATCTGTTATTGCTTTTACAAAAATATCTGAAATCTCTTGCTTTTGAAATAAATGTCTGTATTTTTCATCCTTAATAAACTCAAGGATTTTAAAAGAAGCTGTTTCTCTTATTGGTCCTGATTGGTTAATCAAGTTAGAAACCAAAATATCCGCTTCTGATTGAGACTTTATTGTTTTTAATTCAATAAGACATAGTTGTTTTTTTAAATCATCACTACCCCAAAGTTCATTAATTATTTCTTCATGATTAAAATTAGCTTCACAATAAGAAAATGCCTGAAGTAACATTTTTAAATTCTTATCATAATTAATTTCTAAATAATTCTCCATAAAAATAAATATAGCATAATTGGAGGTTAAAAATGAACTTTAATAATTGTAGAGTAGTTATATATAAATATAGAACAAGTGAGAGGCAAAGGAATAATATGAACGAAATAGTAAATTTTGTAAAAGAAATTTTTATGTTTGATACTAACGAGAAAATGCTTGTAGGATTATGCGGTTTTGAACATATAAAAGATAAATCTTCAACAACTAAAACAAAACCAAAAAGAAAAAGAGAAATGAGATTATCTGAATTAATGGAATAATTACTTGCTAAGAATAAATGCTTGTCTTATAATATTTGCACGGGATTATGTTATACGGAGTTTAAAATGATGAATTTAGCAAATATGATGAAACAAGCGCAACAAGTGCAAAAAAGATTACAAGATGCTCAAAAAGATTTAGCGGAAACGGAAATAAAAGCAGAAGCAGCTAATGGTGCAGTTACCGTTATTTGTGACGGTCATGGTAAATTTAAATCAATAAAATTAACAAAACAAGCAATTAATGCGGAAAATCCCGAATCTGTAGATGATGAATCTGTTGAAATGCTTGAAGACTTAATTACAACAGCTATGAATCAAGCTACAGCAGATGCGCAGAAAAAAATGCAAGATAAGATGAAAGGCATTGTTCCTGCCGGTATCAACATTCCCGGATTATTTTAAACATGGAATATACAAAACCATTAGCACAACTTATTGAATTTTTTCAAAAGTTTCCGGGCATCGGACCAAAATCAGCTCAGAGGATGGCTTTTCATTTATTAAAGATGCCTTTATCTGAGGTGCAGAGGTTTTCACAGGTATTAGTTGAAGCAAAAGAGAATATTCATTATTGTAGTATCTGCTTTAATATGTCAGCTTCAAATCCTTGTGAAATATGCAGTGATGACAGGCGTGATAAATCAGTAATTTGTGTTGTTGCTGAAACCAAAGATTTAATTGCTATTGAAAAAACAAGAGAATATAAAGGCTTATATCATGTACTTCAAGGAACACTATCACCTCTTGACGGAATAGGTGTTGAAGATATAAGAATAAAAGAACTCTTAACAAGGGTAACAGACACAAACGTAAATGAAGTAATATTAGCATTAAGTCCTTCTGTTGAAGGAGAAGCTACAAGTATGTACATCACAAAATTACTAAAACCGTTTAATATAAAGATTTCACGAATAGCTTTTGGCTTGCCTATAGGTTCAGATTTGGAATATGCGGATGAAATCACTTTAGCAAAAGCTATTGAAGGAAGAAGAACTATTAATTAAGGAGAAAAACATGAGTCAAATCACTATCAGATCAGATAGACAAACAGATTATACTTTTACATATAAAGGTGAAGATGTAATATTAGAAGCAGGCAGCGTAATAAGTATTGCAAACGGGCTTCAAGATGTTGTTCTCCCCACTTGCAAAATGAAAATTGCAAATAATTTAATTGTTATAAAAGAATAATTTATTAATATATTCTTGTTTCGTTTTCAACATCAAAGAATAATAAATCATTTGTATTAATTGATAATTTAACAGGTTTTGAAGTATCAACATTAGTTGGTAAAATTGCTGAACTTAATATTTCATTTGTTTTAAAATATACAATTTGTTCATTACCTAATATTTCAGATATATCAACATTCACTTCAAATGAAAAATTAGAATTTAACGAATTAAAACTTTCAGGACGTATAGCAACAAGCACTTGTTTTTTGCCTAAAAGTTTATTTTTTTGTTCTTCAGTTAAATAAAAACTTGAATTATTAATCTTGATACTTCCGTTTACAATTTCAGAAGGAATAAAGTTCATAGATGGAGACCCTAAAAATCCTCCAACGAATTTATTAACTGGGTTATTATAGACTTCAAGAGGAGTACCTATTTGTTGAATTATGCCTTTATCTATAACTGCAATTCTATCGCCCATAGTTAGAGCTTCTGTTTGATCGTGAGTAACATATATAAAAGTTGTTTGAAGCTTCTTATGCAGTTTTTTTATTTCAGCCCTCATTTGAACTCTTAATTTTGCATCTAAGTTTGACAAAGGCTCATCCATCAAGAATACTTTAGGATTACGAACTATTGCTCTACCCAATGCTACTCTTTGTCTTTGACCACCGGATAATTGTCTTGGTTTTCTTTGCAAGAGTGCTGTTAAATCCAATATTTCTGCAGCCTCTTTTACTTTTATATCAATATCTTTTTTAGACATTTTTCTCATTTTTAAAGGAAATGCCATATTTTCATATACACTCATATGCGGATAAAGTGCATAATTTTGGAAAACAAAAGCAATATCTCTTTCTTTAGGATGAACATTATTTACGCATTTATCGTCAATATAAATTTGACCTTGTGTAATATCTTCAAGACCGGCTATCATTCTTAATAAAGTAGATTTCCCGCAGCCGGAAGAGCCAACTAAAACTAAAAATTCTTTATCCTTTACAGTTAAATTAACATTGTCGATGATTTTATTTTTATCATATATTTTAGTAACATTTTTTAATTCAACTTGAGCCATCATAAAGCCTAAACTTCTTCTATAACTGACTTTTCAATAGGAACTATAAATACAAATGAAACTTGATTTGCATATTGATTATTTATCCAAATTTCACCTTTTAACTTATTTATATATTTTTTAGTACTACCTAAAAGAAAACTTTGTAATAAATATTTCTTTGAGTTTTTTTCAACTTGAACATAAGGATCAAATATATCTTCATTATTATAAAGAGTAGCATCTAACCCTTTACAAGCCACCTCAAACATTAAATATGATTTCTCATTTACATTACTTCCAACCTCAAAACCTTTAGCTAAAAGAAATTCCGGTATGGGATTAGAAAGATTTATACTAATAGCACCTGTTTCTATCAATTCTAACGCATTTGAGATTAAATTAGACATTACAGTTTTTAATACATTCTTATCTGAATAACAATTTTGTTTTACCAAATCAGAAGTATTAACAGTAATTTTTATATCTTTATTTTTTAGCTTAACATTTAATTCATTTGTAACTATAGATAGAAGAGCTGCCACATCAAAGTTATTATAATCAAACTTATAGATATCCGCTTCAACTTGTGATAATTCAATAAGTTTTTCAAGAAATAACAATAATTCAGATGAATTAGAGTTCATAATTTGCAAGTATTTGGTTTGTTTCTCATTCATTTCTCCGCTTAGCCCTTCTAACATAGCTTGAGAAAAACCAACAATCGAATGAAGAGGAGAACATAAATAATTAGACATTTTTGTTAAAAGAACATTCTTAGTATGATTTAGAATTTTTTGTTCTTGACGTTCTGTAATAAGTTGATCTAACAATGAGTGATCTTGTGTATTGTCGATGATTGTGAGTATATATCGTTTTTTCTTTCCTGAAGAAACATCTGTAACTTTAACATCTGTAATCTTTGTATTTTGTTCTTCTGAAACGATTTTAAGAATTTGTTTAATTTCTTCATCTTTATTTGAGATGATATTGTCAGAGTTGATGATAAAGTATTCATTGATATTTTTACCTCTTAATTTATTAGTTTCAAAAAGTTTGAATGCTCTTTTATTTGCATAGTGAATTTTACCTGTTTCATCAACAACCAAAACTGCTTCGGGTAAATATGTAAGAATGTTATACTGTTTACCAAGCAATAAACTAAAAATATTCATGTAAAATTCCCTTATAATAATGTACTCTGATAATCTACAAGGACTATTTTAGCATATTATAAGGGATTTGAACAAGGATTAATTAACAAACATATTATTTTCAAAAATCAATTTAAATAATCTTTTAAATGTTTAATATTTTCAATACCTCGTAATTTTCTTAATGCAATACATTCTATCTGCCTGATTCTTTCTTTTGAAAAGCCCATATTTCTACCTAATTCCTCTAATGTTTTCGGTTTATTACCATCAAGACCAAACCTACCTATTATAATTTTTCTTTCTTTTGGTGTTAAATGATTTAAAACCTTTTCAATATAAATTCTAAGCATACTTCCTTGTGTATTAACTTCAGGAGAAAGATAATTATCGTCAGAAATATAATCTTCAAGAGAAAGATTATCAGCAATCGGAGTATCTAAACTGATAGGTTCCAGTTTAATTGTATTAAGAGCCATTTCCACTTGTTTAATCGGTATTCTGATTTTATTTGCAATTTCTTCGATAGAAGGTTCTCGTCCAAGGTTATAACTTAGTTCGAAAATTCCTTTTTTAACAAGCCTTATTTTATCTATCATATGCACAGGAATTCTTATTACTTTTGAATTATTTGCAATAGCCCTTGCTATAGTTTGACGAATCCACCAGGTTGCATAAGTTGAAAATTTAAAGCCTTTAGAGTAATCAAAACGATTAGCTGCTTTTATAAGCCCTAATGATCCCTCTTGCACTAAATCCATAAACAGAACACCTTGACCTGTATATTTTTTTGCGATACTCACAACAAGTCTTAAATTAGCTTGAACAAGTTTCTTTTTTGCCAATAAAGAATTACGCTCATCCCCTTCAATTATAATTTTCCCCAGCTCTTGTTCTTCACCTTTTCTTAAAAGTTTAGTTTTACCAATATCTTTTAAATACATTTGCAAGATATCATCTTTATAAACAATACTGTTAAATGACGCTATTTCTTCTTGTTCATCTTCAAAATCAAGATATTTTTCCTCGCAGCATAAATCTTCAAGATATTGAATATTCATAATAAACCCTCTCACTTCTCACTTAATTATTCTTGACGGCAAATTTATTTATGAGTTCCACAAAATCAAAAAAAGTCTATTAATCTTTTAGCTTCGCCAAAATCAATATTCAATTCTTTTGCCAGAGGAAGATTCATTATTACTTTATTATTTAACCGAAATATCTTAGGAAATATTTTAAATCCGCCTTTTTCAACTAACTCTACAGATAAATGCTTTTTTTCTTTATCATATATCTGAGAAAAATTTAAACCGTTTACTGCACAAGATGGATATGCAGGATTCCCTTTTGCATCCTCAGTCAGGACCCCAAAAGTTCTGCAAACGAATGGACGATGAGTATATATACTGCAACTTTTATTTATCAAAAAAGGACAACAGTATAATTCTTTTTTCTCGCTTTTTATTTTTTCTACATTTTTATCAATTTGTAATCTGGTTGTTTCATCAAGCTTATCATAAGCACTTTTTATATATTCAAACTCTAATTCCGACAATGGATAGTCACCATTTTCACAGCATAAAGAACAACCTTTTTTACAAAAAATATATTCTTTTTGATAATCAAAAATTTTCTTTAAATCTGAATCTACACTCTCAAGAAATTTCTCAAAATTTTCAAAGTTTGGAAAATTCATAATTCTTTTCTACTTTTTTAAAAAGCTTATACCAATTGCACCTTTTGGACAATTACTCATACATTTTAAACATTTAACACAAGTTTCATTGTCTATTAACTCTTCCAACGACTCAACGCTGCAAGAAGGACAACTTCTCTCACAAATTCCGCAACATACACACTTTTCTTTATCTATAGTTAATTTAAATAAAGAAATTTTTGACAATAAACCTACTAAAGTACCGCAAGGACAAATATGAGTACAAAAAATTCTGTCTTTAAAAGCAGAGAGAACTCCTGTTATAACAAACAAACTAAAGGTAAATACTAAAAACATAAAAGGAATATTTAAAGCTGTAATTTCTTTATATTTGACGGCTAAAATACAAAAAACAACAAAAAAGAGTAATAAAATAACATATTTCCAAATCCAATTCGGTCTTTTTTCATTTTGTCTGTCAAAAAACAGAGAAACTATTTCCTGAAAAATTCCGAAAGGACAAACTAAAGAACAACCTATGCGTCCAAACAATAACGCTGCAATAAGAATTGTTACCACTGATATTAATCCAATCTTCAATATAGGAAGACTATGTAAAACTTGAGGATTTAAAAATAAAAATACCCCAAAACTGATAATTGAAACAAATATAATTATAGCGATAATTAATCTTATTTTATAAGCAAATTCTTTCATATTTTTACCCCTCTTTTTAAATAAGATTATCACAATAAAGAAAAACGGTCATTTAATTTAACAATTGAGTTTAAACATATGTTTTATGGTAAAATTATTGAAGAATTGGGGATAATATGAAACTTGATTTTGGTGAGATATTAAAGGCTACAAATGCCGAAATTATAAAGAGTGAAAACAGTAATAATTTATTTGAATTTTCAACTGATACAAGAACAATAAAAGCAGGAGATATATATATTCCGTTAAAAGGTGAATCATTTGACGGTTCTAATTTTATCGAAAAAGCAATAGATTCAGGTGCAAAAGGATATTTTACATCAGATAGAACTAAAATATTCAATAAAGCAGCTTTCATCCTTTATGTAAAAGACACAAAAGAAGCATATCTTCAGCTCGCAAATTTTTATAAAAACAAAATTAAACCATATACAATCGCAATAACAGGCAGCAGCGGAAAAACTACCGTAAAAGAAATGATGTACAGTGTTTTTAAAAATGCAGGAAATACAGTAAAATCTGTCTTGAATCACAATAATGAAATCGGATTATGTCAAACATTATCTTCATTAGAGAATAATACAAAATATCTTATTGTTGAAATGGGGATGAGAGGGCTTGGCGAAATAGAACTTCTATCAAAATATGCTCAGCCCGATATTGCAGTTATTGTTAATGTCGGAAGCGCACATATTGGAAGATTGGGTTCTTTATTAAATATTGCAAGAGCAAAGTTTGAAATTACAAAATATTTAAATCCTAAAGGAATACTAATTTCACATAGAAATGAACTAATAGAACAAATAAACGATAAAACTCATCAAACTGTTTATTTCAGCTTGGAAGATAGAAATTTAGAAATAAAAGAAATGACATCAAGAAGCTGCCGGTTCAAATACAAAAATCAAGAATATATACTTAACGTCGGTGGTGAACATAATATACAAAATGCTCTAAGTGTAATAGAAGCAGGACTACATGCAGGGTTAGCAGCAGATATTATAGCCAAAGGCTTGGAAGAATTTGCACCGATTGAAAAAAGATGGGATATAAAAGAAATCAACGGATTTAAAATTATCAACGACAGCTATAATTCAAATCCCGAATCCGTTAAAGCTGCATTAAAAACATTTTTATTATATACAGAATCACCAAAATCAGTAGTTTTAGGCGATATGGGTGAATTAGGATTAAACGAGGAAGAATACCATAAAGAAACAGGTAAATTCTTAGAACAATTTGAATGCGATTATGTCCTGACAATAGGAGAACTTGCTAAACATATAAATCCAACAAATAAAAAAACTATTCACTTCGATAATAAAACAGATTTAGTTGCTTTTATCAAAAAAAATCTGCCGAAAGGTTCAAACATTTTACTAAAAGCATCACGATTTATGAAATTTGAAGAAATAATTGAGGAGCTGGATAAATAATCATGGAGTTTAACATATTAATTATAGTTTCAATGCTTGTTGCATTTGTATTAACTCTATTATTCGGAGTTGTATATATAGATTTTTTAAAGAAAAAAATGTACACACAGTATATTTTAGATGATGCACCTGAACGCCACGCACAAAAAGCAGGTACCCCGACAACAGGTGGTGTATTTATAATAATTCCTATTATATTGGCATCATTAGCAGCTTTAACAATGAATCAATCACTAACTCCTGCAGCATTAATAACACTTATGACTTTATTCTTTTTTATGCTTGCAGGTTTAAGTGATGACATAGGTAAAATAAAACATAAAGCAAATAAAGCAGGATTAACACCAAGAAACAAACTGTTTTTACAAATTGCCATATCAATACTTCCTGCTGTTTATATGACAATATCAGGTCAAACATATTTAAACATAGGTCAATACAGTCTAGATTTACATTATATATATCCGTTCTTTGTAATTCTTTTTATGACGGGTGTATCTAATGCAGTTAACCTAACAGACGGTTTAGACGGATTAGCCTCATCTAATATAGCAGTTGCAATGGTTGCTTGTACAATAATATGTGCAATAACAGGTCATACTGATTTAGCAATAATATCAGCTGCAACAGTTGGTTCTGCAATAGCATTTTTGCATTATAACAGATACCCTGCGAAAGTATTTATGGGAGATACAGGCTCCTTAGCTTTAGGTGGATTATTAGGCACAATTGCTGTTATGGGCAAATTTGAACTTTGGATTTTATTTATTGGTATTGTTTTCTGCATAGAAACATTATCTGTTATTATTCAAGTAACAAGCTTCAAATTGACAGGAAAAAGAATCTTTAAGATGAGTCCGATTCATCATCATTTTGAATTATGCGGATGGAATGAAAACAAGATTGTGACTGTATTTTCTTTAGTTACATTGATTTTCTGTACAATAGCAGTAGTACTTTTTAAAAATTTATGGTAGGTAATTTTATGAAAAGAAAATGGACAGATAAAAAAGTTCTTATTTTAGGATTATCCAAAAGCGGTATAGCAGCAGCAAAATATTTATCAAATAAAGGAGCCGATTGTTATATAACCGAATCAAAACCATTGCAGGATAAAGATAAAGAGACTGTTGAAGAACTTGAAAAAGAAGGAATCAAAATTGAAACAGGATTTCATAGTGATGAATTTATTAATGACTCATATATAGCAATAACAAGCCCCGGGATTCCGCCTAAAAGCGAGATATTTTCTAGACTAAAAGAAAAAAATATACCTGTAATAGGTGAAGTAGAGCTTGCCTATCTTGAAGCAACAGCTCCATTTATCGCAATCACGGGAACTAATGGTAAAACTACAACAACATTTTTAACATCACATATTTTGAATAGTGAATATAATGCACCTGTATGCGGAAATATAGGAGTACCTCCAACATCATTAATAGAAAAGAATCCTGATTATTATGTATGTGAGGTTAGTTCATTCCAATTGGCAACAGCACCCACATTCAGACCACAAATTGCATGTTTTCTTACATTTACGCCTGATCATATTGATTGGCACGGCGGATTACAAAACTATTTCGATGCAAAAGCAAGTCTTTTCCAAGATTACAAACAGCCAATGTATGCGATATTTTCAGGTGCAGATGAAACAATATATAAATTTGCGCAACAATATAAAGGTGAGAAATTTATATATGCAAAAGAGCTTGAGAAAAATTGTTGTTATATAAAGAACGATGCAATTTATTTCAAAAAAGACAAAGAAGAAGAAATAATAAAACTAAACGAAATTTCATTAGTAGGTGAACACAATTATCAAAATACAATGTGTGCAATTGTTGTTGCTAAACTTATCGGAATTTCAAATGAACATATAAAAGAACAAATTATGTCTTTCAAAGCAGTAGAACACAGAATTGAATATGTAGCTGATGTTCAAGGTAAATCATTTTATAACGATTCCAAAGCAACAAACCCGGAAGCATCATTTGTTGCAATAAAAGCATTTGAAGGTAAAAAATTAACCTTAATTGCAGGCGGCAGGGATAAAAATACTGATTTAACCGAATTTTGTAAAGACTACATAAATAAATATGTTTCAACTGTAATTCTTATAGGAGAAGCTACTCAACGCTTTAAAGAAAATATGGAGAAGAACGGATTTGATAATATAATATTATCAAATTCACTTGAAGAAGCGATTGATACATCATTAAAATTAGATAATGAAATTGTACTTTTATCACCGGCTTGTGCAAGCTACGATATGTTCAACAGCTATGAACACAGAGGAGAAGTGTTTAAGAACTATGTCAAATCCAAACTATAGTCGACAAAACAATAATAATGACGGAGTAATTCTGTCTTCATATGATAATACGCTTATATTTATAGTCTTGTTTTTGATTATAGTAGGTTTTTTGGCAATATTTTCAGCAGGCGCACCAAAGTGTATAATTCAAGGTACACATTCAACATTTTTTGTTGCAAGGCAATTTATATGGTTTATTCTCGGCTGTTTCGGAATGTTTACAATAAGCAGAATTAATTATAAAGTCTTAAACAAATTATCTATACCGTTTGCTTGGACAATAATAGTACTTCTAATTGGAGTCCATTTCTTTGGAACAACAGTAAACGGAGCTCAAAGATGGCTAACCATTGGACCGATACAATTCCAACCGTCTGAAGCAGCAAAACTTTCTGTAATAATGCTTCTTGCAAGTGCATTTTCTAAGGATATAAATCTTTTTAACAGCAAATTATATAAATATTTTATTCCAATATTAATTATGGCCGGATTAATTTTTAAACAGCCAAACTTAAGTATGGTACTTATTTTATTAGCATCATCAATGTTTATGTATTTTGCGGCAGGCGGTAGCATAAAGTTAATTATATCTGCAATAGGGATGGGAATATTTGGATTAAGTTTTGTATTCCATTCATATCAAAAACAAAGAATTGAAACATGGCTTCATCCTGAGGCAGACCCATATGGAGCAGGTTATAATATAATTCAATCAATGTTAGCATTTGTTGCAGGCGGATTCTTTGGTGAAGGATACGGAAATTCAAGACAAAAATTAGGTTGGCTGCCTGAAGGACATACGGACTTTATATATGCAGTATTTGCTGAAGAATTCGGATTTATCGGTTGTCTTTTAATAATAGGTTTATTCCTTGCATTTTTACAAAGAGGATTACTTATTTCCGCAAAATGTGAGGATATTTTTGGCAAGCTTTTAGCAGCGGGTATTACGGTTTCAATTTGTCTTCAAGCATTTATTAATATATCTGTAGCAAGCTCTATGCTTCCTGCAACAGGTGTTCCAATGCCATTTATTAGTTATGGCGGTACCTCTTTATTTATTACAATGTGTATGATCGGAGTTTTACTCAATATATCAAAGAAAAGAATAAGAAGGTTCCCAAGTGTCAGACAATAATAAAACATATTTTATTTCAGGTGGCGGTACAGGAGGACATATATACCCTGCCTTTACCGTAGTTGAAAAATTACTAAAAGAAAAAGATACCGAAAAAATTTATTATATTGGAAATCCCCAAAATTTGGAATTTGAAATAGTTCAAAAATATCCGAATGTTGAATTTCTACCTGTTAATGTATCAGGAATGCCAAGAAAATTGAGTCCTGAACTTATAAAATGGCTAATACAATTTTTCTTTGCATTTTTGAAAGCAAGAAAATATATTAAAGAATATAAGCCTGATGCTATATTTACAACAGGCGGCTATGTTTCAGCACCAATCGTAACTGCTGCAATAAATTTGAAAAAACCATATATGATTCATGATTGTGATTCAGTACCAGGTTTAGTATCAAAAATGGCAGCTCCAAATGCTAAGATTGTTTCTGTTGCATTTGAAAATTCAAAAAAAGTTCTAAAATCAAATAATATTATATTTAACGGAAATCCGGTTCGTGAAGCATTCTTTACTGTAACAAAAGAAGAAGCTAAGAAAAAACTTAATATTCCTTTGGACAAAAAAGTTATATTTGCCATGGGCGGTTCGCAAGGTGCAAAGACAATAAATTCCGCTATGGTAGATATTATAAAAACACTAAGTGAAGATATGAATGCCTATGTAATTTTACAGACAGGAAAGAAAAAATATAATGATACAGTAATTGATTTAGAAACAAAATATCCTGAATTTAAAAATAATAACAACTTAATGATATGCCCATATTTTGATGAAATGGTATATCCGTTAAAAGCTTCTGATTTAGTAATCGCAAGAGCCGGTTCATTAAGTTTAACAGAAATTATTCAATGCCACTTAGCTTCAATACTTATACCATATCCTTATGCTGCACAAGATCACCAAAGAAAAAATGCAAAAGAAATGTGTGAAAAAGGTGTTGCCTTGTATTTGGAAGATTCTGAATGTAATGGTGATAATTTACTAAACAAAATAAAAGAAATAATGAATAATAAAGAAAAATTATCTGATATGCAAGCTAAAGCAAAAGAACTTGCTAAAGCAAATCCGACAGAAGAAATTGTAAAACAATTGAAAAGTACAATAAAATGAACTATGAACAAGCAAAAGAACTCTTAACATCTCAAGGAAAATTTTATATAAACCTTGGACTTGAAAGAATTCAAGCAATATTAAAACTGATAGGCAATCCTCAGGATAAAATTAAAATAATACATGTTGCAGGTACAAACGGAAAAGGTTCTGTATCTTCTATCTTAGCAAACATATTAAAATGTGCGGGATATAAGACAGGACTATATACAAGCCCTCATTTGGTTGAATATACGGAACGTATAAAAATTAATAATATTGATATTTCGAAAGAAGATTTTGCTTCATATATAGAAAAAATATGTACTATAGCCGAAAAGAAAAATATTCACCTTACAGAATTTGAAATATTAACAGCAATAGCTTTTAAATACTTTGCTGATAATAAAGTTAAAATAGCTGTAATTGAAACAGGTCTTGGCGGAAGATTTGATGCCACCAACGTATGTAAAAAACCGATTCTTTCAATAATCACATCAATTTCACTTGATCATACGGACAGGCTCGGAAATACAATAGAAAAAATTGCATTTGAAAAAGCAGGGATAATAAAACCAAAATCAACAATAATAACAGAAATTTCAAATAAAGGATTCAAAGTAATAAAAATTGCAGCCGAAGAAAAAAAAGCAAAACTAATAGTTGCTACAAATTATGTAAATATGAATTATGAAAACGGAAATAACTACGTTTCCATTGAAGATATAAAATGCGAATTTCCGCTGTTGGGACTATATCAAAAAGCTAATCTTTCAATAGTTTTACAGGCTGTTGAATTTCTAAAAATCAAAACCGAAGCAATAATTGAAGGTCTTAAAACTGCCAAATGGCCGGCAAGACTTGAATATATTAAAGATAAAAATCTATTGATTGATGGAGCTCATAATCCTGATGCCGCAAAAGAACTGAAAAAAAGTCTTGATTACTATTTCAATAATCAAAAAAGAATCTTCTTATATTCAACTTTAAATACTAAAAATTATAAAGAAATTGCAAAAATACTATTTAATGAAGATGATGAAATTTATTTTTATGAATTCAATAATAAAAATGCAATATCTTTTGAAGAATATAGAAATAACAATCCTCAGATTAAAAATATTCAACAGTTTAGAAGAAACCAATTAAAAGAATTTTTACAAAAACCCGAATTAAAAATCATAACAGGAAGTCTATATATGATTGGTGAACTTTACAATGAATTAAAAGGTTAGTTTAAAATTCCGTAGTTTTAGTCGGATTTTTAAACTTTGTTATATTGGATTGGAACAATAACTCAATTGTACCAGTTGAACCATTTCTGTGTTTAGCAATAATGATTTCAGCTTTACCTTTATTTTCAACATTATCACGGTTATAGTATTCATCTCTATATATAAACATAACAATATCAGCATCTTGTTCTATGGCACCGGAGTCTCTTAAGTCAGATAACATAGGTCTTTTATCGGGTCTTTGTTCAACACCGCGTGATAACTGTGAAAGCGCAATAATAGGGACATCCAATTCTCTTGCTAAACCTTTTAATGAGCGTGAAATCGCAGATATTTGCTGGTTTCTGTCATTAGGATTTCCACCGCCTTCCATTAATTGTAAATAGTCAATTACAACTAACCCAAGATCTTTTTCTTCCATCATTAATCTTCTGCATTTAGCTTTTATATCAGTCGCTGTAACTCCAGACGCATCATCTATATATATTTTTGCATCTGAAAGTCTTGTCATACCATCAACTAGTTTTTCCCAGTCTTTAGGCTGCAAATTACCTGTACGAACTCTTTGAGAATCAACCTCAGCTTCAGCGCACAACATACGACTTACCAGCTGCTGCTTGGGCATTTCTAATGAAAATATAGCAACACCTTTCTTCCCTTTTAATGCAACATTTTGAGCCAGATTTAAAGCAAATGCGGTTTTTCCCATTGAAGGACGTGCCGCAAGAATTATTAAATCTGATTTTTGAAGTCCTGAGGTTATATTATCCAAATCATAAAAACCGGTTGTAACACCGACTAATTCATCTTTATTATTAAAACGTCTTTCTATAGTTTCATAACTTGATACAACTAAATCTTGTATAGCCACTAAATCAGAAGTATCTTTCTGAGCCGCAATATTAAAAATCATTTTTTGAGCATTATCAAGAACAATATCAGTATCTTCGTTTTCATAAGCATTAGCAACTATCTCGGAACCTGCATTGATTAATGCACGTTTGATTTCCTTCTCGCGTATAATCTTTGCATAATATTCAATATTTGCAGTAGTTACAACATTCATAGCCAAATCGTTTATATAAGAACGGCCACCTGCATTTTCTAATTCCTCTTTATCTCTCAAATATTCAGATACCGTAACAATATCAATCGGTTCATTTTTTCTGAAAAGTTCTAATACTGCTTCATAAATAATTTTATGAGCAGGTTTATAAAAACTTTCAGGCTTTAAATATTCAACAATACGTCCTAATGATATCGGGTTTACTAAAATTGCCCCAATAACAGCTTCTTCCGCATCAACACTTTGCGGCATCATTTTAAGCATTAGCGCATCTGGTTGTTTTACAACTTTACTTGCCAAATTCCCTCCAAGTATTAATGGAACTTATAATTCAAACTAATTTTCTGCATATACTTTAGAATTATTATAATCAGATGGTAAAACTTTTGCTTTATCTTTTTGTTGAGCCAAATAGTCTTGTCCATTTCTAACAATCCTGTGAATTTGCTCAATATCACGTTCTAAATTATTTAAAACTTGTTCAGCATATGCTTGAGCACCTTCTTTTGTCTGCATAGCATCTTGGTATGCACTTCTTCTTAAAGCATCTGCTTCTTCAGTTGCTTTATTCTTCATTTCTTCACAGCTTTCTTTAACCTGTTCTTGAATTTTAGCCGCTTTTTCTCTTACTGCTCTGATTAATTCAGATTCACTTAATATATTTGCAGCTGTATTTTGAGCTTCTGAAATGATTCTATCAGCTCTGCTTTGTGCTTCCATATATATATCGTCTCGTCTTTTTAGAATCATTTCTGCCGTTTTAATTTCTTCCGGCAAAATAGCTCTTATCTTACTTAAAATATCTTGTATATCATCAGTATTCATAAATAAACAATAACTTCCAACATGGAATTTATTATCTAATAATTCATCTGCTTCATCTATTAAATGACTAACTCTTAACTCTGTCATGGTTTTAACCTTTCGTATATTTCAATTCTAAATATTTTGCTACCGGCTCCGGTACAAATTTCGAGACATCCCCCTTCATCAAAGCAATTTCTCTTACAGTACCTGATGATATAAAGTTATATTTCGGCTTTGTTATTAAAAAAACTGTATGTATGTCTGAACATAATGCACTATTGGCTTGGGATAACTGCATTTCATATTCAAAATCTGAAACTGCTCTCAGTCCTCTGATTAATACATTTGCATTTTTCTTTTTCGCATATTCAATAGTTAAACCGTCAAAACTATCAATTTCAACATTTACTAAATCTTTACAAGATTCTTTTATTAACGATAGTCTATCTTCTAAAGGCAAAAAACTTTTCTTATTTACATTCACTGAAACAACAATAATAACCTTATCAAAAATATCTGCAGCACGCTTTAGCACATCTAAGTGTCCTTTTGTAATAGGATCAAAACTGCCAGGATATATTGCTATTTTCAATATCTTTACCTTTTTAGATATACTTTACTATATAATTATATTGCAATAATGCTATTAGGTTTATTAGCCATGTCAAAAAGTTTAGGATTGTTTACAAAGAACTATGATGGATTATAACGAGTAAACATTCCGTCAAAATATAAGTGAATACAGTTCTTACCATTCTCCTTTGACACATATAATGCTTTATCTGCCCAATCAATAAGTTCTTTTATATCTTCTGATGCATTAGGATACTCTGATATACCAATACTTACTGTCGGACTTATTACTGTTTCTTCATCAACTTTAACTTCTATCTCACTTATTCTCTTTCTTAGACGTTCCGCTATAATAACAGCATTTAAAGCAGCTGTTTCAGGTAATATTATAGTAAATTCTTCTCCACCATATCTTGCCGGAATATCTACGTGTCTTATTGTTTTCTGAATAGTTGACGCTATTTCTTTCAAAACCATATCACCAACTAAGTGGCCATATGTATCATTTACTTGTTTAAAATTATCTATATCAAGCATCAAAAGAGATAATACATGATGATATCTTTGTACCCTTTTTATTTCTGATTCCAATAAGAAATAGAAATGTCTGTGAATATATAATTTAGTTAAACCATCCTTTGTTGCAAGTTCATATAATTGAGCATTGTCTACCGCTATTGCAGCTTGATTTGCTAATGCCTCTACAAATTCTAAGTCTTTTTTATTAAATAACTTTCCATTTTTCTTATTAGTAATATTTATAATACCTATACACTCACCTTTAGCAATTAAGGGAACACAAATCAAAGAAGAAACATTGCTATCATCTGAAAATTTGTTAAATCTCGGATCTTGCCCGCCGAGATTTGTAATAATTGACTTCTTCTCTGTGAAAACTTTCCCGGCAATACCACTCTCAGGCTTCATCTTTTGGCATTCAACCAAACCATTATTTATATCATCTTCATGTTTCTTATCTTTTAGCCCATATACAACCTTCACCTGCAATGTATTATCAGACGGATCATATAACATTAATGACCCTTTTTCTGCATTAACAGTTTCGATTGCCTTATCAAGAATTACACTTATCAATCTTTTTAAATCATCAATAAAGTTAACTGCTTGAGAAATATTATATAGAATAGAAAGATTATGAAGAGTCTTATTTAATTCTATTATCTTAGTTTCTTGCTCTTTTGTTTGTATAAACTTTCTCATAATCGGTTCTACGCAAGTAAATACTTGATTAATATATCTGAAATCATCTTCTGAAAACTCAGAGCCGTCTTCTTTCTTACCTATAGAACAAACACAGAAAGCCTGTATTTCATTACTAAAAATCTTAAGATATTCTGCATGCAGTTCATGTAATTTATATGTATTCCAGAACGCCTTATATATTATTCCTTCCTGGTTTGTAACTTTAATAATATCATCTGAACCCGATTGCAAGAACGGAGCATTCTCAGCATCAAACTCAAAATCCATATCCGAATCAGACACTATATTTTTAGTTTGAAATATACCGTTATTTAAAAGAAAAAATCTAATATTTTTTAATCCCAAAGAAGATTTTACCAGAAAACCAACCTTAGATAATAAATCTTCTATTGTCCTTGACTGATTTGCAACCATGTTCAAGTCGAAAAGATTATGCAATTCAAGTACATTTTTCTGTAAACTATATAATTTTTCCGCCAAATCTTGATTCATATAAGTATTATACATTAAAAATTTTTATTAAAACATTTTATTTCTTATTTTCGGAAGTTTTTTTATTCTCAATTCCGGCAAGCAAAGCAGAAGAAGCAACTAATACCGGTACAAAAAAGCCTACAAAGTTATTCATTAAAGATTTTTTTATAGGTATATTTTTAGAACCTTTATCTATAGCTGTCCACGCACCTGTCAATATTAATAAAACAGGAGTTGATTGTTTTGCATGCTTAATAAAACTATCAAAATATGGTTTTACCTTATTTTCTTTATAAGATTTTAAAGGAGCAACAGACAACGGTTTATTCCGCTGTTTTATAGGAGCTGAAACACTTGCAATAGAAACACTTTCAATCATAAAGCTTTCCCTCAAAATCTTTATTCATATATAAACTCAGATATTAATATTATATCGCTTTTTAAGCGTTTCGTCGATACAAAAATTAAATTGTTACATTCCGCAATTTCATTTCTTTCGCAGCCTTGTATAAAACTGACCCCATCTTTATCTGCTAATATTTTAGGAGCTATAAATTGTATAAGTCTATCGGCTAATTTTTCTTGCACGAAGGTATTGTTAAGCTTAGAACCTGCTTCAACTAAAATACTTTTAATTCTTTGATTATAAAGTAATTCAACAGCTTTTTTCATATCTACATGTTCATCTTTTAAAGGGCATTTTATAAACTCTGCATTTTTTGTATGTTCTTTGATTTTTTTATCTGATACATTTTCTCCGACAACAATAAATACTTTTGTCCCGTCATTATTGTAGATTTTACTATTTTTAGGAGTTGAAAGCTTTGTATCAATTACTATTCTTACAGGGTTCCTTCCGTTTTTCATTCTGCATGTCATTGAAGGATTATCTTTTATAACTGTTGCTGAACTTGTTAAAATTGCATCATATTTGTTTCTCAGTTTTTGTACTTCATAGCGGGAAAATTCATCTGTTATCCATTTTGAAGAACCTGTTTTTGTTGCTATTTTACCATCCAGGGTTGTTGCTGTTTTTATAGTTATAAATGGAGCCTTTTCCAACTGGTTTTTAAAAAAAATTTCATTTAATTCTCTACATTCATTTTCAAGAATACCTGTTATAACTTCAATACCTGCATTTTTAAGCTTTTTTACTCCATTTCCCGCTACTATAGGGTTTGGGTCAAGCGTTCCTATAACAACTTTTTTTATTCCTTTTTCTATAATTAAATCAGCACAAGGAGGGGTTTTTCCATAATGAGAACAAGGTTCTAAATTAACAATTATAGATTTTCCTTTTAAATCTTCTTTTGCTGAAAGAATTGCATTTCTTTCGGCATGATTTTTACCATATTCTTCATGCCTGCCTTCTGATATTATTCTATAATTATCATCAAAAATTACAGAACCTACCAATGGATTAGGAGATACATGCCCCTCACTTTTCTTTGCAAGTTTTATACATCTTCGCATCAATTTTTCATATTGCTTAAGCATTATTTCACTTTCTTATAAAATGCATCTGCAACAATCTGAGAGTATTTATCTTTTTCATTTACAGATAAAATAATAAGATTATTACCTTCTTCTAACTCTGCAACACCCACAATGCCTTCCATATCTTTTATCGGAAGATTCGATATTTGAGCAATAACCTTAACATATGGAACAGTCTGACCTAAACCATCTAATGAACCATGTTTTACAACTTCTATTTTATCAAATTTTACAACTTTATATTTATATTTATTTACTATTTCATCAATTTTAGTTTGTATATTATCACTTTTAATATCTTCTTTTGTAAGTATATCGCCATCTTTCGGCTCAATCATAATCATTTTTTGTCCGCTTGCATTATGCTCCGCAATTATCATTCTGTTTTTTAATATTTTTAAATTTTTATCAATAGTATATTCATCTTCAATTTCAGATAAATCAACAACATCTTTGGTTTTATCAATCATCTTTTCTTGAGAAGATGTTTCAGTTCTATATTCTTGTATTTTATCCTTTATAAAATCAATTACTCCTAAATGTAAAAGACCAAAAAATACCAAAACAGCAATAACAGTCTTGATAATAAAACTTAAACAACCTTTCATTAAAACTCCTTTACTAAGATATGTATATTCGTTGAAAATAAGCGGAATTTGTAATACATTATAGCTATGACAAATGAAGAAATCAAGAATTCAAACAGTATTGATGTAGATTATGAACTTGCCACACCAATGTTCAAACAATTTCTTGATATAAAAAGAAACTATCAGGAAGTAGTTTTATTGTACAGAATGGGGGATTTTTACGAAGGATTCTTTGAAGATGCTATTATTTTCTCAAAAGTTCTCGGATTAACTCTAACCCATAAAGATGGCGGTGCTATCGGGAAAGTTCCAATGGCAGGAATCCCTGTAAAATCTTTAAATATGTATATTCCAAAACTTCTACATGAAAATATAAAAGTTGCCATATGTGAACAATTGGAAAACCCTAAAGATGCTAAAGGCTTGGTTAAAAGAGATATAGTTAAAACTATTACCGCTGGTACCATAACCGAAGTTAATCTACTTGAACCTACAGGTAATAACTTCTTAGCATCAATAATAAAGGTTAATAATTTATTTGGGCTTGCTTATACGGATATATCAACAGGTGAATTTAAAGTTACAAAAGGTTCTTTAGAAGAAATTTTGTCTGAACTGGCAAGAATAAAACCGGCTGAAATATTAACGCCTATAAAAAAACAAAAAATTATGCCGTTTCAAATAGTTCCCGAAGAAAAAATTGATTTGCCTGATTCCATTACAGCTATATATCCTTGCACAAAAATGCCGTTATCATCATATGATGAAGATAATGCAATAAAAAAAATAAAAGAAGTATTTAATGTAGTTTCACTTGAAGCATTTGGATTTGAAGAATTCAAACCGGCTTTCTATGCAGCTGGTGCAATGATTGATTATATTCTTGAAACACAAAAAGGTGTTTTGCCCAAATTTGATGTAATTAAACCTTATTCTATATCAGAATTTGTTTCAATAGATGCCTCGACAAGAAGAAATCTTGAATTAATAGAAACTTCAAGAGATAAGTCTAAATATGGCAGCCTATATTGGGCTATTGATAAAGTTAAGACTCCAATGGGCTCAAGACTTTTAAAATCTTGGATAACTCAACCAATTAAAAACATAGATGAATTAAATACAAGATTGAATGCCGTTGAAGAACTCATAAATAATGCCCCAAGTCGATTAAATATTTCTAACCTTATGGATAGAATATGTGATCTTGAACGTTTAGCAGTAAAATTGAGTAACGGAAGTGTCAACCCAAGAGATTTCTTAGCACTTAAAGATACATTTGCACTATTCCCTAATTTCGAAAACTTATTTAAAAACTTCCAAAATCCATACCTAAACGGTTTTACTGATAGAGTTACTGATTTAGTTGAATTCGCATCTATAATTAACAGAACAATTGATGATAATGCCTCAATAACAATAAAAGACGGCGGAATAATAAAAGATAACGTAAATAGTGACTTAGATTATTACAGAAGCCTGTTAACCGGCGGTGAAGAATGGCTCAAAAATTTTGAAAATGAACAAAAAGAAATAACGGGAATAAAAAATCTTAGAGTAAGTTATAACAGAAATTTCGGATTTTTTATTGAAGTTACAAAATCAAATCTTTCACAAGTTCCAATGAATTATATCAGGAAGCAGACTCTTACTAATGTTGAAAGATATATGACAGAAGAACTAAAAAAACACGAAACAGATGTTTTCTCTGCTCAGTTCAAATCTATAGAGCTTGAACAAAAGATATTCTCTGACCTTGTAGAATATTCAAAATCATTTGTTGATATTATTAAGGAAACTGCTCATTTTCTTGCGAGAGTTGATGTTTTGTTATCATTTGCAATAAATGCAATAGAGTCAAACTATATAAAACCTGAAATTGTTGATACGAATGAATTATATATAAAAGACGGAAGACATCCTGTTGTAGAAAAAATCTTACCAATGGGTCAATATGTTCCTAACGATTTAAAATTAATTGCTGATATCCATAATTATGAAGATACTCAATTTATGATATTAACCGGTCCTAATATGGCAGGGAAATCTACATATATGAGACAAAATGCTTTAATTGTTCTATTGTCTCAAATAGGTTCTTTTGTACCTGCTTCATATGCAAGAATAGGTATTGTAGATAAAATCTTTACAAGAGTCGGCGCTGTTGATGATTTGTCATTAGGTCAATCTACTTTTATGGTTGAAATGAATGAAACTGCATACATTTTAAACAGCGCAACCGAAAAAAGCCTCATTCTACTTGATGAAATAGGAAGAGGAACTTCTACTTATGATGGCGTTGCAATAGCTTGGTCAGTTGCAGAATATATTGCAACAAAGATAAAAGCAAGAACAATTTTTGCAACTCACTACCATGAACTTAATGTAATGCCTAATTCCATTGAACAAATAAAAAATTACAGAATAACTCTTTCAGAAGAAAATGGAGAAATAAAATTTTTAAGAAAAGTAGTAGAAGGAAGTGCAAGCAAAAGTTACGGCATACAAGTTGCTAAAATGGCAGGACTTCCTGATTGTGTTGTTTCTAAAGCACAAGATTTAATGAATAAAATGCAAAAAGATTATTCTAAAGACTTATCAAAGAAAAAATCAAAACAAAAAATGCACGATGTACCACAGTTAACTTTATCTTTTGATTAAAAGGATTTATTATGCAAAATTTTATTAAAAGTGATAAAGGAATTATTCTATTATTAATTCTTATATTTTGTTTAATTCTGCCATTTTTCTTTTTACATCAAGGATTATTACTGATTGATACAGGCAGAGAATTCTACATTCCTCAACAAATATTGCAAGGAAAAGTATTGTATAAAGATATTTTTAATATTTACGGACCTTTATCATATCAGTTTAATGCTATTCTTCTATCTTTATTCGGACAAAAAATAAATACTTTATATTTTGCAGGCATAATCAACTCTTTAATTATAATAATTACTTTATATTTACTTGCAAAAGAGTTTTTAAAAAAACATATTTGTTTTTTATTCTCTATATTAATAATGTTCTCTCTTGTTTTTACAACATTTTTATATAATTCAAATCTGACATATTCATTTGCAATAATTTATGCATTATCTTCATTTTTAATATCAGTGCTTTTTCTCATAAGATATATAAAAAACGGGAAAGCCCAAATGGCATATTTATCATGCCTGTTTGCAGGAATAAGTATTACAAACAAATACGAATTCAGTTTCTACCCTTTAGTGTTAGCTTATGTACTTATATTTGTTAAACCAATAGGAATAAAAAACATAATTAAATCTTTAGGATGTTTTATTTTGACACCTTTTATATGTTTTGGGTATATCCTTTTACAAGGAATTAATATCAACCAAATAAAAGATACAATTATATTATTTCAAAATCTTATAAATGCGCCTACTTTAAAAATATTTTTCTTAAAAGTAGGAGTATTTTTTGATTTTTCATATATCAAGCATTTAATATTGCAAAACAAAATCTTTGCAATATTCGGTATTATTCCATTAATAAATTTAATTTTATTTTTTATTAATATTAAAAAGTTATATGAAAATAAACCTCTTTTTATATTGTTATTATGCGCAATAACAGCAAGTGCAAAATCTTTCTTTTACCTTAATGTAAATCATATGGGAATTTTCATTTTTCCAATATGTTCACTTGCTCTAATCATATTAATATCAAAATATTATGAAAAATTTATTCCCATATTTTTGAGCGCTTGTATTCTTCTTTTTGCAGCAGAAGATTTTGCATCTCTTAAATACAAAAATTATCTACTTGAAACGAATAAAGGAAATATTTATACCTTTAAAAAAGACGGTGAACCGATAAGAAAAGTATCAGATTTCATTATTAATAATACAAAAGATACAGATAAAACAGTTGTATTGCCTGAAGGTTGTTTTATAAACTTTATAACAAACAGAAAAGGAGACGATTTTTATTATAATTTAAGTCCTCTGTTTTATAATGACGTATTCGGAGAGAAAAGAATAATCAACTATTTCAAAGAAAATCCACCTGAATATTTCGTAATTTTACCAATTAACAATATAGAATATGGAAGCCGTTATTTCGGAATTGATTACGCACAAAATTTTCATGAGATGATTATTAATGATTACGATATAGTTAAACAAGAAAATGATATAAAAATATTTAAAAGAAAGAAAATATAATGAGACAGATTGCTTTAATAAATCACGGGTGCGCAAAAAATTTAGTTGACTCTGAACTAATGCTTGGGAAATTAATCCAAAACGGATATAAAATAACTCTTGATGAAACAAAAGCAGATATTGTAATCATTAATACTTGTTCATTCATAAATGATGCAGAAAAAGAATCAGTAAAATCAATATTTGATATGATAAACGCAGGTAAAAAAATAGTTATAACCGGATGTCTGCCCCAAAAACATAAAAAGGAATTACAAGAATTAATTCCTGAAGCATTAGCTTTTTTAGGAACATCAGATATAGATAAAATTGTTGATGTAATAAAAAAGATTACAAAAGACAAAAAAACAAGATATGAAGTAAATGAAAATCCTGAATATAACTATCCCGAAGATGTAAAACGTCAACAAATTACAATGGGAGCAAGTTCATATATCAAAATAGCTGAAGGCTGCAACTTTAATTGTGGATACTGTATAATTCCGCAATTAAGAGGTCCATATAAATCAAGAAAAATAGAAAATATTGTTAAAGAAGCAAAAGAGCTTGCCCAGAAAGGCGTAAACGAAATAGTCTTAATTGCCCAAGATACAACCAGCTATGGCAAAGATATATATGGAAAACCATCATTAAAAGAACTGTTAATTGAACTAAATAAAATAGAAGAATTAAGTTGGATACGTATTATGTATACATATCCGTCATTTATAACAGATGAACTTTTAGAAACAATTAATAAACTGGATAAAGTTGTTAAATACATTGATATTCCGCTTCAACATGTAAGTCAAAACATGCTTGAGGCAATGAATAGACCTGTTATAGATAATAAAAAATTAATAAAGAAAATACGAAAACTCATACCATCTGTTGCTATAAGAACAACATTCATTGTAGGCTACCCAGGAGAAACAGAAGAAGATTTTCAGGAATTATATAATTTCATAAAAGAAATGAAAATAGATAAACTTGGCGTATTTGAATTTTCACGTGAAAAGAATACAAAAGCTTATAAACTAAGACCCCAAATACCTGCTAAAATAAAAAAGCAAAGAAAAAAGCAACTAATGGAATTACAACAAAAAGTATCTAAAGAAATAAATCATAAACTAATCGGCAAGAAAATTGACTGCATAATAGAAGCAATTAATTCAGACGGCATGGTAGTAGGAAGAACATATAAAGACGCACCGGAAGTTGATGGATTAGTATTTATTGATACAAAAACTCCTGTTACACCAGGTGATATAATCACCGTAAAAATAACAGGAGCTATTGAATATGATTTAGTTTCTACTTTTTAGTTGTTTGGTACTTATTATTTTTTGCATTATACTTCAGCACTCTTCTATCTCTTGCCGCTTGGGGATTTCGTTTAATCAAACTATTAATAACTTCTTTTTCCATTTTTTTGTCTTTTTCTATATGATAGACCTCAGCAAGTTTAAGAGCAACCTCGATATTATCAGGATATTGTTGAATTAATATTCTTAACTTCTTTTTAGCTAATTCTAATCTTCCAAATCTAACATCTAAAAATGTACTTAAAATCTGAGTATCTAAATCAGATTTCAAATTTTCTGCAATTAATAGATATTTAGAAGAATTCTCGTAATCTTTCATCTTATAATAATTAACAGCTAAATTATATAAAATTACATGTTGATTTTGTACATCTGTTTCTACTAAAGGAAGTACATTATACAGAACATAATTAGAACGTGCATATTGTTTCTTGAAAGCATAATTAATAGCTAAATCAACCCAAACAATGATATTTTTTCTATCCTTTTGCAATTCAGCCAATAATCTTTTTGTTTCAAGTTCAAAATTTTCACCGGGGTATGTAGTTAAGATCTCGTGATAGAACAAATTATTATATTCATTCGGATTAATAGGCTTATCAATTATATCCGGAACCATTTTATATAATAAATTAAGAGTATTTATATCTCTTTTTGTTATATCTTTTTTAACTGTCGTTTCATCTATATAATCACCGGTATAATACATAACATCATTAGGATCAGCACTATGTCCGCCAAGACCTAATGCATGACCAATTTCATGCAAAGCAACAGTATAAAATTGGTCTTTATTGTAGTTTTGCTCACTTGGATTAACTTTTCTAAGATAAATATCCATTTTTTGAAGTTTTTCATTATTTGTTGATGGAATAGTTTTACCAACTTTATTTGGTTCATATGTATCTTTCAAAGATATATCATCAATAAAATTTATACATATATTTGCATTCTTATTACCTTGGGTTTCTTTGAATTTAATAACACCGTTAGTTACGGATTGCCAATCCAAAAAAGCTTCTTTTACTGCATTAATATTATCTTTTGAAACACTTGGATCAGCAAAGATAGAATATGTAATTGGAGAAGATATATTCCATCTTATAAGTGAATCCTCATATAAAACATTATCAATATAATTAGGACCAACTTGAGAATCAAGCTGTTTACGCATATTCATTAAGATTGTATCAGCTAATTGACTTGCTTCATCACAATCCTCTAATTGAGCAATATCATACAATTGTTTTTGATTTTCATATGTAGGCGGCAATTTAGAAATTGCAAGCGCTTGATAATAAACAGGCTCAGAATCATAAGGTTTAGCATCTGCTACAAGATTAAACATACGCAATGCTTTATCATATTGACCAACTTCTAAATATTTTTTACCTTGATTAAACATTTGATCAGGCATTATATTTTTCACATAAAAATAAATTCCCAAAACCAAAATTAATATAACTCCAAATACTAATAAAGAAGTTTTCATATTCCTATTCTGTTTGGCTTTGTATTGTGTAGAATTCATATATTCTCCTTTTCCTTATTGTTTATTTAATTCCAACAACTCAGATAATCTATTTGTATCCATTTTAGATAATATTTCTGAATTACCTTTTAACTTAAAATATTCTGCAAATTTAGGTGTTGTTTTTAAATTATAAGAACGACCGTTTTTATCACGCTTTCTGCTTATTAAACCCTTTTCAACAAGTTCTGTAACATGTTCATATGCGGTTGAACCTCTTAGTTCTTTTAATTCAGCTTGTCTTATAGGCTCTTTCAATGCAATAACTGTTAATGTTTTAAGCACAGCATTTGAAATATCAACAGGACAAAGTTTTTCAACAATATCCATATATTCATCTTTTACTTGTATTATATACCCATTTTCATCATCAATTTCTAAAGCACCTTCTCTGGAAGAATAATCAACAATTAAAGAAAGCATAGCATCTTCAACTTCCTGCTCTTCAACATCAAGAATCTTAGCTATTTCGTCTAACTTAACAGCTCTGCCTGTTACAAATAATACAGCTTCAATTCTTGATTTTAAATCCATACTAACCGCCTATGCCGTCTGTTTTTCTTCAACATCAGTTGTTGGAGCTTTTCCTTTAACCACATATAAATCAGAATAAAACTCTTCCTGCTCTAAGTCAAATTCACTTTCTGCAGTTAAAAACAATAAAGCAATATATGCTGAAATTTTATCTAAACCTAACAATGTTAATGTGTTTAATTCAACTTTCTCTTCTTTTTCAAAAATCTTTATAAGATTTTCGTGTAATATTTTTACACTATTTTCAATATATTCTTCATGTGCCAAGTTAATAATATCATCAGCTGACATGTTTGCATAATTACGAACTCTTCTTTTAGCTCTTTCTAAAGAGTTTTTTACAGCCTGCTTTTTATCAAGCTGCTCATAAAATTCTAACTGTCTTATTAAATCTTTTAATGTAACTATTCTATTTCTGTTTAACTTAACACTTGTTCTTCTTTGAATAATATCCTCTATAGGAATAACATTATCAGGATAATAGTCTTGGTAATACAAGTCATCAGAAAATCTTGAATCATCATTTTCATCATATTCTGGATTTATCTCATTTTGCATTTCAAACTGCATTGGGTCAATCCCTACCAGAATATTAGATTTTAATTTCAATAAAACAGCAAGAAAAAATAATGCCCTACCTGTAACTCGTAAATTATTTGATTTACTTTCTGCAATATGAAGCATATATTTATCGGCAATATCAGCTATATCAATATTCCAAGGGTCTATTTTCCCCTGTTTTGCCATTTGAACCAATACTTCTATACCATCCAATTCATCAGACGGTGAATCTAAAATAGAATCAGGACTAAACCCCAAATCTTTTGTATAAGATTCAGTTGTAGTCTGCATATAAAAATTATCTGTATCCTTTGGATTTAACATTTACTTAGTCCCTAAATTTAACTCCGGTTACCCGAGTTTTTCCATGCTCTTTTTGAGTTACACCTATTGTCCTATTAGCTGATTCTATCATAGGTTTTCTGTGACTAACTACTATAAATTGCGTATTTTTTGCTTGTTGTTGAATAATTTCAGCTAAACGCTCTACATTTATTCCATCCAAATTAGCATCAACTTCATCTAACGCATAAAATGGCGCCGGAAGATATTTTTGTATTGCAAAAACTAATGCTAAAGCAGTTAGTGATTTTTCACCACCTGACATAGCACCGAGTTTTTGTTTTTTCTTATCTCTTGGTTGAGCTTCAATTGTTAAACCTCCTTCAAAAGGATTTTCCGGATTCTCTAACATTAAAGTTCCTTCACCTTCAGATAATTTGGCAAATATATCTTTAAAATTCTCATTAATATTATTATATGTTTTCATGAACGTTTCTTTTTTAATCTGCTCATATCCGTTCATTTTTTCAAGAATTTGTTTACGCTCATTGGTTAAGACAGCTATTTGTTCTTTTTTCTCTTCTTGTCTTGCCTTAACTTCATCATATGCTTGAATAGCAAGCATATTGACCGGTTCCATTTCTTCCATCTTTTTTTGTAAACGTTGGATTTTAGTTGTTATTTCTTCTGTAGAAATTTCAGTAGGAACTAATGCATTTATATCAACTTCATTAGCTTTTAATTCTGTTCTTATTTCTTCGAGTTGAGGTTCAAGTTCTCTTCTTCTTGCTTTGAATGCTTCAACTTGCTCACCTATTTTTTCAATTTCATTAGTAATTTTATTTTTTTGAGTTTCTGCACTGAGAAGTTCTTCTTGTACCAAATCTCTTTGCTTTTGAAGTTGAAGAAGTTTTTCACCTAAAGATTTTATTTTTTCTTCTAATTCTAAAGCTTTTACTTCAATTTCTTTAATCTCTTCAGCAAACTTAATCTTATCTTGAGCTGCTGTTTCATTATCTTTAATAAGTCTTTGAATTTGTTCCTCTTTTGCTTTAATTAATTCTTTATTAAAATCTATATCTCTATTTGCTTCATTAATTTCGTTATTACATTTTAAAATTTTATTTTGGTAATCTTTTATTTGATTTTCAATTGCAGCAGTCATCTCTTTAAGTTTTTTGAGTTCACCTTCTGTCATTTTACTTTCAATTTCTGCAATTTTATCTTGAAGAACAAGCATTTTATCATTTAAATCAACTAACTTTTCTTCATATTTTTCAAGTTTCTTTTCTATATTTTGTATTTTAGGTTCATTCTCTTTAATAATATTTTTATATTCTTCTATTTTGTCTTCATTATTTTTAGAATTATTATTTAGATTATTCAATTCAATCTTTGCACTATTTAATGCTGTCATTGTATTAGAATAATTTTGTCTGATTTTTTCTTGTTTTACTTCTAATTCTTTTCTGGCATTTTCAAGCGAAGAATATTGTTTTTGAAGTTCGGCAAAACGAGTTTTATATTTGTTCAACTCTTCATCTTGATTTTGGCTGAATTTTAAACCGGTATCACGCCTGTCACCACCAGTTATTGCACCTGATTTCTCAAACAAACTTCCATCAAGTGTAACTAATCTATACTTACCTATCAGCCTTTTTGCACTGTCATAATTTTCAACAATCAAAGTATCCCCAAGTGCATAGAAAAATGCATCTAAATATTTATCATCAAAATCTATAAGATTAATAGCATAATCTACAACGCCTTTTTCCTTGGGTATTCTAAGACTTGAAGGTGCTTTTTTCATTCTGTTTAAAGGAAGAAATGTTGCACTCCCTGCCCTTGCTGACTTTAAATAATCAATACAAACACGAGCAACATCTTCATCATCAACAACAATATTTTTCATTCTGCCGCCCATTGCAACTTCAAGTGCTTCAGAATATTCTTTATCAACACTTCCTAGCTGTAATAAAGGAGCATGAACTCCTCGAATCTTTGCTTTTAAAATCGAGTCAATTGCTCTTCCTAAATTAACTTCTTCATAAGCATTCTTTTTCGCCTCTATTACTGCTATTTTCCCTTGAGCAACTTGAATATCATGTAATAAGTCAAACATTTCATTCTTGTTTTTATCCAAATTATACATAATATTTTCTTGTGCCAACTTATAATCAGCCTGTTCTTTTGTTAATTCTTCAATCTGAAGCAGCAACTTATCTTGATTATCTTTAAAATTAGTTTTGAAATTTGTTAATTCATTTAATGATTTTTTTGCATTTTCAACATCTTTTTTCGTTGTTGCAAGTTCTGTTTCTAAAGGAATTGTTTCTGATTTTATATTCCATTCTTCTTCTTTTAATTTTTCAAGTTCTTTTTTTAAATTGTTTCTCTCTTCAATTTGCTTATCTGCATTTTTGTTTAAGCCCGAAACTTCTTCTAAAATTTTTGTTAATTCAGCCTCTTGAATTTTTATATTATTTTCAATTTCTACAATTTCAGCTTTTTTTTCTTCAATTTTTAAATTGATTTTCTCAATCTTTTCTTTATGATTTTCGATTCCGTTTTTAGAATTTTCAATTGTTTTCAAATTATCATGAATAGTCTTTTCAACAGAACTTATAGCTAAATTTTTACGAGAAATTTGTCCTTTTAATTCTTCTAATTGTTTCTTCGTTTCTATTTGTTCTGCTTCACCGTTATTTTTAACTAATTCAGATATTTCAGAATATCTTTTCTTTATTTCTAAAAGACTGTCTTCTAATTTTTTTAAGTTTCCTTCTTCTTCTTTTTTCTTTTTGTTGAACTCTAAAATATTTTGGTGAGCTAATTCCAAATTTCTTTTTATATCAAAATATTTAACAGTAGTAATTTGACTTTCTAACTGAAATTTTTCAGTTTTTAATTTTTGATATTTTAAAGCTGTTTCTTTTTCTTGGGCCAACCGCTCGATAGAAGATTCTATTTCTGTCAAAATAAGATTTGCATTATCTACTCTTTCTTCAACAGTCAAAAGTTCTTCCTGTGCCTTTTCTATTCTTCTGTTAAAATCGGCAATACCGGCGATTTCATCTATAATCTTACGTCTTTCAACAGTAGAACAATTAGTAATGCTCATAACATCACCTTGCATCATAACATTATAACTGTTGGGTGTAATACGATATTTTTCCAACTGAGTATGAATTTCAGTTAATGTCGAGACTTGGTCATTTAAATAATAAACACTATTAAAGCCTTGAGAGGATTTTCTAATTTTTCTTGCAACTGTAATTGGTTGTTCTTCACTATTTTCAGATTCAAAAACTACTTTAACAAAAGCTTCATTCTTTTTTGTATGTGTAGAAATAAAATCAGAAAGCTGTTCAGTACGAAGATTCCTTGCACTTGCAAGACCAAGAGCAAACAAAATACTGTCTATGATATTACTTTTACCCGAACCATTAGGTCCCGATATTGTAGTAAAACCTTTTAAAAAAGGAATTGTAATATCATTTGCAAACGATTTAAAGTTATCGACTTGTAATTCTTTTATATACATTAATTCTGATGGTACCCATATCTAGATACTTTCAATTACACAACAAATACACGTAATAGTCAAAAACATTAAATAATATTAAAAAATAATTTCAAATGTAAATATATTTTAAATAATAAGAAAAAGTACTATAATATTGTCATACATTATTTTTTGGAGTATTTAAATGAGTAATTATACTATAAATTCACTGTTAGAAAAAGCACAAGAGCTTGGTGCATCAGATTTACACTTTATAGTCGGAGAAGTCCCATCTTTTCGAATTGATGGAAAAATAATAAAATCAAAGCTTGAACCTGTAACAGAAGAAGATATGATGCATGCCATTGATGAAATGGCACCGATATCAATGCGAGATAAAATATTTCGTTCATATGATTCTGACTTTCCTTATGAAATAGAAGATATTTCACGTTTTAGAGTTAACCTTGCAATGTCATTTGGATACCACTCAATGACAATACGTTTAGTACCATATAAAATACCAACATTTGAACAATTAAAATTACCTAAGACAATAGAAAAATTTTCAACATTAGAAAATGGAATAGTTCTTGTAACAGGAGTTGCAGGAAGCGGAAAGTCAACAACTATTGCTTCTATACTAAATCACATAAACAGTACTCAAAAAAAACATATTGTTACAATTGAAGACCCTATTGAATATGTTTATAAAAGTCAGAAATCAATATTCACACAAAGACAAATAGGAATAGATACAGCTAATTATCTTGACGGTTTAAAGTTTGCCCTAAGACAAGATCCTGATGTTATATTAATAGGTGAAATAAGAGACATGGAAACGGTAGAAAGTGCCCTCCACGCAGCAGAAACAGGTCACTTGGTATTCGCAACCCTGCACACATTTAATGCAATACAAACAATAAACCGTATATTAAGTTTCTTCCCGCCATCTGAAAGATCTGCAGTAAGAAGCCAATTTGCAGAAGTATTTAGAGGTTCAGTATCACAAAAGCTATTGCCAAGTGCAAACGGAAAAGGAAGAATACCTGCTATTGAACTTTTATATTCTACTCCTACAATTAAAGACTTTATCTTAAAAGATGAACTTGAAGAAATTTATAAATTAGTTCAAAAAGGATCTTATAACGATATGATAACATTTAATATGTCATTATATGATTTATACAAAAAAGGATTAATTACAAAAGAAGTAGCCCTCGAACATTCAGATACCCCGAATGAACTAATGCACTATATGAGAGGTGTATACTCCGGAAGCGAAAATATATTCTAAAAAGATGAAAGAACAATTTACAACAAACGCAATAAATTTGAAATCTTATAGTATCAGTGAATCTGACAAGATTATTGTCATGTACTCAAAAGAAAAAGGTATAATTAAAGGTGTTGCAAAAGGAATAAAAAAAACAACAAGTAAGCTTGGCGGAAGAATGGATTTACTTGTAGCAAACAAAATGATGCTTAATAAAGGAAAGAATTTAGATACAATATGCCAGGCAGAAGCTTTGAATACATTTTTCAATCTCAGAAATGATTTGAATAAATTATTTTATGCAATGTATTGCAGTGAGATTGTATCCAATTTCGGAATTGAAAATGACCCTAACAGTGAAGAAATTTATAATCTATTTTATACATTTCTAGAACAAATTTCAAAAGTAAGAACAAAAGAACAAATAATGTTAAGTGTACTTCGTTTTCAACTAAAGATTATGGATATAACAGGTTATTCATTGGAATTAAAAGACTGCGTAAAATGTCTGAAAGAACCAAATAGTGAAGAAATTTATTTTTCAATTGAACAAGGTGGCATTTTATGTAAAGAATGTGCACAAAGTATATGTAAAAAAGTAAAAATTCCAAATAAAATAAAAGCATTTTTAAATACATTATTAGAAGAAGATTTTAATGTTCATACAAAATATGATGATTTAGTAACAGAAAAAATTTGTGATATTTGTATAAACCTTCTAAAAAATTATATAGAATATTATTCACCTAAAAAATTCAAAACAACTCAAATACTGGAGAACATAAAATAAAGATGAGACTTGAACAATATATTGAGCATACCTTATTAAAACAAGATGCAACTGAGAAAGAATTAATAAAGTTATTAGAAGAAGCAAAAGAACACAATTTTAAAGGAGTTTGTGTAAATAGTGCCAACGTAAAGCAAGCAAAAGAATATTTAAAAGATACAGATGTAAATATAGTTACTGTTGTAGGTTTTCCATTGGGAGCATGTTTAAGTGAAGTAAAAGCATTTGAAGCACAAAAGGCAATTGAATGTGGTGCTGACGAAATAGATATGGTCATTTCTGTTCAATCAATTAAAGACAAAAATTATGCATATACAAAAAATGATATTGAAACAGTAAAAAAAGCATGTGGCAATATACCTTTAAAAGTAATTATTGAAACCGATTTATTAACAAAAGAAGAAATAATAAAATCCTGCGAAATAATAAAAGAAGCAAAAGCCGATTTTGCAAAAACATCCACAGGATTTGTAAAAAATGGAGTCGGAGCAAAAGTAGAAGATATAAGATTAATGTATGAAACATTAAAAGGAAGTAATGTAAAAATTAAAGCGTCAGGTGGAATAAAAACACGAGAACAAGCCCTTGCACTTATAGAAGCAGGTGCATCAAGACTTGGAACAAGCTCAGGAACTAAACTCCTATAACACCGCCTAACTCATCCACTTTAACATTCATAAGAACAGGTGTAAGAACTTTTTGCTTTGCAAGTTCGGCAATTTTCCTTTCTGCAGCTTTTATCTTGTTAACTTTTATATTTCTTTTCATTGCGAAATAAAGAATACCAAGTGCAAAAACAACATATTTGCATTCTGAAATAGCTTTCTTTGTTTTTGCAGTAATAATCTCATCTTTAGTTGGTTTTACATATATATCAGAAATATTTTCTTTATTCTTTCTAAAAGACAAAGAAGAAGGATTTTTATAAAGTTGATTCATATAATTATAACTAACTTGCATCTTCTATACCTATTGTTTTTGTTTTAAAACTTCCACACCTGAAGATTCAATATTTGGTGTATCAATTTCAAATAAATGAATACGCCCTGAACCCAAATCAACATTTAATTTTCCATCTGCAGCTTGGAGAGTTGAATTTTCACCATATGATTTAAATAAATTATTTAATTTTTGAGTTTCTTTTAAACCAGGAATAATTATACTTCCGCCTTGTCTTGCATTAACATCTCTGTTCGCAACTACCAAAAGCGTTTTACCATTTAAGTGACGAGCATATGCAATAATCTGATCACCATCATTCCCAATTACATCTAAAGGAATAAATGAGCCTTTTGTCAATACATCATGATATTTCTTATCATTTCTTACATCCAAAGTATTTCTCATAAAGTCACCACATTCAGGATGGTCACCAATTAAAGGTCTTGAATAATTAAATATATCGGGTTTACTTTTATGAACAGTACATTCGTTAGAATCTGTTTCGGTTTGTTCATCAGTAGTACCTTCAAAGTCATACATATAATAATCACCTGATTGATATCCATCAAAATAATATGGATTCAACATAGGAAGTGTTGCTTGCAAACCTGAAACTAAATTAGTAAAGATAACTCCGCCATGATTCATTATTGATATATCATCGTGTGTTCCGAATGAACCGATTAAAGATTTACCTGGTTCAAGTTCTTGAGACATATTTATGTTTTCTCTAACATAATTAATTAAATCTTGTGCTTCTGTCATTTCATGGAAAATATGATATTGACCGTAATAACTGTCAAAACCTGCTCTTAATGAATCTTGCGGTCTATCATAATTCATATTTAATTGAGGTGAAGCATCTTCATATGTATAACTTTCCGCAAGCCAAGCAAATTCAGGATCAAGTTTACGTGAATAATCTGTTAAAATATGCCAGAATTCTGTTGGTTTCGTTCTTGCAACATCACTTCTAATGCCATCTACTCCCCAGTCTTTAACACATTTATCAACAAATTTAATGTGATAATCCAATAAATCTTTATTTAATTCACGTTTGGATTCGTCTTTCCAAGGGTTAAACATTCTTATATCATTCCAACCACCGGGAGTCTTAGGAGTACCGTCTTTTTCAAATGCCATTAACTCAGGTCTTTCCAAGAATAAATCATAAGAAGCACAACTTGGTAAATCAAGCATTACACTAATGCCACGCTTATGACATTCATCAGTAAAATATTTAAATTGTTCATCCGGTGTTCTTGGATCATTAGGATCAACAATAGCTGGATCCACCTTCAATAAATCAGCAGGAGCATAAACCGAACCGGCTGTGCCAAACGCATTCTTTTTACCCGGAGGATTTATTGGTAATACGTGCAATGTATTAATGCCGAGTTTTTTCAATTCATCAAGTCTATCAACAGCATTGATTAATGTTCCTCGAACATCTCCTTCTCTTATAAGTTCATTACCAACATTATTTTTAGCACCTAATGAACGGATAATAACGCCCATTATAGTAGCTTCATTATTTTGGAACTTTGTTCTTAAATTATTTTTATAACCTTGAACATTGTTGGAATTATTAACAGCATTTACTTGCGTTGCAGCAACTATACCTTGATTTTGCAGATAACGTTCTAAAACATTAGTACCAATAGGCTGAACAATTTGCGGCTGATTAACATTCGGCTTCAAGATTGCTGTAGGTTCCTGCATTTGTGGAGCAACCATAACTGTTGGTGTTATATTAAGATATTTATCTAAGTAGTTAGCCATTTACCTTGCTTTCCTGTTCAACTTGTTTTTCAATTTTACCTTTACGACCAATTGCCAAACCTGCTATTAATGTAATTGCAGTTAGAGCAAGCATTGCACCGCCAAAAATCTTTAACCATTTCTGTGAATTATATGTTTGTTTAGCAACATCTTGTATTAAACTTCTAATCGGTTTACCAGCTAAATTATTTCTTTCAACAGCATTAGCAGCATTTGTTACACCATCAACAGTACGTCTTGACAACTCAGGTGTCATGCTGTTTTGCCAATTAGCAATTTTACTCATAAATTCTTTTCTGTAGGAATTAAAACCTTTCATTACATCATCAACTTTATCGGCACCTAATGTTCTTGACAGACTTTCTGCAATCGTTGTATCTGCATCACTATCGAATAAAATTTTCATTATTGTCTTGTATTCTATTTCAGACAAATTAAATCCGGCTGTTTTCAATTTTTCAACATAATCTGTCGTTGTTGCATTAAGAACAAGATCCTGACAAGCTTTAACAAGTCTTTGAAGTGTCGCACTATCAGCAGCTATACCTTTTTCACCAAGTGCTGAAGCTATTTGTCTTTCTAGACTACCATTATTTGCTCTTCTGAACACATCAAGCGACTGCAATAATCTATAAAATGATGATTGAGCACCGGATATTCTTTCTGCAGTATTAATATTAATAATATTTTCTACAGTTCCTTTTTGAACATTAGATGAGATTCTATCAGCCAGTTTAACAAAACCATTAGTTCTTAAATCTTTACCTGCAGATGAACATACGGACTTAGCCTTATCTTTAACATTTGACACGAAATTAGAATCTGTCGTTCTTTCATAATTTCCAATTAGTTTCATTAATTGTTTAATTACTTTATCATATTCTGCATCATTCGAAGCAAGTGCAGCTAACTTTTCAGTTATGATATCAATATTTCCGTTAGATACTGCTTTTAATTCTTTTCCACTTAGATTTAAGGACTTAATCAGCTTATCACCAACTCTTCCCCATTGATTTGCAATATAAGTTCCTGCTTTATCACCAACTCTGGCATCTATGTATCTATCAAGAACACCCTTACCTGCAGCAAAATCATTTATACTGGAATACAATGTTTTAAGTTGTCCTTTTACATATGAAATCTTCGGTACTTCCAAGCTTGCTTTTGCTTTTCTAAGTATTTGAGTTATTTCTTTTGTTAATTTCATTTGTTCACGCTTAGATGAACCTATTGTTTTAGATAATACATCCGCAACTTCTTCTATCGAGTTATTTCTTATTGCATCATTCAACAATACTCTTTGCTGAGATGATAATGAATTAAATACAGCATCTTCAATTCTGCCTCTTAATGCATTTCTTATAAAAGATTCATCTAATCTTACATTATTTTTTAAAGCGGATAGTTCTTCTTTTATTGCAGATTGTACTGTAGCGGAATTTGCTCTTAAACCGAGTCTAGCAGCTATACTTGATATCATTTTTTCATCTAAAGTCTTATCTGCATTCTTCTGAAGATATCTATCAAACATCTTCATAGAAATTGTTTGTTTAATTTGTTCCCATAAACTTTGGTAGCCGCCATTTTGCATTGCTCTTTCGGATGATATAAGTGCATGTTTTTCTATTGCTTTTCCAATTGGCTTTTCTAATCTGTTACAAATAAGAGCACTCATTAACGGAGTAGCCGGACCTGCTGTTAACATCCATAAAGTATTACCTTGAAGAGCAGTCTTTTGTGCTCTTTGTTTTATGAAATTATCCCTATCAGGTATATTCTCACTTACATTTAATTTCTTACCAATTCTATCCAGATCTTCTCTTGAATATAAATCAGTTAAAACATACTGAGGATCTTGGAATAACATTTTTTTACGGCCCTGAGAATCAATATATTTTTGATGAATATCAACACCTGTTCTAGCTCTCAAAGGTGCCTGAATAGCTAATTTAGGCCACAATGACATTGAAGCAAAGAAAGTTCCAAATCCGACAAATTCCATAGCTTTGCTTAACTTCAAAGGATTTTTGACAAATAAATAAGAAGCCAAAGCAAAAGATCCCAATTTCATTGCCAGATCATTAATTCTGCCAAGTTCATGGTCATTAGCTTTACCATTTGCCGCTTTTCCAATACTTACAATATCTTTTTTAAGATCCTTAGCATATTCAATAGGTGAACCAAAAATTCTTGAAGGAAGCAATCTGCCTTTTTCCTTCATTGGTTTTATTCTACCGTCACTAGTATAAACAAAGGCAGCATTATTATTCTGCTTTCCAGATTTGTTAATAGATTGATTTGCAATTATTGAATTTAAAACATTTGTCATCCTAACATACTACCTTTTCTTTACTTTCATCAATTAAAGATGATGATGCATGAGCTTTAGCCCCCCTACTTTTATTAAAGTCAAAAAGTGTTGAGAAATTGCCTAATAAAGTCATACCGACAGCAAGGCCAAAAAGACTACGACCAGCTATTTTTAAGCTTTTACTTTTATTATTAAGAAATTCTTTAGAACTTTGAATAAAGCGCTTACCAAAATCTTTCGCAAAATTATCATATTTTGCAATCTTAATTCCTTCTTCTTTTGCTGCTTGAGCTACTTGCTTATAATTTTGATAATTTTTAATTCTCTTTACCGGATTAATAACTAAATTTTCCCAAGGTTTTTGCATTGCAATTCCAACACCTGTTGCAGCCCAGAAATATGAACTCAATGTAGAGAAAAGCTTCGTTTTTATAACTTTCTCTCTTATAAGAGGTTTTACTTTTTGATCGGCATGATCCAAATCTTCATCATCTATACCCATTCTTTTCCCAACTTTTTTATAGTAACTGTTTCTGTCAGGTCCAAAACTTTTATTATTATAAAATAAATCCCAACGAGGAAAATCTACACTTTCATATGCTTTATGATATTCTTTTGCAACTAAATTATCAGTATTACCTTGTTCCGGCAATTCATGTATTACTTTTTCATATGGGAGATTCACATCTATTTCATATCTAAGATTAACAGGTGTTTCAATCAGTTTTTTGGAAAGAGTTTTACCTATACCATAAAATAAAACACCTAAACCCATCTTTTTACCAAGTTTTGAAGCATTCACAGCTGCCGGTGTATCAAAAAACTTACTTGCCAGATTAAATACAGCAATCATCATTGCACTACCTGCCAAGTATGGAACCGTACCCATGGTCAAAAATTCATAAAAATTAGCATTTTTGCTGCCCTTTAATCCCTTCTCTGGATATTTGGTAAAAGCCTTAACTAACTTATCTGTCTGTATTTTGACACTCGTTGATATTGGATGCTTCTTCTTCTCATCATACATAAGAACATCTTTATTTTCACATTCACTCTTTTTATCCGTTCCTTTTCTGCCAAATGACACTGAACTTAAACTACGAGTATTTTGATTTTGAACCCCGATTGAATAGACCATTGATTCCTCACAGATACATACCTGTCTTCTTAAACATCCTAAAATAATATTATTGCTACATGACAAAAATATAAAACATATTTTTTACATATCTTAACATTAAGCATAAGGTTAAATTTTGAAAACATTCTTCTTGCTAAAAATAACGTTCAATTATACAATATAATCTTGTAGATAACTAAATTTAGTAATTAAACTTTTAATTCCTATCGCAAATTATTTACAAGCATTACCCAATTTAAGGAGAAGACAAAAAATGTACGAAGACGAAAAGCTTATTTGCGAAGATTGCGGAAGTGAATTTGTGTTTACTGCAGGTGAACAAGAATTTTACGCAGCAAGGGGTCTTGTTAACAAGCCAAAGCGTTGTCCCGAATGCAGAAAAAACAGAAGACAAAAGAACAGAAAAAAGTTATATGAAGTAACTTGCTCTAAATGTGGATGCCAGACAAAGGTTCCATTTAAGCCAATCGAAGGAAAAGAAGTATATTGTAAAGATTGCTACAGCACTATTAAAGATGCTCAATAAATTTTTATAAAATACAAAAAAGAGATGCATTTACTGCATCTCTTTTATTATGAATTCTTCTTGTATTATCTGTTTCACTTTATTGTCACAGACACACAGTCGAGCCGCAAACATTATATTTAAAACTCATATTACTTAATATCTAGGCAATAGCAGTAAAAGAACCGCAACTGCTTCCACAAGAAGATGATCCGCCTGAAAAACTATTTGCAACACTTCCGGCTGTTTCTCCGCCATTGCCTGAAAATCTTGATTTTGAGGACGAGAACGAATTAAATGCAACACTACCGGCTGTTTCTCCGCCTTTAGAAGAAGAAAATAAAGCAACATGACCTGACATTCCGCTTAAATTTAATAAAGAAAGATAATTTCCACTTCCCATATCTAATCTCCTAATATCTTAATATAGTGTCTACATATATATAAAAACTTTTCAAAATGTTCAAATTCAGATAAATTATTTTTTGTTACATTTCTTAATTATACTCTTAAATCACTATTATATTTATGTTTTTTCAAGTTAGTTATGGTTTAATTATTCTATAAAAAGATAATCGGAGTAGTTATGAAATCACTAAAAGTCGGAATTATAGGTTTTGGAACTGTCGGAACAGGAGTATACAAGGTACTTCAATCATTTCCGAATATTGAAATCAAAAAAATTGCAGTAAAAAATATCAACAAGAAAAGAAATATTGAGAATTTTGATACAAACTTATTGACACAAGACCCATACGAAATTGTTAATAACCCGGAAATCGATATTGTGATTGAAGTTGCAGGTGGGGTAACACCAACTTTTGATATTTTAACGGCGGCAATTAAAAATAAAAAGCATATTGTTACAGCAAACAAAGAACTGCTTGCAAAAAAAGGAAGTGAATTATTCCAACTTGCAAAAGAAAATAAAGTGATAATACTCTATGAAGCCGCAGTAGCAGGTGGTATACCAATAATTATGCCAATTAAAACAATTTTATGTGCAAATAAAATCACAAAAATTGCTGCTATATTAAATGGAACAACCAATTATATTTTGACGAAAATGGCAGAAAAAGAATTATCATATGAAACAGCATTAAAACAAGCTCAAGAATTAGGTTACGCTGAAACTGATCCGACAGGTGATGTTGAAGGATATGATGCTGCATATAAAATAGCGATTTTATCAACAATTTCTTTTAACAAGAAAGTTGATATTAATAAAATATACCGTGAAGGTATCACAAAAATAACAGCTCAAGATATTAAATCTGCAAAAGAATTGGGATATACAATAAAGCTCATTGCAATGGGACAAGTATTAGAAAACGGTAAAATTGACGTAAGAGTTCATCCTATGCTTGTTGCAAAAAAACACTTATTAGCAAAAGTTAAAAATGCAACAAATTCTATTATGCTGACAGGATATCCGGTTGGAGATTTAATTTTCACAGGAGCAGGTGCAGGTGCTGAACCTACAGCAAGCTCTGTGGTTGGTGACTTACTTGTGTTAGCATCTGAACTTGAAGTATCTGACTCACCAATTCCGCAAGCAATTTGCAACCATAATGAAATTGCCGATCAAATAAATATCGGTGACACTTATAATGAATACTATATATCAATAAATGCAAGTAACAACCCGGGGGCTATCGGTGTAATAGGTACAATATGCGGCAATAATAATATAAATATTTCCACAATAATGCAAAAAGGCACAAAAGATGATAATACGGCAGAAATTGTTGTTATCACTGAAAAAAGTAAGGAAGCTGATGTACAAAATGCATTACAAGAATTATTAAAATCTGAATGTATTAAGAATATAGACAACCTGTTAAGAGTTATGAACTAGGAGGCTTTTATGGAAAAGAATCATTATCAAGGTTTAATAAATAAATATAGAGAATATTTACCTGTAACAGACAAAACACCTGTTATTACTTTAAATGAAGGTAATACTCCGTTAATAAAAGCTGATAATTTAGCAAAAAAAATAGGTCTTAAAGGTAATGTTTATTTAAAATATGAAGGTGCAAATCCAACAGGAAGTTTTAAAGACAGAGGCATGACAATGGCTGTTACTAAAGCTGTTGAAGATGGTTCTAAAGCAATAATTTGTGCTTCAACGGGTAATACATCTGCAGCCGCTGCAGCTTATGGTGCAAAAGCAGGTGTTAGAGTTTTTGTTTTAATTCCTGATGGATATATCGCACTTGGAAAATTATCACAAGCTATGATGTATGGTGCTGAGATTATTGCAATTCAAGGCAACTTTGACGAAGCACTTGAAATGGTTATTGAAATTTCTAAAAATTCTCCCATAACTTTGGTAAACTCTGTAAATCCATACAGAATAGAAGGACAAAAAACAGGTGCATTTGAAATTATTGAAGCTCTGGGTGATGCGCCTGACTACCACTTTATTCCTGTAGGTAATGCAGGCAATATTACGGCTTACTTTAAAGGTTATGAAGAATTCTTCGCACTTAAAAAATCAACTCATTTACCAAAAATGATGGGATATGAAGCTCAAGGTGCAGCAGCTATTGTAAAAGGGGAAAGGATACTTCACCCTGAAACGATTGCAACAGCAATAAGAATTGGTAATCCTGCAAGCTGGAAACAAGCTGAAAGGGCAAGAGATTTATCAAACGGTAAGATTGATTGCGTTACAGATGAAGAAATTATTGAAGCATACAAATTAATGGCTTCAACAGAAGGTATTTTAGCTGAACCTGGTAGTGCCGCTTCTGTTGCAGGCTTAATAAAAGCTAATAAGATGGGACTTGTAAAAGAAGGTTCAACTTCTGTTTGTATTTTAACAGGTAATGGACTAAAAGACCCTGATAGCGCAATAAAATACTCAGCTGCAGAAGTTAAGAAAACTAAAGCAGATTTACATGATATCCTAAAAGTTATTAATTTATAGGTAAAAAGTAATCTTTAGTCTTAAATTCTTTTATTAAAATATAAAAGAAAGGTTTTATATTGAAACAAAAATACTGCTTTTATTTAAATAACGGAATTAATTTTCATTATTCGGGTTTGACATATTGCAACAAATTATGGCAAGATCATACATTTCAACAATATGACAAAGATTTTTTAACAACTTTCTTTAAAGAAAGAGAATCTGTTCTTGAAAACATGAAGAAAGGAGTTTGTCCGGAACATTGTAAAAAATGCTTATACTTACAGGAAGTTAATGAAGATTTTCCAACAGATAATAAAATTAAATATATTGAAATTTATCATTGGAACCAATGTAACTGTGCTTGTGTATATTGTTCAAACAGAGAAACTACAAAACTAAAGATTTCAACAGGCAGAAATCAACAGGGAGTAATAAATGTTCTTAAAAATTTAAAAGAACTTCATAAACAAAAAAAATTAGACCCAAATGCAGAAATCTCTCTGGTTGGTGGTGAACCGACCATTCTTCAGGAATTTCCTCTGTTATTAAAATTTTTCATTAAAAACCAATATAAAGTTAATATACTCTCTAATGGGATTTTTTATGAAAAATATATAGCAAAAGCTATTAAAGCAAATCATGACTCATCTATATGTATATCACTTGACTGTGCATCCAGAGAAAATTTCAAAAAGATTAAAGGTGTTGATAAATTTGATGATGTTATAAAAAATATAAGAAGATATATAAAAGATACAAAAAACTTATCTCATAGAATTATTATCAAGTACATTATTCTGAAAGGCATTAATGATACAAAACAAGAAATTGATAATTGGATAAACCTTTGTGCTTCAATTGGAGTTACTAATTTTTTTCCATCTATTGAATTTTGTCATTCGGTAAAAAATCCTGAAAAATCTGAATTAACCCAAGAAATATGTGATCTGTACGAATATATGAAAACAAGAATAAAAGAATCTGATCCTGAATTTACAATTTCAACATATGACTTTGTTGAAGGAATAATTAAAAATCATTCATATAAAATAAAATAAAAAGAGCTTTTGCAAAAGCTCTTTTTATTTTTCATATATCTATCCGGCATGCTTAAAATCACTACCGCCAACAATTCTCAATCGTCTTTGAGGACCCTCGCCTACACTTTCACTTGATAGATTATGCTGTTCCACAAGTTCATGCTGCATTTTCCTTATTTGCTGATTTTGAGGTTGTAATTCAACATTATCAGCACCTTCTAATATCTTTTGAATAGCAGCTTTTGCTTCATCTAATGCTCTTTCAGCATCATCATAATACCCTTGCAGAGTTTCACTATCAGTTATATGAAGCGCTTCTTTTACTACTTTTTGTACTTGCGACATTGAATTTGAACGTACATAATATATAGGAAGTTTATAATCATTAGCTATACTTAAAATTTTAGTACCGCCTTTTGCAAATGCTTTATGAACTATTACAATATCTGCTTCTTCAATATTTCTTGTAATTTCTGCTTGAAGATTAAGCCTTTCTAAAACTTTGTCCAATACAGTTCTACTAACTGCATAAATATATATCTTTTTGAAATCTTTTACTTGTTTTACATATTCTTGTCTTGAAAAACTAAACTTAAGTTTCTGACTTGCAAGATCTTCTTCTTCCTTAATTTTTTCCTGAACTGCAACTTTTTCTACAGTTTTTTCCGTATTTTCATATACTTGATCAACTTTTCTGATTTCAGGTCTTATCGGCCAACCACGCAATATATAATCAACAGCTTCCGCAGTATTTTTATATACAGCCAAGGTATTTCTATCTATAATTTCTATGACTATATCAAATGTTGGCTGTTTTTCTCTTTCAAGTACCGTTTTTTGACTACCACGTCTCTTCGCTTCATCATCACCTAGTGTTACAGAACTTACACCACCAACTAAATCAGATAATGTTGGGTTTTTTATCAAATTATCCAAAGTATTACCATGAGCAGTTGCAATAAGCATAACACCACGTTCCGCTATTGTTCTAGCCGCTTGGGCTTCTTCTTCTGTACCTATTTCATCGACTACTATTACTTCAGGAGTATGATTTTCAACAGCCTCAATCATAACATCTTTTTGATAAATAGGTTGAGAGACCTGCATTCTCCTTGCTCTACCTATAGCCGGATGCGGAGTATCTCCATCTCCTGCAATTTCATTTGATGTATCTACTACAACAACTCTTTTTCCTAAATCATCCGCAACTAATCTTGATATTTCTCTAAGCTTAGTTGTCTTACCAACACCAGGACGACCTAAGAACAATATACTTTTATTTTGTAAAACTATATCTTTTATACAAGCAATAGTACCCGTAACAACACGGCCAATTCTGCAAGTTAGACCAACTACTTTCGACTGTCTGTTTCTTATTGCACTTATTCTATGCAATGTTCCGGGGATACCTGAACGATTATCGCTCGTAAATGGCTGAATTTTTGATGTTATATACTCAATATCTTCATCGACTATATAACTTTCGCCTAAAAAAACTGTTTTCCCGTCAGAATAACGTATTTCTCCAACCCTGCCTAAATCAAAAACCAATTCGATTGCATCATCCAAGTTGTAAGGCCTTAATGCTTCGACAATCTTCGGCGGTAAAATTTCAATTAACCTTCTTAGGTCATTGTGAAATTGTATTTTGTCCATATGTCCCTTTCGCTTTATCTAACGAACTCGGGTATTTTACTTGTACCGATTAGGACTTTTTATCGCCCTATATCGGGGCTTTCCATCTACACTTTTATTATAACACTTTTTTTTATAACTTTCAAAATATTTTACTATATTTGTAGTAATGTAACATAATTTATCATTTTTATATTATTTTCGCTCTTAATATTTCTTAAATTTATCTTTAATTTGTTAATTATGGATTCCTAAAAATTTTTATATATATAACAATTCGGATTAGTAATTTAATTAATTTTTAGGAATGTAAGTAAAGGAGAAAAGCCATGACAATATCATTTAATGGGGTTGAACAGTATATAAAACAACCACAAAATACATCAACATTAATAAGAAAACAAAATGAAAATAACATTTTTAGTCCTTTTCAAACAAATATACAGGAAGTAACAAAACCAACTGACAAAGTATTGGGCGTGACTCCTAAAATAAGTATGGTAAGAGTTTTATTCAAAAGATTAAACCAAGAACAAATATATGGAGTAAATAAAACTCGTAATTTACCTAAAAATGCTAAATTTAAAGATAATACCTTAGGCAATCCATGCTTAACTTGGAATATTTTTGATTTTACATCCGGAACACATAAATTACCGGCTGGATATGAATTAAAAAATGATATTTTAGGATTTACTCATGTTGTAAGAGAAGGAACAAAAAGTTGGTATTTAAAAGAAAATAAGCTGCCGAATGAAATTAATAATGCTTAACCATCGCAAGAAAAAAAGAGGCATAATATAATGCCTCTTTTTTTCTTTTTATTTCAATTAAGCACGAGCACCTGATTTTGAAATAATCTCTTCTTGAACATTGTTTGGAACTTGTTCATACTTCAAGAATTCCATAGAGAATGTACCTCTGCCTTGAGTATTTGAACGTAAGTCTGTAGCATAACCAAACATGTTACCTAACGGAACAGTTGCCCTAACAATTACATTTCCTGTATTACCGATTGGTTCTTGACCTTCAATACGTCCGCGACGTCTTGAAATATCACCGATAATTGTACCTGTATATTCATCAGGAATTTCAATTTCAACCTTCATCATAGGTTCAAGAATACAAGGTCTTGCTTTCTTACAACCATCTTTGATAGCCATAGAACCGGCAATCTTAAATGCCATTTCTGAAGAGTCAACATCATGGTATGAACCGTCATAAAGTTCAACTTTAACGTCAATCATAGGATATCCGGCTAAGATACCGCCTTCAAGAGCTTCTTCCATACCTTTTCTTGCAGGTTCAATGTATTCTTTCGGAATAGCACCACCAACAATTTTGTTTTCGAATACAAAACCTTCGTTTTCACCGGCCGGAGAAATTCTGATTTTAACGTGACCGTATTGACCTTTACCACCTGATTGTCTGATAAATTTAGAATCTTGATCAGCATTTCCTAAGATAGTTTCTCTGTATGCAACTTGTGGTTTACCAACATTAGCATCTACTTTGAATTCTCTTAAAAGACGGTCAACAATAATATCTAAGTGAAGTTCACCCATACCTGAAATAATTGTTTGACCTGTTTCAGAATCTGATTTAACTCTGAATGAAGGATCTTCTTCAGCAAGTTTTTGAAGCGCAATACCCATTTTATCTTGGTCAGCTTTTGTTTTTGGTTCAATAGCAACAGAAATAACAGGATCCGGGAATTCCATTTTTTCCAATATAATTGGTGCATTTTCATCACACAATGTATCACCTGTTGTTGTATCTTTCAAACCAACTGCTGCACAGATGTCACCAGCGTATACTTCTGTAATTTCATTTCTTTGATCAGCATACATTTGAACTAATCTTGAGATACGTTCTTTTTTACCGTTTGTTGCATTCAATGCGTATGAACCGGCTGTTAATTTACCCGAATATACTCTTAAGAATGTTAAACGACCAACATATGGGTCTGTCATAATCTTAAATGCTAATGCAGAGAACGGTTCATCTTCACTAGAGTGTCTTTCTACCTTTGTTCCATCTTCAAGTTCACCTTCAATAGCTTTTACATCCAATGGAGACGGCATATAGTATACAACATTATCCAAAAGCAATTGAACACCTTTATTCTTGAATGCTGTACCGCAGCATACAGGAACAATTTGGTTTGTACAAACAGCTTTTCTCAAAGCTGCTTTTAATTCATCAACTGTAGGTTCTTCACCCTCCATAAATTTCATCATCAAATCATCGTCTGTTTCAGAAATTTTTTCAATCATTTCCGCTCTGTATTCTTGAGCTTTTTCAAGTAGATCTGCAGGAATTTCTTCCTCTCTTATATCTGTACCAAGGTCATTAGTATAAATTTCAGCTTTCATTGTCATAAGGTCTACTAAGCCTGTAAATTTATCTTCTGCACCAATAGGTAATTGAATAGGTACTGCATTCGCATTTAGTCTGTTCTTTAATTGATCAACAACTCTATAGAAGTCAGCACCTGTTCTATCCATTTTATTAACAAAGACCATTCTTGGTACTTCATATCTGTTTGCTTGTCTCCAAACTGTTTCTGATTGTGATTGAACACCGCCAACAGCACAGAATACAGCAACAACACCATCTAATACACGAAGTGAACGTTCAACTTCGATTGTGAAGTCAACGTGTCCGGGAGTATCGATAATGTTAAATTGGTGATTTTTCCACATTGCAGTTACTGCTGCAGATTGAATTGTAATACCTCTTTCACGTTCTTGTTCCATAAAGTCGGTTACTGCAGCACCATCGTGCACTTCACCAATTTTATGTGTTTTACCTGTGTAGAAAAGAATACGTTCAGTGGTAGTTGTTTTACCTGCATCGATGTGGGCAGCAATACCAAAGTTTCTTACTCTTTCCAATGGAACTTTTCTTGCCATTTTCTTTTTCCTTTATTTATCACTACATTATTTAAATTTATACTTAGCTCACGCCATTTTTATCTTTACATAAACACATTTTTTTTTAAAGAACTTGCTCTAAAAAGTTAAAAATATAGTTCATCTTTTGTAAAGAAAAATTATTTTTTTAATAAATAACTAAAGTTTATTTTTTTTATGTCGAATTAGATTTCATATGAGATAAAAAAGGAGAGTTATGATGGCAGAAGTAAACAAAATCAACAACATATACAAAAATATACTGGGTGATACAAAAGAAACAATTGAAGCTATTCAAAAGTATATTAAAAACAATTCTGTCAACAATAAACAAATGATTGAAAATACTCAGATTGAAGAAGAACCGGCGGCTTCTATTAACAGAATTTTAAACAGCACAATATGTGAAGAAACAAATTCTGAAATTCAAAAAATAATAAATAATTTATAGTTATTTATATACATTAAAAAGTATGTTAAAATTAACCCGCATGATATTTTATGGGGTTAATTTTTTATGAAAAAAATTTGGATTGAAGACATTAAAAATTACGAAAACAAAGAAGTAGTATTACAAGCTTGGCTATATAACAAACGTTCAAGCGGAAAACTTCATTTTCTTCAGCTTCGTGATGGAACTGCTGAAATTCAGGCTGTAGTTTTTAAAGGCAATGTATCTGATGAAGTTTTTGAACTTGCAGACAAAATTTCACAAGAAAGTGTTGTCGAAGTAAAGGGAACAGTAAAGAAACATGACCGTTCAAAAATCGGTTATGAAATTGATGCAACTGACGTTAAAGTTATAAGTATTGCAAACGATTACCCTATTACACCGAAAGAACATGGACCCCATTTTCTTATGGAACATCGCCATTTATGGCTTCGTTCTTTAAAACAAAAAGCAATATTAAACATTCGACATACAATTATTAAATCCGTAAGAGACTTTTTTGACTCACACGGATTTACACTTGTTGATGCGCCAATATTTACACCAAATGCTTGTGAGGGTTCTACTACATTATTTGAAACCGATTATTTTGATCAAAAAGCATATTTAAGTCAATCAGGACAATTATATATGGAAGCTGCTGCTATGGCTGTAGGTAAAGCTTATTGTTTTGGTCCTACATTCAGAGCTGAAAAATCAAAAACCAGACGTCACTTAACAGAATTCTGGATGGTAGAACCGGAAATGGCTTTTGCTGATATTTGGGACGATATGGATTTAGCTGAAGAATTTGTTGAATATATTGTCGCAAAAGTCCTTGAAAATAACCGTCAAGATTTAGAAACTCTTGAAAGAGATATTTCTAAACTTGAAAGAATTAAACGCCCATTCCCGCGAATATCATATGATGAAGCTATTGAAATACTTCACAAAAAAGGTAATGACACACCATATGGAGAAGATTTTGGCGGTGACGAAGAAACTCTTATTTCTGAAGAATTTGATAAACCAGTTATGATTCACCACTATCCAATGAGCGTTAAAGCTTTTTACTTTAAACAAGCAGAAAATGATAAAGCAGCTTGTGTTGATATGATTGCTCCTGAAGGTTACGGCGAAATTATTGGCGGCGGTCAAAGAGAAGAAGATATTGATAAATTAATGGCTAAAATAAAGGAACAAAATCTAAATCCTGAAACTTTCGATTGGTATTTGGATTTAAGAAAATACGGAAGCGTTCCTCACGCAGGTTTTGGTTTGGGAATAGAAAGAACTGTAGCTTGGATATGTGGTCTTCATCATGTACGTGAGACTATTCCTTTCCCAAGATTAATGGATAGAATAAGACCATAATTTTTAAATTATACCATTCTATAATTATTCAGTTATTTAGATAAATTTTATATTTTTTATATTTGAAAAGACCGCATTATTAATTGCGGTCTTTTGGTTTTGAACAATTCTATATATTTTCCCAGAAGATTATTCTTTTTTATTTTTAATACTATTACAAATAGAGCCAACACCTAATCCAATTGCGGATCCGACTGCCATTAAAGCTCCGATACCAATAGCCAGACCGGCAATTACTCCACCTTTTGATGCATTTTTTCCCAATGTTTTTGAGCTTTTTTCGAAAATATCTTTTATAAATTGTTTATTTGTTAATACATTTTTTGTTGCAATACCAGCACCGACAGCCGCACCGATTTTAGCTCCGTTTTTTGCATAATTACCTTTATTTTGATTAACTTGTAAATCATTTGTTCCTAAATTTACCTGAGATACATCCACGATATACTTCTCCTTATCTACTTTTTCTATACCATTATTTATTAAAAAAAAGAGAAAAGCCACAAATTGCCTAAATAAAGGAAAGAGCATTAAAAAATTTTACAAAATTCACATTTATAAATTAATTACTATATATTTTTATTACGAAAATTTAAATTATTAATCTTTAATAAAAAATCTAAAATATAATTAAAGAATGAGAATATTAGGAATTGACCCGGGGCTTGCTATTGTAGGTTATTCGGTAATAGATATTGTAAAAGATAAAAACATTTTAGTTTCATCAGGTTCTATACAAACAGACAAAGATAAAACTGATGCGGAGCGTCTGTTAGAAATAGAAACTGACTTGCAAACAATTATTCAAAAATTCCAACCGGATTTTGCAAGCATAGAAAAATTGTTTTATTTTAAAAACCAAAAAACAATAATCCCTGTAGCTGAAGCAAGAGGTGTTATTCTTTCTGTTTTACAAAAAAACAAAATTAAAATACAAGAATACACACCCATTGAAGTAAAACAAATAATAACAGGATATGGAAGAGCAACAAAAGATGAGGTGGCAAAAATTGTACAAATGAGCATTGAATATAAAAAATTACCAAAACTGGATGACACCTTGGACTCTATAGCGATTGCCCTTTGCTTTGCTCGTAATAACATAAATTAAGGAAAACTATAATGATAAACAAAGCTTTATTAAAAATTATTTTTATATGTTCATTTATAATAGGAGGTATTCTTGGAGTAATACCATTAATTCCGGCTTTTATATGGACAGCCTTTTTAGCTGTAATGTTTTTAGTTTCACCATTTATGATAATATACTTGAAAAAATTAAATTTAATAAGCAACGTTGAAACAGAAAAATGTATGGTTATAGGTGCAATATCAGGAATAAGTGCATTTCTGGGTTTTTCTGTAATATATTTTCCTATAGCATTTATTTTAAATTTAATATTTAAAATACAATCTTTTCTATGGATAAAAGTTATTTTTACAAATTTTGGATTTCTAATTCCAATGGTTATTCTAATTTCACTCTTATGCGGATTAATGAATACATTTTCAGGCTTTTTAACAGCATATTTTTATGAATATTTTAAACCTAGAAACAGAGGATAATATGGCTTTTGAATCAAAGATTAAAACTATCGAGTGGGTAGATAATGTATCAAGAATGATAGACCAAACTGTTTTACCTAAAGAATATAAAACAGTAGACATAAAAACAGATAAAGAAATGTTCTTTGCAATTAAAGATATGATAGTTCGAGGTGCCCCTGCAATAGGAATAGCAGGTGTACATGGTGTTTCACTTGCCGCTATAGAACTATCTAAATCAATAACTGACAAATCAGAATTTCTTTCAAAACTAAAAGAAAGAGGCGAATACTTAAAATCATCAAGACCAACGGCAGTAAATTTAATGTGGGGAGTTAATCAACAAATAGAACTTGCCTCAAAAACACAAGGAAATATTGATGAAATAACAAAAGCTTTAATTGAAAACGGAATTAAACTTGAAAATGAAGATATAGAAATAAATAAAAAAATGGGAGATTATGGAGCACAAGTAGTTCCAAAAGGTGCAACAATATTAACTCACTGTAATGCGGGTGCTCTAGCAACCGTAGGTTATGGGACTGCTTTAGGCGTTATTAGAAGTGCATTTGCAAAAGATCCTACAATTAAGGTTTTTGCTGATGAAACAAGACCACGACAACAAGGTGCTAGATTAACAACCTGGGAACTTACCAGTGACGGAATACCTACAACACTTATAACTGATGGCATGTGTTCATATTTTATGTCAAAAGGCATGATTGATATGGTTGTAGTAGGAGCTGACAGAATTGCCGCAAATGGTGATACTGCTAATAAAATAGGCACATATACTGTTGCAATTGCAGCAAAATACCATAATATTCCTTTCTATATTGCAGCTCCATTATCAACAATAGATATATCTATAAAATCAGGAAAAGAAATACCTATTGAAGAACGTTCAAATGAAGAAGTAACTCATATAAACGGCGACTGGATTTGTGCAAAAGATGTAAATATAATAAACCCGGGGTTTGATGTAACTCCTAATGAACTTATTACTGGTATTATTACTGAAAAAGGAATTTTAAAGCCTGATTTTAAAACATCTATAAACAATGCCCTTAAGAGCTAGTCATAAGGATAATTTGAAAAAGTCAACTTAAAATGCTATAATCTACACATTAAAAGGAGTATAAAATGAAAAATAATCTAAAATTTTTAACGGTATCTTTAGTAGCATTTGCGATTGGTCTTGCTGCGGGTAACTATGCAATATCTGATGTACCTTCAAATTTTAAAGTAGCGGTTGTTGATGTTCAAAAAGTTGTAGCATCTTCTTCTCAGGTTAAAGCTTTGAAAGACGAACAAAAGAAAAAAGGTCAAGAATTAGCTAAATTTATTGAAACAGCAAAAACAAATCTTGATAAAGAAAAAGATGCTAAAAAGAAGAAAACTTTAGAAGAAAAATATAATAAAGAATTCCAAGCAAAAAGAGAGGCTATTGCGAAAAACTACGAAACAAAATTACTTGCTATTGATAAAAATATATCAAGTGTAATTGATAAGAATGCACAAGCAAACGGATATAACTTGGTTCTTGCTAAAGGTGTTGTATTATCAGGCGGTACTGATATTACTGATGCTATATCAAAAGAAGTTAAATAAATTTATTAAAATTTTATTCTAAAAAAGGAAGCTAAAGCTTCCTTTTTTTTATTAAGAATAAACAACATAATTAACTCTTTTGTATTTGAAAAAAACAATTTAAGTGCTACCCTTAAATAGAGAAAGAGGCATATTATGTCAAAAAAAATTCTTTTTATCATAGATGAAGTTGAATTAAAATACTTTGAGTTTAATGATTTAGTAACAAATTTTTGGTTTATAAAAGAATTCTTAAAAAGAAATTACAAAGTATCAATAGCTATAAAAAGTGATTTATTTATAGAAAATGCACAAGCATATGTACTTAATAGAGAATCCTACTTAAAAGAAGAAAATATTTTCTACAATAAAGAACAACAAAAACAACTGATAAATGATTTTGATGTTGTATTTTTCCGTCCTGATCCTCCAGTTGATATCAATTATATAAATGCTTGTTATGTTTTTGACTATGTAGATAAAGAAAAAACGCTCTTAATAAATGACCCAACCGAAATAAAAAACTTTAACGAAAAATTCCATATTAATTACTTCAATGAATTTGTACCAAGGAATATAGTTACAAGCTCGGCAGAATTAATTATAGATTTTGTAGAAAAAAACAAAGAAGCCATTCTAAAACCATTAAACAGATGTTTTGGAAGTGGTGTCTATTATTTAAACAAAGATGACAAAAATCTTCTTACAATTATAAATAATATGACTGAAAGCGGAAAAACTCCGGTTATGCTTCAAGAATATCTTCCGGAAGCAAAATTCGGAGATAAAAGAGTATTAATAATAGGCGAAACTGTATTAGAAGAATGTATACAAAAACTCCCGGGAGACCATAATTTTAAATTTTCAATACATTCAGACAGATATTTCAAAGATGCTTTGTTATCTCCAACGGAAATAAAATTAGCACAGACAATAGCAAAAGAATTATCCGAAAGAGGATTATATTTGGTAGGTCTCGATGTTATAAATGAAAAAGTAATAGAAATAAATGTAACAAGCCCTTGTTATTTTATCAGAGAGATAAATCAACATTATAATATTCACTTTGAAGATAAAATAATGACTTGTATAGAAAAATTAATTGAAAAGCATTTTTCAAAAGAAAGGCTCTATGCTGTTAACAAATAACTCTGCAAATATAATCTTGAACAAAAATCAACTGATTGAAACCTTTTTCTCAGGATGTAAAACAACGAAAACAATAGGAGTAGAATCTGAAAAACTTCTTGTATACAAAAATAATTTTAAGGCTGTTAAATATGAAGATATAGTTAGAGTCTTAGAACTTTTTGATGAGAATAAATGGCAAAGAATATACGAAAATGATAACTTACTTGGCTTAAAAAGTGATATCGGAACAATTTCACTTGAACCCGGAAGCCAAATTGAATTAAGCCTTATTCCTTATGAAAATTTAGAAGAAATAAGTTCAAAACTAATAGATTTCTATACAAATCTTGCAACTTATGCAGATAAAATAGGAGCTTGTGTTTTAGATAGCGGAATTCAACCTGTTTCAACATATGAAGATATAACAATCATACCTAAAAAACGGTATGAACATATGACCAAATATCTTCCGACAAAAGGTTTAACTCCATTTGTTATGATGAGAGAAACAGCTGGGGTACAATCAAATTTTGACTATAAAAGTGAAAAAGATGCCGTAAAAAAACTTTCTCTTGCATTAAAAATGAGCCCTATAATCAGCAGTATATATGCTAATTCGCCAATAAGAAAATCAAAACTTACAGGATATAAATCATTCAGAGCAAACTCTTGGCTGAATGTTGATGAAGACAGATGCGGTTATATAAGCGCTAAATTATTTGATAAAAAAACAGATTTTTCTTTTGCTGATTATACAGAAGTTCTTCTTGATGTTCCTATGATATTTATTCAAAGAGGAAATAATTGTTTCGCAACACAGCAAACATTTAGAGATTTTATGTCAAATGGATACATGGGACTTAATGCAACAATCCTAGATTGGCAAAATCATATAAGTTTATATTTCCCAGATGTAAGATTAAAAAGTTACGTTGAAATAAGAAATCATGATGCGCAAAATACTCTTATGACTCTTTCTATTCCTGCTTTTTGGAAAGGTATTATGTATAATTCCGATGCAATGGATGAAATAAATAAGATTTTATCAAATTATGAATATGAAGATTTTATGAAATTGAGAAAAGATTCACCTATTCAAGGTATTCAATCAAAATTAAAGAATATTGTCATAATTGATTTAATAAAAGAATTCTTCGATATTTCATATTATTCTTTAAGAGAAAATAAGAAAAACGAAGAAAAATATATTGAACCTGTTTATGAATATATTGCACTAAAAAGAGTTCCTGCTGATAACTTGATTGAAGAATTCAACAGGAAAATAAGCTAAATTTATATTTTTATTTAGTGAATTATTTTATATATCAAAGATTGAGCTTTAGGTTCTTCGTCAGAGATTTCAAACGCATCAAGAACTAAAGCTTCCGCCTCTTTAATTGCATCTTTTTTATTAGTATATAAAACAGCAATTGTTTCGCCCTTGCAGACAGGTTCACCATATTTTTGAGTCAGATATATACCTGCAGAATAATCAATAGAGTCTGATTTCTTTTCTCTTCCTGCACCTAAGTTTTTACAAGCTTTAGCCACCTTCAGAGCATCAATATTTTTTACAAAACCATCTTTAAGAGATTTAACTTCATACTTAACAGATGCCTGAGGAAGTTTTGTATAATCATCACAAATTGAAATATCACCATTTTGTGAAGCAACAATCTCTTTAAATTTTTCAAGTGCAACACCTGAAAAAATAAGATTTTCCAAGTACTTAAATCCTTCTTCTTTAGAAGCAAATTTACCTGTTTTTTCAAATGCAGTCTGTGCCAAAGTAAATGTAATTTCTTTTAAATCAGGTTCCATATTACCTTTCAAGAATTCAATAACTTCTTGAATTTCCACAGAATTACCTATAGCTCTGCCTAAAGGCTGATTCATAGAACTTATTACGGCACATATGTTTCTGTTTAATCTTTTACCGACTTCAACCATAACTTCAGAAAGTTTTTGAGCTTCTTCAGGTGTCTTTAAAAATGCGCCTGAACCGTATTTAACATCCAAAATTATATGATTTGCACCTGATGCTATTTTTTTAGAAACAACAGAAGAAGCAATCAAAGGAATGATATCAACAGTAGAAGTTACATCACGAAGCGCATACAATTTACCGTCAGCAGGTGCCAATGATAAAGTTTGAGCTGCAATTGCAGTTTTATGTTCCTTAACTTTTGATTTAAATTCATCAATGGATAAATCGGTTCTAAACCCGGGGATAGATTCAAGTTTATCAATTGTACCGCCTGTATGACCTAAGCCTCTGCCTGATAATTTTGCAGTATATAAATCAGAGGCTGCCATTAACGGTAAAAACATTAATGTTATTTTATCTCCAACACCACCAGTTGAATGTTTATCTACAATATTATCAGAAATAGATGATAAATCTAAAATTTCTCCTGATTCTACCATATATTTTGTAAGGAAAGTTGTCTCATCTATATTCATTCCCTGAAAATAAATAGCCATCAATAATGCACTGGTTTGATAATCTTCTATAGAATTATCCATTATACCGTTAATGAAAAACTTAATTTCATCTTCAGTTAAGACTTCGCCTTTTTTCTTTTTTTCAATAATGTCAATAATTCTCATATAAACCCCAATCTCTGTTAGAACTAGTAAGAGAAGCCTTTAAATATATTAAATATTCGGGCTTCTCTTATGTAAAAAACTATAAAATATTATTTCTTTTGAGTATTTAAATATTGAATAATATCATTTGTAACATCAACACCGCCTGCGTATACAACACCATAGTCAAGAATTACATCTAACTTTTTAGCAGCAGCTACTGATTTACAAGCAGCTAAGATGTTGTCACGAATAGTTTTTTCTTTTTGTGTCTTTAAATTATAAATTCTTTCTTCTTTAGCTCTAAATTCTTTTTGAATTTGTTCTTCAAAAGTTTTCTTTTGAATCGGCGATTCAATAGCTTTATATTGCTTATCTTTACTAATTGCATATTCTTGAAGTTCAACTAATTTATTATCAATATCTTTATAAGCGTTACGAGCATATGAATAGTCGTTTATTACTTTTTGAAAATCAGCATAACCGATTGTACCTGCATTAGCAGAAAGATTAGCAGCAAACATTATTAACAAAGCTGTTAAGATAAATTTAATTTTAAACATTATAACCTCCTGTTTATAATACATTTTAGCAAATGATATATTTAAATACAAGAAATTTATGTAATAGAAAAATTTATAATTAATTCATTAATTGCATGTCTATTATATAATCAAGTTAAGGAGAGTTAAGTATGTTAATAGTAATGCAGCCGAATGCGGGCGAAGAAAAAATACAAAAAGTTATCGACTTTATAAAACAAAAAGGATTTGATGCTCATATATCAAAAGGTGCCGATCATACCGTAATCGGTGCTGTCGGAAGAAAAGTAATTGATAAAAGAGATATTGAACTTTTAGATGGGGTTAAAGAAGTTATAAGGATATCATCTCCATATAAATTGGTAAGCAGAGTTTTTAAACCTGATGATACTATTATTGATGTAAAAGGTATCAAATTTGGCGGTGACCATATAGGTATGATTGCCGGACCTTGCACAGTTGAAACATATGACCAAATGGATGAAACAGCAAAAAAATTAAGCAGTTATGGCGTACGAGTTCTAAGAGGCGGAGCTTTTAAACCGAGAACATCTCCTTATGCATTTCAAGGTCTTGGTGAAGAAGGTTTAAAAATCCTAAGAGAAGTAGCTGATAAATATAATATGGCTGTAACTTCAGAAGTTATGGAAGTTGCTCAAATTCCTATGTTTTTAAAGTATGTTGATATCCTTCAAGTAGGTGCAAGAAATATGCAAAACTTCAACTTATTAAAGAGTCTTGGAGAAGTAAGAAAACCTGTATTATTAAAAAGAGGTTTAAGTGCAACAATTGAAGAATGGCTAATGTCTGCAGAATATATTATGGCAGGTGGAAATAGAGAAGTTATATTGTGCGAAAGAGGTATAAGAACTTTTGAACATATAACAAGAAATACACTTGATATAAGTGCAATACCCGTAGTGCAGAAAATAAGCCACTTACCGGTTGTAGTAGATCCAAGCCATGCAACGGGTTTAAGAGATAAAGTTGCGCCTATGTCTAAAGCATCAATTGCAGCTGGAGCAAACGGATTAATAATCGAAGTTCATAATTCACCTGAAACAGCAATTTGTGACGGTGCTCAATCATTATATCCTGAACAATTTAAAGAACTTTATGATGAACTGAAAGCACTCGCAGTTGTTTTAAAGAAAGAATTTAATTAGTTCATTTATTCAAAACAAAATTTTCATCAAAAAGACGGGAGAACTTAATATTTTTAAGTTCTTCTTCCGTAAATGCTCCGCCATTTTCATAAAATTTCTCAAATGCTTTATCCGAAACACAATAAAGCAAATTGTATACATTATCATCTTTGTATATATTGGCATAATAAGCTTGTAAAAAATTATTATAGCGGTCAATAAAACAAAATTCGCCTATTGGTTTTTTAAACCGGTAGATATCCCTGTAATTAATATAACCTGGCAGATATGGAACCTCTTTTTTCAAATAATAAAATCGAAATACCTTTTCCAATTTATAGTGAAAAACTTTAAAATTTTCAATCTTCTTATAGAAATTTCTATATTCATTACCATTAATTGTTTTGATTAATAAACCTGCAAAAGTTACAGAAAATACCATAATTATCAATATTATATGATTAATAATTTTCTTCTTATCCAAAGAATTACAGCACTTTAATATAAATGATTTTATAAAATAACTTAAAAGCATTAATAACGGGTACAATATTAACATTGAGAAAATAAACCTTATATGATTATGAACAAGCCAAAACCCACCTGTATAATATGTTTCTTTGCAAAATATCAGTGAAAATACAGATACTAATATGGAAATCTGTAATAATAATGGCAGTATTACTTTTTTTATTTCTTGTCTTTGATAAGCTGTAATAATATTTACAATAAAAATTACTGAAAATATAATCCAATATGCAATTTTATCAAGAAAATAAAGCTGAATATATTGATTAATAAAATTTATCAATAAATCTTTTGTAATGAAAATATTTGATAATCCTCTAGATATTGCAACTTCTTTAAATCCGGAAGATGATACAAAGCTAAAAACCGCAAAACTTAATACTAAGAATATTAAGATAAAACTTTTACTAATATTAAACTTATATAAATTCCAAAATTCAGGTGATTTTCTCAAAAAAGAGATAAAACATATAATCAATTGATATAGCAATATTAACACTGAAAAAAGTATTAAAGTTATAAATATAATTTCGCTTGAAGTACCTGCGATAAAAGCACAAAGAAGAATAAATAATATAGATTTAAATTTTGTAATTTTTTTATTTTTTATAAGATTTTCAAATATAAAATAAACTACAATACTAAAAAATATAAGAGAAAAAGAATACCTATAATAATTATAACTTACACCTGCTATTAATGTTTCTAACTTACATAAATAAAAGAAATAATAAAAAATCAAAAAAGAAAAAACTGATATAAAAATTGGTTTCGACCTATAAAAGAAGGTAGAAAATTTCGCAATTAATAATAAAGTAATAATTGTAAAAAATCCTTTAATCACTAAATGAAAAACAGTAAAGTCACAAGGGTGAATTGATAATAAATTAGGTAGTCCAAAAGATAAGAATTTAGATAAAAAATATCCCAAATAACCGCCACCATGACCAAAGTTAAAATTCAAACAATTAAAAATTTTTTCACTTTTATAATAAGTTGAATAAACTAAATCATCTTCAAAAATAGCAAAATTATGTCCAAGATAAATACCGAACAAAATAATAAACAAAAAGAGTGGAATATAAAAAAAACAAATCTGTTTATTATTTATCTTCTCAATTTTCATAGAGAAATTATATCATTCATATCTTAGAGCATCAATAGGATTTAATAATGAAGCCTTGTAAGCAGGATAATATCCGAAAGCTATACCAACAAGCCCCGAAAATCCCAATGATAAAAATATAGAAAATAACGAAATTGAAATACTCATACCTTCAGAGAAAAATTCAACAGACTTTGCCCCTATTATACCGGTAGCTACACCAATTAAACCTCCGATCATAGATAATAAAAATGATTCAATCAAAAATTGCCATCTGATATCAGAAGCCCTTGCCCCTATTGCCATTCTAATACCTATTTCTTTTGTTCTTTCTGTAACAGAAACAAGCATAATATTCATAATACCTATACCGCCAACAAGCAATGATACAGAAGCAATAGACGCCAAAAGTATAGCAAAAGTTTGAACTGTTGATTTCATTTTTTCCTGAAATTCTGCTGAATTTCTTATTTCAAAGTCATTAACTTGATTTTTACCGATATTATGTCTTTGTTTTAAAAGTTCTTCTATATTTTTTTCGACATTATTTAGAGTATCGGCATCTTGACCTTTAACTATTATCATTTTTACAGTACCGGGGAAAGCAACCCCAAATAATTTCTTTTGAGCCGTTGTTATAGGGATAAAAATTAAATCATCCTGATCAAATGGTCCTGATGAACCTTTAGTTTTTAAAGTACCAAGAACTTTAAATGGAACATTTCCAATTCTTATAACCTTATCAATAGGTGAAACATCACCAAATAGTTCAGTTGCAACAGTAGAACCTATTAAACATACTTTTGCGCTGTTTTTAACATCTTCAAAAGAAAATCTTCTGCCTAAATCTATCTCATAATTTTTAGCATACAAATACTTTGGAGTTGTACCGTAAACCGTAGTTTGCCAGTTTTGATTACCGTACATAACTTGTTTACTCTCATTAGAAACAGGTGCAACGGCATCTATATCAGCAATCATTTTTTCAATAGCCGTAGCATCTTTCAATGTTAAAGATGGACATGTACCTATACCTAAACTTACACCTCCTGTTCTTGCTGAAGATGAACGAATTGTAAGCAAGTTACTGCCCATAGACTCCATATTAGCCTGAACTTGCTTACTGGCGCCTGTTCCAATAGCAAGCATTATAATTACTGCACTTACACCGATAATAATACCTAAACTTGTCAGAGCAGAACGAAGCTTATTCACTTTTAATGAATTAATCGCCATTTTAGTTGTAGATTTTAAATCCATCATAATTAAGTCTGCCTTGTCCTTGTTTTTTGCCACTCTTCTCTTGATAAATCCGAGACTATTTTTCCATCCTTAAAACGAATAATTCTTCTGCAATATTCTGCAATATCAGGCTCATGTGTAACAATTACTATTGTTTTACCTGTTTGTTCATTTAATCTTACAAAAAATTCCATAACTTCTATACTTGTTTTAGTATCCAAGTTACCTGTGGGTTCATCTGCTAGAATTAAAGGAGCATCATTTACAATAGCTCTTGCTATTGCAACTCTTTGCTGTTGACCACCTGACATTTGATTTGGCATATGATCTTCTCTTTTTTCTAATCCGACAATTTTTAATGCTTCTCTTGCTCTTCTATGACGTTCTTCTTCAGGAATACCTTTATATATCATCGGTAATTCCACATTATCTATAGCAGATGTTCTTGAAATCAAATTAAAACCTTGAAATACAAAACCTAATTTTAAATTTCTTATATCAGAAAGTTCATCAGGTGAAAGAGAAAGTACATCAATACCATCAAGATAATAACTTCCCGAATTAGGTTTATCTAATGTACCAAGCATATTCATACAAGTAGATTTCCCGCTTCCTGAAGTTCCCATTATCGCAACAAGTTCACCTTTTTCTATTGATAAAGAAACATCATCTAAAGCATTAAAGCTTTCTTCACCTGTTTTATATGTTTTTATAGCATGTTTTACTTCAATTAACGGCATTCTATATCCTTGGTACCCTCATATTACTTGTTTTTCTTGCATTAGTCAGATTTCTTGTGTAGACAATATCGCCTTCTTTTATTTTATCCGAAATTACCTCAGTATAATTATCATCACTTACACCTGTTTCAATATTTATTCTTACGGGTTTACCTTTTTTATTAATCCATATACCTTTTTGATCATACTTTTGAGTATTTCCTGCAACGGTAAATTTCAATGCTACATTCGGAACCGTTAGTATATCTTCTTTTTTACCTGTAATAATTGAAACATTAGCAGTCATACCGGGAAGCAATTTACCTTCGTTATTCTCAACTTCGATAATAACAGTATAAGTTACTACATTGGATTCTGTTGTAGGAGATAACCTTACCTGACTTACTTTTCCCGTAAATACAAGATCGGGATAACCGTCAAGAGTATATTCCACATCTTGACCTTCTTGAACTTTACCGATATCCGCTTCAGAAACACTTGTTTCTATTTGCATTTTCGTTAAGTCTTCTGCAACAGTAAATAATGTAGGAGTTTGAAAGCTTGCAGCAACGGTTTGGCCCACTTCAACTTCTTTTGATATTACTATTCCTTTTACGGGAGAAACTATTTTTGTATACCCCATATTTGCTGAAGCTGTAGCGTAATTAGCTTCTGCTTGCATTATGGAAGCTCTTGCTGCTGAGACTTGTGCTAAATCTGATTTATAAGCAGATTCTGCTTCATCCAAATCATTTTTTGATACTAAGTTTCTCTCATAAAGATTCTTATACCTATGGTAAGTTTTAGTATCATAGTCTAATAATGCTTTATTTTTTTGTAAAGTAGCTCTCGCATTATTAATATTAGCTTCTGCTTGTTGAAGTTGTGCTTTAAATAATGATGTATCTATTTGCGCAAGTAATTGACCTTTTTCTACATGAGAATTATAGTCTACAAAGATTTCATCAATCCTGCCTGAGACCTGAGAACCTATAGAAACAGTATTAATAGGCTCTATTGTCCCTGTTGCTTCTACTATTTGAGTTATTGTCCTTTTTTGAATAGGCTCTGATAAATATTGAGCCTTGCCATTTTTCTTATTCAGAACAAACGGAACAATTATAATCAAAATAACAACAAGTCCAATTATATATTTTTTCATTATTTTTCTCCCATTGCGGTTTGAAGGTCTGTTAACGCAACATTATATTTATAAATTGTTTGCACATAATCTCTTTGAGCATTATTATAATTTTCTTTTGCATCTTGAAGTTCTATGAAATTACCCAAACCAACTTCATATCTTGCATCGGCAAGCTCATAGTTTTCAAGTGTTTGTTTAACTTTTGTCTGCATTAAAGGTATATTTTTTTCCAACTGAATCATATTTATATAAGCATTCTGAACTTCAAAATATATATTTTGTTTAACCAATTCTACATTTTGTTCTGCTACTTCTAGCTGAGCTTTACTTTCTTTTATCATTAAATTTGTATCCATAATATTGAGATTACTCATAGTTAAATATGCACCTAAAGTAATTCCGTTTGTTGAATAGTAATTATTATTACCCCAATTATAACCGACAGAACCGGTCAAATCAGGCAGATAAGACTTTTTGGCATATTTAAGATTTTCATTAACAGCATCTTTTGTAGCTTGCATAGAAAGTAAATCAGGACGGTTTTTATAAGCTCTTTCAATAGATTCTTCAAGTGTATAAGGATATACAGTGAATTTATAATTTTCAAGTATATTAGTTTTTTCAACCTGCATTGTAAGTACAGCTTCTTTTGGTTCAATAGTTCCATCAGCTTTAGTTGTCGTATTTGCAATATTTAACAGATTAACCTCTGCATAATTACTTTTAAAATTAAATGTTTCAGTATTTTCAATATTATAATCAGGAGCATTAACAACAGACATAGCATTATTGAGTTGAACAATTGCATTTTGGTATAAATTTTCCGCACTCACTAAATTTATCTTCGCGTCACTCAAATACACTTCTTGGTTAACCAAATCAATTTTAGAAACTAAACCTTCATCGAAGAAAGCTTTTGTTCTGTTATATTGTCTTTCATTTACTAAAACATTTGCTTTTTGAATGTCTACATTTGCTTTTGCTCCCAAAACGGCATAATAAGCAGATTTAATACTGTTACTTACATCTAAAATTGCAGTTTGAAGATCATATTCAGCCGCAATTTTATAGAATTTTTCCATCTTAACTTTTGAAAAAACTTTACCAAAACTGTATATAAGTTGATTCAGGGCAACTTTTGCAGAAGAACCCCTATTCTGAACAGCACGAAATCCTGAGTCAGAATTACCGTAATCATGTCCAATACTTGCACCTATTGTTGGGAAATAACTGGCTTTACTTCTGCCTACAGCATAATCCTGCATTTTTACATACTGTTCATATATTTTTATTTGCGGATTATTCTTTATACCTATTTCAACACAGTCCTCAACAGATAACGTAGCACCTTGCTGTATCTCATCTATGGCAAATGCTTTAAAAGAACTGGAGAGTATAAATATAAATGCTATTATTATAATTTTTTTCATAGTAATTATTATTTCGAAATTAATTATAAAATATCAAACTGATTAAGAAATCAGTCAACAATATTATATACTCTATAACGAGGTATTATTTTCAAAGTTCAAAGACTTTTTAAATAACATAGAATCTCATAAAATTTTAAAAAATTATACCAAACCTATTTCTCTAGCAAGTTTTAATGAATCTTCATCAATAGTTACGGGAATTTGTTTAATACCCATATCTCTTAAAACAGCAAAACGGTGACGACCATCATAGATATGAGTTTCTACTTTACCACTTGGAAGTTTTCTAAGATAAACAATAGGCGAACGAATTTCTTGATTTGTTTTTAGAAAAGTCTTAAATCTATCATATTTAAGTCTTGATCCATTTTTACCTTTATATCCAACATGCATTTCAGGATTTTTTTTTAGTTCAACATCAAGTTTTGTCGCATCAATTTTTTGTAAGAACTCTTCTCTATTTTCGCCACTAGGAGAAAGAACCATTCTTTTAATAATATTATCCGGTTCTAATGACTCATCTTCTTCAATTCTTTTATACGGTACAGAAATCTTCGCGAGCAATTTCATAAGTTGAGAATCAAACTCATAAGGCATTTGCACATACAACTTACCGGGATTTGTATACCCGCTAACTTGAAAAGACATTTCTAAGTTATCTTTTTTTGAAAGTATCTGAGTAAATGTCTTACTATTTAAATCTTTTTGTTCTATACAAAAAGTACCTTTAAACGCAATAGGACTTATATTCATACAACACCTTGATTTAGTGTGTATAAATACAGTAAAAAATAAAAGTTGCTTATTTGTAAACTATTGTTTAATTAAAGATTTCCTTTTTTTATACAAAATAACAAAAAACAGAATAATCAAAATAGTAACAGCTATAATAACAAGCTCAATATACTGTTTTATAGCTTCTCCAAATAACATTAAAATAATGCTGACAATGAAAAACCTTAGACCTCTGCCGAGAAAACTTGCAAACATAAACTTCCAAAAATTCATACTCAAAATACCGCTTGCAATAGTGAATACTTTATAAGGAATTGGTGTAAAAGCAGAGAAAAATACAGCAAAAGTACCATATTTATTATAAAGATTCTCAACTGCTTCAAATTTTTCTTTACCGCCTTTTCTAAAAAGAAAATTAAAAGCTGGTCTTCCGCCCCAATAGCCAATACCATAACCAACAGCACCACCTAAAGCAGATGCAACAGTACAAACAAAAGCATACCAAATTGACTTTGCAGGATTAGCTAAGTCCATTACTACCAATAAAATATCCGGAGGAGGAACTAAAAAGAAACTTTCTACAAAAGAATTTAAAGCTAACCCCCATATCCCCATAGATTTAAAAAAATCTGTCATCTGTACAAAAATTTCGTGCATAAAATACCTCCTCAAAAAAAATTCTAACACAAAAATGTAAGCGATGAATTTACTTGTAAAATATCTTTGAAGAATATAAAATAATAGTTGTAGATAGCTATTATTAAGGATGTGTGAAATTATGACTTACTGCGATGAAAAAAATATATCACCGTTTTCAAGTGTTGAAGCAAAAAATATTATTAAAGAAGCACTAAAAGTTTTAGGAAAAAAACACCTTGCTTTTATTGCACACGCAAACAGTTTTCCAGCTGAATCAGGTAAAAATACAGGATTTGGTTCAAGCAACTCAAATGCCGCAAAAAAATTAATGGACTTCTTATCAGGTGTTTTTACTGATGTTCAATTAGGACCATCCGGTAAAACAAAATCTATTGATGCTTCACCTTATACAGGTACTATTTTTTCAAACAATCCTTTGTTTATAGACTTAGAACAATTAACAACAGATGAATGGTTTAATATTTTATCCGTTGAAACATATAACAAAATCACTGAAAATAATCCGAATAAAGATACAAACAAAACCGCTTATTCATACATTTTTAATGAACAAGAAAAAGCATTAAAAGAAGCTTTTGAAAACTTCAAAAAATTAAATAACGCAGAATTAAAATCAAAATTTGAAACATATAAAGAAAAGAATAAATTTTGGCTTGAAAAAGATTCTCTATATGAAGCATTAATCATTGAAAATGGTAATGATTACTGGCCAATGTGGGAATCTGAAACTGATAAATCTTTATTTAATCCTCAAAACGATGAACAAAAAATTCAATATACAAAAAGGATAGAAGAATTAAAAGAAAAATATGCTGATGTAATTGAATATTATTCATTCTGCCAGTTTGTGATATCTGTTCAAAACGAAAAAACAAGAGAATATGCACAATCAAGAGGTCTAAAAATGATAGCAGACCGTCAGGTAGCATTCTCTGACCGAGACAACTGGGCATATCAGGCATATTTCTTAAAAGGATGGTGTTTAGGTTGTCCTCCTGATTATTTCTCAGAAGACGGTCAAGCTTGGGGCTTCCCTGTAATGGATCCTGAAAAATTATTTAATCCTGATGGTTCACTTGGTGAAGGCGGATTATTAATGAAGGAACTTTATAAAAAAATGTTCACAGAAAACCCCGGTGGTGTAAGAATTGACCATATGGTAGGTTTAATTGACCCTTGGGTTTACGTTGCAGGAAGAAAACCAAAAATTGAAGAAGGTGCGGGAAGATTATATTCATCTCCTGAGCATCCTGTTCTTTCAAGATATGCAATTGCAACAATGGACGATTTAAACAATGAAGTTGAAGCTGATAAAGAAGAAAGAATTATAAAACTAACACCTGAACAAGTAAGAAAATACGGACGTTTGGTAGAAAAAATAGTAATCGGAGCAGCTGAAGAAGTAGGTCTTGATAAAGATTCTATTGTTTGTGAAGACCTTGGAACATTAACAATGCCGGTTGTTAGCGTTATGAAAGAATATGATCTTCAAGGTATGAAATTAATTCAATTCGTAGTACCTGAAAAACCAATGCACCCATACAGATGTAAAAACATTAATGAAAGATGCTGGGCAATGGTAGGTACACATGATAACGAACCTATTGCAATGTGGGCAAATGCAACAGTACACACAGAAGCCGGTTACTTAAACGGTAAGAATTTAGCAGAAGATTTATATCCTGATGCAAATAATGAAGAAAGAGAACAAATTGCAGTAAGATGTTCCAATGATGCAGAGTTCTTAACTCAAAATAAATTAATTGAATTATTTGCTTGTAAAGCAGAAAATATTCAAATATTCTTTACTGATTTCTTAGGATTATATGATGTATATAATCGCCCGGGAACATCAGGCGATGCAAATTGGTCGTTAAGAATTCCTGATAATTATGAAGAAGTATATTGTAACAACCTAAAATCAGGAAAAGCACTAAATCTTCCATTAATCTTAAAACTTGCTATTTATGCAAGAGGTAATGAATTTGCTAATGCAAATCAGGAAATAATTAATAAATTAGAAAGTATAATGTAGGGGAAATAATGCACGAGTTAAAAGTAGAAAGTTCATTTTCAGCAGCACATCATCTTTTAAATTATGACGGTGAATGCGAAAATCAACACGGACATAATTGGAAAGTTGAAGTTTATGCAAAAGGGACAGAACTTGATAAATCAAATCTATTAATAGACTTTAAAGTACTAAAAAAAGAACTTAATAGTGTATTAGATTTACTTGACCATAAGGATATAAATACTTTAGATGATTTCCAAAATGTAAGTCCAAGCAGTGAAATATTATCAAAGTATATTTATGAAAAATTGAAATCCAAAATACCTTGTATTTCAAAAGTATCAGTATGGGAAACAGAAAAAGCTTGCGCAAGTTATTATGAATAAACTTCTAAAATAGGGGATTAATAATGCATATATTGCAATCAATTATAATGGGTATAGTGCAGGGACTTAGTGAGTTCCTGCCTATTTCAAGTTCAGCACATCTTGTTATTACATCAAACTTATATAAAGTTCTAAAAGGATTAGAACTTACACAAGAATCTTCTCAAGAAATATTTCTTGATATTATGCTTCATTTAGGTACATTGATTGCAGTATTGATATATTTCAGAAAAGATATTATTGAAATTTTAAAAGCTTTTCTATCAGCCGTTAAATCAAAAGATTTTTCTGATAACAAAGCAAAAATGGCATTATACATTTTAATAGGTACAATAATTACGGTTGTTATTGCATTTCCATTGCATGATGTTGCAGAAAACTTAGTATATTCTCCCGCTATTGTAGGCTTACTTCTTATCTTTACTGGGATTTTATTATTTTCTGCCGAAGCATTTTCAAAAAGAATACAAGATAAATCAGCTAAAATTGATTTCAAAACATCAATATTTATAGCTATAGCACAGGGTTTAGCCGCTTTACCCGGATTTTCCCGTTCAGGTTTAACAATCGCAACCGGGTTATTAAACAAAAAAGACAGATTAACATCTGCAAGATACTCATTTTTACTAAGTATTCCGATTATATTAGGTGCTTCTATGGTATATCCTATAATAAAAATAGATTTCCATGAGTTTGCAAATTACAATTGGAGTGCAATTATATTAGGAACAATTGCTTCCGCAACAGTAGGTTATTTATGTATTAAATACTTTTTAAAATTTGTTGGGAAATATTCTCTTGCATTTTTCGGATATTATTGCATAATAATAGGAGCATTATCTTTTGTGTTTTTTAATATTTATGCAAACGGGGTATAAATATGGAATCAACAATTAATTATATAAAAGAAAAAATTCAGGATTTTCAACCGGAAATAGGAATTATATTAGGCAGTGGCTTAGGTGACTTTGCCGATGGATTTGAATCTATAATTATTCCTTATAATGATATACCCGGATTTGAAAAATCAAATGTTCAAGGTCATAAAGGTCAGCTTGTTTTTGCTCAAATAAACGGAAAAAAAGTTGTAATGATGCAGGGAAGATATCATTTTTATGAAGGCTATTCTATGCAGACAGTTACATTTCCTGTAAAAGTTATGAAAAAACTAGGGGTAAAAACACTTATAATAACAAATGCAGCAGGTGCTGTTACTCCTGAATTTAACCCTGGAGACTTAATGTTAATTACCGACCATATAAACTTTATGGGCACAAACCCATTAATCGGAAAAAATGATGAAACTTTAGGAACACGCTTTCCCGACATGAGTGAAGTTTATTCAAAAGAATTAATACAGAAAGCCGAAACAATTGCTCAAAAACTAAACATCAATTATCAAAAAGGTGTTTACGCAGCAACAACAGGTCCAAGTTATGAAACTCCGTCAGAAGTTAAAATGTTCAGAATGCTTGGAGCAAATGCTGTTGGTATGTCTACTGCACCTGAAGCAATTGTTGCTAATTACTGCGGTTTAAAAGTATTAGGTATAAGCTGCCTTACAAACTATGCAGCCGGAGTCAGTGAAACACCATTAAATCACCAAGAAGTGATTGATACTGCAAATAGGGTTAAAGAAAGCTTTAAAAATCTTTTGTCTGAAATATTAAAATCTATTTAAACTTTAGTTTTTTTGAACGTCTTTCTTTGCTTTTTTCCAAAGTTCATCCCACTCTTCAAGAGTCAGATGTTCAAGTTCTTTATTTGCATTTTTCTCCATAGATTTAAATCTGTTAATAAATTTTTTATTAGCTTTCAATAATGCTTGTTCAGCATCAAGTTTATTCCATCTTGCAAGATTTACAACCGCAAATAATATATCACCGAGTTCTTCTTCTTTATCTTCTTTTGTTTTTGCATCTTTAAATTCTTTTATTTCAGAATAAACACAATCATACAAAGAATCTTCATTCGGCCATTCAAAACCGACATTAACAGCTTTTTTACTTATTTTTTGAGCACTCATTAATGCGGATTGTGCCTTTGCTATACCATCCATAATTGATTTACGGTGGGGTTTCTCTTCTTTCTTCAGTTTTTCCCAATTATCTAATATTTCAGATGTAGAACTCACTTTAACATCACCAAAAACATGCGGATGACGATGCACAAGTTTATCTGATATTCCTTTTGCAACATCTTCTATATTAAAAGCTTTTTCTTCTTTTGCTATTTGAGAATGCAATACAACCTGCAACAATACATCACCAAGTTCTTCCTGAAGATGTTTAAAATCATTATCATCTATTGCATCAACTGCTTCATAAGCTTCTTCAAGCATGTTTTTTCTTAAAGATGAATGAGTTTGTTCTCTATCCCATTTACATCCGTTTTCACTGCGAAGAATATCTATAATTTCAATTAAACGCTCTAAGTTAGGATAATTCATCATCTCACCATTTGATCCACTGTCATAATCAATATACCTTGACCGCCAAGTTTCTTAAGTTTATCAATACTATCAAAAACCTTATCGGCATCAACAACTACGTGCATTACAACATGTTCATCATCACCTGCAAGAGTCATAATAGTAGGTGATGATAACCCGGGTAAAAATGCTCGTATTTCATCCAGCGATTTTTTAGGTACATGTGCCATTAAGTATTTTTTCTCTCTTGCATCTATTACAGATTTTAATGCTCTCAATATTACTTGAGTTTTTTCTTGTTTTTCTTCACTTAGATTTTTATTTGAAATTACTATAGCCGTAGACTCTAAAATCTTATCTATAATTCTTAATTTATTTGATTTTAAAGTAGACCCTGATGAAGTAATATCAACAACTACATCAGATAAACCAAGACGCGGAGTAATTTCGGTAGCACCTGATACTTCTATTATTTTAGGATTTTTACCTAATTTCTCAAAATATTCTCTTGCTATATTCGGAAATGATGTTGCTATTTTCAAGTTTTGAGGTAAATCCATTGAAGTTTTATAACTATCTTCTTCCTTTACAGCGACTACCATCTCGCAATAACCGAAATCTAAATCCATTATTTTATCAACATTTGATTTTAATTCAGTTAAAATATCAAATCCTGTAAAACCGATATCTGCAATACCATTTTCTACAAACATAGGTATATCTTGAGTTCTTACAAAGATAATTGAATATTTCTTATCTTTTGTTATAACTTGCAATGTTCTTTCGTCTTTAGACGGAAAAACAAGTCCTGCACAATTCAATAAATCATATATTTTTTCTGATAATCTGCCTTTATTTGGTATTGCTATCTTTAACATTTCCATTCTTATATTCCTTAATTATTTTTAATCATTCTTTATTGTTATAACTATATCACTATTATTGCAATAACTTCTTACAGGACTATGAACATAATTAAATTCCGATATTTCAGGAACTTTTTTTTGCATTGCTCGAATCATTTCCTTTGAGACTTGTGTGTTATAACCAACAATTTGAGATTCCTCAATCATTGAAGATTTACCGGTACAATTAACATCATAACCAAAACTTTTTAATTGTTCACGTATTGCCATCGCTTCAATTTCTTTCATTCGTGAATACATTAAACCGACAGAGAATTCATTTTGGGCTATGTCAGTTTTTTGTCTGTATATTAGTCTGTTAATAACCTGTTGTGTTTTTTCAGGATCCAAAATCCAATAACTTATTATTCCTTTTTTATTTGGCCCACCCGGCAACATAACAAATTCAACTTTATTTAAATCTATATCTCTTGCTGCTGCTGCATATTGTGACATTTGGTATAAATTTAAATCAGTTCTTGTATATAAACTTGCAATTTTTAAAGCTTCAGGTATTTTTCTTAATGCTTCAGGGGATTTAACTTGTTCAATTAATGCTTTAATAAACTTTTGCTGACGATGAACTCTACCTATATCACCTAGAGAATCTTTTCTGAATCTTAAATATTCTTCAGCTTCTTCTCCTGATAACACATAATCACCTTTAGAAAAATCAATGTGAAGTCCGGCAGAATAATCATGATAGTGCATATTTTGATCAATATGAATTGGAACACCACCAATTGCATCAATTAACTGTCTTACTCCTTCTGCATTTACAATTACATAGTTATGAATTTTAATACCAAGTGTCTCTTCGATTGTTTTTTTTGTTAAATCAATTCCGCCTAGTGCATAAGCTGAGTTGATTTTTTGAACACCATGACCTTCTGCTATGTATACTTTACTATCTCGAGGAATGGAAATAGCGTTAACACTTTTTCCGTGTAAATCAACACTTAATATAATCATTGTATCAGAACGAACACCTGAAAATGGAAGAGTATTTGGACCATTAGAATCAACACCTAAAAGTAATATATTTTGGTATCGGCTTAACATCTTAAAATTAAACTTTGATGGGGTTAAATCTGGTTTTTGACTAACCTTTACACCTACAAGTTTTTTATCTGTAAAACTATCAATTATTGTAGATATATCATCATAATTAGTAACAATAAACATTGTAAGAGCTGTTATTGCAACCATAAAGAACATTACAAATATTACTCTAAGAGTTATTATCAACTTACTTTCATCATTTTCATCATTTTCCTTGTACTTCAGAAAAGTACTATATTGCTCATCCTTATCTTTAAGTTCAGTCATATAAATACCTCAATATAAGTATAATTTTACTTCAAAAAATATAAAATTAGTACATACCGAAGTATGAAATAAAAATCCCCCATCTGTTGAATATAATATTCATTTATGATTTCATTTAAGTATGGATAAGAATTTTATAGTAAATAATGCAGAAGCAAAAGTAAAAAAATATTTTGAACTTGTTGATGAAATAAAGGAATACAATCAGGAAAAAGTTCTAAAAGCATTTTGTAAGAACAAAATAGGACTTGAACATTTCTCAACGGTTTCGGGATACGGTCATGATGATATGGGCAGAGAAGCTTTAGATAATGTATTTGCCGATATATTCAAGGCTGAAAAAGCTGTTGTAAGAAATCACTTTGTATCCGGAACTCACACTTTAGCTTGTTGTTTATTTGGGAATCTAAGATACGGAGAAAAACTTGTTTCTGTTGCAGGAAAACCTTATGATACGATGGAAGAAGTTATTGGTACAAGAGGTGATAAAAGAGCTTCCTTAATCGGTCACGGTATTTTGTATGATGAAGTGGACCTAATTAATGAAACAGATGTTGATTTTGAAGGGATAAGAAATAAGATTGACAATAAAACCAATATGGTTTTAATTCAACGTTCAAGAGGATATTCTTTAAGAAAATCATTAAATATTGAAACTATAAAAAAAATAATTGAAATAGTAAAATCAAAAAATCCAAAATGTATTTGCTTTGTAGATAATTGCTACGGTGAATTTGTAGAAAAACTTGAGCCATTAGAAGTAGGAGCTGATTTAATAGCAGGTTCATTAATAAAAAACCCCGGAGGCGGAATTGTTGAAGCAGGCGGTTATATAGCAGGTAAAGAAGAATACGTAAATCAGGCAGCTTATAGATTAACTGCTCCCGGTATCGGCAGCGAAGGCGGTGCTATGCTTAATCAATCAAGATTGATTTTTCAAGGTATATTTATGGCACCATCTATTGTTTCTGAAGCTGTTAAAGGTGCTATTTTAGCATCACAAGTTTTTGAAGATATCGGGTTTATTTCTACTCCAAAACCTTATGAAATAAGAACTGATTTAATTCAAACCATAAAATTTGGCGTAGCTGAACCGTTAATAGAATTTTGCAAAACTCTTCAATCCTTTTCCCCGATTGAATCATATTTAACGCCCGTTCCGGATGAAGTTCCAGGGTATGATGATAAATTAATAATGGCAGGCGGCTCATTTATTGAAGGCTCAACTTTAGAATTATCAGCAGATGGTCCTGTAAGAGAGCCTTATGCGGTTTATATGCAAGGCGGTCTGAATTATGCCCACGTTAAAATAGCATTAAAAGGCATAGTTGAAAAATTAGTTAAATAAAAATTGTTTTAGTTTACAGCTGCAAAACCTTGTTCTAAGGCCTTAATATTGCCTTCAAGCATTTCTGCCTTTTTACCTGTCAATTTTTGCTTCATTAAATCAATTATGCTGTCTTTCTTCACAATAGGAAATGCCTTTATAAAAGCCCCTAATGAAACAATGTTAGCCATCTTTTGATTTCCTACGGTATTTGCTATATCAGTCATAGGAACAAATTTATAAGTAATATCTTTTCTTTTGGGTTCTGATTTTACCAAAGAAGAATTAACAACCATTAATCCGCCGGGAACAATCTGACTTTCAAATCTTTCAAAAGAAGGACCATTTAAAGCAATTACATTTTTAGGTTTATCAACAAAAGCACATGCAACTTCTTCATCTGACATACAAACGGTACAGTTAACTGTCCCACCTCTCATTTCAGCACCATAAGCAGGAAACCAAGTAACATTTAAACCTTCATTCATACAAGCACCGGCAAATAATTGACCAATAAATAATACCCCCTGTCCGCCAAAACCGGCTATTAATACATTAGAATCCATTATTTTGCCTCGCTTACTTTATCTTTATATATCCCTGGTCTAAATACTTCAGACATTTCCCCTCTAACACGAGCATGCGCTTGTTGAGGTGTCATTTTCCAGTTTGTAGGACAAGTTGCTAAAATTTCAACAAACCCTGTTCCTAAACCTTTTAGTTGTGCTTCGAATGCTTTTTTTATACATTTTTTTGCATTCATTATTGCTTGGGGACTATCTAAAGTGACTCTTGCAACAAAAGCAGTACCGTCTATTTCTTTTAAAACTTCAGCAACTTTTAAAGGATAACCTGAAATTTCAACCTTACGACCTTTAGTTGTTGTTGTAGTTACCTGACCTATCAGAGTGGTAGGACCTGCTTGTCCTCCCGTCATACCGTAGGTTGTATTATTTATACAAATAGCAGTAACTTTTTCACCTCTTGTCATAGCATGGATTGTTTCACCTATACCAATACTGGCTAAATCACCATCACCTTGATATGTGAATACAACTTTATCAGGTTTTGAACGTTTAACGCCTGTAGCTACAGCCAATGATCGTCCGTGAGGAGCTTCAACTATATCAATATTGAAAAAATCATATGAAAAAACACTGCATCCGACAGATGCTATACCGATTGTATTTTCTCTTACTCCAAGCTCATCAAGAACTTCAGCTACCAGTTTAACTGCAACTCCATGATCACAACCGGGGCAAAAAGTTATCCTAAAATCATCCCTTATTGAATCGGGCTTTTTATATACAAGCTGTTCCATATTTTTTCTCTACTATCTTTTTGTATGCTATTTCAATTTGTTCATAAATTTCTTCAACAGTCATCATCATACCTGCAGGTCTTCCGAAAAATTCAACAGGAATACTTGCAACACCTGCAATACTTGCTTTTATATCTTGAAGCATTTGACCGCAATTAAGTTCAATATCTAAAATACCATCTACCTTTTGTGCTATTTCCGCAACTATTTTTTCAGGGAACGGATTTAGCATAATAGGTCTGAATAAACCAACTTTTAAACCTTTTTTTCTTGCCATTTTAACTGCTGCCTTCGCAATTCTTGCTATACTTCCAAATGCTGTTATTACAAGTTTTGCACCGTCTATTTCATATTTTTCGAACAAATTTTCATTTTCCAGAATTTGATTATATTTTTCAAAAATCTTAACTACACGTTTTCTTAAAGTTTCTTGTTCACGCTCAATAGAAGCAATATATCTTGGTTCTCTATCTTTAGCTCCATCTAATGCCCAAGAAGATTGATCAATTTCTTCATACGGATATTCACCCACAACAGCAGGTTCCATCATTTGCCCCAACATACCGTCTGCCAACAAACAAACAGGTGTTCTGTATTTTTGAGATACGTAAAAACACTTATATGTTAAATCAACACATTCCTGAACACTGCTCGGAGCAAAAGTAACAATTTTATAATCACCGTTACCGCCACCTTTTGTTGCTTGATAATAATCACCTTGAGAAGGATAGATATAACCCAACCCGGGACCGCCTCTCATAACACTGACAAGCACACAAGGAATTTCATCACCTGCAATAAATGACAACCCTTCTTGCATTAAAGCAACGGCACAAGAAGATGATGATGTCATTGCCTTAACACCTGTAGAACCAGCTCCTAACAACATATTAATTGCAGCAACTTCACTTTCTGCAGCTACAAAAACTCTGCCATTTTCAGGCATTTTCTCACTTAAATATTCACCTATCTCACTTTGAGGTGTTATCGGATAACCAAAATAACTCTGACACCCTGCTTGAATTGCTGCCTGAGCAATAGCATAATTACCTTTTAAAAGCTCTTTTTCTTTTTTCATCTGTACACCTTTTCAATCGCAATATCAGGGCAAACCCTTGCACACATTGCACAACCTATACATGTTTTATCCGGATTCACTTTTATAGGATAGTACCCCAAAGCATTAACACTTTTGTCTACTTCCAAAACCTTATTAGGACAAGCATCAACACATAAATAACAAGCTTTGCATTTATCTCTGTTTAAAACAATTCTTCCCATACTTAAAATCCATTTATATGTTCTTATATATATGTTACTACCGATATATTAATAAAGCAATTAATATTTAGCTTAGTAAAATTAAGCCGTTTTGCCCGTTGTTTATCTTTGTGATATTATTTATTTATAGAGGGAGATTTTGAGTTTGTGCCTAAGAAAAAGTGTATTGAAATAGTTTTAGATGTTGAAACAACAGGTTTAGACCATACAAAAGAGAAAATGGTTGAATTTGCCGCTATCAGGTTAGAAAACGGTAAAATGAAAGACAGATTTGAGACTTTAATTAATCCGGAACAACACATTAGAAAATCAAGTATTGCTGTTCACGGTATTACTGAAGATGATGTTAAAGATGCTCCAACTGAAGCTGAAGTAATGCCTATGATTTTAGACTTTATTGCGGATTATCCTATTGTTGCTCATAATGCTATTTTTGATTACTCATTTATAAATGAAGCAAGCATTAGAACTACAGGTAAACCAATTTCTAACCCAAGAATTGACTCTCAGATGATGTTTAAGGAAGTATATCCTGATATTGAATCTTGCGGTTTAGAGAGTTTGATGAATAAATTTAATGTAGAGTTTTCAACACGCCATAGAGCAATGGCTGATACTGAAGGACTTGCTAAAGCATATCCTGAACTTAAAAAACTTTATGAAAAAAAATATGCCTGGCAAATTCAACAGCTTGATAATGTTGATTATTTATTTGAAAGATACCTTAGAATTCAGCAGGCTGTCCAAACCATGCAGTCTGAAATGCAAGATTTAAAATCAATCTTCAGATTATATTTTGAAAAAGGCGGGGAAAGCATTCATTCTCCAAATGGTGAAACGCTTGTATATCAATCTAAACAATCTTATGCATATGATTTTGTTGAAATAAAAGATGTTTTAGATGAAATAGGGGCACTGCCTAAAGCAGTAAAACTAAATAATAATTTTGTAGACAGACTTATTGCATCAGGAAGCATCAGCAAAGAAAACAGGGAAAAATTAGCTGCTGCAAGACAAATGCTTTCTGAAACCAGAAATATTCATATTATTAAATCAGACAGAAGACCTGAACACGTATAATAAATGTATAAAAAATTCTATAAAACAATAGGGTATTTAATACTTATTATTGGTGCAATATCAATGTTATTGCCGTTTGTTTACATGTTCAGTTTATCTTTTATGACTGATAAGCAAATTTTTACAAATAATTTTAATCTTATTCCAAACCCTTGCACATTAGAAAATTATACTTATGTAATAAATAATGTTGATATTTTCAGATATTTTTTCAACAGTATGTTTGTTGCAATTGCAACGACAATTGGTCAGGTGATAATTTCTGCTCTGGCAGGTTATGCTTTTGCTCGTTTTGAGTTTAAACACAAAGAAATATTATTTATTCTAATACTTGTTTCAATGATGATACCACCACAAGTAAACATTGTACCTTTATTTTTTATTATGAAACAATTTCATTGGATTGATACATATTGGGCATTAATAGTCCCCGGATTATTTGGAGGATTTGGGGTTTTTATGATGCGCCAATGGTTTAAATCCATGCCTGACGATATGGAATCATCTGCCAAAATAGACGGATGTAATACTTTTCAAGTATTCTACAAAATAGCACTTCCTTTAGCACTTCCGGCTTTAATGACGTTAGCTATCTTCACTTTTATTACAACTTGGAACAGTTTTATGTGGCCTTTAATAGTTACTAATTCTGATTCTATGAGAACTCTGCCGTTAGCACTTGCTAACTTTAAAGGAAGTTTTAGAGAAATTACAGACTGGGGAGCCCTTTGCGCCTTCTCTGTCATATGCTGCCTTCCCGTAATTGGAGTATTTCTGCTTGGAAGAAAATATTTTATAAACGATATATTAAATGGCGGAATAAAAGAATAAAAATTATAAAGAATATATAAAGGCAGTATTTATATGTGCTAAACTATTTATATAGTTGGTAGTAAGTTTATAGGAGAAAATTATGATACCTATTTTGGATTCAAAAAGACAATATGCAAAAATCGGCAAAGAAATTGAAAAAGAAGTTCTTGAAGTATTAGCTTCAGGTTCATATATTTTAGGTAAACACAATAAAGCACTTCAAGAAGAGTTTGCAAATTATGTAGGTTCTAAATTTTCACTTGGTTTAAATTCAGGAACAGATGCTCTTCATTTAGCTTTAAGAGCATTAGATATCAAAAGAGGCGACGAAGTTATTACAACAGCATTTACATTTGTTGCTACAGCAAGTGCAATTGGTTTAGCAGGTGCTACTCCTGTTTTTGTTGATATTAATCCTGATACATTCAATATTGATGCAGATAAAATTGAAGCTGCAATTACTCCAAAAACTAAAGCAATTATTCCTGTTCACTTATACGGACAACCTGCTGAAATGGATAAGATTATGGATATTGCCAAAAGACATAATCTAAAAGTTGTTGAAGACTGCTGCCAAGCTATCGGTGCTGAATATAAAGGTCAGAAAGTTGGTACATTCGGTGATTTTGGTTGCTTCAGCTTCTATCCTACTAAAAACCTTGGCGGTATGGGCGATGGCGGTATGATTACATGCAACGATAAAGCTTTATTTGATAGAGTTGTTGCTTTAAGAAATCATGGCGGTGCTGTTAGATATTATCACGATGAACTTGGCGTTAACTCAAGATTAGATGAAATCCAAGCTGCTATTTTAAGAGTTAAATTAAATTATATTGATGAATGGAATAAAGCAAGAAGAGAAAATGCTTACAGATATAATGAATTATTTGCTAAATATCCTGAAATTTTAACTCCGAAAGAAATTCACGATTCATATTGCGTTTACCACCAATATACAATCAGAATTGAAAATCGTGATGAAGTTCATAAACTTCTTCAGGAAAACGGTGTTGGCGCTATGATTTATTATCCTGTTCCTTTACACTTACAAAAATTACACAAAGATTTAGGATATAAAGAAGGCGATTTACCTCTAACTGAAAAAGATACTAAACTTGTTATGTCACTTCCTATGTTTGCAGAGTTAACTGAAGAAGAACAAAAAACAGTTGTTGAAACAGTTGTTAAATGTTTGAATATGACTAAACAAAAAGTTTAATATAATATTTATTCAAAAGAAAAAGACCTATAAAATATAGGTCTTTTTTTTATTACATAAATTATTTTTTTGAAACACAAGCTGAAATAGCATCCATTAAACGAGGAACTTGAATAATTTGTATATCAAAATTATCAGGAAGTTTTTTTGTAAGTTTAGGAATAATTGCTTTTTTAAATCCTAACTTTTGAGCTTCATAAATACGTTTTTCAATATTTGATACATTTCTTATTTCGCCTGATAAACTTATTTCACCAATTATTACACAATCAGAATCTACTACAACATCTCTATAGCAAGTCGCAACTGCCAATGCTATACCTAAATCGGCAGCAGGTTCATCTATTTCTATACCACCTATAACATTTACATATACATCATGTTTAGAAAGGTTTAAACCTATTCTTTTTTCTAAAACTGCTATAATTTGAAGAAGTCTGTTATATTCAACACCCGTTGAAACTCTTCTTGGTGAAGGATATGATGTTGTTCCTACTAAAGCTTGAACTTCTACTAATAATGCCCTTGTACCTTCTAATGTTGCTATTATGACACTCCCAGGGGTAGCATTTTCATTTCGTTCTTTCATAAACAATTCACTTGGATTTTTAACTTCCTCCAAGCCATTTTCAACCATATTGAATACACCTATTTCATTTGTTGAACCAAAACGATTTTTTATTGAACGCAATAATCTTTGGGATTTATATTTATCACCTTCAAAATATATAACCGTATCAACCATATGTTCAAGTATTTTAGGTCCTGCTATATTACCGTCTTTTGTTACATGTCCGATTACAATTACCGTAATATTTTTATTCTTTGCTATATCCATTAATATATTGGTACATTCTCGAATTTGAGAAACACTTCCCGATGAACTTGTAATATTCGATGTATATATTGATTGAATTGAATCTATAACTAATAAATCAGGCTTTAAAATATCAATTTGATTAACAATATTCTCTAAATTAGTTTGTGAATATACATAAAGATTATCAGTATTAACATCTAATCTTTGAGCTCTTAGTTTAACCTGCGAACCTGATTCTTCTGCACAAATATATAAAAGCTTTTTGCCTTGTTTACATATATTACCGGATGTTTGGAGAATAAGAGTAGATTTACCGATTCCAGGATCTCCAGCCAGTAAAACCAAGGAACCTTGTACTAAACCTCCGCCCAATACTCTGTCTAATTCCTCAAAACCTGTAGGTAATTTAATACTTTCGGTTATTTCTATCTCATTAATTAAACATACAGGACTCTCATCAATAATGACACTTTGTGAAAGATTGGATGACTTAACCTCAACTTCCTCCGTTAAAGTTCCCCAACTGCCACAATCAGGACATTTACCTATATATTTAGGTGTTTCATATCCGCAATTTTGACATACCCATTTAGTTTTCACTTTTGCCATTATCCAGTTTCTCTTTTCGTTGTTCTCGTAAGTTTTCTTTACTGTCTATTATATGTACATTTTTTATTAATGCATTAGATATTAATAATAGAAAAGGATTTACACCCGGGCTTGTATTCATACAAACCTGTATTTGTGACTTTTCATTCTTTTCCTTATTAAAAGACTCTTTTTTAGAAAGTTCAAAATTTATATTTATACTATATTTTTTACTTTCTTCTTTCATTAAAACAACAAAATCATTTTGAGGAAATGTATCTGAAGAAATTAATTCTATCTTTATCCCATCTTCTTGTGTTTTATATATATCAGCCTGCAAGTTACCATAATTTTCGGTAGCTATAAGAACAGTAACAAAATCATCACTAATTGCACCTGAATCTAAAGCTTTACCTGCTATCTCAAGTTTAAATGCATTCGGATCAGTTAAAGGAAGCCAAGGAAGATACATTAACATTGTAGTTCTTATTGTTTGAACATCAGACGTACTTGAAGCAGCTACAAATGAAATCAACTTGGTTAATTGCCCTAATTGTTCATCTTTAAGACTTATACCAAGTTCGTTATACTGCGCAAGCATTTGATATAAATTAGTCATAGCTTGCTTAGAGTTATTTTGAAGCAAAGATGATAACTGGCTTGTATTAAGTGAAGATGCTAATAACAATAATGCTATTTTTTGATTAGATTCATTTGGATTTACAGCTAATTGAGTTAAAAGTTGTTCAAAATTTTTTGGGAACTGCAGTAAATCCTTAAGCATATTCATAGTCTGCTGTTGATTTAATACACTCAATTCTGCAATTGTTTTACTTAATTGTGCCGTTGTTTGCGGTAAAAAAGGCTGTGCTATATATGGTGTATTTACCTGTTGATTTTGGTTTTGAACAACTTGAGATGTATTTGGAACATTATTTTGAGCAACTCTATTAAAGTTGTTCATAAAGTTATTTGAAAATTGATTCCAATTTATATTTGACATATCTATAAAGTAACATATTAAACTTAAAAAGTAACTCTAATATTTTAATAATATTTAACAAATTTTTAAAAAAAAGCAATAATTTATATTCTTGGGGATTATTTATATTTTTGGATAAACTTTTATAAAGCTGAAATAATATGATAATAAATAATATAAATATATCGTCATCAAATAATTATTATAAAAAAACTGCTCAAAAAGCCATATTAAAAAATAATATTAGTTTCAGGAGTAGCATAGAGTCAAATACACTTCAAATAAAAGGCAGCCAAACAACTGCAAAAGTATTCACCCAAAATATAGATGAACAAACTAAAGCACAAATAAAATCTATCTGTTCACACCCTGTTTTTAAAGACATACCCGTTAGAATTATGCCGGATACTCATGCCGGTAAGTCTGTACCCGTAGGGTTTACAGCTCCAATAGGTAAAAACGGAGAAATTATTCCAAGCTTAATTAGCGGTGATATAGGATGTGGCATGTTATGCTGTGAGATAGATACAAATGGAGATGAAATTGATTTCAAAAAATTAGATGAAATTATCAGAACATATATTGCTTCATCACATCCAAAATTTCCCACATCTTTAAATACTCACATTAAAGCTATAAAAAAAGCTTTAGAAGAAATTTGTAATTATAAATTAAAAACTTCAACAGATAAAATGATTGCTGGTTTAGGAACATTAGGCAGAGGCAATCATTTTATTGAAATTGATAAAAGCAATAATGGTAAAACTTATTTATTAATACATTCAGGTTCCCGTAATTTTGGAAAAAAAGTATTTACACATCATCAGAACATAGCAATGCAACAAAATCCATACAGAATACCTGAATTATCATATTTAACCAGTGATGAAGCAAAAGAATATTTACAAGATATGCAACTTGCTCAAAAATATGCACAATTAAACAGACGTATTATTGCAGATGAGATTATTAAACACATGGGTTGGAAAGAAGTTTCTTCCTTTGAAAGTATACATAATTATATTGGAGAAGATAATATTATAAGAAAAGGTGCAATCAGTGCAAGAGCAGGACAAAAAGTTATTATTCCTTTAAATATGAAAGATGGTGCTATTATTGCTGTAGGTCAAGGCAATCAAGACTGGAATAATTCTGCTCCGCATGGAGCAGGAAGAAAATTTTCAAGATTACAAGCTGCAAGAAATATTCAACTGCAAGATTATAAAGCTTCAATGAATGGTATATACACAAGTTGTATTTGCCCTGAAACTATAGATGAAGCTCCTGCTGCCTATAAAGACTCTAAAGGTATTGAATCTGATATTAAACCAACCGTAAAATTACTAAATAAGATTTTACCTAAATATAATTTCAAAGATAAAAAATAAAATAATTATTTTTTATCTTCTCCTTTTATATATGCACCTAGAAAATCTGTTAATAATTGATTATATTCATCTTCTTTATCTTTATTCTTAATGATTTTATTTGCTTTTATATCATTTAATACTCCGGAAAATTCTTCTAAAGAATATCTATACTGTACTGTTTCTTGAGTTTTATCATTTTGAATAGCTATGTCTATATTATAACCATCTTTACTTGAATCAAGTTGAATAACACCCAAGCTAAAAACATAATGTCCTTTACTTTGTAATCCAGTGATTAGTTTTTTAAAATCATATAAAGATAAAACACTTACAACTAATTCATTTCTTTTCGCTTCTTGTTCCATACTTGAAGAACTTTTTATAAATTCATCCTTTCTACTTGTAAAAGATAAATTGTGACTACCATTCGTACTCTGATTGTTATTTATATTAATATTATTTCCAAAATTAATTTTCTTCAACATAAAAACCTTTCATATATTAATATAGTTTTATTATACTAGTTATCTTGCAATAATGAATCTTTGACACCTTCAGGTAACATATTTTCTGTAACAGGATAAAGACTTCCGCCATTTTCAAGTAAACGCCAATATATGTATTCTCCATTATCTGAAATTGTATAGTAATATATATACTTCGAACCATTTTCTTCTATCATACAAAACTTATCTATACTATTTTTTGCTAATAGCTCAAACATTTTATCATATTCCACTGAAGATACTACTGTTTTATAACATAATTTATTGCTATTTAGATCAGATCTCTTCAATTTTTCTGTATAAAGGATTATACCATTGGGATTTTCTTCTTTCTCTAACTTTAATTTAAAATCAACATCTCCAATTTTATAACTATATGTTATATTCCCTGAATCATCAATCTCTATATCTGCTGTTGTTTTCGTTCCATCTCTTAAAGTTAATTCAACAGAACTTCCATCTTTTAATGAAAGATAATCATCAATAAAATGACCACCATAAATAAAACCTGTATTATCTATTTGATTAGGAGTCGATATATGTTCTATTATTTTAGATTTTATTTTATCTGGTAAATTAACTTGTTTAACAATCTCTTGCCCTATAGGTCGCATCGAAGAATCCAATATTTGTTGTGTTTCAATACCGGTTGTTACATATTTCGAATTCTTAATTATTGTTCCGTCTTTATATGTATAAGTTTCTTGTAATACTGGTGTATTATCAGAATTATTAATATTGGATTTTGTAAGTAATATATTTTTTCCATTATATAAAGAAACAACTCTTTCACTTTCATTGAAACCTTCGGATACTTGCCTTGATCCATCAGACAGATATATTATTTCCTTAATCTTCTTTTTACCGCTATTATACTCTACTTTAAAGTCTCCTTCTTTGGTTTTTTTATATGTAATTGATTGATCTTCACAATCAATCTTAATTACACCACTTGCAAACATATTTATCTTACGAATATCTAATTCAGAAATGTCTATATCATATGGTAATTTGTCAAATAATTCGACTAATCTTTGATATTGAACATCATCTAAATTTGATATATATTCTTTAACTGAATCACTAAAATTATATTTTTCAATTATTTGACTTTTTACTTCAGAAGAATCTATAACTTTTGTTCCATCTACATCAGTTAAATTCTCTTGATTTATTTTGGAATCACTATCTGTAGATACTACTTTACTTTCTGTTTCAACATTTTCCTCTGTCTCTGTTGATTTTACTTGGTTTTCATCTTGTATTTTTTCATCTGCCGTTATATCAGTTTCAACACTATTAGTAATTTTTGCTTCAGCATCTACTGTTTTAACTTGTTCCACAAAACCATCAAAATCAGTATCTGTCATTTTCATTCCTGATGATTCAATATATTCTTTTGCTCCTTCTATATCACCGCTTAAAATTTTTCCTTGTGCTGTACTTATTACTCCTTGTTGATAAGCATTAACTTTAGATGAAGCTAAACCTGTAAGAATTCCTATCAATTGATTCTTTCCTTCGCCTAAGAATCTATCCATTGACCAATAATCATCAGCATCCATAAATTGTCCGGTTGTTACTACCGACTGTCCTTGAGCTATTACAAAATCTGCTCCCAACGATAATGCTGCATCTGCTGCTGTCTCGGCAGTTTGACCTACAACATATGAACCGACTTTTCCCATTCCTGCACTGGCTGCTTTATTTGTTACTACACTATTCAAACCATTCGTTAATTTACCTATTCCACGACCTGCCATATATGAAATAGCTTCCACACCTGTTTCAAGAGCAATATCTCCTATTTCTTCTTTTGTTAATCCATCCGCATCTGTCGTACCATCTACTAAATCCATTGCATTATCTATAAACATACCGCTTAATGATATATATTTACCTGCCGTCATTAATGCCATTCCAGCTGGTGCAGCGGGTGGAAATACAAAGGAAACAACTGCTCCTGCTACTATACATGTTATTCCTACAGCAGATATTGCCATTGATAATCTATCCGCAAAAGAATTTTGATCTTCTGCATATTTTTCTACTAAATCTTGTATACCTGTACTTCTACCAAATGTCTCCATTTGACATAAAGCATACTCTTTTGATATATCTTCTATACTCTTTCCGGTTGCTTTCTCAAATTTATCCATATAATCTTCATCATATTGACATCCCACCATTACAGCCGAATAAATTTGAGAAACCTCCATATATTTATCTATTTTTTCTTTGGAATATGTTGTTCCCGTATAATATTCATATGCTTCTTCAAAAGTCATACCGCTTTTGCCATTCAATGCTGCAGTTAGACCTTCCAGCATAGCCTCTTGTTCCGCTATTAGTGACTCAACATCTTCATTTGTTATTCCTAGTCCTGTCAATTCTTTTAATAAATTGTACCCGTCAGATACTACTCCGTCTGAAGCCTCTTGTTTTTCAAATGTACTTTTTATTGATTCTAAATTTGCTTTCATTGAATCTATGACATATTCTTGGTACTCTTCTTCTGTCTCAAATCCAACTTCTTGTGACAAAATATACGTTGCATAATCATTTACACTTATACTTGTACCGTCTTCAAGCATTATTTCAGAATCAGATTCTATTCCAAGAATTACATCTTTATCTATATCTATATAATTATCATCTTCTACTATTGTATCATTCTTATTTGTCTTAATATTTTCAATATCAGTTTCTTCTATACTCAGAGAATTACTGCCACTTCCGGTATCTAAATTGTTAACAGAAGAATTTGTTGCAATAATATTATCGCTTCCTCTTCCTGTCTTAACTTCTTCTGTTTGACTATCATTCAATACAACTGTATCTTCACCATCATCTAATATCCCAAACAAAAAACTACTGCTTGTATTTACATTTGATATATTTGAATCGGAAACAGAAACAAAATCATTACCACTTCCTGTATTGATTTTACCAACTTCTGAATCTTCTATAGTTATTGAATCTGTCCCTTTTCCTGTACTTAAATTCCCTACAGAAGAATTATATATTTTTACTTTATCATTACCTTTTCCGGTATCTATTGATTCTATTTCAGAATCGTATATTGTTAACTTAGCATCTTCTGAGCTGCTATTTATTTTTGCTCCTTTAGCTCCAACAACTATAACTTCCCCTGTTTCTTTATTTTCATATATTTTTATATCTGTTGCATCTGAAACAGTTATATCTATACCATTTGATGTTTTATATGTATATGTTCCGGTTTCCCATAAAAATCCCAAAGCTTTATCGGTTTCTGCTTCTATTGATTGCCATTTATCATCTAATTCAGATGCCTCAAATGCATTTATTTTATTTGTTTTGCTTCCTTCTTCTTCATATATCAAATCTTCTAATGATAAATTTTCTTCATCTCCGTCAGTTTGAGCAATATTTGATATTAATTGATGTAATTCTTCTATTGAATCTATATCATAATTTTCTGCTATATTCTGTACAAACTTATCTATATTAAGACTCGTTTCACCTTCTTCGAGTGAATTCTCAAATAAAATTAACAAGTCTTCTTCTGTCATTTCTTTATTATTAGCAGAAAAAACTTGTTGTATTTCTTTAAATCCATTCAATCTGATTGAATCTTCACTCAAAATAAATTTTCCATACTTACTAATTACAAGTATATTTTCGGATTTTTACTTTGAAACTTTAAAATTCTTGCATTAAATATATATAAACTTAAAGTTTATATACAATATCAAAAATTATAGAACTAATTTATAAATTTATTCGCCTTGAAGTGCTCTTTCTTTTAAAATACTTAAAAAGCCTTTAATTTTACCTATATTATTTTCATTGCCCAAAAAATCAAGAATATCCTGTTTAGAGCCTCGAATAATATTCATATAATAAACAGGTGCACCTTTACTTAATTGATAACTTGCCCTTAAAACTTTTAATTCGGGCTCTTTTTTATCGTAACCTGATTGAACCGAAAGAAAATATACATCTTTAGTATCTGAATCTATATATTCTTCCGTCACAGGTTCAAACTCACTTATCCCAATACCTTCTTGAGGGACCATTTGTCTTGCTTTCTTATATAGATTTTCTACAAGTTCCTTTTTTAAGTCCTTATTTGCTTCAGCTTCAGGATTTTTTTTGCAGTTTATTGAATTGATACCATTTATATTATTATCTATATTCATTTATTTACTCTCCTTTGATTTTTTTATCTGCTGATGTAATTCTTCTAAACCTTCTTTACTTATTTGATATAACTCTTCTTTCGTAAATAATTCCTTTAAAAGAGGATAATCTTCATATATATTGGGTTCTTTTGCTTTTGCTCCAAACTCACTTAATCTTGAAGATTTATATACTGCACTGAAATATTCATTATATTCATCCATTGCTGTTTTACCATCAGCTCTCTTTTGCGTTGAATTTTGCAATTTATTTATTACCTGTCTTACAGCATCATATTCAACTCCGGAAACGGTATCTTTATTGCTTTTGATATCATAAACTATGTGTTCTATTTCTGCAAGCTCATCCAATTTAGCCCCCCTAAACTGCAATTCTTCCAATTGATTATATTGGTTTACAAGATTAAACTGTGCAGCTGTATATCCGCTTTGTTTTGCTTCTGTTTCAACTATAAGAGATTGATAGAATTTAGCTCCTGATTCTACATCATAAAGATATTCAATTTCTGAACCATCTTTACGTGTTTCTTGCATTATTCTATAGTTACTTTGAGATGTATCCGCAGTTTTTAACATGTTCTGATACCAATTATTATAAGCATTTTCAATTTGAGTTAATTGACTTTCTGATAAATATGGGACACTATTCTCACCATAATAATTATGAACTTCCGTTATTCTTATTGAACCGGATTCTATTGCGTTAGATAATCCATCAACAAATGTCTGTGTTTGAGAATCACTTAGTTCTTGCAATCCTATATTCTGAATTGATTCAAATTTTTCTAATAGTTCACCAGAAATTCCATCGGTTTTACCTGCTAAATATTCAGTAAATAAAACTCTTTCAGATTGGTTAGGTAATTTAGATTCTATTATTTCACTCTGCTCAAATGCATTAGGGGATATTGTATCAGTTGAATTTAATACCAATCTTGTACCTTGAGCATCTCCAATTAATGTTTTTGCTTCTTGAACACTTGTAGGTAAATCACTACCTAACTTTAACATTTTATTTCTTAACTTACTATATACCGAATCATTTCCTTTTGCTCTACCTGTAATACTCCCAAAACCTTCAGCTTGAGAATGATATATTCCATCATTATCTTTTACGAATTCACCATCCGGTTTTATTCCTAATGCATCATATATTTCTAACATTGTGTCTATTGTATATGTACCTGAAGAATATTCTTCTGATATTTCTTTAGCATATCCTTTTAACTGAGTTATTGTTTCACCTTCATTTAAAATATCTATAGCAATATTTAATCTATCTAAATTAATCTCATCAGGCTTTAATTTTCCAAGTGATTTAAGAACTGTTTTAGAATCCTCCGTTCCCAAACTTGAGAGATAACTTTTTATATCTTCAATATTGCTATAACTATGCGGTATCTGATTAGCTGATATAGCAGCTTCAGAAGATGTAACACCCGAAATATTACCGGCCATATTTGAAACTTGACCTGCTACCAAAACAGATGAAGATGCTATACCTGCAGCAATATTATCATTCGGATTATATATATTAAGTCCATTTTCTCCTTGCATTATTGCCGAATGCATATTTGTTCCGGCAGCTATTGATTGTTGTTCTCCTGACAATGTTGTTATATCATTTGAAACTATAACTTCTGCATCATCATATACAAAATAGTCAGTATCCGTTGAATAATTATTATTACTATTTATTCCTTTATTTACACCATTATAAGTTTGTGAATCTATAACTCCTGAGCCGAAGTTTTGGACATTACCGGCCCAATCATATATTGTTCCATTAACTTGATAATAACTTCCTTTATTATTAGTTATTATGGATGTAGTTTCATCTATCGGTATTACTTCTGGTATATTAGAAAAAGAAATTCTTACGGTTCTTGCAGTTGTATTTGTACTTTGATTTGTATTACCGTCATTATATTGGATTAAACTTTCTTGCGATGAAGCTTGACTTTTTAAATAATTAGATAAATCACTTGCTTTTATATCTCTTGCAATTATATTACCATCTTTATCAAGATAATCTTTATATTCTAAACCATCATCAGTAACACCTTTTTGAACAGTCTTAGTTCCCGTTGGTTGTGGAGTTCCAACCGCAACTTGTACAGCTTCAAATGCTACACCTGCAGAAAAACCGGCAAATGTTGCACCTGCAATATTTTCAGTTGTGGAATCTAACCATTCTTCAAAATCTACTTCCTTACCATCAATCATACAAGTAAGTAAATAATTTGTACTACCTGCTGCTGCACTTGCAGCAGCACCTGCACTGCCACCAGATATCCCTGAACTTAACAATCTTCCAGCAACCTGACTTTGGGCAGTTGTTCCTGATGTCAATACCGGTCTTAAAATAGAAGACATCCCATATGCCGTAGCACCGGCAGCTAAAGAACCAGCTGTCGCGGTAGCTGCAGTTTTTCCTAAATCTTCCCATGAAAAATCAACATCATCATTAACAGCAACTTCTGTGAGATAATTACTTATAGCAATTCCATCACCCATAATTACAGATGTAGTTTCACTAGCGGCAAGCCCTGCTGCTGTTCTTCCCAGTTGAGTTGTAGCTTTGGATGCTAACGTTGAACCAAGCGCTTTCCCGGCGCCAATACCTGTTGCCATAAATGCTGAACTCATAACACCGTTTGCTAAATCTTCTGCAATCTCTTTTCCTGAATAGCCATCTTTTTCAGTCATACCATCTGCTACCTGCGGAATCATATATGCAGCAGTTCCGGCAGCCGTTAAAGTACCAATTGCCGCTAATGAGGCACCTAAACTCATTCCTCCGGTAAAAGGTGCAGCAACAACTCCTGCCGCTATAAGACCTGTTACGGCTAATGCTGAACCTATACTTGATATAATATTAACATTCTGTTTTTGACCTTGTTGATATTTCGTTACCGATTTTATTATTTCGGAATTTGAAAAATCCGCTTCCCCTTTTGATAATGCATTTAATTCTTCTGTTGTTAAAGCATTACCAGTAACTTCTTTATATACTTCTGCCAATTTAGAAGGATCTTCTTTTAACATTGCTACATCATTTTTTAATGTCTCAATTTTACTTTGTACTTTATCTGACCCCACTCCTATTCCTGTTGAATTCTTTACCCAATCCCAAGCTCTTGCAATTATTCCATTGTTTTCTTTTGTTGTTTCAAAATTTTCTCCATATGTATTAAGTATATTTTCTAACATTTCAATTATTGCATTTTGTGTATTTGTATCTAATGAATCAACCATTACAACAGAACTATTACCAGATTGAAGACTAACACTTTCACCTGCTTGCTCTATTATGTTTTCATCAGAAAATAAGCTTAAATCTTCTATCTCTGATTCTGAAATGTTCCCAATAGAAGACTTTGTATTCAATCCTAAAGCATTAATATTATATAAATTTCTTATTTCTTCTGACATATTATCAATTTTCTTAGAAAGATACTTACTACCATATTTATTTTCGGTATTTATTTATATAGACTTTAAATTTGTTTCTATTAAACTTCATAATCTTAACAATCATTCATCTTCATGATTACAATTTCTACAAAAGTAGTATATAATTATAATATAGATTTTAAATAATCTTGGGAAAATATTCACTTTCTAAACGAAAGGCAAAATATGTCATTCGGTATAAATGGTCCAGATAATTTACCTGCAATCCAAAAATCGCATCACACAAATGATGGTGGCGCGGGTAATTTGGGATATTTTCAACAAGAAAGAAAAAAGAAAAAAGATGATGAAGAACAAGATACTTTTGAATTTTCTTCAAAAAAAGATGATGAAGATGATCCTTTAATGGTTGATTTAGATTCAATAGGAAGCAGAATAAAAGGATTTTGGAAAAGTTTTCATGCAAGCTTTTCGGATAAAGAACAAAAAAATCCCGAAGATGAATAATCTTCGGGTTTATAGTATGTGTGTACGTTTCAATATTTTATTTATTCCGTCTTAAAAACTAACTCATCATTATTTACATCAATTTTTACTTTTGAATGAGGAGTTATTTCCTGTTTCAATATCTTTTTAGATAATGGATTTTCGATTAACTGTCTTATTGTTCTCTTTAACGGACGTGCTCCATAAATCGGATTATATCCCTTTTGAGCTAAGAATTCTTTTGCATCCTCTGTTAATTCAAGAGTAATATCTTGCTCTGACAATAATTTATGTAAATGAGCAGCTTGTATATCAACAATTTTAGCTAACTGTGCCATAGTTAATGCTTTAAAGAATACTATCTCATCTATTCTGTTTAAGAATTCCGGTTTGAATCTTTGCTGCATTAAAGCCATAACTTCTTCTTTGGTTTCTTCAGCCTGTTTTTCGGATAACATTGATTCAAGTGTATTCTTCAATATAATTTCACTACCTATATTACTTGTTAATATAATTAAGGTATTTTTAAAGTCAACTGTTCTGCCCTTTGAATCTGTCAATCTGCCATCATCAAATATTTGAAGCATTATATTGAATACATCAGGATGTGCTTTTTCTATTTCATCAAAAAGTACAACTGAATATGGTTTTCTTCTTACTTGTTCTGTTAATTGACCGCCTTCATCATAGCCTACATATCCCGGAGGTGCACCTATTAACCTTGCAACTGTATGTTTTTCCATATATTCTGACATATCAATTCTTATTAATGCATCTTCATCATTAAACATGAATTCTGCCAATGCTTTTGCAAGTTCTGTTTTACCTACACCGGTAGGTCCCAAGAATATAAATGTACCTATAGGTCTATTTGGATCTTTTAAACCTGAACGGGCTCTTCTTATTGCATCTGAAACAACTTCCACTGCTTCATCCTGACCTACTACTCGCTTATGCAAGAATTCTTCCATATTTATTAATTTCTGCATTTCACTCTCAAGTAGTTTATTTACTGCAATACCTGTCCATTTACTTACAATTTCTGCAATATCATCTTCATCTATTTCTTCTTTTAATAACGTATTTTTATGTACATTAGCTTTTTCTCCAACTTCTTTAAGTTGTTTTTCTAATGCCATTAATTTTCCGTATTTTAGTTCTGCAGCTTTTTGTAAGTCCATGTCACGTTCTGCTGCTTCAATTTCAATTTTGACCTTTTCTATCTCTTCTTTTATTGAAGCTTCTCCTTGAATGCTTTTCTTTTCAAGTTCCCATTGCGTTTTTAATTTATCAATTTTCTCATTCAAATCTTTCAAAATTGATTCAATATTTTGTATCTTTTCAGCATTTTCAGGATTTTCTTCTTGTTTTAATGCTTCTTTTTCAATTTCTAACTGCATTTTTTGACGAACTAACATATCCAGTTCTTCAGGCATGGAATCAATCTCTATCCTTAAAGAAGATGCTGCTTCATCAACCAAATCTATTGCTTTATCAGGTAAAAATCTATCTGTAATATATCTGTCTGATAATTTTGCAGCAGCAACTAAAGCTGAATCTTTTATTCTTACTCCATGGTGAACTTCATATCTTTGTTTTAAGCCTCTTAAAATACTTATAGTATCTTCTATTGAAGGCTCATCTACCATTACTGGTTGAAAACGACGTTCTAATGCCGGATCTTTTTCTATATATTTACGATATTCATTTACAGTTGTTGCACCAATACATCTTAAGGTACCTCTTGCAAGCATTGGTTTTAAAAGGTTACCTGCATCTGTTGAACCTTCTGTTGCTCCTGCGCCTACTACAGTATGAAGTTCATCTATGAACATTATTATTTCGCCGTTTGAATCCTCTACTTCTTTTAATACGGCTTTCAATCTTTCTTCAAATTCACCTCTGAATTTTGCACCTGCTATTAATGCACCTAAGTCTAATGATATTAATTTGGATTCTTTTAAATTTTCAGGTACATCTCCACGTATTATTCTTTGGGCAAGACCTTCTATAATAGCTGTTTTACCAACACCCGGTTCACCTATTAATACTGGGTTATTCTTTGTTTTTCTGTTTAAAACTTGTATAACACGTCTTATTTCATCATCTCTCCCTATTACAGGATCAAGCTTACCTTTACGTGCCATTTGAGTTAAATCTGTTGAATATTTTTCTAAAGCTTTATATGAATCTTCTGCGTTTTTGCTATCCACTTTTCTGTTACCTCTTACTTTTTTCATTGCATTTAATATTGAATTTTTTGTAATTTTATTATTATTCAATATTTGTTGAATTTTAGAACCCGTTAGTTCTGTCATAGCCATTAATATATGTTCAATACTTATAAATGAATCTTTTAAACTATCTGCATTTTCTTGTGCAATATCAAACATATTATTTGTCATTTGAGAAATATATAATTGTTGATTTGGATTTGTTGTTTGCACTTGTGGTAAAGAAGATATCTCATTTACCAATTGATGTTTAAAATTATCATTATCTATTTTGAGTTCGCTGCAGTAATCTTTAGCAATACCTTCATCATCTTCAGCAATAGCAAGCATAATATGTATAGGTTCCAGTTGAGAATTTTTATATCTATACATTATTTGCTGGGCACTATATATAATTTCCTTTGTATAATCTGTTAATCTGTTAAAATCTATCATTAAGAACACCTCTTTTCACATATTTAATACGGCAAAAAATAATTATTTGTTTTTGTCTTATTAACTTCTTATTATCAGTTTAATAGTATTTTTTTTAAAATCAGAAAAAATTTATAATTAATTAAGATTTAAATAAAAAATTAATTTTTTATTAATTAGAAAATTAGAACAGACAAAAAAAATTTTTATCTGTTTTATTAGGAATGTTTATAATAAAATATTTATTATTAACACACGAATATTAGGAAACATTAATAATGGATAATACAAAAATTAGAAATGTGGCAATAATTGCCCACGTTGACCATGGTAAAACAACATTAGTAGACAGCATTTTAAAACAATGCGGTGTTTTTAGAGATAACCAACAAGTACAAGAAAGAGTTTTAGACTCTAATGATTTGGAACGTGAAAGAGGTATTACAATTCTTTCTAAAAACGTTTCTGTAAATTATAAAGGATATAAAATAAATATTGTTGATACACCGGGACACGCAGACTTCGGTGGTGAAGTTGAACGTGTTTTAGGTATGGTTGATGGTGCTTTATTGATTGTTGATGCACAAGAAGGACCAATGCCTCAAACAAGGTTTGTACTTTCAAAAGCACTCGAATTGGGCATAAAAATTATTGTTGTAATAAATAAAATTGATAAACAAGGTGCAGACCCAGATGGCGCTGTTGATAAAGTATTTGATTTATTTACGGAATTAACAGACAATGAGGAACTCATTGATTTCCCATACGTTTATGCTAACGGTTTAGCAGGTTTTGCAAAGAACAATATTGAAGATGATTCAAAAACACTTGAACCTTTACTTGATTGTATTATAGAAAATGTAAAACACCCGACCGGTGACAAAGACAAAACATTACAATTTCAAGCAACTACACTTGACTATAATGACTATGTAGGAAGAATAGCTATAGGTAGAGTTTTAAATGGTACAATTAAGGCTCAACAACAAGTAAATTTAATAAAAGCTGACGGCTCAATTCAAAAAGGAAAAATTGTAAAACTATACGTATTTGAAGATTTAGGAAGAGTTGAAGCACAACAGGCTGTAGCAGGTGATATTGTTGCTATTACAGGTTTTGATGATATACATATCGGTGAAACAATTACAGAACCGGATTGCACCGAGGCACTTCCTTTAATAAAAGTTGATGAACCTACTCTTCAAATGATTTTCTCAGTTAATGACAGTCCTTTTGCAGGTCAGGAAGGTAAATTTGTAACTTCAAGACAAGTAAGAAAAAGACTTTATGATGAATTAGAAAAAAATGTAAGTCTACGTGTTGAAGATACAGATACTACTGAAAGTTTTAAAGTTTCAGGCAGAGGTGAACTTCATTTAAGCATATTAATTGAAACAATGAGAAGAGAAGGCTTTGAATTTCAAGTTTCTAAACCAGAAGTTATAACAAAACATATTGATGGTGTTTTAATGGAACCGTTTGAAGATTTATTGATTGATGTTCCTGAAGCTTGCGCAGGCTCTTGCATTGAAAAACTATCTAACCGTAAAGGTGAAATGCTTCATATGCAAAATGTAAAAGGCAGAACAATGTTGAATTTTTCAATACCTGCAAGAGGTTTAATCGGATTTAGAGGAGAATTCATCAGAATGACTCGCGGTGAAGGAATTATGAATCATACCTTCGACAAATATAAACCATATGCAGGCGATATTTCTAAACAAAGAAACGGTTCATTAGTTTCTCATGAACAAGGTGAAGCGATTCCTTATGCTTTGGCTCAATTTGAAGATAGAGGCGTATTTTTCATAACACCTAAAACTAAAGTTTATAGAGGAATGGTTGTTGGTGAACATAACAGACCGCAAGATATAGAAATAAATGTTTGCAAAACTAAAAAACTTACAAATATGAGAAGTGCAACTGCTGATGTTATGGTTACTTTGCAGGCTCATAGAAAAATGTCTTTAGAAGATTGTATGGAATATATTTCTGATGATGAATTATTGGAAATTACTCCTCAAAATATTAGAATTAGAAAAGCAGACTTAACAAGAGTCAGATTTAACTAATTATATAAAGACAAGTATAAAATAATAAAAAAGAAGATTATAAAATCTTCTTTTTTTTATATAAAAGATTGTTTGACTCTTACTGATTTTTTATGATAAACTCTGTGGTATGTACCAAAATAACTATAAATATAAGTCTTTATTTGATTTATGGAAAAAGACTTGCGGTAAATACCAAGATAGTATAGCATTTACAGATAACACAAACAGTATTGAAATAACATATAAACAAGCATTTAATGAATTGTGTTTTTTAACTGAAAAATTATCTAAATTAGGGTTAAAGAAAGCTGATAATGTATGTCTTTTTGCGGCTAATTTCCCAAGATGGTTAATAATTGAACAAGCCATAATTACTCTTGGCGGAGTATGTGTTTCCAAAACTTCTGAAATAAGTATAAAAGAACTGAATTTTGTTTTTGAAAACAGTGACTGTAGTGCTTTAATTACTGATAGTTCGGAAGTAATAGACTATTTTTTTGATAATAACAGTAAAAATGTTAATAACTTGAAATTTATAATATATACAGGTGAAAACAAAAATTTCAAAAATATAAAAAATGTAATTTTCCTATCTGATATCCTCTGTGAACTTGATTCAGAGAAAGAAAAAAATTTAATAACTGATTGGAAAGAAAACCCTGAAGATATAGCATATATTAACTATACATCAGGTACATCAGCATCACCTAAAGGTGCAATGCTGCCTAATATTGGAATGTCTTATGTAGTTGAAGAATTACAAAAATTCAATAAAATAAAAACAGGCAAAAAATTTATTGTTACATTTCCTCTTTCAAGTGCAGGCGGTAAAAGTTTTGTTCTTCTTTGTTTTTCTGAAGGATGCAGAATTATCTATACAAAGTACAAAGATTTCTATAATGTTATTGATAGAGAAAAACCTGATTATCTTCATTGTGCACCTAAAATTATGCAAACAATTCATTCTAAATTAATGGAAGAAGTTAATAAAAAAGGATTAATTTTTTCTAAACTATATCAAATTGCCTTTTTTATATCGCAAATAATATTGAAATTTGAACGTAATAAAACTAATTTATTTCTAATAAAAAAACTGAAACAAATAATAGATAAACATATATATAAACCAATAAGAAATAAATTATTCAAAGATGAAATAATTATATTTGTAGGTTCTGCGCACCTTGCAAAACCCTTGGAAGATTATTATGACATCATATCAATTCCATTAATACAACATTACGGATTAACAGAAACAACAGGTCTTGCTGTAAGTAATACTTTAGAAAGTCAAAAAGAACACTATTATACTGTAGGCGTTGCATTTGAAGGTACTACTATTAAAATAATAAATCCTGAAACCCATAAAGAACTTAAACCTAATGAAATAGGTCTTATTACTTTGGGGGGAATAGAAATAATGAAAGGATATTATAAAAACCCTGAAGCTACCTCTAAAGCATTATTAGAAAATAACTTTTTAAATACAGGTGATCTTGGTTATGTTGATAAAGACGGTTATTTAATGGTTCTATCAAGATATGATGATGTAATTGTAATGTCGAACGGTTATAATGTATTTACTCCTTTGCTTGAAAATGAAGCAAAAGATTCTGAATATATAAAACAACTCATAATTGTTGGACACGGTAAACCATATCTTGCAGCTTTAGCTGTTTTAGAAGAGAAACAATATTCTGATTGGTGTGAAAAAAATCATATTAATAAATCAGAACCTAATAACAATGAAGCCTTTAAACAATTTATTATTGAACATTTAAATGAAAAAATAAGAAGAAAAAATGATTTCAGATATTTTGAAAAATTGAAAAAAATATATTTTTTAAAAGAAGAATTTACAGTAGATAACGGCTTATTAACAACAACATTAAAAACAAAGTATAAAGCTGTATGTAAAAAATATGAAAAAGAAATAGAAAATTTATACAAGGAGTAAAATAAATGTCAAAACGAAATCTTAAAGATATTGAGATTTTATCACCCGGAAAAAATTTATTCTATGCCAAAGAGGCCATAAGATGCGGTGCTGATGCTATATATATTGGAGCTCCTAAATTTTCACTAAGACACGAACACGCAAATTCAATGAATGATATAAAAGAACTTGTTGAATTTGCTCATAAATATTGGGCTAAGATTTATATTCCGCTTAACTGTCTTTTATATACGGAAGAAGATATAAAAACAGCTCAAAATATGATTAATGAATTTTATGAAATGGGAATTGACGGATTAATTATTCAAGATATTGGTATTTTAGAACTTGATTTGCCTCCTATTCCTATTATATTAAGTACAAATACAGGCTGCTATACAAAAGAAGATGCTCAATTCTTTGAAAAATGTAATGTAAGAAGAATTGTACTTCCAAGAGAATTAACATATGAAGAAATAAAAGATATAACTGAAAACTCAAATATAGAAATAGAGTGTTTCTGTTATGGATTTTTATGCGTAGGATATAGCGGTAATTGTTATCTTGCATATGTAGAAAATTTAAAGAATACAAAATCATCTGACATAGCACACTACAATGCTTCAAACCATGGTGTATGTCCTGAAAGATGTATGGGACATTGGACTCTTAAAGATGCAAACGGAAACATAATAAGAGAAAATGATAGATTATTTAACCTAAGATTTTTAAGTTTACATAATGAAATTGAAAGACTTTTTGATATAGGTGTTGATTCATTTAAAATAGCCGGAAGAGAAAAAGATTTAAAGCATGTTAAAAATTCAACTGCTATATTTTCACAAATAGCTGATGAAATTGTTAAGAAAAAAGGAATAAAAAGAAAATCTTCAGGCAGAACCATCCTTGGTTTTAAACCTGACTTATACAAAAATTTTAATAAAGGATTTACCGATTTCTTCATTAACGGAAGAAAAAAAGAAATGTATTCAAAATATCATATTGTCGGTTCTAATGTAGGTAAAGTTATAGAAAGTGATAATACATTCTTTATACTTGATTCAGATATTAGTTTATCTGTTGGTGACAGATTAAGATACAAAGCAGAAAATAAACCTGTTCAAACAATTGAAATATTAAACAAAGAAAACAACAAATACTATGCAAAAGGTATTAATGATAATCTTAAAGGACTTGATTTATATAGATATATTGACGTAAAAGGTTTTAAAGAAGTTGAAGAGTCTGTAAACTATAGAGTTATTTCAGTTCAATTAGAAATAGAAGAAAAAAATAACAAATATAATATTAAAGCAACTGATGAAGATAAAAATTCTATTGAATTGATATATGACATCGAGAAAAATTTAATACCCAAAGATAAAATACAAAAATTATTATTCAAATTAGATCAAGAATGTGAATTTGTAATAGATGATGTTATATCTCAAAATGACATTAAGATAGACAATCTTGAATTATTTAAAGATAGAATATTTGAATTATTAAGAAAAGAACGTGCAAAAAATCGTCCAATTGATAAAGTTCAAATTGAGAAAAACAATTATCCTTATTATAAAAAAGAAATTTCATATTTAAGTAATGTCACAAATTCTTGTACTAAAGCGTTTTATGAACGCCACGGAGTTGAAAAAATAGAACCAGGTCTTGAAACAGGCCTTGATTTAGAGGGTAAAAAAGTATTTAGTTCAAGATACTGTTTAAGAAATGAACTTAATTTATGTTCTAAATTAAATCCTAAAAATATTCCACCATTACCTTGGACTTTAGAACAAATTGAAAGCGGGAATAAATTTAAAATTGAGTTCGATTGCAGTAAATGTTCTATGTATTTATATTTAATTAATGAGGAAAAATAAAAATGATAACTTTTTTCATAGGTCTTCTAATTCTTTTATTTGGATATATATTTTATTCGAAATACATAGAAAAACAATTCGGACCTGATGAAAGAAAAGTTCCATCTGAAAATTTATACAATGGGGTTGATTATGTTCCTTTATCAACTACAAGAAACCAATTAATAAATCTGCTAAATATAGCAGGTATGGGACCTATACTATCTGCCCTTCAAGGCATAGTATTCGGACCTTTATTTTTTATTATTGTTCCTTTAGGTTGCATTTTTATGGGCTGTGTACATGATTATTTCAGCGGAATGATTTCTGTAAGAAATAAAGGTTTACAAATAACTCAAATAACAAAAAAATATTTTGGTTCTTTATTTTTTAAAACATTTACTGTAATTGTATCTATTATGTCTATTTTATGGGTTACCGTATTCATTTATGCAGCAGGTGATTTATATTTAGGTAAAATTTTGAATGAAAATGATTTCACATTTAATAATCCGATAGCAATAGTTACATATATAATAATTGGAGCATACTTTTTTGTAATGGCTCTATTTCCTATTAATAAATTAATGGCAAAAATATATCCATACATTGGAATGCTGGTTCTTATCGGTTCAGTACTTTTATTAACAGGTTATATAATAAACGGAATTACTTTACCTGAATTAAATATACATAATTTAAATTGGCACAAATTGCCTTGGATACCATTTTTCTTTATGACAGTTAGCTGCGGTTTGTTATCAGGTTCTCATGCAACGCAAACTGCAATAGTTGCAAGAACATTAAATAATGAATATGAAGGTCGTAAAGTTTTCTTTAAAACTATGTGTTTTGAGAGTTTAATAGTAATGATTTGGGCAGCAGGTGCTTTATATGTTTATCATTCAGGATTAGTCCCTGATAATATGATCGGAACAGTTAATGTAGTAAACACTATAGCTAAAAAATTTACTCCATTAAATCTTTCGGTAATTGTTGTTCTTGCTGTATTATGTTTACCTTTAACTTCAGGCGATACTGCTTTAAGATCTTTAAGAATGGTTATTGCAGATGCTTTTGATTTAGATCAAAAACCTATAAAAAACAGATTAATTATTATTGTACCTTCCATAATTGCAATATTTTTATGCTTATTTGGTGCAAAAAATTATTCAAACCAATTTGCAACTTTATGGAATTATGTGATGTTATTTAATCAATTATTAGTTATTCCTACATTCCTTATAGCAACTATTATGCTTTACCAAAATAAAAAGAATTACTTAATAACTTTAATCCCCGGATTATTCTATATCTTTATAACCTTATCCTTCATATTTAACGCTAAAATAGGTTTAAACTTAAATCTACAATTAGCTGAAATTTTAGCATTTATTATAATGATAATTAGTTTATATTCTATTATCAAAATCTGTAAAAATAAAAAATTTGATGATAATTAAAATATAAATGGCTTAAATATATACTCAGAAAGATATAAAAAGGACTCTAATGCCCAAATCCTAACTTAGACATAATTTTTGACAGTAAACTATATTTAATTTATTATTTTTATATAACTGGGGATAGAGTAGTATATGTTATTCAATTCTATAGAATTCTTATTTATATTTTTGCCGATAGTTTTTATTATTTATTTTTTACTTGGCAAATTAGGATTAATTAAATATACAAATCTATGGCTTGCTTGTGCTTCTTTATATTTTTATGCTTATTATAAAATAGAATATCTTCCTATTATAGTTTCATCTGTAATATTTAACTATATTATGGGATATTTTATTCAGAAAAATTACAAACAAAATTTTAAAAAGTTTTTATTAATTTTTACTGTTTGCGGAAATTTATTATTGCTTTGCTATTACAAATATTTTAATTTTCTTATAGATACATTAAACAGATTTTCATTTACTCATTTTGATACAATGAAAATTCTTCTTCCTTTAGGTATAAGCTTTTTTACATTTCAACAGATATCATTTATTTATGATATGTATAAGGGAGAAGCAAAACAAACAAACATTATAGATTATACTTTGTTTGTTTTATTTTTTCCGCAGCTTATAGCTGGTCCTATTTGTACTTTTAAAGAATTAATTCCTCAATTTGAAGATAAAACCAAAAAATTCATTAATCGTGAAAATATATATTTGGGTATATTTTTCATATCAATAGGTTTATTTAAAAAAGTTATATTAGCAGATAATTTTACAGATTTTATCCAAAATGTTATGGCAATGAATGCTATGACAGAATTTTTTACAACATGGTCATTTGCATTTTCTGTCGCTCTGCAAGGATATTTCGATTTTTCGGGATACTGCGATATAGCAATAGGTCTTGGATCATTATTTAATATTACTCTTCCTATAAACTTCTTTTCTCCGTATAAATCTAAAGATATTTCAGACTATTGGAGAAGATGGCATATTACAATGGGAAGATTTCTTAAATACCATGTATATATACCGATGGGTGGAAGCAGACGCGGTACATTAAGAACATATTGGAATCTTTTCTTCGTATTTTTGATAACAGGTATTTGGCATGGTGCAAACTGGCCTTGTATTTTTTATGGTGTAATTAACGGCATTCTTGTTTGTATCAATAAATTATGGAAAAAAACAAATATTCAAATGCCCGATAACCTTGCAATATTTATCACATTCATAACAATGGTATTTATTGCCCCGCTTGTTATGATTAAACATATTAGTCAATATTTCCTTTCCTTTAAATCAATGCTTGGAATAGATACTAATTTTATACCAATTAGTGTTTCTAACTTTAATATAATATTTTCTAATCCTCAACTAAAACTAAATATTATATTATTTATTGCCTCTTTTATAATTGTATTTTGTTTTAAAAACTCAAACGAATTGTCAGAAAAATATATTAAATCTAATAATGTCATATATACTTTTATATTAGCAGTAATGTTTATAATTTCGGCCTTATCAATTACAAAACGATCAGAATTTATTTATTTTAATTTCTAAACTTAAGAGGAATATATTGATGGTAGATGAAAGCAATATAGAAAAAAGAAGAGATATTTTATTTATAGTACTTCTATTTATATTTATTATTTTAATTGGTTTATTTAACTACATTATAGATCCATATTATATTTTCAGAGATTCAACTATAAAAGGAATTAATAACGTCAAAACACATAAATATTCTAATAAAAGAACAATTGTATATTCAGATATAAAAATAAACAGCAAAAATAAAGATACAGCATTTACAGGAAATTGCTTATTATCTCATTACGGCTCAGGTCTTGATAACGTAGCATTTTTTACAGTTCCTATTGTAAGAATTAAAGAAATAAGTAATATAATCAAAAATATTAATGATATCGCACCTAACATAAAAACTATATATTGGGGACTTTTTTACGACGATTTTTGGAATAATGACAATGAAGAAATTACCGATGAACTTCTTACTTCCAATACAAATGTAATTAAACTTGATGATCTAATAAACTTATTTTTTTCATATAATACGACAAAATACAGCATCGAGACTCTTCTTGATTCGATAAAAAATAAAGGACAAGATATTATATATGTTTATCCATATAGAGAAATAGCAAAAAAAACATATGATAAAGAATTTTCTTTAAATTCTCTGAATACTATTAAAGAAATAAAAAACTTTGCAGATAAAAATAATATTAACTTAATTATTTATTATTCCCCAATACATATTTCCAAGAAAATTCATATATATTCAAAAGGATTATGGGAATCTAATCAAGAATTAAAACGAAAACTTGCTGAAATAACTCCTTTTTATGATTATTCTTTTCAGAATGAATATAATATGTCACCAATAGATGAGAATAATATGAATTTTATTGATAACATTCATCCATCTAATACATTTAATAATTTAATAGTATTTGATTTATTATCAGAAAATAAAAAAATAGGTACCTATATTACTAAGAAAAATATTGAAAATTATCTAAAACAAGATACTGAAATTTTAAAAACTTATATTAAAAAAAATCCAACAATTTCAGATAAAATAAAAAATGTAAAAAAAGAAGATGCTAATATTTCTATAAGGAGAAAAAATGTTATTTAATTCCCTTGAATATTTATTTATATTTCTTCCTATTGTATTTATAATATACTTTACTTTAAACAAATTTAAATTATGTAAAGCATCAAGAATTTTTCTATTAATTGCTTCATTATATTTTTATGGAAGTTATAAAATTGAATATGTTCCTATAATTCTTGTTTCAATCCTTTTTAATTATTATATAAGTGATTTATTTAAATCCAATATAACAGGATTAAAAAGAAAATTAATATTATTTTTGGGAATTTCAACAAATATTTTAATACTTATATACTTTAAATATTTTGATTTTTTAAAAGAAACGCTTAGTCATATAACTTTTATACCATTCAATACTTTTGACATTATACTACCATTAGGTATAAGCTTTTTCACTTTGCAGCAAATATCATTCTTAGTTGATTGCTATAAAAAAGATGTATTAGAATATAATTTGCTCGATTATGCATTATTTATATGTTTTTTCCCTCAACTCGTATCAGGTCCCATTATCAGACACCAAGAGATGATACCCCAATTTATGGATATAAAAAATAAAGTTATAAATCAAAATAATATATTCATAGGTCTCTTTTTAATTACTATAGGATTATTTAAAAAAACCGTATTTTCTGACGGATTTGCAAGTTTTATAACATATATTGTAGACAACCAAGTTTATAATGATTTTGGAATTTCTTGGACTTTTGGTATAGCCAAAATATTTCAAGGTTATTTTGATTTTTCAGGCTATTGTGATATAGCATTAGGTTCAGCATTTTTATTTAATATAAATCTTCCTTGGAATTTTAACTCTCCATATAAAGCTCAAAGTATAGCAGATTATTGGAACAGATGGAATATGACTTTAATGAGGTTTTTAAAAGATTATATTTTTATTCCTCTTGGCGGATCTTCTAAAAGTTTAATAAAAACTTGTTATAATATAATAATAGTATTTTTTGTTTATGGTTGCTGGCAATATTTAAATATTGTTAATGTATTATATGGAATACTAAATGGTATTTTAGTTTGTATAAATAAAATCTGGGAAAAATTTAATATAAAATTGCCCAAACCTTTATCAATAGCAATTACATTTATAACTTTAGTTTTGTTAAGTACATTTTTAATGACTAAAGACATATCACAATCTATTACACTATTAAAAACAATGTTCGGAATAAATGCTCAACATAATGATATAATATTATTAGACTGGAATTTAGCATTTTTACTGCCACCTCCAAATAATGCTCAAATTAACATTTTACTATTATTATCAAGTTTTGTTATAATATTCTTAGGAAAAAATTCAAATGAACTTGCACAAATATATGTAAAAGCAAATAACAATTGGTATACTATTATTTTAGTTTTTGCTTTTGTATTTGCAACATTATCTATTACAAAAAGTACAGAATTTTTATATTTTATATTTTAAGGAATAATTATGAAAAAAAATAAATCAAACAAAACTATAAAAAATTTATTATTTATAGTTTTTGTTTTCGTTTTTATATTTAGTATTTGTTTTATAAATTACAAAACTGATCCTTATAGAATATTTAGTAATAAATCTTATATGCAAATTAATAATATTCCAAGAGAAATGATATATATAATTATGAAAGGATATAAGAATGATAAATCTGATACTGTTATTGTAGGTGGTTCAGAAACAGGATGTTTATTTAATGAATATTTTCAAAATTATTTTAATAATATTGGTGTTCAAGAAATTAATTATAATCAATACAAAGAACTTTTAGATGCTTATTTAAAATTGCATCCTGAAACTAAAAAAGTAATAATTGTTCTAAGCTATATAAACACAATATACGGTATAAATGTTGAAATACCTAAATTTGAAAAAACAAATTTTACATTTAAAGAATATCAAAGAGTTCTTTTCTCAACTGAAGCAACAAAACAAAGCTTATTATTCATTAAAAATTATATATCATATTGGTATAACAAAATTTTTTATAAAGAAGAAATAGATAGATATATTTTTAAATATTATCCAAAGCAAGCAGATAAATATAAATATCCAACTGACAAATTAAAAAAACTTGAAGAAAAAAATTTTAAAGAAATTGAAAGCATTATTAAAATGCTGGAAGAAAAAAAATTAGATTATATATTTATAATTCCTCCATATAATGCTATTTTTATGTCATTAATATATGATCTATTAAAAGAATCTCAGGAAAATATAGATAATTTTAGAAGATTTTTAGTTTCAGTAGTACCAGAAGATAAAAAAATTTACGATTTTGCGTTTGTAAACAAATACACATCATCCGACTTATATACAAATAAAGATGGATTATACATTTCTTCAAGTCATCCAAGTATTATTTTTGGTTCTAAAATATTTAGAATAATATATAATGATGAAAAAACAGATGATGATATATATTTTTTGTTAAATAAAAATAATATTGAATTTATTATAAAAAAAGAAAAAAAATTAATAGAAGAATATATAAGAGATAACCAAAAAAGTTTTAAATATTATAAAGAATTATCATATACACAAAAAGATGAAGATTTATTGTATGAAAAGAAAATTTATAAAGATTCATTATCTGATGATTCAAAAAAAGAATATGAATTCTTAGAAAAATTAATAACTACAAAGAATAAAAAGAAGACTTAAATAAGTCTTCTTTTTGTGTAATTTATGTTTATTAAATATAATTACATATCATCTAAAGCAGCAACACCGGGTAATACTTTACCTTCAATAAATTCTAATGAAGCACCACCGCCTGTTGAAACATGTGTAAAATCTTCTGCTTTAAAGAATTTTTTAGCAGCTGATACAGAATCACCACCACCGATAACTGATATTGCACCATTTTTTGTAGCATCAACAACAGCTTGTAAAACGGCTTTTGTACCTTCTGCAAATTTTGGATTTTCAAATGCACCAACAGGACCATTCATTAAAATAGTTTTTGACGATTTTAATACATCTGCAAATGCTTTTCTTGAATCAGGACCTGCATCTACACCTTCAAATCCATCCGGAATTTCATTTATTTTTACAAATTTATTAGTTCCGTTACCAGAAAAATCATCTGTAACTAAAACATCTGTTGCCATTACTAATTTAACACCTTTTGCAGCAGCTTTTGCTTCAATTGCTTTAGCAACTTCTAATTGATCATCTTCACAAATAGAATTACCAATTTTTCCGCCGTTAGCTTTTACGAAAGTATAAGCCATACCGCCACCGATAATCAAATTATCAACTTTATCAATTAAATTTTCCAAAACACCAATTTTAGAAGAAACTTTTGCACCGCCAACTACCGCTGTAAATGGTCTTGTAGGATTATCTAATGCTTGAGATAAACATCTTAATTCTTTTTCCATTAATAAACCTGATACAGCAGGTTTTAATACTTTTGCTAATTTTGCTGTAGAAGTATGATTTCTATGTGCTGCACCAAATGCATCATTTACATAAAAATCACCTAATTTTGCTAATTCATTTGCAAAAGTCATATCATCATCTTTTGCTTCTTCTGCTTTATAATATCTGATATTTTCCAATAATGCTACTTGACCGTCTTTTAAATTAGCAATCATTTTTTCAGCATCTGCAACATCCGGAATAAACATAACTTCTTCGCCTAAAACTTTAGACATATATTTTGCAACAGGAGCCAATGTAAATTCAGGATTTTTTTCTCCTTTTGGTCTGCCTAAATGTGCCATTAATATAATTTTTGCACCCTTTTCTTTTAATAAATTCAAAGTTGGCAATATAGCTTGAATTCTTGTATCATCTGTTACATTTTTGTCTGCATCCAAAGGAACATTTATATCTACTCTTACAAGAGCTTTTTTTCCTTTAATGTCTGTTAAATCTTTAATAGATTTTTTCATTTCTACCTCTCCTTTTATATTACCTTAGTACCTTCGTTTTCTATATTGAATGTTCTAATATCACAATTTACATTTAAATCTTCAAATATTTTTTTAACTTCATTTTCAACTTTTTCAAAACCATCATTTTTTGAAATAACTAAAATAGTAGGACCTGCTCCAGAAATAACACAGCCCAAAATATCATCTTTATTTGCTAATAATTCTTTTAATTCTTTAAAACCTTTTATAAGTCTTTCTCTATATGGTTGATGCAATTTATCATATAAACATTTTTTCATTAACTCTGCATCTTGTCTGTATACAGCATCTATTAACATTGAACATTTTCTTATATTATATGCCGCATCTTTTACACTTATTGATTCAGGTAATATTGAACGTGCTATTTTTGTATCTAATTCATAATCAGGAATTAAAACAGTTAATTTCCAATCTTCAGGCCATAAAATTTTTGAACATAAGACACTTCCGTCATCTTCAAAAGAAGATAAACAAAAACCTCCAAATAAAGCAGGAGCTACATTATCAGGATGACCTTCGACTTCTGTTGCTATTGATAATATTACAGCTTCATCTGCCGGATTTCCTAATAATTTATTTGCTGCCATTAAGCCACCTACTATTACAGATGCACTGCTTCCTAAACCACGGGTAACAGGTATATTTGTCTTAATAGTAATTTTTATATCACTTACAGTTTGACCTACAAAATTATATAAAAGTTCTATTGCTTTATAAACTATATTATTTTCATCTTTTGGAATAGATAAAATATCATAAGTTTCACTATCTTCTATTATATTAATTTCAATTCCGCTACCAGGCATAACTGTTTCTTCTACAGTTATTTCATTATAAATAGGAAGAGCCAAACCTAAACAATCAAAACCAGGACCTAAATTTGCTGTTGTAGCAGGAACTTTAACCGTAACTTTCATAATAAACCTTTTATCTTATTTGTATAGGCATTATCAAACAAATATAATCTTCTTCACTTTCAGGTTTGAAAACTGTTGCGGATAAACTTCCATTTAGTCCTACTTGCACATTTTTTGAATCCATTGTTTTAACTGAATCCAAAACATATTTATAATTAAAAGCTATTGCAAGTTCATCACCTGAATATTCACAATCTATAATATCTTCTGATGTACCTGAATTTGGTGTTTCAGCCTTTAATACTAATTTATTATTGTTAAAAGTGAATTTAACAATACTTGTTCTGTCATATACCATTGTTGATACTCTGTCTAAAGCAGAAATTAAATCATCTCTTGCTATTATTGAATTATTTGCAGTTGATTTTGGAATTAATTGTTCATATGGAGGATATTCACCATCAATCAATCTTGAATTAATAGCAAAACTCATTGTTTTTAGTGTTAATCTAGATCTATCAACAATTAAAATAACTTTTTCTTCAGAAATAAAAGAACAAACTCTTACAAATTCATTTAAAGTTTTTGAAGGAATAACTATTTTTGCAGATTTATCATCTTTATTTTTTATATTTTCTATAATCCTTGTTAATCTGTTACCGTCAGTAGCAGCCATTTCGAGCTTATTACCTTTTATTAAACAAAAAACACCTGATATTACATTTCTATTTTCATAATTTGCCGCAGCATATACTGTATTTTTAATTGATTTTAAAAATGTTTCTAATTCAATTTCAATTTCAGTACCATCAGTTAATTCATCTTCAAGTCTAGGAAATTCCATAGCTGAAATACCTATAATTTCAAATTTTGAATTTCCGCAAGTTATATTTACAACATTTGTATCTTCATTTAATGAAAATTCTACTGGTTTATCAGGTAACTTTGCAGCAATTTCAAGTAATTTTTTTGCAGGAAGCGTTATTTTACCTTCCTTTTTTACTGCAACTGTTGTTTTTGCTTTTATTGAAATTTCTAAATCTGTTGCACTTAAATTAAGAACATTATTTTCTGCTTCAAACAATACATTTGCTAATACAGGTTGTACATTACCCCTTTGAGCTGTTACTTTTTCTACTATTTTTAATTTATTCAATAAAGAATCTTTATCAATTGTAAAAAACATAATAATCCTCTATATAAACTGTGCACTTTATTATTATATAAGAAAAATAAAAAACGCTAAACTTTTTTTAAATTTGCTTTTTTCTTTTTATATGTTTTTATTTTTTTATTAATATCTATTTTAATTATATATAATAAAATAAAAGTAGTAATAAGCTTTTTTATATATTGTATAAAAATGTTATAAATTATTGTAACTATTAGTTTTTAGCCTTGTATAAAACTTGTAGAAAATTTTTTAAAAGATGTATATTTTTTGTTCAATAAATTATATTTTTTTTATTTTTTTAAAATTTTTTAATTTAAATTAAAGTTATAAACAATTTTATATAATAGTTTTCTACAGGTTTTATACATATTCTTTATTGAAATTAATGTTAATTTTTTATACAAAAAAAGCATGAAAACATGCTATTTTATTAGTGTTTTTCATGCTTTAAAAATTAAAATTTTATTTTTCAATATTTTGTTTTATTTTTTTAACTGTTCAAAACTTTATATTTTTATTTATTATTAAAATCATTAGATTTTTTATCATGTAAAAATTTTGCCATTTTATATTGTTCAAAACTCAAAGCAAAATTATATAAAGCATTAATTAAAGTTCTTCCTGTTTCGCTTTTTGCTATAACTAAAGTTTTTCCGTTATTATTTTTAGCAAAATATAATTCTGTTTTTAGTATATTATCAACTTTATCTAACGATGGACGTTTTAATCTTTCTATAATCCATTCATTTAAAAGATTAACAGAATTTTTATCTTTATTTTCTTGTAGGTATTTTGAAAATTCTTTTAATATCATTTTTATATTATATTAGTTTTTTACTTCTATTACTATTATTTTCTAAAAAAGAAAAATCTTTTCCTAACATATTTTCTATTTCTTTTATTAATTCAGATGGTTTTATATTTAATCCTTCAGATATTCTCCATAATGTTGTTAGTTGAATATCTTTGTTTCCTTTTTCAACTTCACTCCATATAGATTTACTCAATTCTATTTCATTAGATAGTAATGATATAGATTTAATTCCTCTATACTTTTTTATTATATTACCTGTTATTTTTAATAGTTCTTTTTTTGTTTCTTGCATATTTTTAATTATTGTTCTAATATAAGAACAATATGTTCTCGTACGAGAACAAAATAAGTTTAATTCTAAAAGTTATATAGAACTTGCCAATAAGTTAAAAGAAGTAATAAATAAAAAAAATAATTTAGATGAAATAAAAAAAAATGCTTATAATACTGCAAAAATTTTAAATTGGAAAAATTTTGCTAATAATTTATTTTCTGTCTTATATTAAAAATCTATTAAATTATAAAAAGACATATTATAATAATTTTATAAATAGAGGGTAAAATATGTCTGTCAAAGTTAGTGTTATTTTAGCTGTTTATAATGTAGAAAAGTATATTAAACAAACATTAGATAGTGTTATAAATCAAACTTTTAAAGATATTGAAATAATAGTTGTAGATAATAAATCAACGGATAAAACCCTTGAAATAGTTAATGAATATGCTAAAAAAGATGAACGTTTTGTAATATATAAAAATACAGAAAATTTAAAACAAGGTATTGCAAGAAATTTTGGCGTTCAAATGGCTCGTGGAGAATACATTTTCTTTATTGATGGTGATGATTATATGGATTTAACCTGTATTGAGAAAATGTATAATAAAATAACTGAAACAGGTGCTGATATAACTTTATGTACTTGGAATCAATTTGATGATGCAACAGGCAAAATAGATAAAAACCATGTATATGCTAAATTAAAACAAATTCCAACAGAATTTGATAATAAAACTTTTAATTGGCGAGATATAAAATACAGTGTTTTTTGGCAAACCAGTGTTCCTTGGGATAAGATATATAAGCGTGATTTTCTTATAAAAAAAGATGTTAAATTTCCTGGTGGTACTTTTTTTGAAGATAATGTTTTTGCTTATGATGCTTTATTCAAAGCCGAAAAAATGTCTGTTTTAAGAGAAGATTTGGTTTATTATCGAATTAACAGAAAAAATGCTGTTACCAGCTCAAGAAATCGTATTTTCTTTGATTATTTTAATATATTTAATTCAATTGGTGATAATTTGAAGAAAATAAATTTATTTGATGAAATGAAGTATTATTATTGGGATTATAAGGTTATAACTCTTTATTGGTGGTTTATGAAAGTAAAACTACCTTATAAACGTGAATTTTTCAATAGAATGAAATATGATTTTAAAAATCTTGGTATGAAAGAAGAAGATAAAGAATTTGTCAGAAATCGTACATTATTTTTAATAGATAGATTTACTAAAATGCCGTTTTCCATATATTATCCTTTATTTTTCTTTTTCGATAAAATTTTTAGAATAGAATTCGGAAAGAAAAATTATGCTGTAATTTTCCTTTCAACTTTTGAAAAATGGTATGATTATAAAAAGTAATTAAAAACCTAAAGATAATCCCGCACAAATATTTATGGATTGACCTGTTATTGTTTTTGCTTTATCGGATATTAAAAATTCACAAGTATTTGCTATTTCTTCGGGTGTAACAAATCTTCGTTGGGGGATAGTTTCTATTATTTCATTTTTAGAAAAATCTTCTTCTAAATTTTCATTATTTATTAATTCTGTATCAACCCAGCCCGGATTAATTATATTAACTGTTATATTATTTTGAGCAACTTCAAGTGCTAAAGATTTTGTTAATCCTATTAGTGAAGCTTTTGTCATTGAATAAATTGAGGCATTTGCTTCTCCCATAACACCTGATATTGAACCTATATTTATAATTCTTCCCCAATTTTGTTTTTTCATATACGGAATCACTAATTTTATAAGTTTATAAGGTGCAATTGAATTTAATTTTATAGAGTTTAATATGTCTTTATCAGACATTTTTTCTATAGGTGAATAAAAATAAACTCCTGCATTATTTATTAAAATATCAATATTTATATTTAACCTGTTAAAAAGTTTTTCGGCTGCATTATCTTCAAACAAATCAATATTGGTATAACCTGCGAAATTATTTTCATTACATAATTTTTCAAGTTTTTCTTTATATCTTCCCGTAATATATACATTAAAATCATTTGCAAAATGTTTTGCAATAGAAAGTCCTATACCTTGTGAAGAGCCTGTTATTAATATATTTTTTTTATTCATCATCTACATTTGTTATAAAGCTTAAAAGTGACATTATAAAAGAATTTATTAATTCTGTTTTTTCATTATCTTCCAATGTTTTTATAAATTCAATACAAGTATGCAAATTATAATTATTATCATACCATCTGCTATATCTTGGCGGCGGATTATCATTCATATTTTTAATAGATATATCAAATTCATCTTTATATTTGGCTAATATAATTTGCAAAAAGTCTTGAGAAATTAAATCTATAGTATATTCATCTACTGTTTCTAATAATAGTAGAAGTTGTTTTAAATCAGGATATTTATCGTACCAACGATTATACATATATTCTTTAACCTGCGGGCCAAGTGAACTCTCTTCCGGCCATTACGTGGACATGAATATGAAATACTGTTTGTCCCGCGCTTGCTCCTGTATTGACTACTGTTCTATATTCTTTTATTCCCAGTTTTTCGGTTATTTTAGGTATTGCAGAAAATATATTTCCAAATACTTTAGTATCTTTTATATCATTTAAAGATGAATAATGATTTTTAGGTATTACCAAAAAATGAACAGGTGCTTGAGGATTTAAATCATTAAATGCTACAACATTTTCATCTTCATAAATAAAATTTGATGGAATTTCTTTATTTGCTATTTTACAAAATATACAATCAGAACTCATAAAAAACCTCTTATAATATGTATTTTTCTAATAGTATATTTTTTTTTTTAATAATGCAAATTTTTAATTATTTTCGGCAGCAGAATTCATACTTTCAAACAGATCTTTATAATGTTTTATACCGTATCCCCAAATTGTTTTATAATTTATGTCTTTTAATTCAAATATTTTTTTTATACCTGAGTCTTTAATATCTATTTTTCCTTTATATATATATTCAAGCGGTCTGTTTTGTTTCTTATAATTTGAAGCTTCACTTATTGGAAATCCGTTTCTCATATCATCAGGCAAAGCTTTTTTATTTTTTAATATACCGCCTTTATTTCTGTATTCTGCCATTAAATCTTTAAAATAATCACTTCTTATAAATTTATTAACGTCGTCTTCCGGTCTTATTACAATATTGTCTATATCAAGAAATTCGGTCGAAATTCTTAAAAGAACCAGTCCTTGTTCTCTTTTTAATGCTTGTTCAACCAAAGATTCAGCTAAGGTATTTGTTCCTGTAGCATTTTTTGTATTTCTCCAATTAGATTGAAAATCTTCCATATCAAAAAGATATACACCATCTATTAAGTCTTCTGACGGTAATAAAAAACCTGTTTCCATTATTCTTTCATAATTTGTTGAATTTGTAAGATGGTATAAATACTTAGGAAGAGTTGAACTTTCTTGTTTTGGTTCTTCAATTTGTCTGGGTTTTTCGCTGCTTCTTATAAAAACATCTCCAATTTCTTGAGATTTAAAAGCAGGATATTTTACATTAGTTCTAAATAATGTTTTTATTGGAGAGTTATAATTTATTGTTGTAAAATTAATTTTCATATTCGGCTTAAAACATAAAAATATTTAAATTTGTGTATTTTCGCTATAATTATAATTGAGGTTAATATGATAAATCAATATATGACAGATACAATAAGTGCTATAGCAACACCAATAGGTAATGGCGGTGTTAGTATAATAAGGCTTTCGGGTGAAAAAGCTTTTGAAATTATTGATAAAATATTTTCTTCACAAAATCTTATTGCCGGCAAAATTTATCATGGATGGATTATGGAAAATGGAGAAAAACTGGATGAAGTTATAGTGCTTCCGTTTAAAGCTCCAAACAGCTATACAGGTGAAGATGTTATAGAAATACAATGTCATGGCGGTGTTCATATTACAAATAAAATTTTAGATTTAACAATAAAAAATGGTGCAAGATATGCTGAAAAAGGAGAATATACTAAAAGGGCATTTTTAAATAGGAAAATAGATTTATCTCAAGCAGAAGCTGTTTTAGATTTAATTCATGCCAGAAGTGAAAAATTTGCTTCTGCGAGTGCAAAAAATTTATTTGGTAAATTATCTATAGAAGTAGCAAAAATCAGAAAAGAAATTATGGATTTACTTTCAAGAATTATTGCTGCTGTCGATTTCCCTGAAGATGTTGTTGAACCTGAATATTCATATATAGAAAATACCATTGAAGGAATTATAGGAAAGATAAATTACATTTTAAGTTTTTCAAAAAGCTCAAATATATTCAGACAAGGTATAAAAATTGTTTTGGCAGGCAGACCTAATGTTGGTAAATCTTCTTTATTTAATACACTTTTAAATTTAGATAGAGCAATTGTTACTGATATAGCAGGTACTACACGTGATGTAATCCAAGAAACTCTAGATATAGATGGTATTGCCGTAACGATTATAGATACAGCAGGAATTCGTGATAATAAAAATATCAATAAAGTTGAAGCTATTGGTATAGATTATTCAAAAAAGTATGTTCAAGATGCAGATCTAGTCTTGTTTCTTTATGATTTGAATGACGGATTTACTAAAGAAGATAAAGAAATTCTTGATTCTATAAAAGATAAAAAATATATAAAAGTTGCTACAAAATGTGATTTAACTTCTTTTAAAGATAATGATTCAGTATGCATTTCATTGAAAACAGGTGAAAATATAGAAGTATTAAAACAAAAAATAAAATCCGAAGTAATAACTCAAAACCTTACAGAAGTTGAGTTTATAACTAATCAAAGGCAGCAAAAAGCATTAGAAGAAACAAAAAATTCATTGATTAATGCTTTAATAGCTGCTCAAAATAATGAAATTCAAGATTTAATTTCTATAGATATAAAATCTGCTTTAATGTATATTTCAGAAGTTTCAGGTGAAGTAATTACAGATGATATATTAAACAATATTTTTGATAATTTCTGTATAGGTAAATAGACTATAACATTAATACCCGATTGGCTAATAAAAATTTCTTAAAATTTCATTTAAAGTTATAGAGTAGATTTATAGTCAAATTAGTTTAGTGAAATTTAGGAATTGGTGAAATATGGTTTTGTCTTCGAGTGTTTTTTATCGCGATAATGAAATAATGCAAGAAATCTTTTTTCAGGTTTCAAAATATTCAAATAGTGAAATTATTATAACGGATGATAATTTTAATATAATCTTTCATAATACAAAATATATTGAAGATAATAAACAATATAATTTGTATGATATTTTGAATAATTTTATGAATAAAAATATTAAAGATAATATTGAAAGTTTTAAAAATTCAGATAAAAATCATATATTTTTAAAGCTTATATTTTGTGAAAACGGTGTATTAAATAATATTCCCGTTGACTTACATATTTGTAAAATCAGAAATAAAAAAAATAAATTAATAGGATTTTCCGTAATTATTCAAGATATTACTCAAGAAGTTAAAAATAAAATACAAAAAGAAACATTTGTGGATATCATTTCTCATGATTTAAAAAATCCGATGAGAGCTAATATTCAGATATTAGAATTAATTTTAAAAAACAGATTTGGTAAAATAGAGAATAATCTCAAAGTAGTTCTTGATGAATTACTTAACTCTTGTAAATTTATGAATTATATGGCTGATAATTTATTGATTAAATATAAAAACGAATTTGATTTATATGAGCTTCAAAAGCAAGAATATTCGATTGTTAATCTAATAAAAGACCGATGCAATAAACTAATGAATTTTCTTGATAGAAAAAAGCAATCTGTAGAACTTGTTGTTAATGGTGATTTACCGAAAGTAAATATTGATGTTGATGAAATGGCAAAAGTTATAAGTAATTTGATAATAAATGCTTCAGAACAAAGTGTTGAAAATTCAAAAATTGTAATACAAATAGAGAATCAAAAAGGTAATATTAATGTTTCATTTATAGATTATGGGTATCCTCAAAAATCTGAAATATTGAACGGAATATTTGAAGAATATATAACCATTACTAATAAGTTTAGAAAAGTTGGTTTTGGTTTAGAATTATATAATTGCAGAAAAATTATAGAAGCACATAATGGAAGAATCAGTGCAAAAAATGAATCTAATACGGGAAATATAATTACATTTAGTTTGCCTTTGGCAGGTTAAATAACATTATTAGATATAGTTAAAGGAACCTGCCTATCAAGTGCATCAGGTAGAATATAATCTACGGAAAGTTCCTCTTCTTTAACCATAGAAGCTAAAGCAAACGCACAATTAAGTTTAATTTCATTTGTTATCTTTTTAATATTATTCTTTAATACTCCGTTGAATAATCCGGGGAATACGAGTGAATTATTAATTTGATTAGGAAAATCGCTTCTTCCTGAAGCTGTAATAAATGCACCATATTTTTTAGCTTCATCGGGCATAATTTCCGGTGTAGGATTTGCAAGTCCAAAAATAATCGGTTTATTATTCATTGATTTAACCATTTCTTCCGATAATAAATTAGGAGCAGAAAGTCCTATAAAAACATCAGCATTTTTTATGCCTTCTTTAAGATTACCTTTGAAACAGTTTAAATTTGTATATTTTGCTATTTCTTCATGTGCAAAATTATTTTGTTCTCTTCCTTTATAAATTGCGCCATCAATATCGAACATAATAATGTTTTTAGCACCAACAGCCAAAATAAGTTTACATACAGCTATGGCTGCAGCTCCGGCTCCTGAAAAAATAATTTTTACATCTTCAATCTTTTTACCTGCAAGATGAAGTGCATTTAATAATGCTGCTAAAACTACAACTGCAGTTCCGTGTTGATCATCATGAAAAATTGGAATATCTGCTTTTTCAATTAATTTATTCTCAACTTCAAAACATCTTGGTGCTTTAATATCTTCTAAATTAATTCCTGAAAATGAATTTTGAAGTAATAATACAATCTCAATTATTTCATCCGGAATTTGAGTTTTTAAACATAAAGGCATTGCACTAACATCACCAAGTTCTTGAAATAATACAGCTTTTCCCTCCATAACAGGTAAACCGGCTAAGCCTTTAATATCTCCAAGTCCTAAAACAGCACTTCCATCTGATACTATGCCGACCGGTTTTTTTTGTTTGTCTTCCGTTAATTCAATTTCTATAACACCGCCTGCCATTTTTCTTAATTGCAGGGATTTCTCGTTTATTGTTCCTGTTAATTGATTATAATCAAACATAAACAATCTTTTTGAAACGCATAAAAAGAATTCTTTTAAATTATTTGTTTTACCTTTTAAAACAGGTATTGAAACATTAAAATCTATATCTTTTACATTCTCTTCAATTAAACTTAAATCGATAGCACCAAAGGAAGGTTCAATATTATCTACAACAAGTTTTATTTTGTTTTCATCTTGAGAAGAGATTTCAAACGGATAAGCATCTATTCCTAAAGTTGATTTTAGAAAGATTGCTCTTTCAAGTGATTTTTCATAATTAAAAGAAATAACAGCAACGGAATTTTCTCTGTTTGTATAATCATAAGAACATTCGGGATTTTCTTTTATTTTTAAACAAGATGCAGCAACCCCCGGGGTATAAACTATTGCCAAGGTATTTTTATCTTTTACTTCAACTTTAGAAACTATCTTTATTCCGTTATATTTAACCATTATTTTCTGACTTTATTTTCTTTGCCTTCAAGTAATCTTTTAATGTTTGCTTTATGCATTAATATTACATATACTGCACCTAAAGCTGTAAAGCATATATAATAAACATTTTGACCAAAAGCATTCATTAGAATAGGAGCTAAAGAGATTGCTATAATTGAACCTAAAGAAACATATTTAGATGTATATGTTATTAATCCCCAAATAGCAGCAATAATTAAGCCTACAGGCCAATACAAAGCAAGAATGGTTCCTACACCCGTTGCAACTGATTTTCCGCCTGTAAAACCTAAAAATATAGATTTACTATGACCTATAATAACAGATATTGCAGCTATTACAGGTGCTAAACCCATATAGTTCATAAAATTAAACCAATGAACAGCTATTAAAACAGGGATTGCACCTTTTAATGCATCAAGAAACATTACAATGAAAAACCATTTTGTTCCCAAAACTCTTTTAACGTTTGTAGCACCTGTTGAGCCTGAGCCGGTTTGTCTTATATCAATACCTTTTAATAATTTTACAATAATATACCCTGTAGGAATTGAACCTATTAAATATGAAAAAATCATTACTATTATTAATTTAGTAATTATAATTGTCATTTCTTTTCTCCTTTTTCTTTTGCGGAAATTCTCATCGGAGTGCCTTTAAATCCAAAAGCTTCTCTTAATTTGTTTTCTAAATATTTTACATAATTATCTTTTAAGAAATCCTCATTATTAATAAAAAGAACAAAAGTAGGCGGGTTTGTTCTAACCTGAGTTGTATAGAATAATTTTAATCTTTTACCTCTTATACTTGCAGGCGGATTCATAGAAACAGCATCAAGAACAACTCTGTTTAATAAGCTTGTTGTTATACGTTTTGAAGCTTCTGAGTATACTTCTTTTGATAATTTATATAAATTAACTAATCTTTGTTTAGTCTTTGCACTAATGAAAACTTTTGGTGCATAACTTAAAAATGGCATTTCTTTTTCTATTTCACTTTCAAATTTATTGATGGTATTTGATTTTTTATCTTCAATTAAATCCCATTTATTTATTGCTAAAATAATAGCTTTACCGGAATCAATAATAGTTCCTGCTATTTTTTTATCTTGGTCTGTAATCCCTTCTGTTGCATCAACTACAAGTATTGCTACATCACAGTTCCTAATAGCTCGAATAGAGCGGTCTACCGCAAATTTTTCAATACCCCAATCAACTTTTGATTTTTTCCTTATACCTGCAGTATCAACTAATATAAATTCTTCACCTTCATATTTGACTTTTGAGTCTATAGCATCACGTGTTGTTCCTGAAATATTTGATACAATTACTCTTTCTTTATTTAAAAGAGCATTAACTATTGAGGATTTACCTACATTAGGCTTTCCTACAATTGCAATACGAATGCTTTCTGATTTTTCTTCTTCTTCAATATATCCAAAGTCTTTTGTAACAGCATCTAATAAATCACCTACGCCGCCCGAGCCATGAAGTGCCGAAATAGGGAAAGGTTCACCAACTGCAAGAGAATAAAATTCTGTTGCGTTAATAAATTTATCAGGATCATCAAGCTTGTTAACTGCAAGGAATATTTCTTTTCCGCTTTTTCTTAAAACATTTGCAATGTCATAATCTATAGGGTTAAGACCTTCTCTGCCGTCAACAAGGAATATTATTTTATCAGCTTCTTCACAGGCAACTTTTGCTTGAGTAAAAATATTAAGCATTATTTCGTCTTCATCACCTGGGATAATACCGCCTGTGTCTATAACAGTAAATTCTTTATCCATCCATTCAACATCAAAATAGATTCTGTCACGAGTGACTCCTGCCTGGTCATCAACAATTGAATGTCTTGCACCAAGCAATCTGTTTACAAATGTTGATTTACCAACATTTGGACGTCCGACTATTGCTACTATTGGTTTATCTGTCACTATTATCTTATTCCTGTTATATTACAGCTTATATTTTATTACAAATAAACCTTCAATACCAGTTTTATTTTGTTTCTATCAGATTATTACAATAATCTTTTAAATAATTTTCTATATTAATATTGAGCTTTTTTATTTTTTCTATTAACTTTTTTTCTTCATTAATTTTATATTTTTTATCTGAAGATATTATAATTACATTAGTTATATCTATTACACGTTCATTTATATTGAAGAAACATTTGTAGTATATTTTGTCTGAATAATCTCCTTTAAATATTAAATTATTTTCAAAGAATTTTTGGTATTTAGGGAAGAAATCAGTAAAAAATTTATTTTTTTTATTATTAAAGTCAGGACTTGCGCACATATTTGAAACAAATATTCCTCCTTTCTTTAAGGACTTTTTTATAATGTTGAAATATTCATCACTTAAAAATCTTAAATCTATGCCGTCATTATTTGCAACATCTACAACAATCAGGTCATATTTTCTTTTATTGTTTCTTAAATAAGTAATTCCGTCTTGCAAAATAAAATTAAATCTTTCTGATTCTTTAAAATCAAAATAATTTTTGGCAATATCTGTGATATTTTCTTCTAAATCGACAACATCAATAGATTTTAAATCTTCAAATAAAAATTCAAAATCGTTTATTATTTTGCCTGAGCCCATGCCTATTAAAAGAATATTTTTAATTTTAGGATTCATTAAATACGGAATTAAAAAATAATTGATATATGGAAGATTACCTTTATAAAAGTTTGTATCAATAAAACCGGCTTGATATGTATCTTTGTAATGAAGAAATCTGCCTATTTCATTTTCTATGACTTTTATATTATGAAAATCAGACTCCAGCTCAAAGAGTACTCTGTCATTGAAAATTTTATTATTAATGATTTCCAAGAGTTCTTTTGGGGGTTTTTTTATTGCAAGTTCTTCAGGTATTAATACAAATTCTTCATTGTTCATATTGTAATTATCCCACAAATTATATGTTGATGATAAAATTTAACTATAAAAATTTAAGTTGGAGGCATTATGCAAGATAATATTACAAAAGAAACTACTTCTTCTATTGATGTAATAAGACAGGGAAGAATAGACAAAGCTCAACATTTAAGAGAATTAGGTTTTAATCCGTATCCTTATAAATATGAAAAAACATCATCAGCCAAAGAGCTTCAGGAAAAGTATAAAAATCTTGCAGACGGTGAAGAAACTAATGATAGATATAAAGTTGCCGGTCGTGTCATGGCTATTAGAAACTCAGGCATGTTTATTGACTTAATGGATGATACAGGTAAAATTCAAATTTTTTCTCATAAACAAAATATTGATGCTGAAAAAATTAAGCTTTTAAAACTCGTTGATATTGGTGATATTGTTGGCTTTGAAGGAGATATAAGAAGAACACCTCGCGGTGAATTAAGTATTAAAGCTATAGATTTTGAAGTATTAACAAAATCTTTAAAACCGCTTCCTGAAAAGTTTCATGGTTTAACTGATGTTGAAACAAAATACAGACAACGTTATATTGATTTAATCATTAATGAAGAAACGAGAGAAACTTTCAGAAAGAGAAGTTTAATTATCCAAAAGATAAGAGAATTTTTAGCAGAAAGAGGATACTTAGAGGTAGATACTCCGATATTACAAACAGTCGCATCAGGAGCTAATGCCAGACCATTTACAACACATCATAATGCTTTAGATATGGATATGACAATGAGAATTGCCTTGGAATTATATCTAAAACGATTAATTGTAGGTGGAGTTTCCGAAAGAGTTTATGAAATAGGTAAATGTTTCAGAAATGAAGGAATAGATACACGTCATAATCCTGAGTTTACAATGATAGAACTATATCAAGCATATGCAGATTATAACGATATGATGGAATTAACAGAAAATATGGTTGCATATGTTGCGAAAGAAGTTCTGGGTACAACAAAAATTAAGTACGGAGAAAATGAAATTGATTTAACACCGCCGTGGGATAGAAAAACCATGATTGGTGCTATTCAGGAATATACAGGAGTTGATTTCTTATCTTGTAATAGTTTAGAGGAAGCAGTAAAACTGGCTTCAACTATAAATGTAGATGCTCAAGAATGTGATTCTTGGGGTAAGGTAATAGATCAAGTATTTGAAGAAAAAGTAGAACCAAGCTTAATACAACCGGTTCATATCATAGATTATCCGCTAGAAATTTCTCCGTTAGCTAAAGTTCACAGAAATAATCCTCGTTTAACAGAACGTTTTGAAACAAGAGTAAACGGATGGGAAATAGCAAATGCGTTTTCTGAATTAACAGATCCTATAGACCAAAGACAAAGATTTGAAAATCAGGCTCTTGCAAAGGCAAATGGTGATGAAGAAGCAATGGAAATAGATGAAGATTTCATTGAAGCTTTAGAATATGGCATGCCTCCAACAGGTGGTATGGGTATGGGTATTGACAGATTAGTCATGTTACTTACAAATTCGTCTACAATTCGTGATGTAATTGCCTTTCCAACGATGAAAAATAAATAGATGAGGCTACAATTTAAAGCTGTATTGAAAATTAGCTCTTGACTACTTCTGAAAAATAGATATAATAAGAATGTTATATTTAAGGAAAGGGGTTTTATACCATGAATAAAGAAGAATTGGTACAAGAAATTTCAAAAAAAGCAAAAGTTACTCAAAAAGATGCAGCAGAAGTTTTAAATGCAATTATGTCAACAATTGAAAAAACAGTTGCTAAAGGTAAAAAAGTTACTTTAGTTGGTTTTGGTACATTTGAAGCAAGAAAAAGAGCTGCTCGTACAGGTCGTAATCCACAAACCGGTGCTGCTATTAAAATTGCTGCAAAAACTGCTCCTGTATTTACTGCCGGTAAAAAATTCAAAGATGTTGTTGATGGTAAAGTAGCTGCAAAAAAATAGTTTCTTGATTAATATATCAAATAAAAAAGGCTGGTAATAATTTTATCAGTCTTTTTTTGTTTATAATATCTATATGATTAAAAAAACTTCCGAAATTTTAGAATTTGATAAAGTACTTTCATATTTAAGTGAATATGCTATAAGTTCACTTGGGGTTGAAAGGTGTTTAAATGCGCAGATTTTTGATAATGTTAATACTATAAAAAAAGAACTTATATTAACTTCTCAAGCAAGAAAAATTATTAATGATGCAATAAATGTTCCGTTGGAAAATATTTATAATGTCGAAAAGAGTCTAAATGATGCAAAAAAGAAACTTCGTTTAAATGAAGAAGAAATTATTGATATTGCAAGAACTCTTAGAACATCACGTTTAATGAGAAATTTTTTAGACAGTATGTCCAATGATTATTTTGAACTTTCAGAAATGAAGAATACTCTTTATGCAAATAAAGAACTGGAAGATAAGATTTTTAATACATTTACGCCTGCTTTAACAGTAAAGGAAGATGCAACTCCCGAGTTAAAAAAACTATATCAAACATTGAGAGATACAAATTCTAATGTTAGAGTTTGTGTATCATCATTACTTCAAAATAGTGATTTTACATCTAATCTTCAAGATACAATCTATACTCAAAGAGATGGAAGAACTGTTTTTCAGGTGAAAGCGGAATGTAAAAATAAGGTCTCAGGTATAGTTCATGATGTTTCTCAAAGTAATCAAACATTTTTTATTGAGCCGGAAATTTTAGTCGGATTAAATAATAAAATAAGAGAAACAGAAGCTAATATACATATTGAAATTGAGAGAATTCTAAAACTGTTATCTAATGAAATAGGTTTATACTCTGAAGAAATCAAAACATCAAATCTTCAATTAATTGAACTTGATTTTATATTTGCGAAAGCAAAATATTCTGCTTCTTTTGACGGTACGGCCGCTAAGATTTCCGATAAAAAAGTCATTAATTTAAAAATGATGAAAAATCCAGTTCTTATAAGGTCTAAAAAAGAAATAGTTGAGAATGACTTATACATAGATTCAACTAAGAATTGCATGATTATAACAGGTTCAAATACCGGAGGAAAAACTGTAGTATTAAAAACCGCAGGCTTATGTACTTTAATGACAAAGGCAGGTATGCATATACCTTGCTATGAAGCAGAAATTTATCCTTTTAAAAAAGTTTTTGCGGATATTGGTGATGAACAAAGTATTATCCAAAATCTTTCGACTTTTTCATCTCATATGACAAATATTGTAAATATTATAAATAATGCTGATTATGATACTTTAATTTTATTAGATGAAATAGCAGCGGGTACAGATCCAAAGGAAGGCGCTTCATTAGCTCAAGCAATACTTGAATATTTACAAAAAAGAGGCTCAATTGTAATAACAACAACTCACTATGGCGAGTTGAAATCATTAGCATATTTAAAAGAAGGATTTATTAATGCTTCTGTTGAGTTTAATATAAATACTCTTCAGCCTACATATAAATTATTAATAGGTATTCCGGGGGCAAGTAATGCTATTGCTATAGGTAAAAATCTCGGTCTAAAAGAAGAAATTATAAATAATGCCAGAGAAACATATTTTAATCAGAAAGATAATACTGCCAAAGTTTTAGAAGAGTTACAGAAAACCCAGCAGGAATTATCTGATTCTAAAAAAGTAATAGAAGAAAAAGAAGAGAATGTAAAACGCTTAGAACAAAGTTTAAATGATAAGCTTAATGAAGTTAAGAAAGAGAAAAAGAAAAATATTCATATTTACAAGAAGAAATATGAAACCTCTATAGATGAAGCAAGAGAAGAAATTAAAAGCATACTAAAAGAAATGCGAGAAGAAAAATCTGAAAAAATAGCCAGAAGAAGTTTTCAAAAATTGGCAGATATCGAAAGTTCAATGCGTTCAGATTTTAATAGGGATGAAAATGAAATAGCCGAAAAATATACACCTATAAATTGGGAAAATATAAAAGTCGGTGATAAAGTTATGGTCATGGATTTGAATCAGGAAGTAACCATTGTTGAATTGCCTGATAAAAATAAAAATGTACAAATACAAATGGGGCTAATGAAAACAAAAATTAAACAGAATAAATTAGCTGTGTTAAATAAAAATTTGATTAAGAAAGAGGCAAAGGCAAGAGGAACATATAAAAATAATTTTGCGATTGAACGTCGTTCTTTGTCTCAAACATTAGATTTACGAGGTTACAGATGTGAAGATGCGCTTGATGAAATAGAATCATATTTAGATAAAGCAAGTTTAGTAAATTTAAGCCCTGTTTATATCATTCACGGTCATGGAACAGGTGCATTAAAACAAGTAATACGTGATTATTTAATGCATTCACCATATGTAGCAAAATTTCGCCCCGGAGAAAATGCCGAAGGCGGAGATGGCGTTAGCGTTGTTGATATTAATTGATAGAAAAATTGAGCAATATTAACTAACTATTTGTGAAAAAATAAATACAATTCAAGTTATAATTCAAAATAATTGGGAACACTATATACCATAATGAGATATTTTAGTTTTAAAGGATAAAATATGAAAAAAATATTATTAATTATATTTGTTTTTTTTATAGCAGAGCAATCTTTATATGCTTCTGAATTAGATATTATAAATGAATATACTAAAATATTAGAAGAACAAGGATATAATGATATAGAAATTAGTGGAATATTAAAACAACACATGCCAGAATTAAATAAAATGGTATTAGACTCTAATAACTATACTATATATGAAATTGAAGAACAAAATCCAATTATGAAACAGATTAATCCCAATATTGAACCTGATAGAAAATGTGGGTATAAAGATAGAAGAGGTAAAATCGTAATATCGGCAGAAAAAAATAATTTTCATAAATGTGGTTTTTTTAAGAATGGATTTGCAACTGTTGAACTTTTGGAAAATAAGGTAAATTCAAAAACCGGTGTTTCATATAAATATATGTGTATTATATCAAGTGGCGATATATATGATGAGGGTGCATGCCATGGATTTACAGGATATTTTGGAAATACAGAAAATTGGGCAATTAATTTGGGAATTGTGGAATAAAATATTATGACAATATATTAAATTGAAACTTTATATTCCATATAAATCTTTAAAGAATTTTGGGACTTCAACATCAGCATTTGTATTTATTTCTTTTATTGTTATACCAAGTTGTGTCGCATAATCTTTTAAAACATTTGCAAAAGATGTTTGCATTGATGTTCCTATAATTAATAATGTAACTTCTTCCTCTGTTTTTTGAGCATCAACAGCAGTTGTAAATAATAAATTCAATGCTTCCTTTGAACATAACATTTTTTCACCGTATAACACAATGTTATTATCTTTATAATTACCATGTATCTCAAATACTTTTTTAGAACCTGCTTTTGAATGCAAACAATCAACATTCATTGTTATTATTGGTACGTCAAATAATGCTAATATATTATGAGCTTTAGTTGGTTTTTTATTTCTAACATTAGAAACAAGCTGTTTTATTGCTTGTTCAAATTCATCCGGATGTTTTTGTTTAAAGTCTATGCTTAATTTGTCTTTTAAACCTGGAATTTCTTCAAATGTTGGTATTCCTGCGGACTTAGATATTCCTGCACCTGTAAAAGCAATTATTTTCATTTTTAACCTCATAATTAAACTTATAAATGTAATATTCCAGTAAATAAGATTTTATAAACATCTAAATGAAATTTAAAATGATTTTATTTATTGTTTAAATAATTTAATCTCAATTGAGAAAAAGCTTAAAATATGAGATAATAACCATATAAAAAGAGGGAACTATTGTGGCACAAAGACTTTTAATTGCAGATGATGATAATGAAATCAGAGAACTTTTAGAGTTTGACCTTTCTCAAAGCGGTTATGATGTTGATACTGCAAAAGATGGCGAGGAAGCTCTTCATAAAGCGTTGGTAGGTAATTATGATTTAATTTTGTTAGATGTTATGATGCCTAAAATGAATGGTTTTGATGTATGTAAAAATATACGTTCATCAAAAGCAGATGTTCCTATTTTAATGCTTACAGCAAAAGGGACAATTAATGATAAAACACAAGGATTTGACTCTGGTGCTGATGATTACATTGTTAAACCTTTTGATATACAAGAAGTTTTGTTAAGAGTTAGAGCGTTAGTCAGAAGAAGTCCTGCTTCTAAAACAAAAACTGTTTCTCAAGAAATTTTAAAAATCGGTGATATTGAAATTTTTCCTGATTCTTTAGAAACTGAAATTAAGGGTAAAAGAATAAAACTTACGCCTACGGAATTTGAAATTTTATATTGTTTAATGCAGCATTTTAATAATGCAGTTACTCTTGCAGTTCTCTTAAATGAAGTATGGGGTTATAATTCTGATGATGATGTCAGAATGCTTAGGGTTCATGTTGGCGGGTTAAGACAGAAAATCGAACAAAATCCTAAAATTCCTGATTACCTTCAGACTGTTACAAATGTCGGGTATAAATTAACTCCTTTTGGTGAGGATTCTGATTAGTGAAATTAAAAAGATTAAAAATAGTTGAACAAATTATTATAATCTCTCTTCTTGGAGTTTTAATTCCGTCTATAATTTCGTGGTTTGTTATAAATAATGTAAGTCAGCATTCTATTAGAAATGAGCTTGGTAATTCTGCTCAGATGCTTGCTGAAATTATAGAAAATAATATTAATTCATTAATTAAGTCTGATAATCATCGTCTTGAAGAAATAATAATTTCTTTAAATCATATTCCTACAGAATACAATCAAAATTTATATCTTAAGGACTTATCTATTAATTCAAATGTATTTAATAGTTTTGAATTAATCAGACCGTCTGAAAATCCTGATTTTGATAAAGAAAAAGCAATAGAATATAAATCTGATACTGAAGATTTATGGTTAATTGAAAAAATCCATGATGATAAATATCTTAAAGCAAAAGTTAATACTAAAGTTATTAAAGATGAGATTTTTACAAATATAGAAGATGAAAAAGACAGAAGAATTTATGTTGTTGATAATGCCGGGAAATTAATATTTTCCCATAATTATGACGAACAGGATTTTAAAAAATGTATAAAACAATTGCCGGTAAATCTTGTTAATAACATTGCAACTCGATTTGATGAAATAAAAAATCAACCCAGAGTATACTTAAAAATAAAAGATTTAAATTTAATTGTAATAGTTAATACTTCAAAAGAATTAACAAAATCAACAATTAATAAGGCTCGATTTAAAATTCTTCTTGCTTTTTTAATAGCTGCTGCTGTTACAATATTTTTAGTTCTTTTATACAGTTCATATTTATATTTGAATATAAGACAATTATTCAAAGGCATAATTGCAGTTTCAAGAGGAAACTATAAAAAGCCTATTACTCCATTGATAAACATTATGACTCCAAGAGAAATTATATTTTTGGCTGAAGAATTTAACAGTATGATTGATGAAATCAATTCTTCATATAAAAAATTGAAACAAAAAAATAAAGAACTTAAATTACTGGATAGTTTCAGGTCTAATCTTGTTGATACTGTGAGCCATGAATTAAGGACCCCACTAACCAGTATCAGAGGTTATACTTCACGTCTTTTAAGAACTGATATTAAAATAGATGAAGAGACAAAACATAAATCTCTGTTAATTATCAAACAGCAATCGGAAAGATTATCTCGTATGATTGAAGATTTGCTTGTTATACCTGATATAGAAGGGGCTAAATTAAATATAAATATAGAACCCGTAAATCTTATAAATATAGTTGAAGCTTCTATTTATTCTGTTAAAAATATAGAAACAAGATTAGTAGAAACGGATATTCCAAATGACTTTCCTTTAATATTAGCTGATAAAGACAGATTAGAACAAGTAATGATAAATTTACTGGGTAATGCTAATAAATACGCTTATCCAGATACTCCTATAAAAATTGAAGCTAAATATGATTCTGATAAGGTTACAATTAAAGTAATAAATCAGTCTGATTATATAGAAAAACAAGTATTACATACTTTGTTTGATAAATTTATAAGAATAGATGACAAAACTACAAGAACAACGAGAGGAACAGGTTTAGGACTATATATAGTAAAAGGTCTTGTTGAAGCGATGAATGGAAGTGTTCATTTAAAATCAACTCAAGAGAATATTTTTACTGCAAAAGTTATACTGCCTGTTTATAAAGAAAATAATGAATACTGATTATATGAAAATAGCAATCGACTTAGCTAAAAAATCCGGTCATGATATCCCTGTTGCAGCAATAATAGTTAAGGACGGGAAAATTATAGCAAAAGCAGTTAATGAAAGAGAAAAAAGTCAAAATACAATAAACCATGCTGAGATGCTTGCTATACAAAGAGCTAATAAAAAATTGAAAAATTGGCGTCTAAATGGCTGTGAAATGTATGTTACGCTTGAGCCTTGTCCAATGTGTGCAAGTGCAATTTTGCAAGCCAGAATTTCTAAATTATATTATGGAGCGAGTGACTTATTAAATGGTGCTTTTGGTTCTAAATCAGATATGCGTAAAATTATGGGATATGAGTTAGAAGTAAAATCAGGAATTATGGAAGAAGAAAGTATTAAGATTCTCCAAGATTATTTTGAAAGGCTGCGCTAATGTTAAAAACTCAGTTAGATAAATATATTCTTGAATATGAAACTAAGGATTTTATAAAAGATGATCCTGTTCAATTTGTGCATCGTTTTAAAACAAAACAAGATAATGAAATATCGGGTTTTATAGCATCAATGTTTGCATATGGAAAACGGGAAGTTTTTATTTCTAAACTTGATTATATATTTAACCTAATGGATAATAAGCCTTTTGAATATGTTGAATCTTTTGACTATAAGTCAAATAATATAAAATGCTGTGATTATAGGTTTTCTAAAGATTGTGATTTAGTTCAAATTTTAAAAATATTGAATAAATTATATTCTGAAAATGAAACACTGGAATCTTTATTTAAGTTTGGCTATGAACAAAAGAATGATGTTTGGCATATGTTTCAAGTTGTTGTCGATTATTTTTATTCTAATACTGATGAATCAGTAACTAAAGGGTTTTATCATCTGCTTCCTGATCCAAAGAAAAAAAGTGCCATGAAACGATTTAACATGCTATTAAGGTGGTTTATAAGAAAAAGCGAGGTTGATATAGGTATTTGGAATTTTGTTCCTAAATCTGAATTATTAATTCCTTTAGACACTCATGTTGCTAAAATTAGTAGGAATTTAGGACTTTTAAAAAGAAATGATAACGGATTTGAAAGTGTTGTTGAGCTTACAAATAATCTTAAAACATTTGATAAAGATGATCCTATAAAATATGATTTTGCTCTATTTGGTTATGGCGTTAATCATAAAATATAATAAAAAAGAAACATCATTTGATGTTTCTTTTTTGTATGATTAAATTCTTTATTTTCTATCTGTTAAGATAAATAAACTTACGAGATCATTTATTTGAGTAATTGTTTTTTGATATTCCTGAACAGATTGTTCAAGCTGTAAAATATTAGTTTTGTATTCTTGAATTCTAAGCATGCATTCTCTTGTAGAACTGTTTAATTCTTCTTGAACTTCTTGAGCTTCTTTTAAAACATTATTCATTGGTATACCCATAGCTTCAAGGGTTTGCCTTATAATTTGAGCACCCGTTTGTTTAGTAACGCCTACAGGAAGTGATGAAATTAAATTCTTAAGTACAGCAACATTTGAAGGAATATTAATTTGTGCCGTTGCACCTAATATAGGTTTTTGAATATTTGTTGTATTTGAAACTGTAGAACTTGCAAAAGACATAGTCTGCATCTCTTTAGCTTCTGTAAAAGAAGGTTTCTCTGTATTAAAAATAGGCTCTGATACTTTTGCTTGTTCTTCTTTTTCTTTATAAGCACCTCTCGGAAGAATATTAACGGGTTCTTCTTCTACAATTACATTATCATTTAAATCAGATTCTTCTGTTAAAGGTTTAAATGCAACATCCGGTAAATCTTCAATATCTGTTAAAGGAATATTATTTCCTAAAACATCATTATTTGTACTAACAGGAGTAATATCTGCTTCTGCTTGTCTTTTTAATGCTTCAACTATTTTTTTTCCTACACCTTCAGGGAGTTGATTTCTTGTCATAACTTACCTCATTACTTGGACAGTAGGATTATATATAAAAAATGAAAATTATTCAATTTAATATATCTACTGTTATAAATCTAAATATTAGAATTTCTTTTGAATAAAGTTTTTTTTATCTGAGAAGTATCTGATATCATATATTTTAACTAAATGCCAACCTTTTTGTGTTTTAACCGGTTCTGAAACTTCTTTATTATTAAGTTTAAACGCTACTTTTTCAAATTCAGGAAGTAATCTTCCTCGCATATTATAGCCGATATCGCCATTCTGTTCTTTTGATGGACACAGAGAATATTGTTTGGCGAGTTCTTCAAAACTTTTTCCGTCCTTAAGTTCTTTTTGTATATTAAGTGCTTTTTCTTGCGTTTCGACAAGAATATGACTTATTTTTACTTCTTTTTTATCCATATCTTTATGAAAGTATGCAAATGGAAAATATATGCAAAGAAAAGTTAAAATACAACATAATATATTAAGAACAACCTTCATAAATAACCTCTTAATTAAAATATAATTATATTATACAGTAAATATTTTTTGGTGTCTAAAACTTTTCACAAGCTAAAAGCGCAGCTCCTATCATTCCGGAATAGTTACCTGCTTTAGCAAGTTTAACTTTAACTGGTGATACAACAATTTCTGAATTTATGGCTTCTTCTATTTCTTTTGTATTTATAAATTCACCCATTCCACCAGATATAATAATGCTTTCAGGATCAAATATATTTGTTATATTTATTAAACCTATTATTAAATCTTGTTTCCAAATATTAAAAACTTTTAATGAATAATCATCATTTGATTTAATACCCGCAATAATATCATAGGTTGTTATTTCGCCAGGATTTTTTGTTTTATAAATACTTGTTAAGAAAATAGAATCATTTTTTGCTATTTCTTCGGCTGTCTTTTTTAATCCGGAGCCTGAGGCGTAACTTTCAAAACAGTCTTTTCGCTTGCAAGTGCAGGTTCTTCCTCTGCCTTGTATTTTCATACTTCCTACTTCACCTGCTCTGCCGGATTTTCCTCTTAATAGTTTCCCGTTAACTATAAAACCTCCACCTATACCTGTACCTAAGGTTATTGTTATATTATTTTCTTCACCTATTGCAGCACCTGTTTTATATTCGGCCCAAGCTGCCGCATTGGCATCATTTTCTACAAATACAGGTTTTGAACTTAACTCCGTAAAATTAAGGGAATTATATCCTAATGGCATATTTGGAGTGGAAGATTCTACTTTTGTATTTTCAATATTTACAGCGCCTGCGGTTGCAAATGCTGTAAAATCAACTTCTTTTTCATTCTCGGAGATTATTTTTTTGAATGTATTTTTTAATTCTTCGATATTTTTAGGTGTAGCAGTTTTTTTTACTTCGCTTAAAAATTCACCTTTTTCATTAATAATTGCATATATTAATTTTGTCCCGCCAACATCAATTGCTAATACTTTTTTCATGAAATTTTCTTTCCTAATATTATAAATCTTGATATATTTCTTTTAATTTTGGAATAACTTCTTTCCATAATTTTCCGTTTGGATGTCCTGCAATTTCTGGTTCAAAAAAACCCAGCTCTTGATTTTCTAAGTTTTTTTTCCCTATAAGTTCAGCTATATTAATTACCTTAATTCCTTCTTCTTCTATTTTATTTTTCCAAAATAGTTCATTGTTGCCTTCAAAAGATAAAATGATAAATTTAGGTGCATTTTCTATTTGATTTTCACCCCATATTTTTTGTATTTCTTCATTTATACTTAAAAAATGTAGAATTAATAAATCATAAAACTTTTTATTCGGTTTTATAAATGCTGTTTTATCTACGTAATTCTTTACTATCTTATTATATATGTGTCTTGGGATAGCAAATCCATAGTAAAGATTTAAAAAAGGCTTCCTTTCTGTAAGATTATTATTTTTCACTTTATAAGTTAAATAATAATCGCTATGTAGAATATTAGGAAAGTTAGTATAAAATAAACGATGAAAATGTCCTCCATGATCCATTAAAACATAGAAAATATATTTTGGAGGTTTTAGAGAATAAAAATATTGCTTATCGTTTCTTAATTGATATAACATGTGCTGGATACTCCAACCTGATATAGCTCTATTTATAATTGGTCTATCTGAGTATTTAGACATAATGTATGATATTGTCTCACTATTATCAAAGACATAACCGTAAGCATATGAACAGCCAAATATTAATATTGGTTCTTCTTTGCTATTTTGGTTTTGTATTGGTCTTAAATGGTTTTTTATTATACTTTCATATTCATCTTTAAACTTATTCAGTTTTATAAAATATTTAGGCACAAGAATCTTTTCTTTTGGGTTTATATACTTTTGCTGAGATATATAAACATTTTGTTCTTGAAATACAATATAATAAAAGAAAATAATATCCATAATTATGAATATTAATAGAAAAATTGTACAACTAATTAAAATGGTTATACTTTTTTTCATATTATCCTCTGTTGCAAAATCTCTTTGTAATTAGTTGAGGTCTTGTAATTGCTGAACCTATTACTACGCTATGGGCTCCAAGTTCAAATGCTTGATTTACTTCATTAGGTTCCCAAATTCTGCCTTCTAAAATAATAGGACAATCAAGTTCTTTTACAAGTTTTTCTAATAGTTCAAAATCAGGTCCTTCAATATTTTGATTTGAATATTGAGTGTAACCGGATAAAGTTGTTGAAATTATATCAAATCCCAATTCTCTTGCTTTTATTCCCTCTTCAAAAGTTGAAATATCCGCCATAGAAAGTTTATTGTGTGATTTTATATAGTTGACTATTTCTTTTAAACTTTCTTTTGGCCTTGGTCTTTGGGTTGCATCGGTAGCGATTATGTCAGCATTTGCTTCAATAAGTTCATTAACTTCTTTCAGAGTTGGTGTTATATAAACTGTTTCTTTCCAGTTATCAGGGAGTTTATTCGGTTTCGTAAGACCTATTACTGGAATATCAAATAATTTCTTTGCATTTTTTACGTCTCTTGCTCCAGCCAGACGCAAACCCTTAGCACCGCCATTAACTACTGATTTCATCATTGCAATTATACAAGATTCCTCATACAAGGGTTCATTTGGCATTGCTTGTACTGATACTATTATTTGATTTTTAAGTTTTTCTAATATCACAATAACTTAATTATATTCATAATAATTTCTCTTGCAACAATAATAAATATTCTTAATTGTTATTTTAAAAATTGAATTATTAATTTTTTGTTTATTTTTTCAAGAAATTTGAAAATAGGTGTTATAAAAAATATAGTAAATAAAGTAATTAGATTAATTAAATAAAAGAAACGGAGATAAAATTATGGCAAAGACAATAGGTATTGACTTAGGTACAACAAACTCGGTTGTGGCAGTCATGGAAGGTGGTAAACCTACAGTTATTGCTAACGCAGAAGGTTCAAGAACAACTCCTTCTATCGTTGGTTTTTCTAAAACAGGTGAAAAACTTGTTGGTCAATTAGCAAAAAGACAAGCTATTTTAAACCCTGATAAGACTGTTATTTCAATTAAACGTCATATGGGTGAAGATTATAAAAAGAATATTGACGGTAAAGATTATACCCCTCAAGAAATTTCAGCTATGATTTTGAGAAAATTAGCTGATGATGCATCTAACTATTTAGGTGAAAAAGTTACATCTGCAGTAATTACAGTTCCTGCATATTTTAACGATGCTCAAAGACAAGCAACAAAAGATGCAGGTAAAATTGCAGGCTTAGATGTACTTCGTATAGTTAACGAACCTACAGCTGCTGCTTTAGCTTACGGTCTTGAAAAAGAAAAGGCTGAGAAAGTTTTAGTATTCGACTTAGGTGGTGGTACATTTGATGTTTCTGTTCTTGAAATAGGTGATGGTGTTCACGAAGTTCTTTCAACTTCAGGTGATACTCACTTAGGTGGTGATGATTTTGACCAAAAAATTATTGATTGGTTAGTTGATGAATTCAAAAAACAAGAAGGTATTGATTTAAGAAACGATAAACAAGCTATGCAGCGTTTAAAAGAAGCTGCTGAAAAAGCTAAATGTGAATTATCTTCAGTTGTTGAGACAACAATTAACTTACCATTCATAACAGCTGATGCAAATGGTCCAAAACATTTGGATATGAGTTTAACAAGAGCTAAATTTGAAGAATTAAGCCATGATTTACTTGAAAGATGTAAAAAACCGGTTGCTGATGCTTTAAAAGAAGCAGGATTATCAAAAGGTGAAATCAATGAAGTAGTTTTAGTTGGTGGTTCAACTCGTATTCCTGCTGTTCAAGCATTGGTTAAAGAATATACTGGTAAAGAACCAAATCAATCAGTGAACCCAGACGAAGTTGTTGCCGTTGGTGCTGCTGTTCAAGCAGGTGTTTTAGCCGGTGAAGTTAAAGATATTGTATTACTTGATGTAACTCCTTTAACATTGGGTATTGAAACTCTAGGCGGTGTTTTAACTCCTTTAGTTCCAAGAAATACAACAATTCCTGTTTCTAAATCACAGGTATTCTCAACTGCTGAAAACAATCAAACTGCTGTTGATATCCATGTACTTCAAGGTGAAAGACCAATGGCAAGAGATAACAAATCTTTAGGTATGTTCAGACTTGAAGGTATTGCTCCTGCTATGAGAGGTATCCCTCAAATTGAAGTTACATTTGATATCGATGCTAACGGTATTGTTAATGTTTCAGCTAAAGATAAAGCTACAAACAAAGAACAAAAAATTACAATTACAAACTCTTCTAATTTATCAGAAGCTGATATTGACAGAATGGTTAAAGAAGCTGAAGCAAATGCTGAAATTGATAAGAAACATAAAGAAGAAGCTGAAATCAGAAATAATGCTAACAGCTTAATCAGTTCTGCTGAAAGAATAGTAAAAGATTTTGAAGGTAAAATTGCTGAAGCTGATAAAACAAAACTTGAAGAACAAAAGAAAGCTTTGGAAGATGCTTTAAAAGAAAATAAATCTGCTGATGAAATCAAAAAACTTTCTGAAGATTTACAACAAACAATGTATGCAATTTCTCAAGCTGCTTATTCTCAAGTTCAACAAGAAAGTGCTCAAAGTGCTAATTCTGAAAGTGCTTCATCTGAACAGGCAAAATCAAATAATGATGATGATGTAATTGATGCTGAATATACTAAAGAATAATTCTTTAATACAGATGAAAAAAGACTCGATTTATTAATCGAGTCTTTTTTATTATCAAATTTTTTATTTGAAGCTTAACCACATTGTTTCATATGGCTTTAGTTTTATTATTAATTTCTTATTCTCAATAATAAAGATTTTAGGTTCTTTTGTTATTAGTTCTTGCATTTTTATTTCAGTATCTGTTTCATTTAAATTAAGATGATTAATATCTAATTCTGCAAAAACTTTTTTATCAGATAAGTTATTTACCATTAAAATTTTATCATATGTTCCTTTTCTTAAATAAGAAAATACTTGTGGTTTATCTGATTTAACTTCTATAAAATCACCACGAGAAATAGTATTGTAATTTTTCCTAACTTCAATTAAACGTTTAACATTTTTATATATTTTACTGTTAAAATTGTTGTTTCTATACATCGCACGGTAGAAAGTATTTCGTTTAATTGCACCTCTATGAATGTCTCTGCTGTCAAAATATGAAAGCATTTCAGAGTTTTTATTTTTCTTTTTATCTCTTCTTTCTCTTATTTTTGCCCATCTTTGAGCGTATGAGAAATTATTTTGGCTTCCTATTTCATCTCCATAATAAATAATTGGAATACCTTTTAAAGATAAAAGTATTGCAAATGTCATATTAATTCTATCAATGTCATTATCGAGGAAGTTTGCCAATCTTCCGCTTATTCCAAAACCTTTACGGAATTCTGCACCTTTATCAGCTAAATCTTCATATAACAATTCTCTTGTTTCTTTATTAACCATTTCAAGTGTTAATTCATCATGAACTCTTAAAAATACTGCCCAGCTTGCGCTATCCGGAATTTGAGGAGTTTTCTTATGAGTTTTCCAAAAATATGAATTATCACCTGATACCACGGTTGCCCATATTGCTGGCATATATGGGAAATGATATGCAATTTGAGCTTCATTTGTTCTGATAAGTTCTTTTATTTTGTTATTAATGTTTATTTCCACTTTTCTTTCAGTCCCAAAATATGGGAGTAATTTTTTTGGTGGTTGGCATGCTTCTACTTGAATAACGCTTCTTGGTGCTGTTTCTTGTAAGAACGTACTTAAAATTTTTATTATCTCGTGAGTTTTGGGCAAGTTTTCTGCATTTGTTCCTTCTTCTTTAATTAAATACGGAATTGCATCCATTCTGAATATATCAATACCAAGGTTTGCCCAAAATGCTATAGTTTCAAGGTTGTAATAAAGTACTTTTGGATTTTCCCAGTTTATATCAAGCTGAAAAGGATAAAATGTATGGTAGAAATAATAATCCTTGCCGTCAATGGTTACTTTTCTATAATTAGATTCTGTTATTTCAGGAAAAATAAGTCTTCTTTTTGATATTTTACCGCTATCATGTTTATATTCTGCTATGTAGCCTATTTTTTCATCTTTATATACTTTCTTTTCAGGTTCTTTTTCTGATACAACAAAATAATTAAGTTTATCTAAATCTCCATTTTGTGCTTCTTTAAACCACTCGTGTTGTTCTGAAAAATGGTTTAATACTAAATCCGATTTGATTTTAAATCCTTGTCTTTTGGCTTCTGTAATAAATAATATGAATTCTTGCATACCGCCAAGATCTTTTCTCACATCACGAGGATTTTTTACATCAAAACCGGCATCACCCATTGGGGAATCTGCAAATGGAAGCATATATATTGTTGTTACGCCTAAATCTCTCAAATATCGAAGCATTTTTACTGATTTATAAAAAGTATTTGGGCTCATATCATCATCAACACCGAATTGATCTACATAAAACATGTATATAATTTCATCTTTGTACCAGTCATTACTTCTGTTTAAATCTTCTTGTTTTAATTTTTCACTTCTTTTATATCTGGTTTCTTTTATTATCTTCAATATATTTACATATATTTCATCAACTTGTTCTTCTCCATATACTTTAGCTATAGAAGCTTTGAGTTTTTTCTCAACATCTGCAGATACAATATTTTCTGTTTGAATTGAATCAATAATCTTTGGATTTGTTATAAATCCATTGTTAAATGAAAATGCAGGAGCTGTATAATTAAAAAGAACAGATAATACTAGAATAGATATTAGAAGTTTTTTCATTATATATACCTTCCTATTTAATATTTATTTCATATTTTCCATAATATTTAAGCCGTTAAATATAGCTTTTAAGTTTGCCATAACTGTACTTTCATCACAGCCTCTAGATATTATTGTTTGTCCATTTGGTGCTTTGAAATGCATAATTGTCATAGCTGATGCATCTGACCCCATATTTAACGCTTTTTGTTCATAATTTAAAAATTCACAATTGAATCCTGCTTTTTGAATAGCTTTAATACAAGCATCAACCGGTCCATTACCATATACTTCAACATTATATTCTTTATCATTGTATTTAAAGTGTAACAGGGCATTTTCTGTTTCAGTTTTATCAAGACTGCATAATTTGAATGCACCTTTGACGTTTAGTACATTATTATAATAAATGTCAATAACATTTCTGGTTGAAAGTTCACCGATTTTTTCTGCTTCTGCTTTTGCAAATGGAACTATTCTTTGTGCTTCTGATATTGTTATCGGGTATCCTGCATCTGTTATTATTTCAAATATTGCAGTTTTACCTGATTGAGATGTAAATCCTAATTTTTCATCATCTTTTCTTCCTATTAAAGATGGATGAATAGGTCTATATGCACCTTTTTGCATATCTTTTGTTTTTATAGCACCGTCTTGATGAATTCCGCTTCTGTGTGCAAGAGCTTCAGGTCCTATTAATGCTGCTTTTTCGTATATTTTTATATTTGACATGTCAGATACAATCAATGCTGTTTCATATATTTTATCAAGATTTAAAGGAACATTAACGCCTGAATTATGTAGAGCTATAGCTACTTCATACAAATTGGTGTTTCCTGCACGTTCTCCTAAACCGTTCAATGCACATTCAAGCTGGATTGCACCTGCAAAATAACTTTCAACTGTTGTAGCTGTCGCCATTCCTAAATCATTATGATTATGAACAGCTATTATAATATCTTTAGGTAGTGCATTATAAACTTTTTCTACCAAATCTACAAATTTTTTAGGTCTGACTCTTTCAACTGTGTTTGGTAAATTGATTACATTAGCACCGGCTTTTACAACTTCTTTTAATGTATCTATTACAAAATCAATATTTTCATGGCAGTCTCCAAAATGTTCTACGGAAAATTGAACTTCGCCTTTTTTGCCCATTATTTTTCTGGCAAAAGTTACACCTTCAATTGCTTGTTTCCTCACTTCTTGTGGCGATTTATTAAGTACATATTCCATATTAAAAGGACTCATTGCAATAAAAGTATGTACTCTTTGTTTTTCTGCTGCTTTGATTGAGTCAGCGGCTTTTATAATGTCATTTTCAACACATCTTGCAAGGGCGGAAATAACTACATTATCAGGTGCTATTTGAGCTAATCTTGAACAAGCTTCAAAATCCATTTCTGATGCTGCTGCAAAACCCACTTCTACACCTTGTATTCCGAGTTCTACCAAATGATTAAATATTATTTCTTTTTCATTTGTATTCCAAGGTTTTTTAAGAGATTGATTACCGTCTCTTAAAGTAATATCATAAAAAAACGGTACTCTTTTCTCCATTAATAATCTCCTTTTAATCATTTATAGAACAAATATTTTAGTTTTATTCAGCTACAATGTAATTTACTATAAGAGAATTTTAAAATAAATATTTATTAAAGAAAAGTTTACAGCTATAATTCTATTTGTTCAATTAATTTGGGTACTAATAAATCCCAAGCTTTTTCTGATGGATGATATTGGTCTTCGCAAGTATCTTCTGATGCATATTTAAATTTTCTTCCTATTAAATCTGAAGAATTTATTATTATAATGCCTTGTTTTTGTAAATTTTCCCATATTTTATTATTTTCATATTCTTCTGCATAATCATTTTCTGTTTCATATCTCAATATTATAAATTTTATGTTAGGATATTTTTTCTTTAGTATTTGGAAGCTTTCTGTAAATATGTAATATGCCAATAAATTATTTTGTTCTTTTATATTTGGTTCAAAATCATTTCTTTTTGTATCTATTTGATAGTATATACTTTTAACCAAAAAAGATTTTGAAAATAAATTAAGTGGAATATATCTTTTTTTAAGTTTGCTATTCTTTAATTCGTATTGTAGATTTATTCCATTTGCCATCATTGGACTTGGAAATATATATTTTTGCAAACGTTCAAAATGATCCGGAATAATAGTGTATATTGCATATTTGGGTTCTTCTTTTATTAAATTGTAAAAAATATTATTTTGCAGAAGTGATAACATATGTTGAATACCGGATGCACAAATTCCAAAGTTATATACATTTATATTTAATTTTTTTGCTAATTTATTACTTAATGTTTCTTCGTCAGATAATTGTATACCAAACGTATATGAACAACCAAAAAAAATAATTGATTTATTATTATAGTTTTTGTTGTAAATATTATTTCTGAAATAATTGAAATTATTTTTATTTCTTTTTTGAAATATATAACTTTGTGTCGAATAATTACTTTTATAATTATCAATATAAGAGATAGGTGGATATATTTTTAAACTTTCAGAGGCTAGATTTTTAATGTAGTCCTGTTTAAATTTTAAATAAATAGAATAATCAGATATAAATAAAATTATTACTAGCAGTATAATATTTAATATTATAATTTTTATTGTATTTATTTTCATTTTCTTTGTTAATATTCTTTATTTTATATAATATTAAGATTTTATCTTAAATAATGTATATTATAATATATTAGAGCGTTAAAGGAAATAATATGATTGAAAGATATTCTAGAGAAGAAATGAGTAAAATTTGGGAGCTTGATTCTAAGTTCAAGTATTATCTTGATGTCGAGCTTGCTGTATGCAAAGCTTATAATAAACTCGGTCAAATATCTCAAGTGGTTTTAGATGATATTATTTCAAAAGCTTCTTTTTCTGTTGATAGGATTGATGAAATAGAAAAAGAAGTTCATCATGATTTAATTGCTTTTTTAACAAATGTAAATGAAAATGTAGGAGAAAATTCCCGTTATATTCATATGGGAATGACCAGTAGTGATGTTATTGATACTGCATTAGCGCTTCAAATGCAAGATGCAGGTAAGATTATTCTTAAAGATTTAGATAATTTAATAGCAGCAATAAAAGAAAAAGCGAAAGAACATAAAACAACTATATGTATAGGTCGTTCTCACGGTGTGCATGCTGAACCGATGACTTTTGGTGTTAAATTATGCGGTTGGATAGATTTATTTGAACGTAATAAAAGAAATTTTGAAAAGGCATTGGAAGAATCAAAGGTTGGCCAAATTTCAGGACCTGTCGGAACATACAGTAATATTTCTCCTGAAATTGAAAAAATAGCTTGTGAATTTTTAAACCTAAAGCCTGCTAAATTTTCAACTCAAGTAATAGCAAGAGATATTCACGCACAATATCATCAAGCTTTAGCTTTAATTGCTTCGGTTATTGAACAAGTTGCTGTTGAACTTAGACATCTTCAAAGAACGGAAGTTTTAGAAGTTGAAGAAGGCTTTTCTAAAGGACAAAAAGGTTCATCAGCTATGCCTCATAAGAAAAATCCGATATCAGGAGAAAATCTTTCGGGTCTGGCAAGGGTTGTTCGTTCAAATTCTGTTGCAGCTATGGAAAATATTCCTTTATGGCATGAAAGAGATATTTCTCACAGCAGTGTTGAAAGAATTATTTTCCCCGATTCAACTATTTTAATCGATTATATGTTATCACGTCTTGAAAGAACTATTAAAAATCTTGTTGTGCATAATGATAATATGCTTAAAAATACTAAGCTTTTTGGCGGTATAGTTTTTTCTCAAAAAGTATTATTAAAGTTATGTTCCAAAGGTTTGCTTAGAGAAGATGCGTATAAAATAGTTCAAAGAAATGCTTTAGATGCCTTTAATAATAATGGCAGTTTTATTGATAATCTTATGAATGATAAAGATGTACTTGATAAACTAAATAAAGAAGAAATTGAAAGTTGTTTTGATATTAATGATTATCTTCATAATATTGATGAAATTTATAGAAGATTTGGAATATAAAATAAAATTTTTTAATAATCAGTTCTAATATTATAATTTTCTAAATCTATATCTTCTTCTTGTTCATAATATTCTTCTGTGAACTTTTGTTCTGTAATTTTTATATCTGCAATACTTTCCATCAAAGGAATATATTCAAGACATTTTTGTCCTTTTATTCCTATAGTTTCCATTTGAATTTCACCATTAGGCATAAGTTTTATTTTTAGTTGTTTTTTTGTCATTCTTACTCCAAATTAACAGTTAAAACTATAGTATTATCTTCAAAAACTTCTTCATCTTCTATTTCAAGATTTTGTTCTTTTAACCGTTCTTTTATCTTATTATATGAAGCTTCTTGTGTGTTTATTGTGTATTGAGAACTTATATTGTTTATAAATTCTTTTATGTGCTTGTTTTCAAAGCAAGATATTTTCAAATTGTAAGGTTTCTCTTCGTTAATCTTATAAAATTCAAGATAAAAATCTTCATAGTTACAAAGTATTGTATTATCCTTTTCTACTATATTTTGCATTTCATATTCTATAAGAGTTTTTAATAGAACTGTTTTATCCATAAATATTGTATTAAAATTAAATTCTTTAAAATTTTGGTTATTTGCTTCACTATATTTATGATACTTTATTGCTCCTGTAAGTTCAGGAACAATTTCAGATAATAATAAAATAGGAATTGATGTTACGGTAATAGACATATTAAACCTCTATATATCAAGTCTTCTTCCGCCCCTTGCGGTTGTTATATCTTCTTCTTCTTGAACAATATTTTTATAGTTTTCAATATTTTCCTTAGACGAAGCGCATACTGCTCTTACGTTTGCCCATTCTCTTATTGCAAGAATTTGTTCTTTTTGTGTTGTAGATAATGGTACTGTATTTTTAATTGCTTTTTCAAAATCATTAGTTTCTAATGCTCTGTTTTCAAAGAAAGCATCACATAATGCGGAAATAACAACTTGTTCAATTTCTGAACCTATGAAACCTTCTGTTTTTTGTGCTAAGGAATTAATAAATTTCTCATCATTAGGTTTTATATTTCCGCAAACTTCGGCATCTTTTAACCTTTTGGTTAAGTGGACTTTGAATATTTCTTTACGCTCATTTAAAGTTGGTAAATCTACAAAGAATATTTCATCAAAACGACCTTTTCTTAAAAGCTCCGGTGGTAATTTACTTATATCATTTGCTGTTGCAATAACAAATACAGGTGCTGTTTTTTCTTGCATCCAGGTTAAAAATGTTCCGAAAATTCTTGAAGAAACACCACTATCATTACTTGAACCAACCCCATTTAATCCTTTTTCAATTTCATCTACCCATAAAATTGAAGGTGCTACGGCTTCAACCGTAGCTATAGCTTTTCTCATATTTTCTTCAGAGCTTCCTACTAAACCGCTAAAGATTTTACCTAAATCAAGTCTTAAAAGAGGAAGCTGCCAAATTGTACTCATTGCTTTTGCCGTTAAACTTTTTCCGCAGCCGGGGATTCCTGTTACAAGAACACCTTTGGGAGCAGGCAAGCAATACTTTTTAGCTTTTTCTGACCAAGAATTATTTCTTTTTAACAACCATTTTTTTAAATTATCCAGTCCGCCTATATCATTTATTCCCATATCGCTTTGAACATATTCAAGTAACCCTGTTTTTCTAATGACTTGCATTTTCTCTTCAAGTATTATCTGAATATCACTTTTGCTTAATGTTCCATCCTGAACCATTGCCAAGGCAAAAGCATTTTCTGCTTCTTGCATTGTTAAACCTAATGCTGCTTTGCATAATTTATCTTTATCTTCATCTGTTAATTCATCAGTATCTATACGTCTGTTAACAGATAACATTCTGTTAAGTTTTTCTTTTATATCTTCCAGTTTTGGCAATGGGAAATCATATATTACGATATCCTTTTGAAGAGTGTCCGGAATAACTAAATCTGGAGATATAAAGATTATATTTTTTCTTGCTTTGCTTGTTTTTAATATTGGAATTAAATCTCTTAACGCACGTACAATAGTTGAATCTGCACTTTTATGTTTTATACCGAAAAATACATGAAAATCATATAAAATAAATACTGCATCTTTGTCATATTTTTCTATATATTCAATTAATTTGTTTGGATTTGTTGTATTTAAAATTGTATCATTTCCGATTTTTAAACCTGTGGCTTGTGTCCATATAAATACTTCTCTTGTATATTTAATTTGTGTTTTATTTGTGACGATGGATTTTATATATTTTGTTGCTCTTTCTTCTTCATAGGTAGCAATATATATAAAAGGGAATCTCGCTTTTAATAGATGTGAAAGTTTTTTAGAGTTAGTTTCCATTATTTCTTATGCCTCTTTAATTTTTTTCAATACTATCATATTTATCGGTTTCTTTCCAGTTTTAGTGAATGTTAAACATATCTATTTTATTTGTGATTTTTTCAAAATCACCCATTCCATTGATAAAAATTATTCCGTTTTTTTCAATGTTAATTTCTATTTTATTTTTATATTTGTTTATTATGTTTTTATCAAATCTGTCAGTAAGAAAATGATAATTTTGATTTTTCGAACCGACCCAAGGTCTTGAGTAATCTTTTTCTTCTTCTATATATTCCCCATCAATTAATAAATCAATGTTTTTTAATATATTAGTATGTGTATTTTTTAAATTCTCTAAACTGTTGCCCGTAAAACAAACAACAGAAAGACCTGCTTCTTTTACTTTTGTGCATAAAAATTCAAGTGCTTCTGCTTGCTCAAAGGGTTCACCACCAAGAAAAGTTACTCCGTCTATATTTTTAGTGTTCAATATATCTTTTAAAATGTCTTCAATTTCATATTCGGTTCCACTATTAAAATCCCAAGTCGCTTTTGCCCAGCAATTTTTGCAATGTCTTGAACAACCTTGGAACCATATACAATATCTTGTCTTTGGACCTTCTACTTTTGTATTTTTAATAATTTTATGTATACGAACTTTCATTTATTTATATATCTATAATTCTTTCGTTATTTTCATTCTGATTGTCTATATGAGTTATATTATATTCTTCTTTTGTTGTTTCTTCTACTGATTTTCTATAATTTGGAATGTAGGAATCCACATATAAATAATTTCTTAATTGTTTTTTTAAATGTGGATTAATATTCATTTCTTCGAAGAATTCATCAAGAGAGCCAAATCCATTATGTCTTTCTCTATATCTTATGATATTTTTTGCCTGAATAATACTTAAACCCGGTAAATCTGTTAATTCTTTTTCAGTTGCCTGATTTATATTAAGCATATTTGAGTAATATCTTGGAATATTTACGTTTTCTATATTCTTTTCATTTTCAGGATTAATTTCTTCGATTTTAAACTGTGCCTTAAATGTAGATATTATACCTTCATACATTGATTTTTCATTAAATAATGCGCTTACGCTGTCAAAAGTTTCTTCAAATGTATTATCTAAATAGTTCAGTTCATAAGAATCTTGCTTATACCATTCTAGGGTTGCAATTTGCTTTTTTATTGATTTATCATAGCATTTTATGATTTTATTCTTTGTATCATATATTAAAGTTACATAATCATTTTTTAGTTTATAAAAATCTTTTCCTTTTGTTAAATATTTTTTGCATTGTTTGAAAGCACTTCGTCTTCTTAGTGAAAGTCTTACAAAATCAGATAGTCTTGTTCTGTTTGTATTATCATAATAGTTGCTATAACTGAATATTCCTGTTTTTCTTTTTGAGCTTATTAAATATAAAATTAAATATATGATTAAAAATAAAATTCTGTACATAATAATGTTATTATACACAGTTTTTTATAATTCTAATCGTTCTACTATTTTAGGAACTAATAAATCCCAAGCTTTTTCATTTGGATGATATTTATCTTCTGTTGTATATTTATTATCGAAACTTTTTCCTATTATATCTTTGGTATTTATAATTATAAAACCTTCTTCTTTTAATATTTTCCACATATCTTTTGTCTCCAAATTGTTTTCCTGGTAATTATCAATTACATTGAAATAATTATAATCGTATTTTATAATTACAAATTTAATATTTGGATATTTTGTTTCCAAAATTTTTTTACTTTCTAAAAATAATTTATTTGCTAACTTAAAATTTAAGTTTTTTCTTTCCTGATTTTGGTTGTTATACTTTTTATCTGTCATTAGAATAAGTTTTCTTAATAAAAATGATTTCTTTATTAAAAAATTATCTTTATCTAAAATTAGTTTATTACCTGATAATTTATAACGTAAGTTTTTCCCGTTTGTAAGTATAGAATATGGAAATATTGTTGCATTGAGTCTTTCTAGTTGATTTTCAATATACAAATATATTACATAATCAGGAGCTGGAGATATATGTTTAAAAAAATTATCATCCTGTAGAAAATAATACATATGTTGAATACCGCATCCGTCAAGGGCTCTATTATATACGTTTCTTTTTGTATAGTAAGATAACTTACTTGCAAAGGTTTCATTATTATCTAAAAAGCTTCCATATGCAAATGAACATCCAAAAATAATTATTGATGGTTTTTTTGTATTTTCTATGATATTTGCAGGTCTAAAATCTTTATGTAATCTGTCTTTATATTTCTCTTTGAATGAAGAAATTGTTCTTCCATAATTTTTATAAAAATAAGTATGGTAAGTTGGAATATTTATTTCCATTTTTTCTTTTTTTAGTTCCTTTTTTAAATTTGTTTTGTATATTTTATATTGCGTGTAGTCTGTAATAAAATATACAAATATAAATAAAAAAATTATTATGAATATTTTTGTAAGTGTTTTGTTCATTTTTCCCCATTATTAAATATTTTTTATTAGTTGTGGAACTATTAAGTTCCAGGCTTTTTCTGTCGGGTGATGATTATCTTGCATTTGGTATTTTTCATTACGTAAATCTTCATCTGTGATTTCTTTTGTGGAAATTACAATAAAATTATTATCTTCTAATTTTTGTATAAGCTCTTGTTTGTACATAATATCCCAGTCTTCGTAGAGTAGAATTATAAATTTTATTTTTTTATTCCAGTGTTCTTCTAATTCTTTTCTTGTTTCTTTGAAATATAATAATGCAATATCGGTAATTTCTTTTGAATTATTAGAGTTCTTTATGTATTTATCGGCATACATATGATTAAAATGTTTTACTGTATATATTGATTTGAATAGGTTTAAAAAAGGATTATAGTAGTTATCCATAATAAGTTTATCTTTATTTTTATGAAAATGCGGATAAATATGTAAATCTAATATATCAAAATACCATAGCATAGAGCGTCTGTAATGGTCACCGATCATTACATAAATTACAGTGTCTGAATTTGGTACTGTTTTATAAAAAGAGTTAGATAAACTTTGCATATACATATGCTGAAAACTTCCACCCGATATACTTCTGTTATAAACCGGTCTTTTAAGTATATGTGAAAGTTTATAACTTAAGGTTTGATTGTAGTTTAAATGTTGTCCGAAAGCATAAGAACAACCAAATATAACAATTGGAATTTGATTTTTATATTCTGTTCCGTCAGGGCGTCTTCCGAAAAATATGTTGTTTTCCCCGTTAAAATAACTTTCCAAATCTGTTATGTATTCCGGTAAATATGGCATGTATTTAAATTCGTTTATTCTATATAATTTTGGATGGTCCTGATAGTATATAGAAGCATAATATTTATAAACGAAAATATCTGATATTAATATGATTAATCCTAATATTAAAATATTCCAGAATATAATAAGTATTATTTTCTTAAATTTGTTCATTTATATATTTAACTTTTTTATTATCAGAGGAGTTAATAAATTCCAAGCTATTTCATTTGGGTGGTGGTTGTCTAATAGATATTTTGAAGATTTTAAATCTTCTTTTGTTAAATCATAACTGCTTATTATAATGAATCCTTCTTTTTTAAGATTCTCTTTTAAGTAGTCATTTTGTTTATCATCTTCATAGAAAAATACAACATATTTGGTGTCTTTCCAGTGTTTTTTCATTTCTTTTTTTGCTTCTTTAAAGTGTTGAAATGCAAAGTCATAGCAATTTTTTTTATTTTTTTCGCTAAGAATAAATTTATTAACAAATAAATGATGAATTTTATTTACAAAATATAATCTTTTAATTTGTTTGAGAATTGGATTATTATTTTTTATTTCAATTAATTCGCCATTTTTCTCTTTGTACCTTAAATTCTGTTCATCAGCTAATATGTTCCAAGAAGAGAATGATAGCAGGTATAATCTTCGAATATGGTCATTAATGTATAAATAAATAACATATTCAGGCTCAGGAATTTGTTTATATATTTCGTCTAATTTTGTTTGATAAAGCATATGTTGAACACTCCAACCGGTCCAAGCTCTATTGTATACCGGAACTTTTGCAAGTTTTGAAAGTTTATAAGAAAATGTTTGTTCATTATCTAAAGAATATCCATAAGCATATGAACATCCGAATATAACAATTGGTTTTTTGTTGTATTCCAGACCTTCAACCGGTCTTCCCCAGCCATTTCGAGGTGTTGGAAATGTTTTAGGATCAAACTTAAAATTTTTTATTCCCGGATGGAATTTTAATCTTTGAATTGAAGGAGGAAAAACACCAATTTTTCTAAGATGTTCATTTTCTTTAAACCATATAATACCTTCAATTAAAAGAATTAAAAGTAAAAATAAAACTATATTTATTCCAAAAAATAAAAGTTTTTTCTTCATATAACATTTCCAAAATTTCTTGATAAAAATCGTATTGAAAATTTTGGATTGTGTCAAATTATACATAATTAAGTTTATTAAAGGATAAATATAAAATTGTTTATTTAAAAATAAGAAACTTTAACTTGTTAAGAAAAATTTACAAAAACCCGAAATAATTAAGAAACAAGGATATTTTGAGATTAGCATAACAATTGTATAACTCGTAAGATTAAAAAAACAATTGAAGAAAAAATAATAAAAAACGTCAAAATGTTAAAAAACATGGGAAAAAACGCTTGATTTGAAAAATTTAACATGTAGGATAGTTATATTGACTATCATAAAATGAGGAAAAAATGTCAAAGGACGTAATTGAATTTGAAGGAACAATAATAGAATCATTGCCAAATGCAATGTTTCAGGTAAAACTTGAAAACGGGCATGAGATATTGGCTCATATTTCAGGAAAGATAAGAAAGAATTTCATAAAGATTTTACCGGGCGACAAGGTAAAAGTGGAAATGACACCATATGATTTAACAAGAGGTCGCATCACATACAGGTTAAAATAAAGAAGGAAATAAAAGATGAAAGTAAGAGCTTCAGTAAAACCACTTTGTGATAAATGCAAAGTAATTAAAAGAAAAGGCAGAGTAGCAATTATTTGTGAAAATCCAAAACACAAACAAAGACAAGGCTAATTTTGTATAAGTACAAGTCTGTCGGAGCGCAAGAATATAAAGTATTCGTGAGTGAAGATTTAAGATTAAACAGAAGCAATAATTAGTAAATAGATTAACCCAAAAAGAAATTAAAAATCAAAGAAAGATATAGTAAAAGGAGAAACAATGGCAAGACTTGCTGGGGTAGATTTACCTCGTAACAAAAGAATGATAATTGCATTAACCTATATCTACGGAATAGGACCTGCAAGAAGTGCGAAAATATTGGCAGCTTGTAATATATCTGAAGATTTAAGAACAGATGATTTAACAGAAGACAATATTAGGGCATTAAGAGAAGAGATTGCTCATTATACAATCGAAGGTGATTTAAGAAGAGAAGAATCACTAAACATTAAGAGATTGAGCGAAATCAATTCATACAGAGGAATGCGTCACAGACGTAAACTTCCTGTAAGAGGACAAAGAACAAAAACAAACGCAAGAACAAGACGCGGTAAGAAAACAGGCCCAATCGCCAACAAGAAATAATTGAAGGAGTAATATAGACAATGGCTAGACCGGTAAAAACAAAAAAGAAAGAAAAAAAGAATGTATTACAAGGTGTTGTACATATACAGTCAACATTTAATAATACAATCGTAACTTCAACAGATACTCAAGGTAATGCTATTGCTTGGGCTTCTGCAGGTGGCTGCGGATTTAAAGGTGCAAGAAAAGGAACACCGTTTGCAGCACAATCAGCAGCAGAAAAGGTTGCAAAGCAATCAATAGACCAAGGTATGAAAAAGGTTGAAGTTTATATTAAAGGACCTGGTTCAGGCAGAGAGACAGCTATCAGAGCTATTCAAGCTGCAGGACTGGAAATTACATTAATTAAGGACGTTACACCAATTCCACACAATGGTTGCCGTCCTCCAAAAAGACGTAGAGTATAATTAATAACGTAAGGAGTCATAAATTGGCTAAGTATACAGGACCATCAAATAAATTATATCGTAACTATGGCGTTACTGATTTATCAAACAGAAAGTTGGTTTCTTCATTAAGACAAAATGCTTCTGGTCAGCATGGCGCAGCAAGAAAGAAACTTTCTGATTACGCTTTACACTTAAACGAAAAACAAAAAATTCGTTTGACATATTTAGTAAGCGAAAAACAATTCGTTAGATATTATAACGAAGCAAGTAGAAGAAAAGGTGTTACTGGCACTATTCTTTTACAATTATTAGAGTCAAGATTGGATAACATAGTTTTTAGAACAGGTTATGCTATTACAAGAAAACAAGCAAGACAAATCGTTAATCACGGTCATGTTTTAGTAAACGGTAAAAGAGTTGACATTCCGTCATTCTTAGTAAAACCTGGTGATGTTATTACATTTAAGTCCGGAAGCAGTGATTTTGTAAAATCAGTTTCTGAATCAATTGATTTAGCATTGGCACCTGCTTGGATGACTATTGATAAGGATGCTTTAAAAGTAACTTTTGACAGAATTCCTGAAAGAGAAGAATTAGACCCTGAGCTTAAAGAGCAACTTGTAATCGAGTATTATTCTAAATAATTGTAGGAGATTAATTATAATGGAATTAAAAATTAAATGCATAAATACAACAACCAGTTCAGACGGATCTCAATACGGTAAATTCGTAGTTGAACCGTTGGAAAAAGGCTTTGGTACAACAGTCGGAAACGCTTTAAGAAGAGTTTTATTATCTTCTTTAGAGGGTGCTGCTGTTACTTCTATAAGAATTGAAGGTATTACTCACGAATATACATCAATTCCCGGGATTGTTGAAGATGCTATTGATATTATGTTGAACTTAAAAGGTTTGACTGTAAAAACTGAAGATAGAGATCCTCAACATTTGAGATTAGAAGTAGATAAACCGGGACCTGTTCTGGCAAGTGATTTACAGTTGCCTGCAGGTGTAAAAGTTGTAAATCCTGACTGGTTGATTTGTACAATCTCTGAAGGCGGAAGTATTTCTGCTGATATTACAGTTGAAACAGGTAAAGGTTACAGAGCAGTTGATGTTTTAAAGGAAAACAAAGGCAGTATACCGATTGACTTGTTACCTATTGATGCATCATTTATGCCAATTAAGAGAGTAAGCTATAATGTTGAAAACACTCGTGTTGGAGATGTTATTGATTATGATAAATTAACTCTTGAAATATGGTCAAACGGAAGTATTGATGTATCAAGTGCATTGAGTCAAGCTGCAAACTTGTTGATTGAGCATTTTATGCAGATTGCTTCTATTACAGGACAACCTGCTATATTACCAAATCAGCATGTAATTGAAGAAGTTGAAGAAGAAGCACAAACTCCAAGTATTTCAATTGAGGATTTAGAATTATCTGTAAGAGCATACAATTGTTTAAAGAGAGCAAGCATTAATTCTTTAGCTGAATTATTGAAAAAGTCAGAACATGATTTATTGAATATTAAGAATTTCGGTAAAAAATCTTCTGATGAAGTAATAGAAAAGTTGCACCAAGTAGGATTAGAACTTCAACCAAATCCGGAAGGTGTAGAGTTAGAAGAAGTGTAATACAAAAGGACAAATAAAATGAGACACCAATGCAATAGAAACAGACTTGGCAGACCTCAAGACCAAAGAAAAGCATTATTAAGATCTTTGGCTACCGAGTTGTTCTTACATGGCGAAATCAAAACAACTATTTCAAAAGCAAAAGCATTAAAGCCATATGCTGAAGAAATAATTACTCTTGCAAAAAGAGGCGATTTACATGCAAGAAGACAAGCTGCTAAGTTCTTATTTGATGTAGAGACATCAAAATTTGTTGATAGCCAAACAGGTGAAGTTTTTACAGAATTGCAAGAAGGTAAAAAATTGATTCCTCAAACAGTTCTAAGAAAATTATTCTCTGAAATTGGTAAACAATATGAAAACAGAAACGGTGGATATACAAGAATATATCACTTACCACCAAGACGCGGTGATGCTGCAGAAATGGCTTTAATCCAATTAGTATAATGAACAGATACTTGTTGGTATTGGAGTACATAGGTACATCATATATGGGAAGCCAAAAGCAACCCAAGCTAATGCCTAACAGTAATAAACTTGTTGTAACAATACAAGATGAACTGGAAAAAGCAATCAGTACATTGACAAAAACAAAGACCAAAACAATTTTTTCAGGAAGAACCGATGCCGGTGTTCACGCTAAAGGGCAAACAGCCCATTTTGAGACAGAGCTTGAACTAAATCCGAGTAAGTTCGTTAACTCACTAAATGGTATTTTACCTAGTACCATTAGTGTAAAAGAGTTGAAAAAAGTCCCGAAAACATTCCATGCACAAAAGAGTGCTAAGGCAAGACATTATCGTTATGCAATTGCAAACAGGACTCAAAGAAGTGCGTGGGATGCACATTGTTTATTAGTGAGATACCCTTTAGATATTCAAAGAATGAATAAAGCTTTGAGTTATCTTATAGGTGAGCATGATTTTACTTCTTTCAAAAAAGTAAGAACATCAAATCCAGCTAAAATATGCAATATGTATAAAGCAAAAGCAGTCAGAGACGGTGATTATGTTTATATAGATTTTATTGCAGACAGGTTTTTGTACAATATGATCAGATCGATCGTCGGAACTCTCCTGTTGATAGAGAGAAATTCTTTAGCCCCCGAGACACTTAAAGAAATTCTTGATTCAAGGGATAAAACAAAAGCAGGTTCGACCATAAGCCCCGAGGGCTTAGCATTAATTGAAGTAATTTACAATGATATAAATGGAGAAAGCAAATGAAAACTTATTCAGCTAAACCTCTGGAAGTAGAAAGAAAGTGGTATCTGTTAGATGCTGAAGGTCAAACTTTAGGCAGACTAGCTGTATTAGCTGCTAATCTTTTGAGAGGAAAGCACAAACCTCAATTCACTCCTAACGTAGATACAGGTGATTTTGTAATCATTATCAATGCTGAAAAAATCTGCGTTTCAGGTAAAAAAGAAACAGATAAAATCTATTATCATCACACTGGATATCCTGGTGGTTTAAAATCAGCATCATTCAAACAATTAATGGAAAAAGATGCTACATTAGCTTTAGAAAAAGCTATTAAAGGTATGTTACCGCACAACACTTTAGGTCAAGAACAATTTAACAAATTAAAAATATATGCAGGTAGTGAACATCCGCATGCGGCTCAAAAACCTGTTTTATACACAGAAACGGAGGCTAAATAATGGCAGATAAAGAAATTATGGCAACCGGAAGAAGAAAAACCGCTATTGCAGTTGTTAAACTTGTAAAAGGTAAAGGAAGAGTTTTTGTTAACGGTAAAACTTTTTCTGAGTACTTTGGCAGTAGAGCTGCTTTAGAAATGATGGTTTATAGACCTTTAGCATTAACTGATAACCAAGAAAACTATGATGTTAAAGTAAAAGCTGTTGGCGGTGGTGTTTCTGCTCAAGCCGGAGCTATTAAGCATGGTATTTCAAGAGCTTTATTAAAAATCAATGAAGAATATAAAGCTGTATTAAAATCAGAAGGTTTATTAACAAGAGATGCTCGTGTTAAAGAACGTAAAAAATACGGTCGTAAAAGAGCTAGAAAAAGATTCCAATTCTCTAAACGTTAATATTCAAAAGTCCAAAATGAAAGAGTCCCGATTATGGGGCTCTTTTATTATATATTTTTATAAATTATTATACTTATTGTTAGTTCTAAAATGTTTTTACAAATTTTTTTTATAATTGTATAATAATATTATTGGTAAATAGGGAACAGGTGAATTATGACAATAACTGCCGAAAAAGAAGGGTTTATCACACAGGTTATAGGTCCTGTTATTGATGTTGAGTTTAAATCGGGTATCTTACCTGAAATATATGACTCTATTGAGATAATTGTTGATGATAATAAAAAGATTATTGCAGAAGTGCAGCAACATCTCGGAGAAAACAGAATAAGAAGCGTTGGCATGTCATCAACAGATGGTATTAAGAGAGGAATGAAAGTTATTAATACCGGTGAACCGATAAAAATACCTGTTGGAAAAGACATATTAGGCAGAATTTTGAATGTATTAGGTGAGCCTGTTGATAATGATGGCAGTGTTGAAGCTGATATGTATTTACCGATACACAGACCTTCTCCTAAATTAGTTGATCAAAATACGGATATTGAAATTTTAGAAACAGGTATTAAGGCGATTGACTTATTACAACCATATCAAAAAGGCGGAAAAATTGGTTTGTTTGGTGGCGCAGGTGTTGGCAAGACTGTTTTAATTATGGAGCTAATTCATAATATAGCATCTGAACATTCCGGTGTATCTGTATTCGGCGGAGTTGGAGAAAGAACTCGTGAGGGTAATGACCTTTGGAATGAAATGAAAGAATCAGGAGTAATTGATAAAGTTGCTCTTATATACGGTCAAATGAATGAACCGCCGGGTGCCAGAATGAGAGTTGGTTTATCTGCTCTTACTGCTGCTGAATATTTCAGGGATTATTCAAAACAAGATGTACTTTTATTTATAGATAATATTTTCAGATTTGTACAAGCAGGTTCCGAAGTTTCTGCGCTTTTAGGCAGAATGCCCTCTGCTGTTGGTTATCAACCTACATTAGCAAATGAAATGGGAGAACTTCAAGAAAGAATTACTTCTACAAAAGATGGTTCAATTACATCTGTTCAAGCTATCTATGTACCGGCTGACGATTTAACTGACCCTGCTCCTGCTACTACATTCTCACATTTGGATGCATCTACCGTATTATCAAGACAAATCGCATCTTTAGGTATTTATCCTGCTGTTGATCCTTTAGCTTCAACAAGTAAGGTCTTAGACCCGTTAATTGTGGGTGAAGAACATTATAATGTTGCAAGAAAAGTTATTGAAATTCTTCAAAAGTATCAGGATTTACAAGATATTATTGCAATTTTAGGTATGGATGAATTATCTGAAGAAGATAAAGAAACTGTAAACAGAGCAAGAAAAATTCAGAAATTCTTATCGCAGCCGTTTTCTGTTGCAGAACAATTCTTAGGTACTCCGGGTAAATATGTTAAGTTGGAAGATACAATTGCCGGCTTTAAAGGTATTGTTGAAGGTTTATATGATAATATTCCCGAACAAGCTTTCTACATGGCAGGTACTATAGAAGATGTTTTAGAAAATGCAAAGAAAATGAAATAGGTATTATTATGGCAGAAAAAACTATTCATTTTAAGATAATAACTCCTGAAAAAATTGTGTATGAAGATGACGTTGATGCTATTTATGCACAAGGGCAAGAGGGCGGATTTGGCGTGTTACCAAATCATGTTCCTTTTATGTCTTCTTTAGCTATTGATACAGCCAAAATTGAAAAAGATGGCGAAATAAAATATTTTTCTATTATTGGCGGGGCTTTTCAGTTTAAAGATAATGAAGCTATTATTTTAACAGAAGTTGCAGAATGCGGTAATGATATTGATACTACAAGAGCTCAATTGGCAAAAGAAAGGGCTGAAGCAAAAATTGCTTCCGCTGAAACTCAAAGAGATATTAAAATTGCAAACACAGCTTTGGCAAGAGCAATGGCCCGTTTAAAAGCAGCTTCAAAACAATAGCTTAAACATATTCTTTTTTTATTACTTCAATGCAGAAATCGGCTATTTGTTTTTCAAAAGCTTTACCTTGAGGGCTGTTATAATATTTTTTTTTCCACCAATTGTTTTTGTATTGTTCATTTGGCATTTTCAATTTTAATATATAAACATTTTCTAAATTAATTTCTTTTGTAATATCTTCTGTATCAATTATTGCCAGTTTAAATGGTTTATTCTTTGTTATGTTCTTTATTGCATTGTATTGATTTTCTATATCTTCACTGTCACCAAGTATTTGAAAGAAAAGGAAATAATCCTTTTCTTTTATAGTTTTTCTAAAGTTATTAATTCGTTTTGTATAAAGATTTATAAGTTTTTGTTTGTCTTTTTCTTTATATCTTTTATCATGAGAAAAATAAATACAATTTGGGGCTTTAATCCAATAAGTTGTTTTATATTCTAAATTATCAAAGAATTCGTTGAAATCAGTTCTCAGAATTTTTGTAATTTCAGGTATTCCAAAAACAGCAAGATCAAATGGGTAGGTTAATTCACCCCAGATTTTTCTTTTTTTTATTCCCCATCTTGTTAATATAGTTCGAGGCATGCAGTTTTGCCCGAGAGGAATTATTACCGGTTTAATATCTTTCATATCATAAATCATAATAAAATTTATATTTGAAAGCAATTTTATTGTATAATTTTTTTATAAGAGGTCATATATGAAAACTTATTTAAAAGATTATTTTTTCTTAACTATCGGGGCATTAATATACGCATTTGCAATTGAGGGGTTTTTAATCCCGAGTAAGATTATAGACGGCGGAGTAACCGGTATTTCAATGATATTAAGTACTATTACAAGTCAACCATTGGGTATTTTTATTGTGTGTATTAATTTGCCTTTTATAATACTTGCAATTCAAAAATTAGGTAAACGATTTGTTTTTTCAACATTTTACTCGATTCTAATATTTGCAGCAGGTGTTACATTTTTTGGAAAGATGTTTCATGGACATTGTATAATTGATAATTTGGAATTATTCTTGGTTGCTATATTTGGCGGATTAATTCTTGGTGCAGGAGTCGGCTTAATTATAAGAAACGGGGCTTCTGTTGACGGTACTGAAATTTTAGCTATATATTCAACTAAGAAAATACCGTTCTCTGTCGGTGAAATAATCATGTTTATAAATCTTTTTATATTTACTGTTGCAGGATTTATATATGATTGGCAGCATGCTTTATACTCAATAGTTACATATTTTGTTGCTTATAAGACAATGGATATTGTTATTGAAGGTTTGAATGAATCAAAATCAGTTTTTGTAATTACTGATTATTCTACAGAAATTGGTAAAGATATTATGGAAAAAATGGATGTCAGTGTTACATATATTGATGCAGAGGGCGGATATTCAGGCATAAAGAAAAGAATTGTTTATTGTGTAATATCACGTCTGCAGGTTCAAAAGATAAAAGAAATAGCCAAAAATATTGATCCAAGGGCTTTTATCGCAATAGAAAATGTATATGAAGTTGAAGGTGTAAGAGTAAAAAAGAGAAAAATATAAAAAACTTTGAAAATAAAGTATTTTTGAGTTAAATTTATAATTAATTATAAGCGAGAAGACAGGAATTTATTATGATAACAACGACATCAATGAAAACGCATGGGTGCGGAGAAATAACAAAAAATGAAGTAGGTAAACAAGTTACAGTAGCAGGTTGGGTTTCTGCAGTCAGGGATTTAGGCGGAATTATATTCGTAGAAGTTAGAGATAAATCAGGTTTATTTCAATTAGTTTCAGACCCTCAAAAAAATCCTGAAGTTTATGAAACATTTCAAAAATTAAGAGATGAATTTGTAATAAAAGCAACAGGCGTTGTTTCTGTAAGACCGGAAGAAACATATAACCCCAAGCTTCCCACTGGAGAAATTGAAGTTTATCCGACTTCTATAGAAGTATTGTCTACGGCAGCAGTTTTGCCATTCCCGTTAAATGCAGATGATGTTAATGAAGATATCAGATTAAAATACCGTTATTTAGATTTAAGACAAGAAAAAGTACTGAATTGTCTTAAATTAAGACATGAAATTGTTAAAACAATGCGTAATTATTTGAATAATCAAAACTTTATGGAGGTTGAAACTCCTATTTTGATTAAGACTACACCGGAAGGTGCCAGAGATTATTTGGTTCCGAGCCGTGTTCAACCCGGTAAATTTTACGCTTTACCGCAATCACCTCAAATTTTTAAACAATTATTAATGGTAGGCGGTATTGAAAGATATTATCAAATCGCAAAGTGTTTCCGTGATGAAGACTTAAGAGCAGACAGACAGCCTGAATTTACACAGGTTGATATGGAAATGTCTTTTGTTGAACAACAAGATATTATGAATATGGTTGAAGGTCTTTTAAAAGAAGTATTCAGACTTGTAGGATATGAAACACCTGATAAGCTTCCTGTTATTACTTACAAAGAAGCTATGGATAAATATGGCAGTGACAGACCTGATTTAAGATTCGGATTAGAATTATTTGATATCGGTGATATCATAATGGAATCTAATTTTGAAATAATTAAAGATACTTTGAAAAAAGGCGGTATCGTTAGAGCTATTAAAATCCCAGGTATTGCTTCATATTCAAGAAAAGAAATGGATGATTTAACAAAATTAGCGGTTTCATTTGGTGCAAAAGCCTTAGCTAATATTATGTATTTAGAAGACGGAACAGCTAAATCTCCTGTTCTTAAATTCTTAACAGAAGAACAAGCAGAGCAAATAAAACAAAGAGGAGATGCAAAACCTGGTGATGTTATTTTCTTTGTTGCTGATAAACCAAAAGTTACATATGATGTAATGGGCAGATTCAGATTATACTTTGGTGAAAAATTAGGTTTAATAGATCCTAATGCTCATGCTCTTTTATGGGTTGTTGATTTCCCAATGTTTGAATATTCTGAAGAAGATAACAGATATGTATCAGTTCACCATCCGTTTACAATGCCAAACCTTGAAGATATAGACAAAATGGAAACAGATCCTGCTAATTGCCGTTCAATTGCTTATGATATTGTTTATAACGGTAATGAACTTGGTGGCGGCAGTGTAAGAATACATGATGGTGAAATCCAAAAGAGAGTATTTAAAGCATTAGGATTATCAGATGAAGAAACTCAAGAAAAATTTGGATTTATGATTAATGCATTTAAGTATGGTACACCTCCGCATGCCGGTCTTGCTTTAGGTTTAGACCGTGTTGTTGCACTATTGGCTAAAACAAATTCAATAAGAGATGTAATTGCATTTCCTAAGAATTCAGCTGCTAAATGTTTGATGACAGATGCACCTGCTTTAGCTTCTGAAGATCAGCTTAGAGAATTGCATTTAAGACTTACAACTAAAGTTAACTAGTTACCAGAGTTTAATAATAAAAGGCTAATCCTGTATAATTACATCTTTAGCCTTTTATATACTCAAAAATTATGCTTAGGATGGGAAATGGAAGACGAATTAATTAAGCAAATATGGGATGATACCCTTGTTATATTAAAAGATACCGTCATTACTACTACTTATGAAACTTGGATATTACCTTTAGTTCCGCATTCATTGGAAGACAACTGTTTTTGTGTATTAACCGGTCAAAATTTGGCGGTACAAATTTTACAAAAAAATCAGAAAGAAATTTCAAAAGCTCTTTCTGAAGTTTGCGGAAAAGAAATTTATTTTAAGATTATTTATGATGATAATCTTCATAAGCAATTAGAAAAAGAAAAACAAAAAACAAAAAAAGACGAAGAAAAAGAGTTTATTCAAAATTTGGAGAAACGTATTGCTTCATCAAAATATGATGGATTAAAGCAAATGCGCTCTGATTGTAATTTAAACTTGAAGTACAAATTTGATAATTTTGTTGTTGGGGCTAATAACAAGTTTGCGCATGCAGTTGCTGTTGCTGTTGCTAAGGATCCCGGAAAACAATATAATCCTTTATTTATATATGGTGGTTCAGGCTTAGGCAAAACTCACTTGTTACAAGCTATTGGGCACGATATTTTATTTAATAAACCAAAGTTAAAAGTAAAATATGTTAAAGCGGAAGAATTCATTAATGATCTTGTTAACTCGCTTGTAAAAGGTATGGATAAAGCAGGTGATAAGAATAAAAAAATGAATGACTTTCGCAACAAATACAGAAATGTTGATGTTCTTTTAGTTGATGATATTCAGTTAATTGAAGGTAAAGCAAGAACTGAAGAAGAAATGTTTAATACATTTGAAAGTCTTCATAATTCCGGTAAACAGATCGTTTTTACATCTGACCGTTCACCTGATAAATTTGAAAATACGCCGGATAGATTAAAAACTCGTTTCCAAATGGGACTTCTTGCCGATATTCAAGTTCCTGATATTGAAACAAGGATGGCAATATTGACAAAGTTGGCAAGTGATAACAATGTAAAGATGCCAGTAGATGTAGTTGAGTTTTTGGCATCTGTTTACAATAAAAATGTAAGAGAACTTGAGGGGGCATTTAATACAGTTAGCGCATATACTTCAATAAATGAAATACCTATAACAATAGATGTAGCCAAAAAAGTAATAGGCTATAGTGAAAAAAGGAAAACGGTTTCTGTTGAAGGAATAATTGATATTGTGGCAGGTTTTTATAATGTTTCGGTTGATGATATAAAAAGTACAAATAGAGCTGCAAAAACTGCATATGCTCGTCAAGTTGCAATATATCTGGCAAAGGAACTTACAGGAGATAGCTTCCCTTATATTGGTGATTGTTTTAACAGAAAACATACAACAATAATGTATTCTCATCAAAAAGTTAAGAGCGATATCGCTATAGATAGGCATTTAGCTCAAGATATAACCGAACTTACTGCAAAAATTAATGAATAAAAAAGAGGGCTTAATTTTATAGCCCTCTTTTATTTGTGTTTAGAATAATTTATGCCATATAAGACATTGTAGAATCCGCATTAATTCTTGCATTTGGGTTAAAAGTGAAACCACCATTTAAGTTTATTTTATTTGTATTTTCTACATCGTATTGCTGACCGTCAACAACTACAATTTCTTTATATGTTGGCATTATTGATTTTACCATAGGATTATTATCTTGGACTTTGATTACAGGATATTGTTGACCATCTATAGTTACATATTTCTTTTCAACAGGTGCAATAGAATTTGTTAATCCATTATTCGCTGAAATTGATGGTGCAAAAGTTGTTGAATTAATCATAAAAGAACCTACCTTCCAAAAAATAAACTTACTTACTTTGTTCTTATATAAAAAATTTTTATTAGTGAAAATTGCCTTATTTGTTAAGAAGCTTAATTTAATTCCAGATATCAGGTGTTGAAAGTGTAAGGGCTGTTATTTTTTTGTATCCGTTCTTTTTTAAAAGTTTTATTATTTCTTCTAATGTTATTCCTGTTGAAGTTA
>CALUPV010000002.1 GCA_944322745.1 Candidatus Gastranaerophilales bacterium | reverse complement strand
GAACCTGATATTCCAACAAAAGAAGAAGAACCATCTATACCTGGTTTTGATCCAGAAGCTCCAACGGAAACTCCAACCGGAAGTCCAACAGAAGCTCCGACGGAAACTCCAACTGGAAGTCCAACAGAAACTCCGACGGAAAATCCTACTGATTGCGACTCTTCATCCGAACCTGATATTCCAACAAAAGAAGAAGAACCATCTATACCTGGTTTTGATCCAGAAGCTCCAACGGAAACTCCAACTGGAAGTCCAACAGAAGCTCCAACGGAAACTCCAACCGGAAGTCCAACAGAAGCTCCGACGGAAACTCCTACAGATTGCGACTCTCCATCTGAATCTGATGTTCCAATAAAAGAAGAAGAACCTAATCTTATTATAGAACAAGCCCCTGCTCAAGCTTCTGTTGAAGTTCAATCCAAAGCACCAGCTCAAGAAGCTCCAGCTTCAGCTTCAGTAGAAGAAGCTCCAGCCCAAGCACCGGCTCAAGAAGCTCCAGCCCAAGCACCGGCTCAAGAAACTCCAGCCCCAGCTCCGGCTCAAGAAGCTCCAGCCCCAGCTCCGGCTCAAGATACACCTGTTGTTGAAGAAACACCTACAATACAGACAGCATCTACTTCAAATTCTTTGGCAGGTAAATTCACTTCATTCCTAGTTAATAAACTTGTTAATAAAAATGAAGAGAAACCAAGCGGTATTTATTATAATGTATAAAAAATAAAAATAAGAATAAAAGTAAAACCAAAATTTAAGTGATGATTTTATATCATCACTTAAATTTTTAATAAAATAATATAAATAATTTATACTGAAGAATCCAAATTCTCAGATTTTATTATTCTCTGGAACTCATCAACTATCTCACGCCAAGATTCAACAATAACATCATCTTTACTTAAAGCTTCTTGCGAAATTCCGGCATGATGAATCAAAGGTAATAATTTTTCTTCGCTTATTTTAATAGCAGAATCTATATCATCATCTGTGTCGTTACAAATAAAGAAACCTTTACCAGTGGCATCTTTTTCATAGCCCACTATTGTAATTTCATGTCCGCCATCTACTTTATTATTTGCATCTAAGTGAGTATACCCTATGATTACATTTTGACCTAGTTCTAATGATTTTAATATATGTTGTTTTGTTTCTTCAGGTTGACAATTATAACCAATTAAATATCCATTTTCATCAAGATTTTGGTATACAACAGACATCTTCGGCATTTCAAAAACAATTTCTTCAACAAAATTCTTTTCAAAATCTGTTAAACCGCTATTATCGTTATTGAATTTACCTGTTCTTTCATCTGTCAGAGCATTATATGTATTTTGTGAGCCCAGATTTAATAACGCAGATTGTATTAAAACATCAATACAAGAACGTTCATTCGGATCTTTATATGATGTTTGAACTCTTGCTCTTACAATTGCGTTTCTATCAGGTTGAATATTTATTATTAAGTCATCCCAACTATTAATTTTACTATTCGTATTAAATTCTCTTAATTTCCATAGGCTTTCAGCAAATCCGCCGGAAATATCTGAGGTATGTATCTTTTTTTCTACGCTATATTTATTACTGGATAATCCTTGTGCAAACCGTACAAATTCTGCAGGTTTTCTGCTTGCCAAATTAAATTCCATACTTGCTACTACGCAAGAAGAAGAAATTACATTATATGCTTGCTTTGGAAATTCTTTTCCTGTTTCTTGTGAAATCTCATCTGCAACATTTTTGGGGATATCTCCAAATTTTTGAGTTATTGAATATGGATTATCTAAAGCTTTTATTACTTCAGCCAGAATCAATTTATCATCTAACCCCACAATTCTTGGTTCGGTTGCTATTTTATATAAATTTTCTAAAACTGTTGATCCATCATTAGAGCTATTATCTGCTAAGATGCCCTTAGCTTCTAATTTTGATAAAGTAGCCAATGATTCTTTATCCAGCTTTGAAGCCAATATTTTCAGCTGTTCTTTCGTTGAAGGTAATTGCTTTATTTGTTTTGTTTTATCAGCTTTATTTGCAGTAAAAGAAGGATGATATGCTTGAAGATTTGCATAACTAGTTTTTTGCAATTCTTGTGGAATGCTAATATTTTGATTTCTTATATGAGTATCATTGTTACTTTCTATCTTATTAAATAAAATAGGAGTTGTACTATTTATTTTAGAAATATTTAACATAGCAATACTATACCTTCTAATATTATAAAAAAAAATATAACAAAAAATTGCTAATAAATATTCTTAATTATAATTAATCTAGTGCTTTTGTAACAATTTTATATTTGATTTTTACCCTCTTTTAGACCTCTGGCCCTATCATAAAGTTCAATTTTCATTCCGAAAGAGTTTGCTTTATCTATAACATAATTAACTAAATCTAAATAATAAGATGAAATTGTACTGCGATTAGTTTTATACCAAACATCCTCAATATCTAAAGCAAGCCATTTTCCACCGACATCTCTTACTGAATTTATCCACAAGTCTATTTCTTTTCTATTATCATTAACATTAGGGATAATAATATATTTAGATGTCATTAACCCAAATTTTGAAGTATTGGCGGAAGCATATTTTTTCATATTTTCCAATACTTTTTTATATGCGTTAACTTGTTTAATATTTTTGTATGTTTTCTCACAACCCGAATCAATTGAAATAACAACATTTAAAACACCTTTTTTTATAGCTTCTTCAATTGCCGGAGAAAATTTAATTCCGGAAGAATGGATTCTCATATTCTGAAAACCGCTATCAGTTAATAATTTAATTAAATCTTCAAATTCAGGAGCAATTGTTGGTTCCCCGCCGCCAAACGAAACTTCTCCGCCCGGTCTAAGTATTTTCTTTTCAATCATTTCTTTTATTATTGGAACAGAATTATAAGGCTTTATTTTATCGAACATTTTCTTATTCTGCACTTCATAGCAATATGTACATTTACTATTACATTGAACCCAATAATTAAATTGTAAAAAATTTATATAATCTTCGTCATCCCATTCTTTCTCTTCTAAGAAAACACAACCAACGCAATTAGGCATAAGTCTACCATTTTTATGCTCATCTCTATATTTTCTTTTTTGTTTAAAAAGAGAATCCCAATCAATAGATTCACCTGCATACTCTTCTTTTAATGTTATTTTGCCACCCCCTTTATGACAAGTAAAACAACATGTCTCAAGCCGAGTATGTTCAAAATCCATTCCGTGTTCAATATATCTGCAACTTAAATATTTCAATTAAAATCCCACCACTAGTATTATATAATAGGTTATCATCTATAAAAATCATAGTCAAGAATGCTACGAAACAGTAACTTTATTGTTTTTGAAATTTATTGTATGTATAATATTTTTACATGAGTTTAACGTAGGATAATGTTTTGAAATATACAAGTTGCATACATTTAGAACACGGTATAACGTTCTTTTCTAATTCAGTACAAATATGTTGCATAAGCTCTCACCCTGGCGGTGGAAGCATTGTAGAAATTAATAATTATAAAGGGGAACTAATTGATTGGGATAATTTCTTTGAGAAGAGAAATAAATTAAGAGAAAGTGCCCAAAACGGTACTATCCCGGAAAAGTGTGAAGGATGTTATTATTTAAAAGAACAAGATTGGAATACAGATAACTATATAGATGAAGTTTTAATTGGTCATTTTACTCATTGTAATTGCAATTGTATATACTGCTATACAGAAAAAGATAAAAAATTTTTCAATGCAAATAAAACATATAATATATATCCTGTTATCAAAGACATGATAGAAAAAGGTATTCTATCAAAAAAAGCTACAATTACTTTTGGAGGAGGAGAACCAACCATATTGCAAGAATTTGAAGAACTTGTTTACCTCCTGCTTGATTATGATGTATATAATATAAGAATTCATTCTGATGGTATTAAATATTCTCCTGCAATTGAAAAAGGATTAAAACTTGGTAAAATTACATTGATAACTTCTGTTGACTCAAGCTCAAGAAAAGTATACGAGGAAATAAAGCAAGTTCCTTGTTTTGACAAGGTATGGAAAAATCTTGAACAATATGCAAAGACAAAGAATGGTTTGATACGTACAAAATATGTATTGATTCCCGGTGTAAATGACAGTCTTACTGAAGTTAAAAATTGGCTTCAAAAAACATATGATGTAGGAATAAGAAATATAGCTTTTGATATTGAAGATAATTGGTTTAAAGCAAGAAGATATAACATACCTCAATATATATATGTTATTTTCGATTTTGTTTCTGAATGCTATAAACAGTATAAAATCGAAAGTTGTGAGCTATATGAAAGAGCTTATAATTTAAAAGTTGATAGAGAAAATCGGTTAAAAGTATAGCTTGTATTTCATTGGAGGATTTTCTTTTGATGCTAAACTTTTTCAAACAAATAAATAGAACATCAAAAACAAACTCTTATAAATATTGCAAATTTATAAATGAATCTTTAGTTTTTGATTATAATAACAATGTAAAGTTATGTCCTCTTTCTGATTTTGGAATTATTTGCAATAAATATAACGGTATTTGGCTTGATATTAAAAAATTAAATAAGATTAGATCAGAGTCAATAAATATTATTAATTCTGTAGAGTGCCCTATTTTATGTAAAAATTGTGAGTATTATAAAGATAACAAACATAAAGACAATAACACAATTAAATATTTATATTTATCTAATTGGAAAGACTGCTACTTAAATTGTTCATATTGTGATTATCCAAAAGAAGAAGATTTAATTAAGGCTGAACATTATGATATTTTTCAATCTATAAAACAATTAATTGATAATAAGCTTATTGATGTTAATACAACTATTATTTTCGATTGTGGAGATGCTACAATTCATCCTGAATTTGATAAGATTCTATATTATTTTATTAATTACGAGATGAGAAATATTATCATAAATACTCCTGCTATGCGTTATTGTGAATCTATTTCAGAAGCAATAGCAAAAAACATAGCAGAAGTTATAATTCCGCTTGATTCCGGATGTCCTTATATATTTGAAAGAATAAAAGGTATTAATAAATTTGATATTGTTATTAGTAATTTAAAAAGGTATTTATCTTTTGAAGAACCCTCGGAAAAAAGAGTAATCCTAAAATATACTATTTTAAACGGCATAAATGATAATCAAAAAGAACTTTTAGACTGGTTTATGTTGGCAAGAGACTTAGGAATAAAAAAGCTAACTATTGATATTGATAAAAAATGGTATAATCAAATTAAAACTTCTATTCCTCAATATTTAAAAGAACTTGTTATTTTTATAAAAACAATGTCTCAATATAACGAAATTGAAATAGATTTTTGTGATAGAACAAGTTTTATATATAACACAATAAATAAAAAGTAATAAAAATAATCGGTGTACTAATGTTCATATATAATGAAAAATATGTAAGCAAAAAAGAAGGTCATTATTATAGTTGTCCTTGGATTGAACATGGGCTGGTTTTCTTTCAATATAAACTTACAATGTGCTGCTATTGCGGACATGAAGGCGGCGGACATACTTTAGTCAGAGAAAACTTTACTGGTCAGCCAATTAACTGGGATAGAATTTTCAAAGTAAAAGAAATATTCAGACGTTTTCATAAAAAAGGAAAAATAAACACTAGTTGTATAGGCTGCCCTTTTCTTAAGGAAGATAAATGGGATGATGGAAACTATATAAGTAATCTATATATTAGTCACTGGACAAATTGCAATTCAAAATGTATTTATTGTTATGCAACAAATAATCCTAAAGATTTTAAGGTAGATAAATTGTATAATGTTCTTCCATACATCAAAGATATGTTTGAAAAAGGTATATTAAGACCGGGAGGAATTATATCTTTTGGTGGCGGTGAACCTACGTTGTTAGATGAATTTGAGGATCTTGTCACATATTTCTTAGATAATTATTTTTGGGGAATAAGAGTTCATACTTCGGGAATAAAATACAGTCCTGCTCTAGCAAGAGCTATAAATGAAATAAGGGGATACGTTGTTGTTTCCGTAGATTCAGGTTCAAAAGAAACATTTGAAAAGATAAAACAAGTTCCTTGTTATGATAAAGTCAGAGAAACAATAAGAAAATATGCTCTTCAAACAACATTTTTAGGACGATATCTTGTAAGTGCAAAATTTATTATTATTCCGGGAATAAATGACACTATTGAAGAAATTGAAAAGTGGATGAGTGCTAATTACAATGCAGGTTTATACACCACTGTTTTAGATATTGAAGAAAATTGGTACCTAAAAAATAAAGATAATATTCCAAAACATATTTTTGATTTAATAAAATATGCTGAAAAAAGAGCAAAACAACTTAACACAAATTTTGAGCTTTATGAAAGACTCCAAAATATGATAAATGATGAAAAAAATAAAAAGAAGTCACTATTTCCTATATTCAAATAGAAACTATTTTATAATTGCTTGCACTTCTTTGAATTTTGGATGTTTAGATGTTTCAAGAAGTTCAAAAATTACCATTTCAGTTGTAACAACCTGAGCCCCCATATGCATTAATCTTTTTAAGGCACATTCCTTATTTTTTTCAGACCTTGAACCACAAGAATTTTCGACAACAAACACTTCATAGCCTTGATTTAACAAATCTATTACCGTTTGAAGCACACAAATATGTGTTTCAATACCAAAAATAATTATCTGTTTTTTATTTAATTCATTTAATTTAACTTGAAGAATTTCTTCTTTTAATGCACTAAAGCTTGTTTTTTCGATATATTCAGCATTTTGAACCGCATTTTTGATTTCAGGAATTGTAGCCCCTAAACCTTTGGGATATTGTTCTGTAATAATCGTTGGTATATTTAAAATACCTGCAGCCTTTGCCACTTTTACAGCTTCTGATGAAACAGTCTTATCATCTAACATATTCACAAGTTTTTCTTGTACATCTATAATAAGTACAATTGAATTATCAAATTTTATAGTATTCATATATTTCCTTTTTTAAAACTAATATTTAGAAATTTCTTCAAAGTATCTTTCAAGTGCTTTATAGCCTGAATATATTTCACTTGACAAACTTACATATCTTGAAGCAGCCAAATATTTAAGTTCTTTAGCCCTTATTTGAATAATTTCATCAGCATCTGCTTTTAAATTTTTCTCTAAAGAAATAGACCATCTTTTTAAGAAAGATAACTCTTCATTTATTTGTTTTATAGTAGAAAATTCCAAAGGATTAAAATCATATTTCGCAAGCAGTGCTTTCTCCTTGTTATTAATACGAGGCAAAACAACAGGAACTCCGTATATTTTCTTTATAACCATGTAGTTATCAGCGGTTCTTCTGTGAGAATCAGGAACTTCGCCTCTAGCCAGCATTGCCGACATACTCAATGAACTAAATTTATCATCATCACAAGATAACGAGCTTAAATTTGTACTTTCTAAGAACAACTTATTATTTTTATTTATAACAGAAGTATTAATTTCCCCATCTCCATAATAGAATAATTACGAATAACAATATAATAATAGTTCTTCAATAAATTTTTGTCATGAGATTTTTTATATATATTAAGATTTTTTGTCAAATTTTTTACAAATTAAAATTGAATTTATTAGATATTTTTTTTAGATTATAATTAAAGTATGTTTAAGTATGATGTAATAGTAGTAGGTGCGGGACACGCAGGATGTGAAGCGGCAATGGCAACAGCAAAGCTTGGTGCAAAAACTTTGCTTGCATCTTTAAATTTGGATAACATTGCTTTAATGCCTTGTAACCCTGCAATAGGTGGACCTGCAAAATCTTGTTTAGTGAGAGAAATTGATGCTCTTGGCGGAATAATGGCAATTGCAACTGATGCTACTTATATGCAGTTAAAAACATTGAATTCTTCAAAAGGACCTGCGGTTAGAGCATTAAGAGCCCAATCAGACAAAAAAGAATATATGCGTTTTGTCAGAAATTTACTTGAAAGTGAAAGTAATCTATCTTTAAAACAATGTACAATGTCTGAACTTTTAGTCGAAAATGATCAAGTAAAAGGACTAAAGGACGAATTTGGGCAGGAATATTATGCACCTGTTGTAATTCTAACAACAGGAACATCATTAGAAGCAAGAATATGGGTTGGACTTCAATATTTAGAATTCGGAAGACTCGGTGAAGCAAGTGCAAAAGGACTTTCTCCATCACTAAAAAAACTTGGATTTAAAATCGGACGTCTAAAAACAGGAACGCCTGCAAGAGTTGATGCCAGAACTATTGACTTTTCTCAAATGGTAGAACAACCGGGAGACAAAAATCCGTCATTTTTCTCTTTTCTTCCCAATAGACCGATTAGAGAACAATATCCTTGTTATTTGACAAGAACAACAGCAAAAACGCATGAAATTATAAAAAATAATTTGGATAAATCACCATTATATTCGGGATTAATTCATGGAATCGGTCCAAGATATTGCCCTTCTATAGAAGATAAAATTATAAGATTTGCACATAATCCGTCACATCATATTTTTATTGAACCTGAAGGTAAAAATACTTATGAAATGTATGTTCAAGGTTTTTCTACAAGCCTTCCTGCATCTGTACAAATACAAATGCTACAATCCTTGCCTGGATTAGAAAATGTACACGTTATGAAACCTGCATACGCTGTAGAATATGATTATTTGCCTGCAGTTCAACTTACACATTCACTTATGACTAAACAAGTAAAAGGTTTGTTCTGTGCCGGACAAATAAATGGAACATCAGGCTACGAAGAAGCTGCTGCTCAAGGGCTATTGGCAGGTATTAATGCTATAAAGTATCTCCAAAATAAAGAAATGTTAACTCTCTCAAGAGAATCATCATACCTTGGAACATTAGTTGATGATTTAGTTACAAAAGATATTGATGAACCATATAGAATGTTGACTTCTCGTTCTGAATACAGGTTGCTTTTAAGGCAGGATAATGCAGATGAAAGATTAACAAAAATAGGATATGAAGCAGGTCTGATTGATGAACAAAGATATCAAGATTTCTTAAAAAAACAAGAAACTATTGAAAATGAAATTCTAAGATTAATGACTGAAAAAATCTCACCATCTGAAAAAGTAAACAATATTCTTTCAAAATACGGTGAACATATTGATAAGGGAATGAAACTTGCAGAATTAATTAAAAGACCTAATGTTACATATGAAACTTTGATTGAAGCAGATGAAAATACTCGTAAGTTAGCATTAACTCGTGATGTTTATGAACAGGTTGAAGTAAAAATCAAATATGAAGGATATATAAAACGGCAAATTCAACAAGTTAGTATGTCTGACAAACTTGAAAAAATAAGAATCCCATCTGATATTGACTATAACAAAATTCAACATATTTCTACAGAAACAAGGGATAAACTGGCTAAAATAAGACCAATTACACTAGGTCAAGCTTCAAGAATAGGCGGGGTTAAGCCTGCAGACATTTCTGTCTTGATGGTTATGATTGAAACCCATCAATTGAGAACAAAATAAATCTATTCATTATCTTCTGAAATTGGTCGACCCAAAAGTACTTTTCCGAGTCCTCTTTTCTTCTTTAGAGTATTTTTTATACCGTCTGATATTTCATTGACATTTTTTACAGTAGAATTTGTTTCACATAAAACAGAATTGACCATTGGCATTGTTTTAGTATCAATATCTACAGTTATATCATTTAAACTTTCGGTTATTTTTAATATGTTTTGAGTTGTTTCTTCAATATTATCAATAGAGTTTTTCATTGTTTTTTCATCCAAACTCTTATTTAAACTTGCAGACATTTTTTCTAAATTTGTTGTAGTTTTTGCAAGATTATCAGCAGCTAAGTTTATATCCCCTCTAATTTCCGTAATTATTTCATTAACCTGCAAAAAAATATCCCCAAGATTTTTCACTGTGACATTTGCCGTTTCCATTAAATTTGTTGCATCATCAATTATTACATCAAATCCATCATCTCCAAAGGAGTCATTAATTAAACTGTTCAAATCTCTTGTTGATGTACCTTTTATTATTTGCCTATTGGCAATTCTTTTAACGGATGGTTCTTCAGGCACTATAATATTAAGATAAGCGGCAGTTTTTGTTCTTTTTATTTTTGCTGTTATATTTGCGGGCAAGTTAATATTATATGGAAATAACCTCATTTCAATGAAAGTATTCTGATAATTTCTATCCGGATATATTTTTACAGTTCTACCAACCCTAAATCCTTTATAGTATACATTCATTTGCTTTTCTATTGGTTCAAGCTCATCAAATTTAACTATCACACTGACATGTGTATACTTATCATATAAAAGATATCCGATTAAACAAAATGTTAAAATCACTATTATTGTATATATTTTATTCATAATAAAATAAAACTAAATTATTATGTTTATAACAATAACCCAATTGTATATTTATATTTTACCCAATCGGAATTTAATCAATCTGTTTATAAAATTTTGAGGTAATTTTGAAACAAAATCAGCTAAAACAGCTTGTACTCCAACATTGTACGTTGATTTTGGATTCTTTGCATTAATAATTTCTATAATTTTATCAACAACAACATATATTTCTATACCTTTATTATTATTTTCCAAGGCATTTTTTTCTAAAAATAATAATTCTTTTAAATATTTTTCTTTTGCAATTTCATTTATATTTTCGAAAGATTCCCTTGTTGATTTAACTGATTTATTCCATATCGGAGTTTTAATTGCAGCAGGTTTTACGGATATTACTTTTATATTATTTTTATTTTCTATAGCGAAACTGTTAAACAATATATCCATAGCTCTTTTCGAAGCACAATAAGGTGATATATATGGGAATATACCTGTTGAAGCCATAGAACTAATATTTATTACTTTTCCGTTATCTAACAAGGGAAGAAACTTTTGCAAAACTAGAAAAGCACCGAATGTATTAATATCAAATTGTTCTTTTAATTTTTTTATATCTAGAAACTCAACAGGGCCGGCAACAACAATACCTGCATTATTAATTAATACATCAATTTTATCGGTATGTTTCATAACAAACCAAAAAGCTTTATCTATACTCGATTGATTTGAAATATCTAAATATACACCTTGTATATTTTTACTTAGCTTTTCAATCTCAATTTTGTCAACTTTTCTTCTTATACCGGCGAATACTTTATGACCCTCTTTCGCCAGTCTAATTGCGGTTTCTCTGCCAATACCGGAAGATGCTCCGGTTATTAAAATTGTTTTACTTTTCTTATTCATAACAAGTAATTTTTATCACAAACTTTTGATATAATCAAACTATGGATTTCAAAAAAAATATTGATAACGGAAAAAAAGGTGAGGATATTGCAAAAAAATATCTGCAAAATTTAGGTTATAAAATTATTGAAACAAATTGGCACTATTCTAAAAATGCAGAAATTGATATTATTGCAGAAGATAAAAAAACTTTAGTTTTTGTTGAAGTAAAAACAAGAACAACACTAAATTTCGGACATCCTTTTGAAGCTATTAATCAAAAAAAAATTGAAAAAATAAACACAGCAATTACTGCTTATCTTCAACTATCAGAAAAGAAATACCATGCATACAGATTTGACGGCATAGCAATAATTGGATTGAAAAACCCAATTATTGAACATTTAAAAAATTTGGGACAATTTTAATCCCAATCAACAATATCATCTGAACATAGTTTTTGCTCAAGTTCAGGTCGTACTGAATCCAGCGTCATTTCAAAAGTAATAGGTGTCACAGAAACTTTATTCCATCTTAGAGCATTTATATCTGAATCATCATTTTCACATTGTTTAATTAATTCACCAGCCATCCAGTAATATACTTTACCTCTCGGGTCAACTCTTTTATCATATTCATCTGTAAACATTTTTCCGCCTAATCGGGTAATTGCTATACCTGCTAAGTCTTCGGGCATTAATCCCGGTACATTAACATTCAAAATTGTTTTAGGCGGAAATTTATAATCTTTTATTTTATTTACAAATTTACTTACGAATTCTGCAACATTTTTGAATAATTCAGGTTCAGAACTCATACTAGCCAATGATACTGCAATACTAGGATATCCCATCATTGCTCCTTCCATGGCACAACTTACAGTACCTGAGTATAATATATCTGTCCCTAAATTTGGACCATGATTAATACCGGAAATAATTAAATCCGGTTTTTCATTGTCACTTAAAATTGCATTTATACCAATTTTTACACAATCACCAGGGGTTCCGCTTGTAATCCAAATTCTTCTAGCACCAAATTTAGATTCAAGTTCTTCAACTCTTATAGGCGTATGCAATGTTAAAGAATGACCGGCGGCACTTCTTTCTCTATCAGGAGCAATAACATATACTTCATGTTCTTTACTTAATGCAGTAGTTAAAGCTTTTATGCCTTCTGCCATTACACCATCATCATTTGATAATAAAATTTTCATATAAACCCCTTTTGCAACACTTATAAACTTTTTATTTTAACTTACCAATTATTAAATACCCTGTAGTATATATTTTTTATCAATATTATTTTCTATTTCAACTACTTTTCTATTCTTTGGCATTACAAACACAATTGATTGATTTGAGATCTTTTTATCTGATTTCATAGCATCATAGAACTTTTCTTTGTCAGGAGTAAAATCCAAACTTGTTACTAAATCATATTCTTTTATTAGATATATTGAATCTTTATAATACTCCTCTGAAATTTTCCCAAGTGATAATGCTAAATCAAAGATTAATTTCATACCGATTGAAACGGCTTCACCATGAGTATATTTTTCGTAATTAGTAATATTTTCGATTGCATGGGCATATGTATGTCCAAAATTTAATATTGCCCTTAAGCCTTTTTCCTTTTCATCTTGATTTACTACGGCACTTTTTAATTTGCAGCATATTGTAATTAATTCTTTTAAAGCTTTAGTATCTCTTTTACATATTTTTTCTTTATTTTCTTTTAAAAACTCATAAAAATTATAATTTTCTTCAGCATTGCAAGTTTTTTCAATAAAAGCATACTTTATAACTTCACTTAACCCTGTTTTAAATTGCCTTTCATCCAATGTTTTAAGTACATTTGTATCAGATAAAACAAGTTTAGGTTGATAAAAAGCTCCAAGCATATTTTTACCGAGTTTATGGTTAACAGCAACTTTCCCTCCAACGGAAGAATCAACCTGAGCTAATAATGTTGTAGGAATTTGTATAAAATCAATGCCACGTTGATATATTGCAGCCGCAAAACCTGCCATATCTCCTATTACGCCACCACCTAATGCAATTATTGCATCTTTTCTTTCTAATTTTATTTCTAATGCTTTATCTAAAATTTTATTTAGATAATCCATTGATTTATATACTTCACCATCAGGGAGTACTATAAATTCCGAGTTATCATTTCTAAGATATTCGCCATAAAGATTAAAAATTTTATCATTGGTAACAACAAGAAACTTTTTGGCTCTAGTATATTTTAAAATATATTCATAGGCTTTTTCCAGAATATTTTCTTCTATTATAATCGGATATGAACTTTCTTTTGTTGCATTTATTCTAACATTTAACACAGTCATTTATTATTCCTATAATTTCATTTGCTATTTCAATCGGTGATTTATCATCTGTAACAATTATATATTGTGCTTTCTCATATTGAGAAATTCGTTCTTGAAGTATAGTTTTTATTTTATCTTTCATATTTTCAACATTTAAAAGAGGTCTTTCTTTATTATTCTTTATTCTTTCAAAAAGAATATCAGGACTAGCTTTAAGATAGAAAACAACTGATTTTTCTTTTAATAAAGATAAATTTTCGTCTGACTTAATAATGCCTCCACCGGTTGAAATAATTTGATTATTATAGTTTAAGACATTTTTCAAAGTAGCAGTTTCTATTTCTCTAAAATAAGTTTCGCCTTTTTGAGCAAAAATTTGATTGATGGATGTTTTTTCAGATTTAATGATTTGTTCATCAGTATCAACAAAAGACATATTTAAGAGTTTAGCCAAAAGCTCTCCAATACATGTTTTTCCGGATCCCATCATTCCTATTAAAGAAATATTCATAAACTACCTCTTATAAACAGTATCAAGATAATTTTGATAGTTTATTTTCATTTCATCAATACTATCGTGAGAAAATTTTTCAAGCATAGCATCAGCCAAAACGATTGCAACCATGGCCTCTGCAACTACAGCACAAGCAGCAACGGCACAAGTATCCGAACGCTCAAAATGAGCCTGAACTGCTTCTTTCTTATCAATAGCAATAGAATTTAAAGGTTTTCGCATTGTGGGAATAGCCTTCATTGAAGCTGTAATAACAATATCTTCACCATTAGTTATACCTGACTCAACACCGCCTGCATTATTTGTTTTTCTTACATATTGCCCATTCTCAATAAAAATTTCATCATGAGTTTTTGAACCTAAAGTTTCAGCGACTTGAGAACCAAGACCTATTTCAACAGACTTTACAGCTTGAATACTCATAACAGCTTGCGCTAATAAACCATCAATTCTTCTATCCCAATGAACATGGGAACCTAAACCTACCGGAACATTTTTGAATACAATCTTAAAACTTCCACCTAAAGTATCACCTTCAGATTTTGCTTTATCAATTTCAATCTTCATTTTTTCATAAGCAACTTTATCTGAAGTTCTTAAATCAGAAGATTCAATATCATTTTTAACCTGAAAAATATTATTAGGAATTTCAGCTTTAACCGAACCAATCTGGGTTACACAAGATAAACCTTCAATATTGAATTCTTTTAAAATGCTTTTAGCAACAGCACCAACAGCGACTCTTGTAGTTGTTTCTCTTGCACTTGAGCGTTCTAAAATATTTCTGATATCTTTATGGTTATACTTCAAAGCACCGGCTAAATCAGCATGACCGGGTCTTACATTTATAATTTTTTTTGATTCAATAAGGTTTAAATTTTCATCTGTATTATCTACAACTTGACTATTCATGGGAATAATCCAGTTTTTCCAGTCTTTATTTTCAATTTCCAAACAAATCGGGCTACCTATAGACTTACCATGTCTAACCCCTGATAGAATTTTTACTGTATCTTTTTCGATAAGCATTCTACCACCGCGTCCATAACCAACTTGTCTTCTTGCAAGTTCATTATTAATAAATTCATTATCTATGGTTATACCGGACGGAACTCCCTCAATTATTGCATTTAAACACTGACCATGGGATTCACCGGATGTTAAAAATCTAAAAATCATATATAACCTTGTCTTTCTGCTTCCATTATAGATTATATTTTTAAAATAAATAAGTTTGTTAACTTTGTAACTTTTAATAATTTTAAATTTACATGCTTGTAACAGAATAAAATAACATCTGTAACAGTATTTTGGGCAAAATCGAATTATGAAGGGTTCATGCACCTGTCAAGCATAATTTTATAAAAAGTGTCAAGAATACATTTGTAAAAGATTGTAAAAGTTATTTTAACCTCTTGTATGTAAGGGCATGGTCATTTGTAAAATTTAATTAAAAAATATTACCTTGTAAGGTTAGTTAATAAGATTTACTATTTAGAAACGAAGAGAAAACAGCTTGCGGAAGGAGTGATGGCTAAGCTTTCTTGTGGGAGAGAGTGTTGATTTGGGAATATTTAGGTTAGACGTTAATAAGAAAAAGTGATTTTAATCGAGCGAGATTGGGGATTTAGTTAAAAAAGTTCTGAAAACAGAACTTTTTTTTATTACAAAATTGTACTAAAATAATCAAAGTTGAGGGGTGTAATTATGAAAAGAGCAATTGTTATAGTAATTGATTCAATGGGCTGTGGAGCAATGCCAGATTGTCGAGAATATTCGGATATTCCGGAATGTAATACATTATGTAATGTCGCAAAAGCAGTTGGCGGCTTAAATGTACCAAATTTTTACAAAATGGGACTTGGCAATTTAGGCGAAGTTATGGGTGTTTCAGCCAATTCTGATTCAATAGCAGAATATGGAATAATGAAAGAAAAATCTAAAGGAAAAGACACAACAACCGGACATTGGGAAATGATGGGGATTGTTCTTGATATTCCGTTTAAAGTTTATCCAAACGGATTTCCTGAAGAACTTATAAATATGTTTATAGAAAAAACAAAATGCGGAGGTATTTTAGCAAACTTCCCCGCATCCGGAACCAAAGTTATTGAAGACTATCATATAGAACACTCTAAAACAAAATTTCCTATCATTTACACAAGTGCAGACAGCGTTTTTCAAATTGCAGTTGATATTGATGTAATACCTTTAGAAACTTTATACGATTATTGTAAAATTGCAAGAGAACTTTTAACCGATGAATATAATGTTTCAAGAGTTATAGCAAGACCATATAGAATGATAGACGGGAAACCGACCAGAATCGGCGGACTAAGACGTGATTATTCTGTTGAACCTTTCAAAGATTCAACTTGCGATATTATATTAAAAAATAACGGAATAGTACTTGGCATAGGCAAAATAGAAGATATTTTTGTAGGCAAAGGAATTTCTCATGCTATTCATACAGGCGGAAATACAGAAGGACTTGAAATAACTCTAAAAGCAGTTAGAAATGAACTAAACCTTGATGAGTTAAAGTGTAAAAAATACGATATAGAAAAATATGATAAGCAGTTCATTTTTACAAATCTTGTAGATACTGATATGCTCTATGGTCATAGAAATAATGCTCAAGGCTATGCAAAAGCAATAGAAGAAATAGATTCATACTTACCCAAAATAATGGATGCTATGACAGAAGAAGATCTTCTTATAATAACGGCAGACCATGGCTGCGATCCTACAGTTCCCGGCACTGACCATACAAGAGAACAAGTACCTATTATTGTTTATTCAAAAAATGGAAAAAAAGGCAAATTGCCTGAAATTAATTCTTTTGAATACGTATCAAAACGAGTTCTGGATTGGATTATGTAAATAACATGAAACACAACAAAAAAAAGATTCTGTGTTTTGGTGACAGTAATACATACGGCTTCAATCCTATAAATGCTCAAAGATATAATAAAGATACAAGATGGACCGGCATTCTACAAACTTCATTAAAAGATAAATATGACGTCATTGAAGCAGGATGCAATAACAGAACTTGCTTTATGGATAATCCTGAAGGAGAAGAACTGACAGGATATAAAGCAATAAAAAAATATTTAAGTAATGAGACGGATATTCTTATTCTAGCATTAGGTATAAATGATTTACAGAAAATCTATCATCATAATGAAGAAACAATTAAAAACGGTCTTGCTAAAATAATTGATATAGCAAAGGATATAAATAAAAATGTTCAAATTATAATACTTGTACCATCAATAATAACGGCAGATATTTACAATGGATTTTTCTGCCAACTTTTTGATGAACAATCAATAGAAGAATCAAAAAAACTAAATAATATTTATCAAAATATTGCGAAAGAAAAAAATTGTACAATTATTAATCTGAACGATTTTGTTAATGTATCTTCTATAGACGGAATACATTATGATGAAAATGCACATAAAACTATAGCTAAAATTTTACAAGATTACTTTCTTAACTTGACTTAACCTTGCCCTTGTACTTTAATTTATAATTAACTCAATAGGCAGGAAGTTATGAATTTAGTCGAAAAAATCAATAAATTAAAGAAAGAAAAGAATGCAATTATTCTTACGCATTGTTACCAAAATATAGAAATAGATAAAGTTTCTGACTATGTTGGTGATTCATTATACCTAAGCAGAGCAGCAGCAAAAACAGATGCCGATATAATTCTATTTGCCGGCGTATACTTTATGGCGCAAAGTGCAAAAATACTTTCACCTGATAAAAAAGTATTAATTCCGGATATCACATCCGGCTGTCATATGGCGGATATGATAGATGTTGAAAATTTAAGACTATTTAAGAAAAAATATCCGAATATTCCTGTTGTATGCTATATTAACTCGACGGCAGAAGTAAAAGCAGAATGTGATGTATGCTGTACAAGCTCTAATGCTGTAGATATAGTAAAAAATTTAAATGTGCCGAAGGTTTTATTTGCTCCCGATACATATCTTGGGAAATGGGTAGGTCAGAAATTAAAAGATGTTGAGGTTATAACATTTAACGGTTTTTGTCCTGTACATTTAAGAATAAGACCGGAAGATATAATGGAAGCAAGAAGAAACTATCCTGAAGCATTGATACTTGCACATCCTGAATGCCATTATGAAGTTTCTAAACTAGCAGACTTTGTTGGTTCTACAAAAGAAATTATGGAATTTTCTCAAAAAAGTGATAAAAAACAATTTGTAATTGCAACAGAAAAAGGCGTTGTAGAAAGATTAAACAGAGACAGCAAATTAAACAACTGGGGTAAAGAATTTATTCTGATTAATGAAAATATAATATGTCACAGTATGAAATATAATACTTTAGAAAAAATCTACGACACATTATTAAATGAAACAAATGAAATTACATTAGATAAAAATATAATCGAAAAAGCAAGATTAAGTATAGATAGAATGCTTAATTTAAATAAATAAAAATTCCTATTTTAAAATTTAATTTTAATGATATAATTGAGATGTTATAGAAAAAATAACACAGTTAAACAAAAAGGAGAAAATAATGAAAGTTACAGTTAATGACAGTTGTATAGCTTGTGGCGCATGCGAATCAGTATGTGATGCAGTATTTTCAGTAGAAGATAAAGCAGTTGTAGATGAAGGCGCTATTGCAGGAAACGAAGATTGCGTAAAAGAAGCTGCTGATTGCTGCCCAGTAAACGCTATTGAAGTTGAATAATAATAACTTATAAATAAAAAGAGAGGCGAAAACCTCTCTTTTTTTATTTGAATTTATATAATATAAAATGAGTTTTTTATAAAGGTCTATTTCCAATACACTTTGAAATTCTCAATTTCATCAATAGTTTTATGATAATCACCCTTAAAACAAATAGTTCTATCATCGATATAAAGATATGACGGTAATTTTACATTAGTAACATCCTTAAAAAATTTATCCAAATTATTATTAATTAGCCATTTTGTTGCAAGCATCGAATTCCTTGACGTAAAAAGATAAAGTTCTGCTTTTTGAGATAAAATTTCTAAAAATTCATATGCACCAACTTTAATTTCAGGAATAAAATTTTCATTAAATTTTTCTTTTCCATACTCATTTAGAACACCATCTAAATCTATAAGTATCTTTTTATTAAACATAATTCTTTGTCCGTAATACAGTTTGTTAACTTTGTCATTATAGCGGACAATTTTATTATGGACAAGGTGTTATTAGAAAAATTAGCAATTAGAATAAAAGAATTGAGAAAATTGAATAATTACACGCAAGATGATTTGGCAGATTTAGCACAAATTGCTCGTTCAACTTTAGGGAATATTGAAACTGCAAAAAATGATATAACTTTTTCCAAATTATATAAAATTGCGAAAGCTTTTAACCTTACTTTGTCTGAGTTTCTTAATTTTTAATAATTTTTTAAGCGAGTAGGGTACAATTTTTGCACAACAAAAAACAATTCTGTTATCACTTTAAGTAGTTTAATTTAGAATATAAGAATTGTATAGATAATTTAGACAATAAATAAATTCTTTTCCTATTTATTTCAGGAAATGATTATATTTAAACAGCTTTTCCCATTTCATATGCTTTAGAAAGATAGTTTTTAAAATTATTTACATCTTTTGCATTGCATACACCAACAGCTTTTATTATACCCTTTAAATTTGTTTTATCTAAGCATTCAATCCAGCCTGTTAGCCCTGTAATAGTACCGTTTATTGCGGTTTCATCGGCTTCTGCAGCTGTTGCAATTAAGTATACATCTTTGAATTTATAGTTTGAAACAAATAATGGGTTTAATCTGTCTATTAATGTTTTCATTTGACCTGACATATTATAGTAGTATACTGGCGTTGCCCATAAAACTACATCAACATCTTTTATTGTTTCAAAAATCTTAACTGCATCATCATTGATTACACATTTTTTAGTATGCTGGCAGGCTAAACATCCTTTGCAGAATGCTATAGTTTTATCTTTTAGGTTGATTTTTTGAACTTCATTGCCTGCTTCAATTGCTCCTTTTGTAAATTCATCAGCTAAAATATCTGAATTTGAACCATTTCTTAAACTTGTTGATATTACTAAAATTTTTTTACTCATATTAATACCTCTTTTTTCTTATTCTAAATTATTTTTATAAAATTCAGCAATAGTATCAAATGGAATTTTCTTTGCATTGTCGTATAAATCTACGTGATTTGCATCTTTAATAATAAGTAATTGTTTATTATCACCTTTTAAATTTTTATATGCATCTTCACTAAAATATCTGCTATGAGCTTTTTCTCCGTGAATCATTAATACAGGAGTTTTTATCTCATTGCTATATGCAAGAATAGGTAAATTTATCAAAGAAAGCACCGATGTGGTATTCCAATTACCATTTGAATTTATTGAATTTTTGTGAAATCCTCTTGGTGTTTTATAGTAATCCCAATATTCTTTTACAAAAAGAGGTTCATTACCTGTAAGTTTTTCAGGTAAGCCTATTGCTTTAGCAAATGTTTTATTTTTAAAATCTTCCGTTCTTTGTTTATTTAATTCTTGTTTTAATTTATATCTTCCTGTTTCATCAATTGAATCATTGTATCCTTTTGCACTAACTCTTGTCATATCGTACATTGTGGATGTTACTGTAGCTTTTATTCTGGTATCAATTTGAGCAGCGTTTAGTGCAAAACCTCCAAAACCGCATATGCCAAGTATTCCTATTTTTTCAGCATCAACATTTTTTTGATTGCTTAAAAAATCAACTGCAGCACTATAATCTTCCGTGTTTATGTCTGGCGATGCAATATTTCTTGGCTTTCCGCTACTTTCTCCTGTGTATGAAGGATCAAATGCTAAAGTTATAAAGCCCTTTTCCGATAATGTTTGAGCATAATACCCTGAAGCTTGTTCTTTTACTGCTCCAAATGGACCGGATATCGCTATTGCAGGATATTGCTCTCCTTTTTTTATTGCTTTCGGAATATACATATCTCCGGCAAGGGTAATTCCAAATCTGTTCTGGAATTTTACTTTCTTTATTTCTACTTTGTTACTTTGTTTGAATATTTTATTCCCTTCATTTGTTTTTGCTTTAGCCATATTATTTACTCCTATAAATAATAAAAATAGTAAAATTACCGCGAATAATTTTTTAATCATTTTTTCTCCTTTTAAAATGTTAGGCAACAGATTTTATAAACTTAGCAGGATTACCACCTACAATAGTATTTTTCTTTACATCTTTTGTTACAACAGCACCTGCAGCAATTATTGCCCCATCTGCTATAGTGACTCCGGGAAGAATTGTTGAGTTTGAACCAATCCAAACATCATTACCTATTTTTACTTTCTTTGGTATTATAGATGCTCTTAGTTTTGGATTTTGGTTGTGGTTTAAAGTCGCAATTACTACATTGTGCCCGATTAATACATTGTTACCTATTTCAATTCCGCCTTGATCTTGAAAATGACAGCAAGAATTAATAAAAACATTCTTCCCAATATTTATATTTTTTCCGCAATCAGTATAAAAAGGCGGAAATAAACGAAAAGTTTTATCAATTGGTTTATTAATTAAGTTAAAAAATAATTCTTGTACTTTTTCAGGAGGATTATATTTATTGTTTAATTCATCTGATAGTCTCCTTGCCTCTTCGGCCAAATATGTCATATAAATGTGTATATCAGACTTTGCGGTTACTTCTTTTCCGCTGTTTAAATAAGTTAGAAATTCATTTAAATCCATATTACCTCTATTTATATTCATTATCTTTTACAGGTTCTAGCCAAGTTGTTTGATTGTTTGGAATGTTTGTTTCAATTGAAATATGTGCAAAATCACTGTCTGGTGCAGCTCCGTGCCAATGAACTACATCTATTGGAATTTTTACAACATCACCTTGTTTTAGTATTTGGATAGGTTTACCTTTTTCCTGATATCTGCCTTCCCCTGCTGTTACCAGAAGTATTTGTCCTCCTGAGTGTTTATGCCAATTAGTTCGACTTCCTTTTTCGAAAGTTACGTTTCCTATTGATGAATTCCATATCTCATCTTTCTCTACAAGCATATTCAGATGTGTTGTACCTGTGAAAAATTTATTGTAAGGATTTATTTCTCCTTTTTTGAATGGTTGATTTAATTCTTCCTTTTCATCATCTTGTAAAAGTTTAAGTGCTTTTATTGCATTTGGAAAACCTGAGTATGGCATACATTGAATTATAACTGCAGCAATTTCTTCTTCTGAATTTCCTATTTTTAAGTTTCCTTTAATATGACTTTTCAAAGTATCTGTGTTGCCAGTCGTTGTTAATATCGCAAGAACAAGCAATTCTCTTGTTTTTATATCAAGTCCTTTTCTTGTGTAAAAATCGCCGAAGCAAACTTCTGTAAGTAAATTACTGACATTTTTTCCCATTTTGTTAGGAACAGAGCTAAGTGCTTGTTCTATTTCATCCCCATATATGGGATTTTGTATATTTTTGCCCAAATTATATCTGTTTGTTTCATTAGTTGTGGTTGCACTTTCAATCGGTAAATTAATTCCTTTATCAATAAAAACTTGATTCATAATTTCAATAGCATTAAGAGTTTTTGGAAACCCAATAAATGGTGCACATTGATAAATTATTTCTCTTACTTCAAGTGGTGTTGCACCTGTATTTAAAAGTGCATTTATGTGTGCTTTTAATTGCGGAAGTGTTTGTTGTACCGTAAGAGATGTTACCGTTACCATTTCTCTTGTTTTATTATCTAAGTTTCCTATTGTGAAGATATCACCAAAAATATATTTCTGTAAAATACTCATCATTTCAGGGTCAGAGCCAGTATTTGGCTCCCAATTTGTTTTAAATAAATTTTCATAATTTGTTTTACAAATATCTTCTCTTGTTTGTTTATTCATTGTATTTGTTTTCCTTTCTATAGAAAGTGCTTCAAGATAATTAAATTGAAATAAAAATAATAACATTAGAATTGAAAATAATTTCTTAAACATATATATAACCTCATTTTCTGTATTTTCATTATTTATCTATTTCTATAAAATAGCAAATACCTATATTGTATAATTATATATGCTTGACGAGCATATAATAAGTGGTTAAAATAAATGTATGGAAATTAGAGTTTTAAAATATTTTTTAGCAGTAGCAGAAGAGCAAAGTATTTCAAAAGCAGCAGATGTTTTGCATATAACTCAGCCAACATTGTCAAGGCAGTTAATGGATCTTGAAAATGAATTAAAAACAAAGCTGTTGGTTAGAGGTAAAAGAAATAAGAAAGTTACACTAACAGATGACGGAAAACTTCTAAAAGCAAGAGCACAAGAAATTGTTGAATTAGCAAATAAAACAGAGTCGGAATTCTTATTTGATGAAAAGAATTTGACAGGAGATATATACATTGGTGGCGGCGAAACTGAAGCAATGCGTATAATAGCAAGAACAGTCAAAGAATTATCTGCAATATATCCGAATATTAAATATCATCTTTATAGCGGAAATGGTGAAGATGTAAGAGAAAAACTTGATAAAGGACTTTTGGATTTTGGGCTATTTATTGAGCCGATTGATAAAAAAGAGTATGGTTTTATTCAATTGAATGAAAAAGACCGATGGGGACTTTTAATGAGAAAAGACTCTTTACTGGCTGATAAAGAATTTATTGAGCCAAATGATATGAAAAATATACCAATATTAACATCCAGGCAATATTTAGTAAAAAATTTAATTTCCGGCTGGCTTAGCTATGATTTTGAAAAATTAAATATTATCGGTTCATATAACTTGTTATTTAATGCTTCTATTATGGTTGAAGAAGGTTTTGGTTATGCTTTATGTATTGATAGATTAATTAATTTAACCGGAAATTCTAAACTTAGCTTTAAACCATTAAAACCGTCATTGGAGGCAGGTATTCTTGTTGCTTGGAAGAAAAATCATCCAATTTCAAAATGTGCTAAAATATTTTTGGAAAGATTATATGAGGTAAATAATCTAAAATAAAATAATTGTATTTAAAAAACTGGCTATTAACATAGTCAGTTTTTATTTTTTAAATATTCTTATTACTTTTTTATGCAAGTGCTTCTACAATTTCAGAAATAATACCGACATTTCTCAATGCATTTTTATATGCATTAACATTTTTTTGAGCAATATCAGAAACACCATCATTATTACCATCTACCGAAATAACTTCAGGTGCAATAGTCGCAACTGCAGTCAAACCGGCAGCATTAGTTATAAGATTTTCCGCCCCTGATTTATCTCTTAATTTTATATAATTTTTTCTTAAGAAACTTTCTGCTTTAGATACCTTGTCTCCAACAAATTGTGTATATTTCCCACCTTTTTGTAACTTAGCACCTTTGGCAACATCATCTGAATAATCTCTTACAACATTAGCACCTTTTCTGATTGCTGAGCCTAATTTAGTTGTTATACCTGGGAATGCTGTCATTATCTTTGAAGCAGCACATTTACCTAAAATAAACATAGTTAATATTGCACCAGCAACTGAAGCAAAAATACCAGCGACTGATTTATGCTCAGGCTCTTCAGCTCTTTGAAAACTATCATTCAATTCTCTTGTCAATTGCATTACATGTTCGACATCTTCTACTTGATATTCTTTACCAAATGAAGTACGTTCTTTAACAGGAATTGATTGTGATGCAGAAATATTCATATTCTTACCTTTCTAAAAGAGACTTTTATAATTCATATAATGCAATCAATATTTAATTTTGCCTATTTTAGATGTATTGTTAAGAAAAATTAACAAATAAAAAAGAGAACTTAAACAGTTCTCTTTTTTATATTATTTCTAGAAATATTAAGATAATGCATTAATCATATCTGAAAATATTTCAGCTTTTTTGAAAGCACTTGCATATGCATTAATATTATTTTGAGCAATATCGGCAACACCATCTTTATTACCATCAGCAGTTGCAATAGAAGGTACTAAAGTTGTTGCAGCTAAAACACCTGCTGCAGTTGTAAATGATTTTTCAGGATTTTTCATTACAACATCTTTTGCTCTGTTAAATGCTTTACCAACAGTGTTAGATAAAATTGTTGATACTTTTTCATTCTTTGGTAATTTAGCAGCTTGTTCAGAAATTGCAGAAACAGCTTTTTTACCTGTGTTCAATATATTTTCTTTTGCAGAAGCAGGAACTTTCTTTGCTAAAGCAACAACACCTTTACCTGCACCTTTACCTAATGCAAACATCGTTGCACAAGCACCTAAAACAGAAATAGCAGTTTGAAGAGGATGTTTATTAGTAACTTTTTCATTATCACAATCCCCATTACTACAATTACTGCAAGTAAATGAATCATTTAATTGTCTTGATAATTCTAAAACTTTTTGCGCCTCATCTACACCTTGTGCTGAACCAAATGATGCTTGAGGTTTTATTGGTGTACAATTAATTGCAGAAATACTCATGACTTTACCTTTCCTACATATTATAATTCTACAACAATTAAATCAATCAATGTTGATTTTTGCTTTTTTAAGACTTTTTATTAAGAAAATTTTACAATAAAAATAAAAAATTAATATATTATTAATCTTTATTCAAAAAAAAAGTTTATATGATAAAATTCTCATAAATACAATATTATCGGAGATTAGGGAGAATGATTGATCTACTTCTAAAATTATTGGGCGATCCAAATAATAGAAAAATAAAAAAAATGATGCCGGTTGTGGAACACATAAATGCACTGGAACCTGAATTTGCAAAACTTTCTGATGAAGAATTAAGAAATAAAACTATAGAATTTAGAAATATACTGGCAAACAGACAAAAATCTGATGATATAAAAAAAGATAGAGAACTTGAAAAACAAGTATTAGACTCTATTCTGCCTGAAGCATTTGCAACTGTAAGAGAAGCTGGGAAACGTGTTCTTAACATGAGACACTTTGACGTTCAGCTTTTAGGCGGTATCTTTTTACACGAGGGTCAAATTGCAGAGATGAGAACAGGTGAAGGAAAAACTCTTGTTGCAACTCTGCCTGCATACTTAAATGCATTAACAGGTAAAGGTGTGCATATTGTTACTGTTAACGATTACTTAGCACAAAGAGACAGTGAATGGATGGGAAAAATATTCAAGTTTCTTGGTTTGAGTGTTGGCGTTATTTTGTCCAGAATGAATGACTATGAAAGTTTTCATTTAAAGAAACAAGCTTATGAATGTGATATAACATACGGAACAAATAATGAATTCGGATTTGACTATCTTAGAGATAATATGGCAACTTCTGTTGAACAAAGAGTTCAAAGACCATATAACTACGCAATAATAGATGAAGTTGACAGTATATTAATTGATGAGGCAAGAACACCTTTAATAATAAGCGGTAGACTTGATAAATCAGCCGAACTATATCGAACTATGGCTGCTGTTGCACCACAATTATCAAAAGGAAAACACTACGAAGTCGATGAAAAAAATAAAAATGTTATTCTAACGGAAGATGGTATAGATAAAGCTCAAGAAATACTTGAAATTAAAGATTTATTCGATATTAACAACCAATACGCACATCATCTTTTGCAAGCTTTAAAAGCAAAAGAACTTTTCCATTTAAATACTGACTATGTAATTAAAAATGGTGAAATCATTATTGTTGATGAATTTACAGGACGTTTGATGGAAGGAAGACGCTGGTCAGATGGACTTCATCAAGCAGTCGAAGCAAAAGAAGGCGTAAAAATTCAAGATGAAACACAAACTCTGGCAAGTATTACATTCCAAAATCTATTCAGATTATATCCGAAATTAGCCGGTATGACAGGTACAGCTATGACCGAAGAAGCTGAATTCGGTAAAATTTACAACCTTGAGGTTACTCAAATCCCAACAAATAAGCCTGATATTAGAATAAATTTACCTGATATCATATATAAAACAGAAAAAATAAAATATCTTGCAGTTGTTGATGAAATAATAAAAATGAATAAAACAGGACGACCTGTTTTAGTTGGTACAATCAGTATTGAAAAATCCGAACTGGTTTCAGATTTATTGAAAAGACGTGGGATTAAACACAATATATTAAATGCTAAGCACCACGAAAAGGAAGCATATATTATAGCTCAAGCAGGTCGTTATGGTGCAGTTACAATAGCAACGAATATGGCAGGTAGAGGTACTGACATATTACTTGGCGGGAACCCTGAATATCTTGCAAAAGAAGAACTTGTAAAAAAAGGTATTACACCTGAAAATACTCAAAATTATGAAGAAATAAAAAATGAAGTTCTTGAAAGAACAAGAAAAATAACTGAAGAAGAACACGCAAAAGTTGTTGAAGCTGGCGGTTTACATGTTATTGGTACAGAAAGACATGAATCAAGACGTATTGATAACCAATTAAGAGGTCGTGCAGCAAGGCAAGGGGACCCTGGTTCAACTAGATTCTTCTTATCGCTTGAAGATAGTTTAATGAGAATTTTTGGCGGTCAACAAATAATGGCGCTTATGAATACTCTTAACATTGAAGAAGATATGGCTATTGAAAACAGGCTTATTACAAGACAAATTGAAAGTAATCAAAAGAAAGTTGAAACTTTCCACTTTGATGCAAGAAAAAGTGTACTTGAATATGATGATGTTATGAATTTACAACGTGAGAAATTTTATGCACAAAGAAATAGGGTTCTTGAAGAAAATGACTTAAGAGAAGATATTGTCTATATGATAGAAAGAGAAGTAGATAGACTGCTTAAAACATATATTGCCCCGGGAATGAATCCTGATGAATATATTTATGAAGATTTAGTTTCTCTTACAAAAGAAATTCATTCCGAAATCCCACAATTATCTTTCATTGAAGTCAAAGATATTCAAGGACTCAAGTACGAAAATGTTTATGCAAAAATAAGGGATTTTGCACTTGAGGCATATAAAGAACATGAAACAAAAACTGTTGAATTTTATAATACAGTTGCTGAACAATATAATTTAAATCATAAAAAAGAAGAACCTTTTTCGTCTGATAATGTAATGAGACAACTTGAAAAAGATTTATTACTTAGAGTTGTTGACAATAGATGGATAGATCATTTACATAACATTGATATGCTACGTGATGGTATAGGTTTAAGAGCATACGGGCAGAAGAATCCATTACTTGAATACAAAAAAGAAGCTTATGATCTATTTAATAATATGATGTATGACATTCAAAGTGAAACAGTAAAACACTTATTCAGAACAAAGTTCGGGATACAAATAGTTACGCCTGAACAATATGGTATGCCGGAAGGATTTGAGGATCCCGAACAAACAATAATGATGGATAACAAGGACGAAGATAACTAAAATGATAATTCTGTATAATATTGTTTTAATTCTTTTAACAATAATATTTATCCCGCTTATAATAATAGCATTTATAATACAACCTAAGTTTAGAGCCGGTTTTTTTGAGAAAATTGGATTTTATTCTTTTAAAATAAATAAACGTAATAATACAACGATTTTCCACGCAGTATCTGTAGGCGAAACAAATGCTATAAAAGATTTAGTAACAGAATATAGAAAAAAACATCCGGATGAAATTATTGTAATAACAACAACTACAAAAACAGGTCAAGAAATTGCACAAAAAGTATTTAAAAATATAGCTGATAAAATTACTTACTTTCCATATGATTTCTTTTTTAGCGTATTATCATTTTTTAATACTTTTAAACCGCAAAAAATAATTATTGCAGAAACAGAAATTTGGCCTTGTTTTATATCTATCGCTAAATTAAAAGGAATAAATGTATATTGTGTAAACGGCAGAATTTCACCACATTCATATAATGGTTATAAAAAAATCAAATTATTTCTATCTCCAATTTTAAACAAATATACAAAAATCTTTATGCAATCAAATGATGATGCAGAAAGAATTATAGATATCGGAGCAAAAGATGATAAAGTGGAAGTAATGGGAAATTTGAAATTTGATATAACACCCAATTTAACTACAAATGAAATTCAAAAATTTGAAAATGAGTTAAAAACTATAAATTATCGTGTTCTTATAGCTGCAAGTACGCATAATCCTGAAGATTCAATTGTTTTAAATGCTTTTAAAGAATTGAAAAAAGAATATACGGATTCAAAATTGTTAATTGCTCCAAGACACCCTCAAAGATATGAAGAAGTAGTTAAACTTTTAGATGAATCAGGACTAAAATGGGGTAAGCGTTCAAAAAATGATAATTTTATTGATAATGAAATAATTCTGCTTGATACAATGGGAGAGTTATCAAAATTATTTTCAATATGTTATGTTGCTTATATTGGAGGAAGTTTCTCTGGCACAGGAGGTCATAATCCTCTTGAAGCAACAATATGGAATAAACCTGTAATTTCAGGTCCATCTACTTTTAATTTCAAAGATGTATATAAAATTCTTACTGATAAAAAATGCGCAAAAATTGTAAATGATGAAACAGAACTTATTAATAGTCTGACAAACTTATACAATAATCAAAATGAATACAGTGAATTTTGCAAAAATGCGAAATCAGTTTTTGATGAAAATAAAGGTGCTATAAGTTACGTATTGGAAAGAATCTAGAATATCACACAACTTTTTCAAAGAAAACAATCCCATATGAAGGCAGTGAAATATATGAAAAATTTTCTTTAATGCTGTCTTCATTTAAGTATTTGTTCTCACCAAAATATTCAAGCCTGTCTGAATTAAATATTTCTTTCCACCTTCCTTTTGGGAACATAATTCCGTAATTCTTATAATATGAGGTTGATTTAAAATTAGAAATTGAAAAAACTTCGTTATATATTTTTTTACAATGAACAGCATGAGTATCTGACTGTTCAAAAACAAATGTTTTTTCTATATGACCCGAAGAAAGAGCTATGTAATGTTCGCATAATAAATTTAAATCCCTGACATATTCTTCAACACATTTATTAATGTAAGAATATTTATCAGAAACTTTAACTGCTGAGAGTTTAGAATCAAGAAAAGCAGGCAGCCCCGGCTCATATCCTTTTTCTTTTAGATAAGTCTCAGGTCCGATTGAGAATTTTCTAAAAAATTTAAAATAAGATAAATTTGCAGATTCATCACCTTGAAATATCATCTTGGGTCCTGGAATTGAATATACCTTTCCAATCGCGAGCATATGCATTTGTATAGCTTTAAAATATGCCTCTTTGACTTGTTCAACAGGTATATCTACTGCAATTTTATTTTTATTATAGAACTTAATTCGCTCCTCAGCAGACATATTTTCTAATTGACCGGTAACCAAAGATACAAGTATTCTATGTGAAGCATGCGCCATTAACTTACACTTTTCATTCTCAGAGCAATCTATCATTTTATTTCTAAGGTTTAATTCATTAACAACAACTTTGGAAATTAAGCGAGTACCATCAATATTCCCTATTTCATCGTGACTCATTGGATATTTAACTCTTGTTTGAGCAGCTCTCAATGAATAATCAAAAGAAGATAAATTTTTTATCCTGCAATCCCAAGAGCCTAATATCATTGATGCTATTTCTTTATGAAAGGGGAAATCCCATTCTGAATCAAAACCCAAAGCAGAAAGCGAAATATTATTTCTTCTTATTTTTTCTATATATGCTTCATGATGTAATTCATTTTCTTCTTTTTCAAAATATGGGAATGGTTGTATAACTCTTGTATCATTATCTCTACCATCTTCTGCAATTAAAAAGGCATCAGGTGCGTGAAAATTAATTTCTGCCACCATTTGTTTCATTGTATAATCACTGCACATAAATTTGGTCATATCAACACGCAAACCATCACAGTGATAATTTATTATCCAATTTAAAGCAGCTCCGATTATAAAATCTCTTACTTGAACACAATTTTCATCTTTTTCAAAATTAAACTTATAACCAAAACAATTTTCTCCATCAGTATATGGTCCTGTTTTTTGCAATTCTGCAATATCCGGTCCTAAATGATTCGGAACTATATCCATAATCACGTTAAGACCACATTTATGCGCATAATTAATAAGCTCTTTTAAATCATCGGGTGTTCCATATGTATGATTCGGTGCATATTTATCAACACCATCATATCCCCAGTTAAAAGAATATGTATTTTCTACCGGCATGATTTCAATTGTATTAAAATGCAATTCTTCAGAAAGTCTTTCAATTTTTTCTTTTGCAGAAAGAAAAGTCCCTTCGTCAGTAAAGGTGCCAATATGTAACTCATATATTCTTAGACCACTTACAGGTGTTAATCCGTTCATTTGGTTCGCTAAACGACTTATTCTCTTTTCATTCTCGCAGCACATCCATTTTTTATCAGTCCAATTAAATAAAGAATGATCATATATTCTTGACCATTTAAAATAAGAATCTTGCCACATCGAACAAGGATCTTTTACTTGGAAAGTTTCATCTTTATAATCAATTAAGAAGCGATATCTGTCTCCATTTTTAACTGTTCCAAATGGAAGTTCCAGACTCCATATACCTCCTCCTGAATAATTCATCTCATATCTTAAAATAGATTTATTTGAAGGTTTTACTTCAATTTCTACTTTCTTCACATCTGAAAAGGTATACAATCTGAAAAATGAATTTCCATTTTCCAAAAAGTATGCTCCAAAATGGTTGTTCCAAGTATCAAAGACACAAGGGGTTTTTATCTTATTTATATTTTTTATTCTGGATGTATTAAGCATATATATGTCTCTTTCTTTAAGTATTCAACATGATTTGATTTTTGTCTATAATTACATTATGCGTATTTGGAATGAATTAACATATATTAATAAATCATCTATAGCACTTGGTTTTTTTGATGGATTACATCTTGGACACCGATTGGTCCTTAAGAATGCAATAAATATTGCAAAAGAAAATAATGTCGAATCAACTGTAATAACATTTAAGACACATCCATTAAATAGTCTTACAGGTGAAAAAATAGATCAGATATTATCATTAGAAGAAAAAATAAACTTAATGGAAAAGATTGGTATAGATAATCTTGTACTATTAAATTTTGATGATGTTGCTTCAATAAGAGCAAATGATTATCTTCAAAATATATTAATAAAGTATTTTTCACCAATAGCTATTACAACAGGATTTAACCACCATTTTGGATTTAATAAAGAAGGTAATAGTGAATTATTGAGAAACAACAAAGAAAAATATAACTATAAGTATTTTGAAATTCCTCCTTTCGTTGTCAAAAATAATATAGTCAGCTGTTCTAATATAAGAAATTTTTTGCATCTTGGTGATTTCCCAAATTCTAATGAATTACTTGGGTACAAATTTTTTATAGACGGTTTTGTTATAAAAGGAGAACAGCTTGCAAGAAAATTAGGTTATCCAAGTGCAAATATTGTTTACCCTGCCGAAAAAATTAAAATTCCACACGGTGTATATTTTGTAGAAGTAACTATTTTAAACAAAAAATATAATGGAATATTAAACTATGGTTTTGCTCCAACCGTAAATAACTCAACAATAGAAAAGACTGAAGTTCATATTCTGGATTTCAACCAAAATATATACGGTGAAAAAATAAGAATAGAGTTCATAACAAAAATAAGAAATCAAATGAAATTTGATAATATAGAAAAACTAAAAGCTCAAATAAATAGAGATATCGCATTTGTTGAAATATATAAATATTTTTTAAAAGGACATTTTGAATTTTCTCTAAGACATTTTTAGAAAAAACATGTAAATATTTATTTGTATAACTTTTATATTTTTTTTTAATATTGTAAAATCAAATGTATATAAAAGATTAAGGAGATTATATGCCAAATATTATAGAAGGAATGTTAACTGTAAATAATGAGAAGTTTTGTATTATTGTAGCAAGATTTAATGAATTTATAAGTTCAAAATTATTATCTGGTGCAATTGATGAACTGATGCGCCACGGAGTAAAAGAAGAAAATATTGATATATTATGGGTTCCAGGAGCATTTGAAATTCCTTTAATTGCTAAAAAAGCTGCAAAAACAAGTAAATATAATGCAATAATAGCTCTTGGTGCAGTTATAAAGGGTTCTACATCACATTATGATTATGTTTGTGCAGAAGTTTCTAAAGGCGTTGCATCTGTCAGCTTGGAAACCGATATTCCGGTTATATTCGGTGTCTTAACATGCGATAATATAGAACAGGCAATTGAAAGAGCCGGTACAAAAGCAGGAAATAAAGGAGCAGATGCTGCTAAATCTGCAATTGAAATGTCAAATTTGATATCTAAGATATAATTAACTTATGTACAAATGTTGTAAAATATTAAAACACGGTTTATGTTTCTTTAATGATATATTAACGTCTTGCTGTTTTTCGCCTGTCGATCAAATCGATGGACAAGTTCCTCCATTGATTTATGATAATTATAATGGTCAAATAATATCCAAAGATGATTTATTTGAAAGAATTAATAAACATGTTTCTTTATTTAAAAAAGGTAGCTGTCCAAAAGAGTGTTATTCTTGTTATCATATAGAAGAACAAGATTGGGATGACGAAGAATACATAGATTATATAACAATTACTCATTTTAGTATTTGTAATGCTGATTGTATATATTGTACAAATAACCATGAACTATATGAAAGAACAAATAATACATACAAAATTCTTCCGGTTCTGAAATCATTTAAAGAGCAAGGAATTATAAAAAAAGGATGTGAACTTCATATTGGTGGGGGAGAGTTTACTATATATCATGAATGTGATGAACTGTTAGACCTTTTTGCTGTTAATAATTATGCAAGAGTATTTGTTCCAACTAATGCGATTAAATACTCAGAAAAACTCTTTCAAGCAATGGATAAAGCGACAACATATATTATTGTATCTCTTGACTGTGGTTGCAAAAAAACATTTTATAAAATAAAGCGTGTTAATGCTTTTGATAGAGTAATAAACAGTCTAAAAAAATATGCAGCTACAGAAAAATCTCGTGATGCAATAAGGTTAAAATACATTATTATTCCAACATATAATGACAATATATCGGAATTTAAAAAATTTCTAAAAATAGCAAAAAATCTTGGAGTCAGAAATCTAATTATAGATATTGATGCACGATATTCCCGAGTTACAAATTATAAAATTGATAATTATTTTATTAATCTAGCTCAAGAAATGAATAATATTGCTCTAAAACAAAATTTTATAACGGAGTTTTATTCTTTTTATTTCCAGAATACAAATGATAAACAAATAGAAAAGGATAATCCCTTTATAAAATTAAAAAAGAAAATTCATTTTAAATATTTTGATAAAGATATCAAAGAACTCTATAAACACCATAGATATGGAGCAAAAAGATTTAAATATTAGAATTACTCACTTTCTGCGACAACAGTTACAATTTGATTTCCGTAACTATCAATATGACCATCTGTTTTTTCAATTATATATCTTAAACCTTCTTTTCCTTTTATGGCATTTTGAGCTACTTCTAAAGCTTTTTCAAAACTTGTATATTCACCAATTTGTTTTCTTGAAAACTCAGAATAATCTCTTTCTGTAATTACATGAAACATGACTTACTCCTTCAAAATAAAAACTCCCGTTCAAGGATTCGAACCTCAATAGCAAAATCCAGAGTTTTGCGTCCTACCATTAGACGAAACGGGATTATATTTATATTCTAATACAAATATATTTTTTTGTTTAATTATTTAATTTTTTTCAATGAAGATATAAAATTATTATGTTCTACATCACCATCCACTTTAGTAAGAAAAATCTGACAATCTTTTTCATCTGCATCAATAGGAGGCAATTGTGATAATTCTGCAGCATAATAGTTGGCATCATTCCTACTATTTAACGGTATTCTATTTGCTAAACTGTTTAAGGAAATATTTCTTAGAAATCCTGCAAATCCTTTATTTTTATTCGTAAATTTGGTATATATACGCAAAATTGCATCACTATTTTCCAAATTATATGAACCGACAATATATGCACTCAATTGCGGAGATTGCGATTTTATTCTCATTAATTCTACTTTATTATTTTTTAATTTTAAATCTCCGGTAATTTTATCAAAATTACCCTCAGGAATATTAACCAAATCTGAAAATATTGAAGGACTTATCATAGCCAATGGATTTCTAAATAAAGCTGCAAATTTTAATACATATTCTATCAAACCGATTTTTTGAATTGTACCATCCTTTACAACGAATTTTATTGCTCCATTTAGTTTTAAAGAATCATCTGTATTTAAATCAATTAAACCACTAGCTTTACCAGAAATTTCACGTTTTAAATTTAGTATAGCTGTTGACATCAAATCAGAGTTAACATCTTTAATACCAAGCTTTATATTATATTTTTGATTTTTTAAATCACAATTAATATCAGCAGACGAGTGCCCTTCTGCAATTTCAAATCGGTTTGACTTTAATTTGAATACGCTATCTTTATCCAACGACATTTTTGCTTTGACATCTGCAAAATTAATTTCTTTGTATGAACCTTTTATTATATGTACCAGAGATTCTTCAACTATCAAGTTTTTTACATCAAAAGTCATTGCAACATCGTCGTCATTTTCTTCATCGACAACTTCTTCCGTAAGAGAAGGCGTTTGAACAGGCTGAGAAAATGCCTTCATTACTCTTGCTATATCTAAATTATCGATAGTTAAATCAGTATGTTTAATAATTATTGGATATTTAATTGCATTTACAATTTCACCGTTAAATATATATGAACTTCTTCTAAATTTACCATCAGCATTTATTTTAATTAAATTTTTATCAGTGCTAATTTTTCCATTTTTAAGAACTAATCGCTGTGATGGAATTCTGATTGACTCTGCAGTTAAATCTGAGGTTATAACAGGATAATCACCATTATCAATATAGTGCATATTACCTGAAAATTTACCACCCTTAAACAAACGTTGACCAATTAATACATTCAAAAATTCACTCGGTAAAGGATTGGGAATGTCAAACCCTAAATCTAATATCTTTGCATCAGAAATTCTCATATTGCCATTTAAAGTCAAAATTGGCTTTATTCCTTTTGACTCCCTATTGATTTCTTTTGCTATATAGTAATTAATTGTTTCTATATTTACAATATCACCTTTTACATGTACATCAGCTTTTAATGCTCTATCATAATTAACAGGACTTAAAGAAGCACCATCAACTAAAACATCATTGCCTTTTGAAATTTTTCCCATCAATGTTACATCTGTATTTGCACCAAGAGAATGAATTAATATTTTTGCTTTATCTTTACCTACTAATGTTAAAGGTATCATTGCTGTTTCAGATAAATACTTTCCTACAAAATCATTTGTTAAAAGAACTGACATATCAATATGAGTATCAACCGTTTTCATATAATCAGCGACAGTACCTTTAAAACAAAATTCATTTAATGGATTATTATCATAGAAACCTTTGAAATCTTTTAATATAAGATTATTTTTAGTGATTTGAATATTTCCTTGAGAAAGAGTAAACGGCATATTTGCAAGTGCTGTTAACTTTGAAGAAAGTTTATTTAACTTTATATTACCGTTTAAATCATTTTTTGTAAGAGTTACACTGAAATCAAAATCGCCATAAATTCTCTTCAAAAAGATTAATACATCATCTATATTATTTTCTACAACATTTGTTTTTAAAAGTTTTATTACATCCGGAATAAAGAATCTTTTTGCATATATAGTTAGCCTATAACCTTTTTCTCTGGAAGCTTCAGCATTAAAAAACATTTTTGAATGATTTATTGTTAAAGGACAATCATTAACATATATGTGTTTATTCTTTATTACAATTTTATCTTCATCTTTGAAAGAAAAAGTTACAGTTCTGTTATTTTTTATAATTTCACCATCAAAATTAATATGGACAAATCTTTCGATTTTCTGAGTATTGTCAACATTTAAATTTGTTGCTTTTAACCTGACTTTTGTACCATTATCCAAAAGATATGAAACATAACATTCATTTAAGAAAAGAATTGAATCGTATAAATCAAAATAGAAATCAGATTTTTGAGATGATGAATTTGAATTTTCAATCTTAAAAGCACGAAGTAAATTATCTATATCTAAAAAGAACTTATCAGCTCCAAATCTATTTACTTTAATCTTTTTTTTGAAAATTTCATCTAAAGATATTGATACATCAAAATCACTAACAGCAAAAAGCTTTTCGTTTTTTTTAGAGACAAATATCTTGTCCGTTTTAAATTCTATTATTGGATTCAACCCTGTTTTTAAGACAGGTTCTTTAATTTCAATATCTACATCAGAAAACTTTTTAGCTGATTTTTCAACCAATGATATTACATGATTATTTGATACCGCAAAGGGTAAAACTTTTACATATGCAAATAATATTGCAATTAACAAAATAACAACAGATATAAATAATTTTAAAAAGAATCTTTTCATATCATCATGATATAATAAAATTATGAAAAAGTTATTATTTTTTACAGTCTTAATATTTTTTTATTTGCAAAATTTATCTTTTGCAAGTGTTGAAATATATTGTGAAGAAGGTAAATTTGGAATAAAAGATCAATTTCAAAATATTGTTGTTAAACCAAAATATAATAAAATTATAAGACTCGGTGAAAATGGATTTATAGTTCAGAAAAAAAGCAAATTTGGAATAATAAATTCCAAAGGTGAAACTTTAGTACCGATAAAATACAGGCATGTTGAGAGAGTTTTGGGAAAATATGCAAAACTTGGGAACTATGGTGATTTTGGATTGTATGATGAAACAGGTTTTGCAGTTATTCCCCCTGTTTATGATTCTATAGATTTGCTTTTTGGCGGAATGCTTTTGACTTATGATAATTTTAAGTATGGTGTATCGGATTTTGAAGGCAGAGTAATACTTGAAAATATATTTGACGATATTTATATGCCAAAGCCCAATATTATGAGACTGCAGTATAATGGGAATTGGTACGAAATAGAACAAGTCACATCAGATACTCTTACTCTGCCTGAAGATGTAAAGACAGTGAAAGACAATCCTGATTTCAAAGTTAGTAATGTTGTTGTAAATACCGGTATTGTTTCAGGATATTCCGTTGTTTCATTTACTGACTACTTAATCAAAGTTTTTTCATCAATATCTCCCGCACATGAAGATACAATAGATCAATTAATGCTATCACAAGGCGCAGAAACGGTCTCTATATTTATAAAATTTTCTTGGCTTCCAAAGTACCCATTCTATTATGCAAGAAATTATTATAGATATGTAAGAAATCCTAATAATGGTCCTTTATTTGATGTGAAGAAAAGGCTTAAATCAAAAATCAAATAATACTTTTCAGCTCAACTTTAACATCATTTTTATTTAAGTTTCCATTTATTTTAACTCTGAATGCACTTTGTTCTTGTGGTTCCGCAACTATAGGCGGAACTTCTTTTAACTTATTTTTGTATAAATCTATTGTGTTTTCAGGTTTAAATACAAACTTAAAAATCCAAGATAATGGTACAAACAGAATCTTAACTTTTCCCATTTCCTGGTTATTATATTTACCAAATAAACTTAAATCAGCTTGTTGAGAATCAAAATTATAATCACCTTCAACTAATAATGACAAATATTTTTGTGATGATGTAATCTTTGCATTATATATAGAATCATTATCAAAACAAAAACTTCCGTTTAAATTTGAACTCAGAGCTTTCATATTTTTTATATCAATATTAATAATATCAGATAATTTAAACTTTAAAGGTCTTCTAAAATTCTTAGACTTTTTTAGTATAAATTCAGTACTTCCAATCTTAGGAAGATATCCCTCAACTAAAGAGAAAGTAGCATACGCTTTAACTTTATCAAAAGAATTTGTAGTTTCGGCATGCAAAGTAGCATTGGCTTTACCTTCAATTTGATTAGGCAAATCAAACATAACATCTGCTACAGTGTTAGAATCTATATCCTTTGCTATGAAAATGATATCTGAAGTTTTTTCTTTAAAATCATATATACCGTTAGCATTAATAGTTCCTTTTGCAAAAAATATCTTAGGAACAGCGAAAGAAAATATATTATCTTTTAAACTACCCTCAATAAATATATTATTTAGTTCTAATTTTTTTCTTTTAATTTTATTAAGTCTTATAATCCAATTATCAATGTCTAAATCTAGTTTTTCTGGTGGAGCAGGTATTTTCAAAGAGTTTTGTTGCTTTGTTATTTTTCTTTTTTTATTATCTGTTTTAAATATATATTTATCCAAAAATAATTCCATATTATAAACGTGAATTTTATTAACGAAGTAATTTTCAGCTTCTAAATTAGCTTCAAAGACTGAATTTAAGTACTTACCATTTGCAATAATTTTCATTATAGAAGAATCAGCAATAACATTGGCTTTATTAATATAAAAATCTTTATATAGAGAATCTTTAAGCATAAAAATTCCTGTCAAAAGCTCTTTTTCAAAATCATACTTCAAATTACCATTAAAATAACCGCCACTAATATAGCGACCAAAAGAACCGGTTACCGAAACAGGTGCAAAATCATTTGTTTTGCAAGTAATATATGATGGGACTAAATGACCGTTTCGCTTAATAAATAATCCATTTCCTAAAATAATATTTGAAATATTACTTCCTTCTTGTATTGAGTAATCGTAGTGTAAAATCTTTAATGTATTATTTTCTTTTAATGTTTTTACAAACAATCTACGGTTTTTATCAATTAATCCTAAATATGCATTTTTATAATGTATATCAGAATGTTTTTTCAACTTTAGCAGATAATTCACATTAATTTTTTTATTTTTAACACTATAATCAACACTGGTTGCAGCATAACCTTGAAGTGATAAATAAGGAACATACTTTGAAACAGATTTATTCGTTAAATTAGAATAAACATTACCTATAACCTCTTGATTTTTTGTTCCCATATTACTAATTTTAAAAGAGGTATGAACTTCTTCACCGCCCAAAGTACCTGCTTCCGAAGCTTGAAGACTATCTTTATCAAATATAAAATCAACTTTCTTAAAAAATATGGGTACATCAAAAAGAACTGTTTTCGCAGATAAATTTTTTGCTATACACTTACCAAAAAGCCCTTTTTCTTTGACATATACATCTACATCCATTTCCCCTGAAAAATCATAGAAATTTTCTATAAACTTTTTAGAAGAATCTTTTATTTTTTGAAAATATAACAATGAGGCTTTTATATCTGAAATTGGAATATTCTGACCTTTAATTGTAAATTCATTATTCTTATTAAAGTCAATAATTTTACCATTTAAATTTAACTTTGATACACCAATTAATATTTGTAAATCCTTTGCATATAAAGAATCATTTTGAAAGTATAAGTAACCTTTTTTTCCTATGTTTATTAAGTTACGAAACAAATCTGATATTATTTCTGCTTCAAATACACAGACTGAATTTTCTCCATTTTTTATCAGTTTTAAATTTGATACAGTAATAAATATACTGTTTATACCGTCTTTATCCATCCAAATTTCGGCGTTTTTTATACTTATTTCTGGTATTTTTTTAGAATTAAAATTATAAGATTTTTTTGCAGAATTTTTATTAAAAATTCTTTTTATTCCATTTTCATTTATGAAAACATAATCAATATTTATCTTATTTAAAGATAAATTTTTTATATCAAATTTTAAATAGCCATCTTTTGCATTTAAAAGTTCCGTTTCTTGTATGTATATTTGTAATTTATCAAACTCTAAATCAAACACTAAGCTAGGATATGAAACAAAACTAAACTTGTCAGCTTGAACTTTAATTCCTGTAGTATGAGAAATAAATGAATTTATTTTATTTACAAACAATTTCGAACTTAAAACAGACGGTAATATAAAAAGATAAACAGCATACAAAATAGCTATTGAACAAAAACAAAATATAGTAAATTTTAATATTAATTGCTTATTATTTCTCATTATTTTTTATACAAAAATTTAATTGCTCCAATACATAATATTACAAAAAAGGGGATTTAAAATCCCCTTTTTTCTATACCTCAATATATTCTTTTAATCTTTTACTTCTGTTTGGATGTCTTAGTTTTCTTAGAGCTTTAGCTTCAATTTGTCTGATACGTTCCCTTGTAACACCAAACAATTGTCCAACTTCTTCTAATGTTCTTTGTCTGCCGTCATCCATACCAAATCTTAGACGAAGTACGTCTCTTTCTCTTGGAGATAAACCGCTTAATACTTCTGCCAAGTCTTCTCTTAATAATTCTTGAGCAACCGTTTTAACCGGTGCATCCGCATCTTTATCTTCTATAAAATCACCTAACCTGGAATCTTCCTCTTTACCAATTGGTGTTTCCAATGATAAAGGTTCTTGAGCAACTTTTATTATTTCTCTTAATTTTGGAACAGAAATATTCATTTCAACAGCCAATTCTTCTTCCGTTGGTTTTCTTGAAAGTTCTTGAGCTAATTTTCTTGTTACTTTTTTCAATTTGTTTATAGTCTCAACCATATGAACAGGAATACGAATAGTTCTTGCTTGGTCTGCTATAGCTCTTGTAATTGCTTGACGAATCCACCAAGTTGCATAAGTAGAAAACTTATAACCTCTTTCATGGTCAAATTTTTCAGCAGCTCTTATTAAACCTAAATTGCCTTCTTGAATAAGATCTAAGAATAACATACCACGACCGACATATTTCTTTGCAATACTTACAACAAGTCTTAAATTTGCTTGTACAAGTTTTCTTTTAGCTATAACTCCGGCATTTCCGCCTTGAATAATCTTTTTTGCAAGATCAATTTCTTGTTCTGCAGTCAACAGTTTAATACGACCGATTTCTCTTAAGTACATTCTTACAGGATCATCAAAAGAAACACCTTTGGGAAGCAGCGCATCAGTAAGAGACACATCTTCTTCATCATCTTCATCAGTAATATCACCTGAGAATAAATCTTCATTCTCCATGGTATCAATAATTTTATTTCTTTCTGAGTTCATAAGAACGTCCATGCCATCACGACTGATAGAATCAGGTTCTGTCATTAGGATTATACCTGATGATTCTGAAGCTTCGTTTTCTAATGTTTCTTCTTCGTCCATAATTCCGACTATTGATAAATCTGAAATTTTCTTTTTGCTCATTAAAGTTATTCTCCGATTTTTTGCTTATTTCTAATCTTTTCTCTTAACTGCATTTGAAACTGCATAGATTCTACATCATCATCATTTAAATTTTTGTATTTAGAAGCAAGTTCCTTCTTCTCACAATCTACTTGATATTGTAGAATTTTTGTCTTGTTCTCTTGCACTACAGCTCTAAAATCCTTATCTGAAAGTCCTTTAAAGCTATCAGCTATATATATTAAATCTGTTATTATATCCTTTAATCCGTTATCCTCAGCAAATTGTGTATACAGGGACTGTATAAGTTTATCCACATCATTATTTATCTGACATGACAATTTGTCAATTGCTTCTCGAATAATAATTAAGTTTTTATCTATAAATTTAACATTTTTTATAATTTCCGAAAGATAATTTACGTCTACATTATTACCACCAAGTAGAAACAAGCTTAATAAATTTTTTTGTGCTTTTTCACAAATATTTGAAGTTTTTGTTACAATTGGTGAATAATCCCTACTAATAGTGCTTTGCACAAATTTACTCCGATTTATTTCCCTAATTAAGGCTTTTTCATCAACTTTTATTCTGTCAGCAACAAGCCTTATATATTCATTTTGAACTATATTATTAGGAATTTCCTCGATTAAAGGCATGATTTTTTTTATTAAATTTAACTTATCCGTTGGAGAAAAGTCGTTTTTATAATCTTTTAATATTTGTTCCAATTCAAAATCTAGCAATAAAGGTGCTTTTTTTATATATTTTTTATACTGTTCAATACCAAATTCACGTATAAATTCATCCGGGTCTTTACTGTCAAAAGGTGCTATTACACGGATTTCACAAGTATATTTATTGTCTGACAATGATGAATAAGATTGATCATAAAATTTAAGCTCACCAAGTCCTGCAAATGCTTCTTTTATAACATCAGTACTTCTTTGTGTAGCTTTCAGTCCTGCTGAATCAGTATCAAAAGCTAAATATATTTTTCTTGATTTTGAATATTTTGCAATTAATTTTACATGATCAACTGTCAAAGCTGTACCACAAGAAGCCACAACATTTTTCAATCCTGCAGCTTGCGCTGATATTACATCAAAATACCCTTCCATTATAACTACATAATCATCTTCTATAATTTTATTTTTAGCTACATTTATGCCATATAATGTTCGGCTTTTATTGTAAAGAATAGTATCCGGAGAATTTAAATATTTTGGATTTTGGTTTGAATCAATTGCTCTTGCCCCAAAGGCTATTACACTATCTGATTCATCCTTTATTGGAATCATTATTCGATGACGAAACCTATCTACAAAATCACCTTTTTCTGTTTTTACAACTAATCCTGATTTTTCCATTATTGTTGGAGTGTAATCAGCTTTATATTGCTTTTGTATATCGGTATATTCTTTTTTTGAATACCCTAACTTATATTCTTTTATAATTTCTTCTGTTATACCTCTATCTAACAAATAGTTAAGAGCAGGTTTTGCTTCTGCTAATGTTAACAAATTATTATGATAATATTCACACGCTTTTTCAAGTATTGATTTTACTTGTTGTTTCTCTTCACTATATTGTTTTGAGTTTCCGTAAGCTGTTGGAAGCTCTATTCCAAATTGAATAGCTAAATCTTTTATAACTTCAGGAAAAGACTGATTATTAATTTTCATAAGAAAACTAATTGCATCCCCGCTTTCTCCACAGCCAAAACACTTAAATATACCTTTTTGAACATTCACACAAAAAGAAGGTGTCTTTTCATTATGAAAAGGACAACATCCCCAATAATTCTGACCTTTTTTTTTCAAAACCACTCTTGACTGGACTACATCCAGTATATCCAAACGACTTTTTATTTCAGCTTTTACTTCATCGTAAGTTTTATTTGTAATCATTTATTTATTAAGTCCATTCATACGTGCAAGTTTAAACAAAAATTCATCATTATTTTGTTGTTTCAATGGTTCCGGCAAAAAATTTTGTTTGAATTTAATTAGGACATATCTATCTGTCATTCCTGAAACATAGTCGCAGACAGTTTGCATTATATTTTCCTCTTCAGAAGAAAGATATATGCGATTTAATTCTTCACAATAATACTCAAATAGTCTTTTTATAACATTTTGAGCTTTATCTTCTGCTTGTTTAGCCGGTGAATTATCATAAACATGATTAAACATCCAAGTTCTAAGTTTTATAAATTGTTCGAAGCATTCATCTGACATTATTATTTTATTTTTGCCATAACTATTTTCAACAATATCATTAACTATTTTAGTTAGTCTTATTCTATTTGTTGTAGAAAAATACTCAACACTTTCTTTTGGAATATCATCGTTAGAAATTATCTTTGCTCTTATTGCATCTTGAATATCATGATTTATATAAGCAATTTTATCAGACAACCTAACAACCTGTCCCTCAAGAGTTGATGGACAACAATCATACGAATGATTTAAAATACCGTCTAATGTTTCTTGTGTCAAATTTAAATCTTCAATGAAAGTTACAACTCTTACACTTTGTTCATTATGTTTATACCCGTTAGGCATTAATTCGTTAAGAACTCTTTCACCGCTATGTCCAAATGGAGTATGCCCTAAATCATGACCTAACGATATTGCTTCAGTTAAATCTTCATTTAAATCCAATGCTCTGGAAATTGTTCGTGCGATTTGTGAAACCTCTAAAGTATGTGTCATTCTGGTTCTAAAATGATCATCATAAGGAGAAAAGAAAACTTGTGTTTTATGCTTTAATCTTCTAAAAGCCTTTGAATGTAGTATTCTATCTCTATCCCTTTGGAATTCTGTTCTTAGTTCACAAGGAAGTTCATATCTGTTTCGACCTTTTGTATTAGAGCTTCTTGTTGCCAGCGGAGATAAAAAAAGTTCTTCTTTTTTTTCAATTCTCTCTCTAACTGTTAAACCATCAATCTTCATCCCTAATATTCCTCAACTATATTCTATTACAAAAATGCCCTTATAACACCTTGTTTTCTCGTTTTGTTTAGAATATTTAATATAAGATGGAAAAAAGGCTTGATTATTACTTTTTTTTCTTATATCATCAAGCTATAAGAAATTATTTGAAAGGAAATATAAAATGTCAGTTGAATGCGCAGTTTGCGGAAAAAAACCTTTGAAAGCAGCAAAACTTTCATTCTCTCATAAACATCATGTGTACAGACAAAGTCCTAATTTGCAATCAGTAAAAATAATTGAAAATGGCACTGTAAAAAGAGTTAAAGTATGCACTTCTTGCTTAAGAGCAGGAAAAGTTCAGAGAGCTATATAAAATTAAAAAACAAAAAGAACCCTTTTCAGGGTTCTTTTTTTATGCAGCATTTACAGATTTTGAATTTAAAGATGCTTTTAAAGCATTTACTACTTCTGTACTTACTTCCCCATTTTGGGCTTTTTGGTCTAAGATTTTTAATGCTTCACTTTCCGTTAAAGCTTCTTTATAGCTTCTGGTTTCTCTTAGCGCTGAATATATATCAGCGACAGACAGTATTTGTCCTAATATATCTGTATTGTTACCTGCATTATGGTGGTTTTTTACTAAGTTAATAACTCTTTCATTTATTCCGGTTGATGATAATAATTCAGAACCTAATTCAGCATGTAAACTCATTATTTGTTTTTCTTCACTTGTTAAAATTCCGTGTTTTTCTATTATTTCTTTAGGAATCAAAACTTTTCCAATATCATGAAAAACACATGCTTGTTCCAAAACTTGTTTATCAGATTGAGAAAGTTCCATTGTATTTGCAATCTGAAGAGCAAAAGCCGTCGTTGTTGTTATATGTGAATTTATTATATTTCTTACATTTTCAGGATAAACCTTTGTTTGTATACCCTTTGAACTTAATATATCATTTATATTGGGATTTGTATTAACCAAAAAATTCAAATATGAAGGATTTAAATATGCATTTAAAAGTTGTTTCGGAGAATAAAAACTTGATATAGGTAATGTTGTATTGTTTTTTGATACTGTAGCTTGTTTTACTGGTACTGATTTAACATATATATCCTTTTGAAAGGAATAAGAGTTAAACACAGGTTTATTTTTTCCTAAGCTTGAACTAGGCACATTACCAGTATTAGCAATATTAATTTGTCCTACCTTATTAAACATACTCAAAATAACAAGACCTTATAAAACCACCCTTATGTTAATATAAAAACAAACAAGAAAAAAAAATTGCCCTTAAAATATAAAATCTTGACAATAAAAAAATAAATAAGAAAATAATAATGTTATAAAATTATACAATTGTGGAATAAGAATATGGTTAGTATATATTATGAGGTAGAGAAAAAAAGGAGAATATTAAATGTATTCAAAAGAAGAACTCGCAGAATTAATTATTAAAAATCCTGAAGAGTATAATTCATATAAGAAATCTGTTGAGGAGCTTGACCTGACAGAACTGGATTTTTCAAACATTACTTTAGAAGAAATAGATTTTTCAAACACGGAACTGGCCGGTACATCTTTTACGGATGCCCATCTTTCTAACTGTAATTTTACTGCAGCAGATTTAAATGCAGCAGATTTTACAAGAGCAAATATCATAGAAAGTGATTTTTCTGAAGCAATATTAAATGGTACAGATTATAGTTATGCAACAGTAAATTATTGCAATTTTACAGATGCAGACATGGCCGGATGTATTGTTAAAGAAGCAGATTTAACAGATTCTGATTTTTCTGCAAGTAATAATTTGGCTGCAACGAGAGCAGATGAAACAACTATTTGGCCAGATAATGATCTTTTGCCAGATGACTTTGACACAAATTATAATAAAGAAGATTCGGAAGAAGAAGAAGAAAGTTCTGTTTCTGACTATTAATATTTGGTTTTTTAGAAAAAAGAAAGGGCAAGAAAAATTTCTTGCCCTTTCTTTTTTTTATAATTTATTTATCTGTCGGTATTCTCATTGCATAGAATGAACGTATGACAAAGACAATTGCAACTATAAATAAGACTACACCTACAATAGGAGCAGCTTCCTTAAAAGAAGGAGCAATCGCAATTTCCATAGCAAGTAAACCGAATAATGTCGTAAATTTAATAATTGGATTCATTGCAACAGATGAAGTATCTTTAAATGGATCACCAACTGTATCACCAACAACTGTTGCATCATGTAACGGTGTTCCTTTCTCACATAAATCAACTTCTACAATCTTTTTAGCATTATCCCAACATCCGCCGGCATTTGCCATAAATACAGCTTGGAATAAACCAAAAACAGCAATCCCTATTAAGTAACTTACAAAGAAGGATACAGGATTTACGTTTTCAGCCATTGGAGCTGATAAACACGCAAATGCAAGTGCAAAAGCAAATAATGCAATAAATATATTTAACATACCTTTCTGCGCATACTCAGTACAAATTCTTACAACTTCTTTTGAATTGTCTACATTTGCTTTTTTATCATCACATTCACCCAGCTTAATATGGTTTGAAATATATTCAACGGCTCTGTATGCACCTGTAGTAACTGCTTGCATAGAAGCACCCGAGAACCAATATATTACAGCACCACCCATTAACAAGCCTAAAATTGTATATGGATTTAATAAATTTAAAATTGCTTCAGGTTCAATTCCCAATGTTTCTTTTATAACTAAAATCAAAGAGAAAATCATTGTTGTAGCACCAACTACAGCTGTACCAATCAATACAGGTTTTGATGTAGCTTTAAATGTATTACCGGCTCCATCATTTTGTTCCAGAAATTTCTTTGCATTATCAAAGTTTGGCTCAAATCCAAATTCATTTTTTATTTCATCAGCTACATTTGGAATTTCTTCAATCAATGATAATTCATAAACTGATTGAGCATTATCAGTAACCGGACCATAGCTATCAACTGCAATTGTAACAGGCCCCATTCCCAAGAAACCAAATGCAACTAAACCAAATGCAAATACTGATGAATAAATCATTATTTCTGAAGGTATATGTAAACTTGCAAAATATGACATTGTCATTAATGCAACAATTACAAGACCTATCCAAAAACCAGAAAAATTACCGGATACTATACCTGATAATATTGTCAATGAAGCACCACCTTCTTTTGAGGCAGTAACAACTTCTGAAGTATGTTTCGCTTTTGGTGAAGTAAACACCTTTGTAAATTCAGGAATTAAAGCAGCACCTAATGTACCACAGCTGATTATAATTGAAAGAGTTAACCATAAATTATTTGGCATTGTCCCAAGTAAATAATGGCTTACTCCAAAAGTCATAGCAATTGATAATATAGATGTTAACCAAACTAAATTTGTCAAAGGAGCTTCAAAGTCAAAATCTGGTTTTTTGCCAAAAAGAACTTTATTTAACAAATTATTTACTCCATATGCAACCACAGAAGTAATAATCATTAGGTATCTCATTACGAAAATCCATGTTAATAGTTGAATTTGATATTCAGGGAAAACACCTAAAAGTATAAAACTAACAAGAGCAACTCCTGTAACACCATATGTTTCAAATCCGTCTGCAGTAGGTCCTATTGAATCTCCGGCATTATCACCGGTACAATCAGCAATAACTCCGGGATTTCTCGGATCATCTTCTTTTATTCCAAATTGAATTTTCATCAAATCAGATCCAATATCGGCAATCTTTGTAAAAATACCACCTGCTACACGAAGTGCTGAAGCTCCTAATGATTCGCCAATTGCGAATCCGATAAAACAAGCACCTGCCAAATGCCCCGGAACAAACAACAAGATTGTAAGCATTACAATAAGTTCAACACTTACCAATAATACACCAATACTCATGCCTGCTTTTAAAGGAATATTCAAAATATCCAAAGGCTTATTTTTAAGTGCAGTAAATGATGTTCTTGCATTTGCTAAAGTATTCATTCTTATACCAAACCAAGCAACACCATATGAACCTAAAATACCAACAACAGATGCAATTAATATAATTAAGACATTTTTAACTGACATTTCTTGCAAGAAACCAAAATAAAATGCAATACAAATTGCAATTAAAATTTCTAATACAATTAAAAATTTTCCTTGTTGGATAAGATATGTTTTACATGTTTCAAAAATAGTATTACCTATTTCTATCATTGCTTTATGAGCTTTAACTGATTTAATTTGTCCATAAGCAATAAGCCCCCATATAAGACCAAGAACAGAAACAATAATACCAGCAACTAAAAGATTAAAATTGTCTCCTTCAATCTTTGGAACTACAAGATTTGCCTCTCCGGCAAATGCCGGTACTCCAATAAAAATAGCTAATGCGAACGCAGCAAATAACTTTTTAACAGAGCTTTGGCATTTTTCAAAAAATATCATTGTACTCTCCTTTTACTACCAAATACAAGAAACAATTATATATTATAATTAAAAAATAAACTAATATTTAAAATTTGTATACATTTTACAACATCACACAGAATGATAAAATCTCCAAATATACAAAATAATATATATTAATGATACACTACAAGAAACATAAAAGATATATTTTTTATATGTTCACATATGTGTTTCTTAATTTTTCTTAATATTTTATATTTAATTGTTAATTTAATTTATCAAATATACTTTATCTATATAAGGATAAAAGAGAAAGAGAAATATTATGGCACAAATTTCTTATGAAGCAATAAAACAGAAGTACAGTGGTTCAAGTTCATCAAGTTCTTCAAGTTCCAGCAGAGGAAGTTCATCATCTTCTTCAAGCAATAACTCATATTATTCAATTTTTGAAAAATATGAGCAAAATGAAAAAAAATATTCTAGTGCAAAAGAATGTGTATATGATTTGCGAAATTATGATAAATTATTTAACAGAAATATAGTAGACGGATATGATAGAATCGAAGAATTTCTTCAAAATAAAGAATGGCTGGTCACAATGGACGTTGACGGTGACGGACAAATTACCGGTGATGAAGAAAATGTTCAGATTGCCGATGCAATTGCTTTATCTTTCGATAGCGAATTAGATTTATATATTCAAGAAAAACTTGAAGAAGTAATAAATAATGCAGGCGATCAAAACTTAAGAAACTTATTCGGAACAAAAGATTCTATTGGTGTAAAACAACTTGCTTTATTAGGTATTAGAATTGATGCAGTTGGGAATGCTTCAAGTTGGCAAAACAGAACATATTCCTTTTCATTAGTAGAACTGCCTGATGATTTAAAAGCAAAGATTGCAGAAGCAGGAAATGATGAAGAGAAAATCAATGCAATATATGATGAAGTTTACGATGCTGTTTATGATAAAGACGCAAAAATTTTGACAGATAAGAATGGTAAAAAAGGAAGCATGATTTTTTCTGATTGTTTAATTCCTGATGGTGTTGCAAATGGTGCAGAAATAAATCTTTCAAGCATTCTTGATACATTAGGCGGATATGAATGTATTTCTAAAGCTGACTTTATCGGAAGAGAAGATGATTATTTTGAGTTAATGGATAATCTTGAAATGATGATAAATAATGGCGAATTCGAAGGCACAAGTACGATTGCTGATTTATACAGTGAAAATACATTAGATGTATCAACAGCAGTAAGAGCTGTCTATACAGCAAATGGGGATGCTCCAGGTCAATGGGGTGGGTCAAGAAGCTTTGAAGACAATCTGGCTTTAATAGAAAAGAATGGATTAGGTTCTACCGGTGGTAGTTCATCTTCAACAATAAGAATAAATGGCGTTGAATATGAAATAAGCTTTACAGACGGAAATATACTTAGTTCGCAAGAATATAAAGAAAAGTTAGAAAAATTTGATGAAATTCTTGAAGAGAAAATTAGTACCTATAAGCAGGAAAATAATGGAGAAGATCCTGATAGTATTACTTATAACAAATTTGTAAGTGAAGCAACTATTGAAGCAAAAATAGAGTTTGATTTCAAACAAAAATAAAAATATAAAATGTTAAAGGTTGATACTAATATCAACCTTTTTTATTGCTTGAAAATATCATATCCTATTTCTTTTAACAAAGTCTTTTTAACTTCATCAGCCCAATTTATACCTTCAATTATTTGACCTTCTTTCGAATTAACAGCTGCAACTATATTTTCTTTTACTTGAGGATTTTCTTTTATAAATTCATCCAAGGGCTGATCACTTCTGTCCATATTCCAACTTCTTCTAACAACTAAATAATTAGAAAATTCATTTTCACCACCTTTTACAACAGGAATTATATGTTCAATTGTCCTTGTATCATATGGTGCAAACCCTTCGCCAGAATATGCACACTTATCAAACATTTTTTTAAATGTTTTCTTTGAACAAAAATTAAATACAGAATTTTGAGTACCGATAATTTTCATACTTTGATTAAATATAAAAATATTTTTTTTTGCTCATAAGTTAATTATTATTTTTTTGCCGAGCCGTCAGGAACTAACCTATATCCCCCGCCATAAATTGTTTCTATGTATTTTTTACCGTTAGAAATTTTATCAATTTTTGTTCTGATATGACGCATATGGACTCTTATTGTTTCTACTGCATCATCTGCAGAATAGCCCCAAACATCATTCAATATTTTTGCACTTGATACCATATTTCCATAATTTTGCATTAACAAATTTACAATATCAAACTCTATTGGAGTAACTTTAACTTGTTGTCCATTAATTTCAATAGAATATGTTTCAGGAATTAAAGTAATATCACCTTGTGTCAAGACCTCTTTAACCGCAAAAGATTTTGGGATATTATTCGTCCTTTTAAGCAATGCTTTTATTCGCACTAAGAGCTCTTCCATTTCAAAAGGTTTACACAAATAATCATCAACACCAATATTAAACCCCTGTACCTTATTTTGAAGCATATTTAATGCTGTAAGCATGATTATTGGTATGTCTTTTGTTTCTTCATTTTCTCTTATTCTTTTTGCAACTGTATACCCGTCTACTTCAGGCATCATAACGTCTAATATTATCAAATCAGGTAATTCTTGTTTTGCTAAGGCATAACCTTTATTTCCGTCAAGAGCAGTAATTACTTTATAAAAAGCTAATTCCAAATTTACTTTTATAAGCTCATTAATAGCTACATCATCATCTATTACTAAAATTTTTACCATAAATCACCTTTAACATCTTCTTTAGTCTATCATAAAAAGAATGATTACTAACTGTATTCTTTTTACCATTGATTGCAATATATTGAGCAATATTTAGGTTAGAAAGATAAAATCTTATTTTATCTACCAGTTCATCAGTACTCAAATATGTTTCAAGATCTATTCCATCTTCAAACTTAGTAATAAGCTCTTTGCTTTTTGGAGCTATCAAGAAACCACCTGATGCCAATATTTCAAGGCATCTGTAACTAATACTTTTATCACAATCTTTGGCCATATCAATATTTATTTTAGAAGAAGCATATATTTTTGAAAGTTCTTTTTGTGTCTCAACATAGCCTCTGTATGAATTCCTATATATTTCAAGAAAATAATCATCAAATATTTTTAGTTTTTGTATTTCTTCTACACTTTTATAAAAATCAAAAGACCTGCAAAATATATTGATAGGTCCAAAATTATATATCAATTTTGCTAAAATTAATTCTCTATGTCTAAATGCAGGATTACCGGAAAAGGTTATATCATAATTAAAACCCCTAAACTTTGTCTTATATTCTTTTGAATCAATTGCAGGTATATACTTATTTCTTTTTGATTTTGAATCAGAATAAAATAAGTAATGATTTTTTTTATTTATACAATCAAAAGCAATATCTTTTAATAGATCTGCACAGTGTATAAAAATCGAATCAGAAGAATTGTAATTTTGAAGAAAATTACATAATGCATCGACTTGTGTAACATCAGTCCAAAAAATGAATATTATTTTAGGACTAATTTTTTTTATTTCTTCAACATTTAAATCATATATTTTTTTTTCATATACAAAATAAGATAAATCTTTAAACGCAGAAGAAAAGCCCTTTGAAATAAATTTACCTTTATTATTGTCAGACAATATAACCAAAACTTTATTCATTCCAACATATTATCAATATTTAAAAGAAATTAAAAGATTTTATTATAAAAATATTTAAAAGATGTACACTAAATTAATAATGTACATCTTTTATATGGGGGGGGAGAATTCTCTCTTAATAACCTTTAAGGTCTTTTAATGTTTGTAATCAAATATATTTATATAGAAAGTTGAGTCACTCTACTTTTAACATAGTATATGTTCTTGTCTAAAAGATATATCTAGAGGTTTAAGAGTAAATTTTCCATCACCTTCCAAGCTGAAACCAGGACCAAATGGGTTAATTGGAGTAAATGGAGTATCTTCCTCTTTACCTTCGTTTCCTTTATTATAATTATCAACTTCATCTTGAGTTATAATTCCGTCACCATTAGCATCTAATTCACCTCTTATATCTTGAGTTCTGTAGTTATAATCATCCAATTCTTCCTGGGTAATTATACCATCACCGTTAGCATCAATTTTAGCTGATATATCTTCTTCCTCCTCAGATCCCTTAAGTTTTTCCTCAAAGAATCCAAGAATTTCATCTTCAGAAACTTTACCATCACCGTTAGCATCTAGTTCAGGTAAATAATCTTTTTCTTCTTCTTCAACAACTTCGTCTATTGTTTCCAAATCGGTTTTATCTAATTCTTCACTCGGATTTGCTTTGTTATATGTATCAACTTCTTCTTGAGTTATTACACCATCGCCATTTGCATCTAACTTATCTGTTAAATCTGCATTTTCATCTTTGTGAAATAATGATTTTATGAATTCAATAATTTCATTTTTGATAACTTGTCCATCTCCATCGGTATCCATATCCGGTAAATAATCTTCAGTTGAAATAAGCACATCACCAATCTCAGAGCTTGTATTTCCTGAAAATGAAAAATCAATTAACTGTTCTTCAACGGTATTTTTAACAGCTTTTTCCTGTTCTTTTTTTACCTCTGGAACCTGATTAATCCCAGCAACATTTGTACCCAATGAATTTGCATTCATCCCTTTTCCTCCTCGTTTTTAGTAAATACTTTTTACTTTTATATAAAGTTTTTTTTTTTTTTCAAAATGCTAAACAAAAAAAATCAGGTTTACAAATGTTAATAATTATCTTTTGTTTTTTATTAAAATACTTTGTAAAAAGATTGTTTAGAACTACTAAAAATTTGCGAAATTGAAATTTAGCAAATAAAAAAGATATTAAAAAAAAATTATCTTTAAATAATAATTACTTATTGATCAATATATACTTCATCAAGATTATGAAAAGCCCCTCCCAATGCCGTTGGATGAAGGTTTTTTATCTTATTTCTAATAGCCATTATAGTTAGAGGGGAATATAAATATATAATAGGTCTTTGATCATATATTATTTGTTGATATTTATCATAAATTGCTTTTCTTTTAGAAAAATCAAGTTCCAAAGCACCTTTTTCAATAATTTCATCAAGTTCTTTTTCCCAAGGTAATACGACATCGTTTTTGTCGTCATTAAAACGCATATTGAACAAATGGAGATGCCCTTTTGAATACCAAACATTCTTTCCGCTATGAGGTTCTAATGGGCTTCCTGTTAACCCCATAAGAATAACTTCCCAATCAGATGTAGTCATTATCTTACTTACAAGTGAATTAAATTCAATAGGTTTAAAGTTAACTTTTATTCCTAAATCTCTTAAATCTTCTTTAACCATGACCCCGCAAGCCTCACGCTCAGTTTGCCCTGCGTTTGTATATAAATTAAATTCAACTTCATTACCATCTTTATCATGCAAATAACCTTTATTATCCCAATAAAAACCTGATTTTGCTAAAAGAGATTTTGCATATTCAATATCTCTTTCATGACCTGAGGCAATATTTTCATTTAAGAAAATTGAAGAAAGTGATTCTGCCGTAAATAAAGGTTGTGCAACACCATTTGCAACATTATATACCATTGAATTTCTGTCAATTGCATAATCTATAGCTGTTCTAAAATTTAAATCATTAAACCATTTCTGCTTCATTGGATTTACATATGGTTTTCCGTTTTTATTTTTTCTAGTATTCAAATTAAAAGTAATAAACATAGTTCCGGTATTTGGACCAAGATTATAAATTTTAAAATCAGATTTTTTTTCTTTTTCTTTAAATCTGGGCAAATCTTTGCCTCTAACAGAAATAACATCAAGCTCACCCGATTCAAATTTTAATAACTCATTATTCAGATCACCAACAATTAAAATTACATACTTATCTATATATGGAAGTTTATTGTGATTTTCATCCATAGAATAGTAATTAGGATTTCTTTTTAACACAACTCGTTGAGCAGGAACATACTCTTCCAACATGAAAGCTCCGGAAGAAACAATATCTTTAGGATTAGTAGTCGTACCTAAAAATGAATCAAAATATCTTTTACCTTTTCTTATCACAGGTCTGAATATATGAGCCGGTGCTATAGAAGTACCAACAAATCTTTGAAATGGAGCAAAAGGTTTCTTTATTGTAAATTCTACCGTATATTTATCTATCTTCCTTACTTTCGGATATTCACCATCAATAAGAACCGAGTCCCTTAATGAAGTATTACCAAACCCTGCCAAAATAATTTCATTCCAAGTAAAGACAACATCATCCGCAGTTATTTCATTACCATCTGTCCATTTTGCGCCTCTACGTAATTTAATTGTATATGTTTTTAAATCGTCCGAAACTGTCATTTTCTTTGCTAGATTTGGAATAACATCACCAGTATCCGGGTCAGTTGTAAACAAAGAATCATATAATAAATCCCCAATTTGAGAAGAAGTAGCATCTTTTGACACCCAAGGATTAAATGTTTTTGGACCTTCTCCAATTGTTGAAGAAACTATTTGTCCTCCATATTTTCCAACAGGTGACCTTGACATTTTATAATCTACTCCATCATAAAATTCTGTACTATATGGCTTATACAGCTTTTTTACATAAACACTTTTTATATTATTATCAACTTTGGAACTAATATTTTGCCTACCATTGTCAACTCTAAAACAAGATACCATGATAATTAGAACAAATACTAAAATAAGAATTATTTTTCTGAAATTTTTCATAACTAAAGATTAACACAACATGCCAGAAATAATAAACTAAACACAAGTAGAATATATAGTGCTAATATAAAAAATTAATTAAACAGACTCCCCATATAAACACCAAGTCTGGGCTTTTGTAATTTTAACATTAACAAAATCACCAATATTTTTTGTATCATCAACAAAATGTACAATTTTGTTATTACCTGCTCTTGAGTTTAAAACAACAATTCCCTCTTTTTCAGTTTTACCTTCAACTAAAACATTAAGTACTTTTCCAACAAACTTTTCGTTTGATTTTAAACAAACTTCACGATTTTTTTCATTAAGTCTTTCTAATCTTTCATACTTAACGTCTTCAGAAATAAACTTATCAACCATTTTTCCAGCTTTAGTAAATATTCTCGGAGAATATGCCGCAGTATTTGAATAATCAAGCTCTAATTCATCAATTGCATTTAAAGTATCTTGAAACTCTTCTTCTGTTTCACTAGGAAAACCAGCTATAAAATCACTTGTTATAGCTACATTAGGGAAACGCTTCCTTATTTTAGAAACAATCTCATAATATTGCTCTTTTGAATAATGTCTGTTCATTTCAGCAAGTATACGAGAATTCCCTGATTGCATAGGAATATGAAAATACTTACAAACCTTGTTGCATTCACTAACTGAATCAATCAAGTCATCAGTAATATCTGAAGGATATGAAGTAACAAAACGAATGCGAAATTCACCATCTAATTTATTTAAATCGCGCAAAAGATTAGCTAGAGTAATGTTTTTATCCTTTAAATCTTTTCCGTAACTATCAACATTTTGACCTAAAAGAGTAATTTCTTTAAAACCTTCTTTTATAATATTTTTAGCTTCTTGTATTATTTCTTCAGGATATCTGCTTCTTTCTCTGCCTCTTGTAAAAGGTACAACACAATATGTGCAGAAATTATTGCAGCCTTCAATTATTGGTATCCATGCATTAACAGAATCTTTTTTTCTTAATATCTTAAAATCATTTTGATTACATACAACCGGATTATTGGTTATAGCACAAACTTTCTCATTATTTTCAATTTTTTTTATTAATTCAGGTAATTGGTAAATATTATGCGTGCCAAAAACCAAGTCAACATAAGGAGCCCTAACTCTAACTTTTTCTTTATCTTGCTGTGCAACACATCCACAAATAGCAATTTTTAATTCAGGACGAGATTTTTTCCATTTCCCCCAAACTCCTAATTTACTATATGCTTTATCAGCTGACAATTGACGAATACTGCATGTATTTATGATTAATAAATCAGCTTCTTTTTCAACATCCGTTTCAACATAGTCAAAATGAGAAAGAATTCCCGCTATTCTTTCACTGTCTGACTTATTCATCTGGCAACCCAGAGTTTCTATATATAATTTCTTCATAGAAACAATTATACATAAAAAAGAGTTAGTCTTTAATTTTTTTATACAATTTTAAATTTGCAGGTTGTTCCCCATCTAACTCCATATCTTTTATTAACTCATAATTCTTTCCGATACCGTAATTATTCAAAAGCTGATTAGATAATTCAATAAGTTTTGTACTATACTTTTTATCAGAGAAAAGACCTAAAGGGGATAATAAAATAATATAATCTGTATCTTGATTTAAGTATGTTATATCTGAATCAAAAACAATTTCAGGAAGTACATTATTTCTGGCAAAATCGCTTTTGGGTGAAATACTCCTAAATTGATAATATCCGGATGATTTATTTAATCCGTATTGTACAACTTTTATATCTTTATTTTTTGAATATTGAAATTCAAAATACTTTAATAACTTTGAAATTTTTTCAAAATTTGGATTCTTAACAGGATAATATTGATTTGTAGGCAATATTTTTTCCAGAAAACGAGGTTTTTCAAATGAATAAAATGTAAGAAAATTTACAAAATTAAAAATTATAAAAAGAACAATTACTATATTTCTTATAATACTGTTGGGAATAATCTTTAAAATAAATGATAACCCCAAAATATAAAATATTACAGTACAAAATGCAATATATAAATAATGATTAATCCATAATAACTGATTATTCATAACAACAAGAAATAAAAAAACATATATTCCTAAATTAAATATAATAAACCTTGCTTTTGAATTTTTTATATTAAAAATAATACCCAAAACAGAAAAGATAATGCAAAAATATCCCAAACTTTGATATGTCAAAAAAGGAATTTGGTTATAATTTAAAGAATACACAGCTCGCTCAGCTATTTCTTTACTAAATATTGAACATACATAATCCCTTTGAAAAATACAAGCCAAGACTGTAACTATCATTGAAATTATTAATATATTCAATATAGTCATTAAATTCTTTTTCAAAAAAGATTTAATATTATCAAAATTAATAATTGAATTAATTACATTTTCAATAAATATAGACAAAAGAAAACTTAAAATTACAACGGAATACCACCTTCTTACCAAAAAAGATAAATATAATAAAATTGCCAATAGAATAATAACTTTAAATGAAATCTTATTATCAAATTTATATAAAAAATACAAATGAAAAGAAAATAAAATAAAAACAATACCGCAGATATCAGGTATCCCTGATAAAACAGACACCCATATCATAGGAAAAAGGAAAATAGATGAATATAATAAAAACATATATAATTTACTACTAACTAAAGATTCATATATAAAGTACTTTTTTACCAAGTTCAAAATCAAATACATAGCTGGAAGCATAAACATAATCTCAACAGCCAAAATATAACCAAATCTGCTTTCTCTAAAAATAAAAAAGAAAGGTAATAAGAATACATTTAGAAATGGATTTCTGTTTAAGGAATATATTGAATAAAAAAATTCTTTAAAAAATTCTTGTGGATTATTTAAAAGCAAATTACCGAAATCATAATAAAAGAGATTTTGATCAAACAAATCACAAGCATATATCGGACTTTCATTTTTTAAGTATAGGAATGTAAAAACGAGGCAAAAAATTACTAATAAAGAAAAAAAGATATAATTTACAGACTTCGACATAAAAATACCTGTTTACGTTTAACCATAGCATTCGATTATTATAGTATAATACTATAAAGTGTTTTTATTTTTCGGATTATATTTTAATAACTTTTTTCTTTTCAACATATCAATAATCAAGAAATTAAATCTTTTAGAGTTTTCCGATTCAAAAGTTTTGCAACGTTCAATCTTATCCAATTCCCATAACGGAAGATGATCAACTCCAGCAAATTCTGCAATGTGTTCCTTATTAACATAAAAATCTATATAATCAACTGCATATTTTTCAGGATCAATTTTTTTTGCAGAAGCAGAATAACACTCATAATCAAAACTTTTATATTTTATATTTTTGCAATCTATACCAAAATATTCACGCATAATTTTTTGAAATAATTTTAATGACCTGCCTGAACGGGTATAATCAAAAAATAAATATGTCTTTCCTGAAGCTTCTATCTTTTCTTTTGAAATTCCTTGATTATCAAGAAAGTCAATATACTTTGGGAATAGAGGAACAAACTTTTTATAATAATCATTTTGAGAACAGAAACTAAGACCAGATATAGGTATATATTTTGTCTCTACTCCCATAAATTCGAGAACACGTCCAATACCTGCAGGTGAAGTCCCTATACTAACAAAAACATAATTACCATCACCAAATCTTTCATCCAAATGTTTTTTTACAGCAAGTCCCATTTTAACTGATTGCTTTGCCGCATCTTGTACATGCAGGCTTGTAGCCATTAAAACTGTCCTTTCGGACTTGGAAAGGAAATTATATGAATCTATATCAAACTTTTTTGTACGAGATAATATTTTTTTTGCCTGCAAATTGCGTTTTGCAGAAAGACTCATCTCAAAACTATCATTTGGCGAATTTGGAATACTAATATTCGGATTTATCTGAGAAGACAGGTTTTTTCTCAAACACTTTGCAGAAGAAATGGCAGATATTAATTGTGTTACATTCATAACTATATAATTCACATAAATATTTTTTTTGCTGAAAAAATAAGTACATGTTATACTTCATAAAAATAGTAAAATTTATAAAAATTAAATTTTAAGATAGGAGATAATATGACAACATTTGTAAAAGCGAGTCACTTACTCGTCAAAACAGAAGAAGAAGCATTAAAAATTAAAGAAGAAATTGATAATGGGAAAGATTTTGCACAAGTAGCCAAAGAAGTTTCGTTATGTCCCTCTGGTCAAAATGGCGGAGACTTGGGATATTTTACAAAAGGTCAGATGGTTAAAGAATTTGAAGAAGCGGCTTTTTCTATGAATGTAGGCGATGTTTCAAACCCAATTAAAACTCAATTCGGTTATCACTTAATATACTTAACAGATAAAAAAGACTAATGGATATAAAATTAATAGAATATTTAAAAAATTTCCTGTCAAAAAATGATATCGACGGATTAGTTGTTAACTCGACAAATGAATTTCTTGTTGAGTATAATTTATTAGAATTGAATTCAAGATATCATCTTACAGAATTTACAGGTTCAACCGGCGATGTTTTATTTACACAAGATAAGATATATTTATTTGTCGATACAAGATATCATGAACAAGCAGACAATCAAGTTAATCACGAATATATAGAGGTCGTAAAAATGCCTCTTTCACAGTCATTTTTAAATGCATTAACTGAAATTGTTCCTTCATACTTCAAATTAGGTATTATTTCTACAAAAACATCAAAAAAATTCTTTGATAATTTAACAAAAAAACTGCAACAAAAAAATTCAACAATCAAACTGTTAAATAATGATCCTGTAATGGAATATAAAAAAGACTCAATAAAAGAAACAAACTACAATATTTTCAAAATTGATACAGAAATTGCAGGTATAACTCCGGATGAGAAATATACAAAAATAAAAGAATATTTAGGTAGTAATTTTAATATTTTAGTAACATCACTTGAAGATATTGCTTATCTAACAAATTTACGTTCATATGATTTTGAATACAGTGCAATATTCCCAGCGAAAGCAATCATAAATGAAAATAAAGCAATTATTTTTACAAACTGCACACTCCCATATATTGGGGAATATTTTGAAGTAAAGACTTTATCTGAATATGAAGCAGTACTAAAAAATTTAGAAAAAACAGAATTATTTATAGATGAAGAACAATTAACAATTTATGATTATAAATTGCTAAACCAATCAAATAAAATATTGCCAAGCTATTTCAAATTATATAAAACCGTAAAAAATGAAAATGAAATTGCCCATTTGAAACACTGTTTTGAAAGAGCAGATAAAGCATTAAAAATTGTATGTGATATGTTAAATTCAGAAGAAATATACTCTGAATATGACTATTATGAAGCACTTATAAAATCAATGAAAGAAAATGGAGCATTATCGCTAAGTTTTAAACCAATAGTAGCAGCGGGATCAAACACATCTATAATCCACTACTCAACACCATCAAAAGAAAAAATGGTTAATGATGGTGACTTATTGTTAATAGATTATGGCGGATACTATGAAGGTGGTCTTGCGACAGATACAACAAGAACTTTTATAAAAGGTACGCCAAATTCAGAACAAAAAGCAGCATATACTGCAGTTCTTAAAGCCTTTTTAAACGCTTGTTATAATAAATACAATAAAAAGTCCGCTTATTATAATATAGATAAAATAGCAAGAGAAACAATAGAAAAATCAATAACAGAAGATTATGCATTTGCACACGGAACCGGGCATGGTGTAGGAATCGGTGTACACGAAATACCTCCGAGAGTTTCATCATCTGATGCTGCAAAAACCAAGATAATAGAAAATACTGTATTTTCAATAGAGCCAGGTGTATACAAAGAAGGTTGGGGAGGCATAAGGTTAGAAAATACAGTATATGCGAAATATGAAGAAGATAAAATTACAATGAATTCTTTTTCACATTTTCCATTTGAGATTAAACTAGTTGATTTTTCTTCAATGAACGATTATGAAAAATATTACTATATGAAATGGCAGGCAAATGCATGTCTTCTATAAATGCCATTCCAAAAAATAAAATAAAAGAAATTGTAAAACTTCATCAAAAAAAATATAGAGATGAATTTGGTCTTTTTATTGTTGAAGGTATTAAAGCTATTGAAGAATTAATAGAAAATAATATTGATATAGAAGAAATATATGCGCTAAAAGATTTTGAAACAGAAAAATATACTGTAAAAATTATTGATGAATCAATAATGAAAAAAATTTCTACAACAAGTTCGACTTGTGAAATTCTTGCAGTTGCAAAGAAAAAAGAATATAAAATAAACGATTTTATAAAAAAAAATAAATTGATACTTTTAGATTCAATAAGTGACCCTGGTAACTTAGGAACAATTATAAGAAGTGCATCAGCTTTCGGCATAGATGGAATAATATTATATAAAAATTGTGTTGATATGTATTCACCCAAAGTAATACGTTCAACAGCAGGTAATTTTTTTAGAATTCCTATAATAGAACTAAAAGATACAGAAGAAATCAAAAGCAATTTCAAAGATTTCGAGAAAATTTCAACAGCATTATATGAAAAGAATACAAATTCTATTGAAGAATGCAAAAATCTAAAAAAATACATTATTATGTTTGGTTCTGAAGCTAATGGTTTATCATCCGAACTTATCAAAATTGCTGACAAAAATATAATACTAAAGATGAAAAATAATGTAGAATCACTGAATTTATCAGTATGTGCCTCAATTATAATGTATGAACTTTTTAAATTATAAAATCAATTGTAATAATATGTAAACTCTTTTATAAAATATTAAAGTTTTATTTTTTTTTGTCGATAACAAATAAGTTAGTTTTTGGAGAAGAAAAATAATGGGTAATGAATTATTAAACTCACAGAATTTCGACATAGAAATAAAAAAACTTCTTGATAATATTGATAATATTGATAATATCAGTTCAACTGTTGATATTTACAAAGTTATTATTGACGAGCAACTCACACTTGCTGCCGTATAACTAAAATATAAATTAATAATGTAAAGTAATGTAGTTTATTTATAAATAAAAAGTGGAATAACATACTAAAAGGTAAGTATTTTATTTTTGCATGCTTTTTCTATTTATTTCGAGGACATATGGAAACTAAAACTACATTATCAAGTGACGGTACAATTAAAAAGCTTAGAAAACTTTTAAGAAGTTTAGATAAGTTTAATAACAGTATAGATATTTATGACCTATGTATTAAAAAAAAATTAAAAGATAAAAAAGAAGAATAAATATTTTATTATAAAATTCTATTTCTTTTGCATTTTTTTGCTATAGTTTATAAATGTACAGACATTAAGAAAGCAAAATTATGTTAAAAGAATATTTTTTGGAAAAAGTTAACGCTTCAATTAGAGAGCTGGTTAAGAATAAAAGTCTTGGACAAATGGGACAAGATGATGAATTTTCTTTGCAATCAGAAGTTCCAAAAAATATTCAGTTTGGTGATTTTGCAGTTAATGTCTCATCACTTTCAAAGTATGCAAAACTTCCACCTGCAAAAATAGCAGAAATAATTGCCGATAATATAGAAAAGACAAACTTTGATATAAATGTAACAGCTGGTTTTATAAACTTTAAACTACATAGCGATATGTTAAACAGTATTCTTGCAGAAATTTTGGAAAAGAAACTTGATTTTGCGAAAAATAATATTGGCAATAATTCAAAAGTAATACTTGAATATGTAAGTGCAAATCCTACAGGTCCATTTCATATAGGACACGGAAGATGGGCTGCAATGGGCAGTACACTTGCAAATGTAATGAAATACTCAGGATATGATGTATATCAGGAATTTTATATAAATGATGCAGGAAGTCAAATTCAAAAACTTGGAAAATCCTTATACATCAGAATTTTAAAAGAATTAAATATAAATATAGACTTTCCGACAGATGAGGAAGAAGCAAAAAATTTCTATACAGGTGAATATCTTATACCTGTAGCTAAAGAATTTTTAAAAGAAGAAAAAGAAAAAGCAGAAGAAATTAAAAACAAATATAATGGTGAATTCGATACTGAATTATTAAAGTATATTTGTAAATATGCAAGATTAAAAATGTTAAGTATGCAAAAAGCATTACTTGAAAATTTCCATACACATTTTGACAATTATTTCAGTGAATTAACACTGCATGAATCAGGAAAAGTAGAAGAATGCATAAAGAAACTGAATGATTTAGGTGTGTTATATGAAAAAGACGGAGCACTATGGTTTGCTTCATCAAAATATGGTGATGATCAAGACAGAGTAATAAAGAAATCAGATGGAGCATATACATATTTAACTGCAGATATAGCATATCATTACAACAAATTACAAAGAGGCTTTAATACATTAATAAATATATGGGGAGCAGATCACCACGGTTATATTCCAAGAATGCGTGCATCTATAGAGGTATTAGGATACAATCCAAACTCATTGGAAGTTCTTTTAGGTCAGCTTGTTAACTTAGTTATGAATGGTGAACAAGTTAGAATGGGAAAAAGAACTAAAATGATAACTCTTGATGAATTAATAGATGAAGTAGGAGTTGATGCAACAAGATACTGGATGATTATGAGAAGCATTGATACTACACTTGATTTTGATGTAGAACTAGCCAAATCAAAAACAGATGAAAACCCTGTATTTTATGTTCAATATGCACACGCAAGAGCTTGTTCAATTTTAAGACACGCTGTTCAGGAGAAATTCGATATAATTAACAAAACAAAAGAAAATGCAACGATTACTGATTTAGAAAACAAAATCAATGAATTAAACTCAAAAGACTTTGAAATTTTATGGCAAAGTGGAGATGAAAAAGTAATTGAAACAACAAAAAAATTAATTTTGAAACTGGAAGAATATAAAACAGTAGTCCAAACTGCAGCAAGAAATAGAACACCTTACTTATTAACAAAATATTTACAAGAACTAGCCGCAAGTTTTCATCAATTTTATTCATATACGAAAGTTCTTGTCGAAGATGAAAAGCTTTTAATAGCGAGACTTTCGATTGTAAAAGCAGTAACATTAATTTTGAAATCAGCAATGAACATAATTGCAGTTGATGCACCTGAAAAAATGTAAAAATTAACTTATAAACAATAGTATAATATTACTCATTCAAATATTTGTTGTATAATAATAATAAAAAAAAGCATATAGCTCAAAAGAGCCAGTAGATTAGCGGAGGAAGTCTTTTATGACAGTAAAGGATTGGTTCGAACAACGAAAAGAAATGCAAATAGCAAGAAGAAACCAAGATGCACAAATAGATGACAGTATAGGTAAACTTTGGGTCAAATGTTATAACTGTAATGCACAATTACTAAGAAAAGAAGTAGAAGAAAATTTAGATGTTTGTCCAAAATGCGGTTATCATTTCAGAATAAATGCAAGAACACGTATTAATCAACTATTTGATGAAGGTTCTTTTGAAGAACTTTTTGGAAACATAACAACTGCTGATCCACTAGAGTTTTCAGATACAGAAACATATAAAAAAAGAATTGCTCAAGCAAAAGCAAAAACAAATATGAACGAAGCCGTAATTTCAGGAGTAGGAAAAATAGACGGGCATGAAGTTGCCGCAGCAGTTATGGATTTTGAATTTATGGGCGGTTCTATGGGGAGCGTAGTTGGCGAGAAAGTCACTCTTGCAATGGAAGAAGCATTAAAAAGAAAAATCCCGATGATAGCAATAACAGCATCAGGTGGAGCCAGAATGCAAGAAAGTATACTAAGCTTAATGCAAATGGCTAAGACCAGTTGTGCAGTTGCAAGATTAAATGAAGCAGGTTTATTATATATTACAGTACTGACAGAACCTACTTTTGGCGGAGTTACTGCAAGTTTTGCAACACTCGGTGATATAATTATAGCTGAACAAGATGCAAGAATAGGTTTTGCAGGGAGACGAGTTATAGAACAAACCATAAGACAAAGTCTTCCGGCAGATTTCCAAACAGCTAATTACTTAATGAAATACGGTCAAATAGACATGATTTCATCAAGGGCAGATTTAAAATCAACATTAGCTAAATTAATTAGCTTGCATACGAAGTAGGAGAAGAGTATGGCTATTTTAGAATTTGAAAAACCTTTATACGAAATAGAAGAAAAAATACAAGAATTAAAAAAAATAAGTGAGTCATCAGGTATGGATGTATCAGATCAAATAGAAACATTTGAAAAACAAGCTTTAGAATATAAGAAAGAGTTATATTCAAAGCTAACTCCTGCACAAAGACTGCAAATAGCAAGACATGCCGATAGGCCGACATTCTTAGACTACATAAAATTAATGACAACAGATTTTATTGAATTACACGGAGATAGAGAAGGTACTGATGACAGAGCCATAATAGGCGGTATTGCAAAAATAGACGGCCAAAGTGTAGTTATAATCGGAACACAAAAAGGAAAAACAACAAAAGAAAATCTTATATATAACTTTGGCATGCCACAACCTCAAGGCTACAGAAAAGCATTAAGATTGTTCTATCACGCAAATAAATTTAATTTACCGATAGTTACATTAATTGATACACCAGGGGCATATCCCGGGATGAAAGCGGAAGAAACTGCTCAAGGAACAGCTATAGCTGTAAACTTAAGAGAAATGGCAAAACTAAATGTTCCGATAATTGCGGTTATCACAGGCGAAGGCTGTAGTGGTGGTGCTTTAGGTTTGGCAGTAGCAGATAAAGTATTAATGCTGGAACATTCTTATTATACTGTTATTTCTCCAGAAGGCTGTGCTTCAATATTATGGAGAGATGCATCTAAAGCTGATGTAGCTGCTGAAGCATTAAAAATCACAAGTGAAGATTTACTGAAACTTGAAATAATTGATGGAATTGTTAAAGAGCCTTTAGGCGGTGCCCATAATGACTATGAAGCAATGGGCAAAGAATTAAAAAATGCAATTATAAAAGAAATCAAGGAATTAAAGGGTATTGAACCCAAAACTTTGAGAGATGAAAGATACAATAAATTCAGAAGAATGGGTGTATTTTGTCAGTAGTTAATAAAACATATTGGGAAGTATGTATTGATATAAATCCTATTTGTTCAGATATAGTTTGCGATATTGTTCAAACAGAATTTGAATGTGAAGGTATTGTAACTGCAGAAGAAAAATATAAGAATTTAGAGCTTGTATCAACAACTGAAAATACATTAAAAGCATATATTGTTGCAGATATATTGGATTTTGATAACGTACAAGCTTTTTTCCACGCACAAAGACAAGATTTGATTGATAAACACATTTTTAATTGTGATATAGGAAGCTGGAATGTTTCAATAAAGAAACAAGAAATAATAGATTGGTCTAAAAAATGGAAAGAACATTGGAAGCCGTCTAAAATATCAGAAAGAATAGTAATCTGCCCAACTTGGGAAAAATATGAAGCAAAAGAAAATGAAATCATTGTAAATATAGATCCAGGTAATGCTTTTGGAACAGGCACTCATGCTACAACGCAATTATGTGTCAAAGCTTGTGAAAAATATATGGCAAAAAACTCTATAATTGCAGACATAGGTTGCGGTTCGGGAATTCTGGCAATATGTGCAATGAAACTTGGTGCTAAAGAAGCAGATGCAGTAGATACAGATGAAACAGCAGTTGAAACTGCTCAAATAAATGCAAAAGTTAATCAAGAACTTTCTATAAAATTTAAGAATGCAACATCTGATATTTTAGATTCTGAAAAATATGACTTTGTATTTGCAAATATTCTACATAATGTACTGGCAGCAATTATGCCTGATTTAAAAAGAATCATGAAAAAAGGCGCAAAAATAGTTTTAAGTGGTATTCTTGAAGGAAAAGAAGATGTTGTATTAGAAGCAATCAAAAATAATAATTTAAAAATGATAGAAGAAATGAGACAAAAAGAATGGATTGCTTTCGTTGTTCAAAGGGAGGACTAATATGTCAAAAACAGCAATAATAATACCTGCTAGATATGGTTCAAAAAGATTACAAGGAAAGCCTTTATTGAAGGTGTGTAATAAGCCGATAATACAATGGGTATGGGAGAAAGCCATTCAAGTAAAATCTGCAGATATTGTAATTATTGCTACTGATAATAAAGAAATATATGATTGTGCAAAATCATTTGGTGCAAATGTAGAAATGACATCAGAAAATCATAAATGCGGAAGTGACAGAATAGTCGAAGTAGCAGAAAAATATCCTGAACTTTCATACATAATAAATTTGCAAGGTGATGAACCAATGATAAATACATCTTGCGTTGAAGAAGTTATAAAATTATTAAAAGAAGATAATAATGCAGATATATCTACTCTTGTTTCAGAAATCAAAAATGAAGATGTAGATGATCCGAATATGGTTAAATGCGTAAAGGATATAAACGGATATGCAATGTATTTTTCACGCTCAAAAATTCCTTACGAAAGAAATATGGGAATAGCCAAATTTTATAAACATATAGGAATTTATGGCTATAAACGTGAAGCATTATTCAAAATGACAAAATTTCCACAACCTGAAATAGAACAAGCAGAAAGTCTTGAACAATTAAGAGCCTTATATAACGGTATGAAAATAAAAACTTCAGTTGTTGAATACAATGCAATAGGTATAGATACAATAGAAGATTTCAATGCATTTAAAAAAATAGTTGAAAGCAAATAAAATGCACGAAAAAAGACTTGAATACCTTATAAGATTACGAAAAGAAAAAAATATTCTAATTATAGTGTTATTAACAATTTTTGCTATGATTGGAGAAATTGTTTTCGGTTATTTGACTCAATCAATGTCACTCTTAGCTGAAGGTTATCATATGGGTATGCACGTTGTAACCCTTGGGCTTACATACATTGTTTATGTTATATCAAGAAAGCTAAAAGATTCCCCATTATTTGAGAACGGTACAGATAAAATAGGAGTTTTAGCCGGATACACGAGCGCATTAATGTTAACTTTTGCAGGTATTCATATATTTATTGAATCTGCAGAAAGATTCTTTCATCCTGAGCAAATTAAATTTACAGAAGCAATCTATGCCGCAATTTTTGCACTAATAATTAATTTTATTTGTGTTGCAATTATGGAAGGCAAATTTCAACGACATAAACATAAAAAGTACAAAAATAAAGATTATAATTATCTTGCAGCATACCTACATATACTTTCAGATGTTTTAATTTCAATCTTAACAATTTTTGCACTTGTTTTTGGTAAAATATTCAACTGTATTCATTTAGATGCATTAACCGGTATTTTAGGTGCTGTTTTAATTATGATATGGGCCTTTAAATTAATAAAAAATACAGTAAAAATTCTTATAGATATGAAAACTACTTAATATTTCTTATTTTTTGTTGACAAGGAAACAAAATAGAGTCATAATAATATTGTTGACAAGGAAACAATATTATTATGAATGAAGAACTTCTGGATTTAATAAAAGATATAGCAAGAAAACAAGAACAAATTGATAAACATTTGAAAGAAAAATCAGGCGAATTACTAAAGGATTTAAGTTTTTCTGAAATGCACTGCATCAATTACATTGGCACAATAGAGCGAGCAAATGTAACTAAATTATCAGAACTTTTGAATATAACGCGAGGCGGTATAAGTAAAATAATAAAAAAGTTAATTAATAAAGGCTTTATAGAAACATATACTGATAAATCGAACAAAAAAGAAATCTACTATAATTTAACCAAGCAAGGCAAAATTGCATTTGATGAACACGAAAAAATACACAGCTCATTTTGTTCAGAAGATTTAAACTACTTCAACAAAATAGAAGCAAAAAAGTTAAAAATTATAAAAGAATTTTTAGAGAACTACAATCAATATTTAAGTGAAAGATTATAGTTAAATAGAGGTATATATGCACGAACACAAAGAAGAAATTTGCAAAGAAAATGAAAAGAGAACATTGATTGTAATTATATTCACGATTATAGCAATGTTTGCAGAAATTTTATATGGATACATTACAAACTCAATGGCATTACTGGCAGACGGTTACCATATGGGAACACATGCACTTGCACTTTCATTAACCTTTTTAGCGTATGTATTAACCAGAAAACTGGCAAATTCAGCTAGATTTAAGAATGGAACAGATAAAATAGGAACACTTGCGGGCTACACAAGTTCAATTTTTTTAGGTTTAACAGGATTTTGGATAATAGTTGAAGCAATAGACAGATTCATACATCCGTTAAAAATTAATTTTGATGATGCAATCTTAGTTGCAATTATAGGTTTAATAGTAAATACAGTATGTATTTTTATAATGGAAAGCAAACATAAGCATTGCCACGAAAAAACAGAAGAAGAAAACAAAGAACATAATCACACAGATGAAGACTACAATTATAAAGCAGCATACTTACATATATTGGCAGATGCTTTAACATCAATATTAGCGATTATAGCACTGCTTGCAGGAAAATATTTTCAGATCACGAGTCTAGACTCAATCATCGGAATACTTGGAGGTATTCTAATATTAAAATGGGCAGCAGGACTAATAAAAGACACAACAAAAATCCTACTGGATATGAAATAATTATAAGTATTGCTCATCTTGCAAAGCAACAGCGCAAATTTGGGTAGAAAGAATACAAACTTTTCTAATAGGACCGTTTGTATTTTTTTCTATTAATTTTGGAGTAGGAGAATTTTGCTTTAATATTTGAGCTAATTCCTCATAAACATCTATAGGACTATCAACATATAAAACTAAAGGTGCAGTAGTCCCTTTAAGAAAGACTAAAACAGAAGTTCTTTTTTTCATTGGACCTGATGAGAATGGCTGTGGCATAATATCTCCTAACTAACAATATAAGTAAATATTAATAAATTAAAGTTAAAAGGTCAATATTTTAAGTATCAATTATTTTTTCAATTTCGGAATAATCATTAATTACTATATTGTGCATTTTTTTTAGAGTTATAACAAGATTATGAACATCAGCCTTAGAAAAATTTGTATTATCATTTATTGAAACATCCAAAAATTTAATTATGCTTGAGATTACAGACAAATTAACCCCAACAGAAGTAATTTTGTCATAAATACTAAGGAGTGAATTTTTATTAAACTTTTTCATTACCCACCTCTTTTTTGTAATATCCTAACATATTTTCCTATATTAAACAAGGTATAATTAAAATTTTTAACAAATAGTAAAAAACGTGATATCATCTAAAAGTAAGAGTTTTTAATATAAGGAAAGAAAATGATTAAAGTAGGAGTAGTCGGTGCACTAGGCAAAATGGGAAAAGAAGTAGTTAAAGCCGTATTAAATGATGATGCTACAACACTTGTTATGGCTGTAGATATCATTGGAGAAGGAACAGATGCAGGACTTGCAGCAGCAGGAAAAGCTTGCAATATTTTAATAGAAACCGACATAGAAAAAGCCATAGAAACAAAGAAACCCGATGTAATTGTTGATTTTACTCAACCATCCGGAATATATGAACACGTATGTACATATATAAAATATCAAGTAAAATCAGTAATAGGAACAACTGGGTTAAAAGAAAATCAATTAAAAGAAATAGAAAAATTAACAAAAGAGAATAAAACGGGATGTTTAATCGCACCAAATTTTTCAACAGGTGCTGTATTACTAATGATGTTTGCAAAGCAGGCAGCAAAATATTTTAATAACGCTGAAATAATTGAATTACACCACAATCAAAAGAAAGATGCACCATCAGGTACATCAATAAAAACAGCTCAACTTATGGCTGAAGTAAATTCTGATTTTACATTTGGCAATTGCCCTGAAACAGAATTAATAAAAGGCTCAAGAGGTGGAAATTCTGAAGCAAATATTCATATTCACTCAGTAAGAATGCCAGGGTATATTGCTTCTCAAGAAGTAATATTTGGCTCATCCGGTCAAATACTAAAACTGGCACATCATACAATGGAGCGTTCTTGTTATATGGCAGGAGTATTACTTGCTGTTAAATATATCAATGACAATAACGAATTTATATATGGGCTTGATAATATAATGCAATAGATAGAATTTATACTTAAAAATAATAAATTCTAATATGAAATTTTTCCCATAACTACATTAGTATCAGCTCCGGTACAAGATGGAACATTATTCGGTTGTTTTTGCAAGGTGAAATATCCTAAATAGGCAAAAGCAACCGCTTCTTTTAATTTATTAGGAATTCCAAAGTCTTCATGTGTCTTAATTATCAAATCAGGGATATAATTTTTCATATATAAAATTAGTGTTTTGTTATAAGCTCCGCCGCCGCCAATCACGACTTCGTCAATATTAGTTTTAGGTAAAATAAAATTAATGTAAGAATCTGTAATAACTTTTGCAGTTAAAGCCGTAAGCGTTGCAATAATATCTTCTTTTTTCTTTGGTGCAGATTGATATATTTTTTCTGCATATTCATTGTTAAATAGTTCACGTCCAGTAGTTTTAGGTGGGTTTAAAGAATAATATTTTTCTAATAATAATTTCTTTAGCCAATTTTCATCAATTTTACCTTTTGATGCAATTTCACCATCTTTATCAAACGGCAAATCATATAATTTTCGCACAAAATAGTCAATTAGCATATTACCCGGACCATTATCAAAAGCAAAAATATCACAATTTTTAGATAAAACAGTTACATTTGAAATACCGCCAATATTTTGAATTAGCCTATTTTTATCCAGACCAAATAAAATTTTATCAGCAAATGGAACTAATGGAGCGCCCTGACCGCCTGCAGCCATATCTTTTGTTCTGAAATCGCCAACAGTCATAATTCCTGTTTTATGTGAGATTACAGAAATATCACCAATCTGTAGGGTACTTTGGGTAGAAACATCACTAATTTTTTGTTCAAACGGAATATGATATATAGTCTGTCCATGTGATGAAATAAAATCAATATCACAATATTTAATTCCTGTTTTCTTTAATAAATTATTAACTGTTTTAGCAAACAATTCTCCAACAACAAAATTCATAAAGCAAACATCTCTTATATTTCCGATATTATTTGCTAATGAAAGTATTTTCTTTTTAATTTCAACCGGATAATCCAAAGAATAACTGTCAATAATTTCAAAAGACAAATCATCAAAAATTTTCAAAAGACAAGAATCAATTGAATCTACAGAAGTACCGGACATTAATGAAACTATTGTTTTAAAATTTTTCATACAATTGATTATACGATTAGAAAAGAAATAAGAAAAGATATTAATAATTTCAACATTTTAAGTATTTATTGTATAATAAATAACTGTATAGAGGAGAGTTATGGTAGCATCTGTGTATTGTATAATTTTGGCAGGCGGCTCAGGCAGCAGATTATGGCCTGTGTCACGAGAAATGTTTCCTAAACAAATGTTTAAACTTGATGATGAATATACGCTTTTCCAAAAAACATTTCTAAATATGGCAAATATTGTTGACGATAAAAATATTATTACAACAACAAATGTAAAGTATGCTTCTTCAATAAAAGAACAACTAAAAGTACTACAAGATAAGTTTTGCAGAAAAAAAGAATATAACATAATTACAGAACCTATTTTTAGAAATACTGCACCAGCTATGGCAATTGCAGTAAAATATATTAAAGACAAATTAAATTACTCATCAGAATCACCAATAGTTCTTACTGTTCCATCAGATCAATTAATAACAAATAGAGAAGAGTTTTCTAAACTTATAGAGAAAGGTATAAATCTTGCAAAAGCAGGTTACATCGTCTCTTTTGGAACAGAAACAACTGAAATTAATCCTGATTTTGGTTACATAAAAACCAGAAAAAATGCAATAATTTCGGAAATAGAAGAAACAGCATTAAAGGTAACAAAATTCATTGAGAAACCTTCAAGTAAAGAGAAAAGAGATAACCTAAAAGGTAAATTTTTTGTAAATTCTGGTATTTACATGTATAATGCAGAAACATTTTGCACAGAACTAAAAAAATATGCACCTGAAATATATAAAAATATCTTTAATAAAAATATTGAAAACACAATCCCCTCTATTTCTTTAAATGATTATGAAAAGATTCAAGATATATCAATTGATTATGCATTAATGGAAAAAAGTAAAAAAATAACAATAATTCCACTTAATACAGAATGGAAAGATATTGGCAGTTGGAAAGCAATTTACGAGATTTCAAAAAAAGATGAAAACGGAAACTATTTCTCAGGCAATGTTTTAGATATAGATTCGAAAAACTCAATGGTATATTCAACTTCAAAACTTGTTGCAACTCTAGGATTAAAAGATACATTTGTGATAGAAACAGAAGATGCTGTATTAGTTAGTGATAAAGCAGATACTAATAGTATAAAGAATATTTATAAAAAATTGAACGGAAAAAATTCTTCCAAAAGAGAAATACATAAAACAGTATATAGACCTTGGGGATATTATACTGTTTTAGAAAATGGCAATGGTTTTTTAACAAAATGTATAACAGTTAATCCTAATGCAAAATTAAGTGTTCAATTGCATCACCACAGGAGTGAGCACTGGATTATTCTTGAAGGAGAAGCAACAATACTCAAAGGAAAAGAATTTGTAAAACTTCAAGCAGGTGAAAGTATTGATATAGCAATTGAAGAAATACATTCGTTGCAAAATTTTGGAACTGAACAATTAAAAGTTTTGGAAATTCAGCAAGGTGATATTTTAGATGAGAACGATATTGAACGACTAGAAGACATATATGGCAGAGCATAAAATGAGAAAAAAAATTGCAATTTTAGGTTCAACAGGTTCAATTGGAACACAATCTTTAGAAGTTATAGACAAACTTCCTGACAAATTTGAGATTATTGCATTCTCTGCAGGAAACAATATTCAATTATTAAAAAAACAAATGAAAAAATACTCACCTAAATATGTATCAGTAAAGAATGAAACTGATACAATTGAATTACAAAAAGAATTTCCTAAAATAAAAATATTATATGGGGATGAAGGTCTAATCGAACTGGCAACATTAGATGAGGTAGATACATTATTAGTTGCAGTATCCGGTAAAATTGGACTAAATCCGACAATAGAAGCAATAAAGAAAAAGAAAAATATAGCACTTGCAAATAAAGAAACATTAGTCATGGCCGGTGATATAGTAATGAAATTAGCAAGAGAAAATAACGTTAAAATATTACCTGTAGATAGTGAACATTCCGCAATATTTCAATGTATTAACGGAAATAAAAGTGTAAAAAACTTAATTATAACCGCATCTGGTGGTCCATTCCGCACTTCAACACAAAACGAATTAGCAAATGCGAATTTAGATAAAACATTAGCACATCCAAGATGGAATATGGGAAAAAAAATCACTGTAGACTCAGCAACATTAATGAATAAAGGACTTGAAGTAATAGAAGCCCATCATCTTTTTAACATTGATTACGAAAATATAAAAATTGTAATACATCCGCAGAGTTATGTACATAGTGCGGTAGAATTTATTGATGGAAGTATAATTGCACAAATAGGTATACCCAGCATGCATATTCCAATACAATATGCCCTAACTTATCCCAACAGAATTGAAGGAATAGAAACAGAAAGCTTTGACTTTATAAAGGCAGGAAAACTGGAATTCTATGAACCTGATTATGAAAAATTTCCTTCATTATCACTTGCTTTTAAAGCAGGTAAACTGGGAGGTACATATCCTATCTGTATGAATGCGGCAAATGAAGAAGCAGTTTTTGCATTCTTAGAAAATAAAATAAAATATTTAGATATATATAAAATTACAAGATCAGTTTTTGATGATTATAAATCAATTTCTAATCCAACACTTAATCAAATATTAATAGAAGACGAAAAAGTAAGAGAGTTAACAAAAAAATTAATTAAAAAATATGAGGAAAATCAATGAAAATATTATTTTTGAATGGACCGAATTTAAATTTGTTAGGAACAAGAGAACCAGATAAATATGGAAATCAAACATTACAAGATATTGAAACTTTCATAACGGAAGAAGCAAAAAAACTTAATATAGATATAGAGTTCTATCAAAGCAACATTGAAGGCGAAATAGTAACCAAAATTCAAGAAGCAAAGAAAATATTTGATGGTATAGTTATGAATCCGGCAGCATATACACATACAAGCGTTGCTATAAGAGATGCTATTTTAGCAGTATCAATTCCAACTGTTGAAATTCACATATCAAATATTCATACAAGAGAAGAATTCAGAAAAACATCCCTAACAGCACCTGCCTGTATTGGTCAAATTACAGGATTCGGAGCTAACAGCTATAAACTTGGATTAATAGCAATATATGATTATTTGAAATCACTTTAACATAAGGAATGATTTCAGTTTTCTGGCTTGATTATCCTTTTCTGAAATTATATGTAATTCTTGAGAATCAAACGAAGTAGAACCGCCACCATCAAAAGCCATTGCTTTTTCTAGTCCAAGACTACGTGCAAAATTAGCAACTTCTTCTAAAGTCATTGGCTCATCGTTAGTTGCAATAATTATATACACTTTATTTTCTTTAATTCCAATTGCAGTACGAGCATATTTATGTAAAGAAGAAGCTGACTCACTAATTATCTTACCATCTCTTTTTAAAATAAAAAATTCTTCTTCTAATTTTAACTCAGGAACTAACATAGGACCGGCTTGAATTGAATGTTTTAGTTTGTAACCTTCTTTAACAGCATCATTGTGATGTGCAATATCATATGTTATTTTCCCCTTATCATCCTCTAAGATTCTAAACTCAGAACGATTTAATATTTTATCAATATATGGTTTCAATGCAACATTATTCATTAGATTTTCATTTTGTTTCGGATCTAAAATAACCTCACCGTCTATAACAACATATGAAACCGTTTTCTGATTTTTTGGATCAAAAAAACCTGCATTTACAATAAATCTTGGATGTAATCTTTTATAAACATCATTATTTGTTTCAAGCTCGGAAACAATAACAGGCTGTAATTTTGCCCTTGACTTAGCCGGATTTGCTTCAATTACATATACACCTTTGGGATCTTGCACAATTTTATACGGACAAGAAGCAAATGCAACAACAGGAGAGATAACCATATAAACAAAAAGTAAAAAGGCTAAAATTTTCTTATTAAACATCATAAATCCTTTACTCTTTTTAAAATTAAAATTAGCACTATAGAAACGGTAGGAGCAATCATTGCAGTAACCCAAGGTGAAAGAACTGCTTTTTCGGCAAGTAGATCAAAAAACGGAATGGTAATGTAATATGCGAAAATTATACCTACAGCAATTAACATACCAATAAATTTTTGTTCTCTTGGCTTTGAAAAACCTAACAAACAACCCAAAATAGCAAATAAAATACACATAAAGGAATGAACAAAACGCTGAATATATTTATTTAACATAAATCTATATTCATCATCCATTCTTTCTTGTTTTAAAAGCTTAATATATTCTGATATTTGTTGGTTAGTAAGTTCTCTGTCTCTATATATAGAATACTTCATTAATTTATAAGCATTTTCAGCACTTTCATCTGATAATACTTTTAAATTCTTAACAGTACCTATCTCTTTAAATATACCTTCTTCTGATATTTTGTATTTTTTTGCAACATTTAAAGTCCAATCTTTGTGATTATATTTTACAAAATCAGAAACTAAAATACTTGAAAGTAAACTTGAACCTTTTTGATTTTTCTGATAAAAATTCAATACAATAACATCCCGAATGTTATTATTATCAAAATTTGAAATAATTAATATTTTATTCATTGAATCGTCTTTGTTTTTTACAGGAAATACAAATTGAGAAACTCTATTTTCACCCTTTATATCTCGCAATTTACAAGCTGAATACGGCAAATATTTTGCAGCAATAATAAATGTAAAGCACATGGCAAAAATACTTATTAAAATAACGGATGAAATAATTCTAAAAAAGGGGAAACCGGAGCCTCTCATAACCGTAATTTCACAATCTTTGCTCAACTTATCAAAAGTAAGCAGAGTACCTAATAGCATTCCAACAGGAAGTGCAATATTTAATACTTTTGGCAATTCAAATATAAGAATAGAAACAGCCATTTCAATAGTATATATACCACTAATTGCTTTTTGTACTGTTTTTAGAAAGATTTCAGGCATTATCCATACAATCATAAAAATAAAGATACAACCAAAGCAAGCAAAAAAGACTTGAGAAAAAATATATTTATCTAACAATTTTATTTTCATTAAAGTGAAAAATCCTTTCCAAGATAAAATTGTTTAGCGATGGAATCATTCGCAATTTCATCACGGGTACCTTGTATTTTAATCTTACCGTCAAAAATAACATAAGCTCTGTCAGTAATAGATAAGGTAGCTTTAGGATTATGGTCTGTAATTAAAACACCAAGCCCTCTATTTGAAAGAATTTTTATATTATCTTTAATTTCACCAATCGCAATAGGGTCAATACCGGCAAAAGGTTCATCTAAAAGAATAAATTCTGGACTTGCAGCTAATGCTCTTGCTATTTCAACACGTCTTCTTTCTCCTCCTGATAAAGAAACAGCAGAAGTATCACGTAATTTTTTTATACTAAATTCTTCCAGCAATTCTTCCAATTTCTCTTTTTTTTGCTTTGCATCTAACTTATCATTTAGTTCAAGAACAAGTTTAATATTATCTTCAACAGAGAGTTTTCTAAAAATTGATGCTTCTTGAGGCAAATAACCAATACCATGTTTTGCGCGCTTATCCATAGTTAAATTAGTTAAATCTATATCATCAATATAAATTTTACCGGAATTTGGCCTAACCAAACCAACAACCATATAAAAGGTAGTAGTTTTACCTGCACCATTCGGTCCAAGAAGACCAACAACCTCGCCTTTATTAACCTCTATAGAAATATCATTAACAACAGTTCTGTCGTTATAAGTTTTTACAAGGTTCTCTGCTCTTATTTTCATATATAAATCCCTATCTACATATAATAATTCTAAATAAAACACAACTTTATGTCAAAAAATAAGCAATAAAAAATGCCCCATCTGGGGCATTTTTTGAAATATTTAAGCATTAATTTTTTTAGCTTGACCTTCATTAACAGGCTTCCAATTAGCAGCCATTATTTTCTTAAATGACTTAAGAGCAGTATCTTCTAATTCACCGAGTTCTTCAGCTTTAACAATAAGTTCTCTTAGAGGAAGTAAAGCTCTTTGATCACGAAGAACACCTAAAGCGGCAGCAGCACCGGCTCTAACTAAATCATTTTCTTTTTCATTTTGCATAACTTCTATTAAAGAAGGAACTGCTTTTGTATCATTTAATTTTCCTAAAGAAGTCACAGCATAAATTCTAACATTAACCCATTCATCTTTAAGCATTTTTATAATATAGTCTACAGCTTTTGGGTTACCAATTTCGCCTAATGCACGAGTTGCATCACATCTTACATTAACTTTTTCGCTATCTAAAGACTCAATTAAAGAGTCAGTAGCAACATCACCAATTTCAATCAACGCATCAGTAGCAGTAATACAAACTTGAGGGTTTTCATCATTTAAAGCTTCAACCAACGGTTCAACAACTTCTCGACCGCCTAAACGACCAAGTGCACGAGCTGCACGAACACGAACATCAACATTTCGATCTTCTCGTAAAGATTCAATTAATGGAATAGTAGCAGAAACTTCACCAAGTTCACCTAAAGCTCTTGCTGCATATAAACGAACAGAACCGTTTCTGTCATTTTTCAATACATCAATTAATGGTTCTACAGCATTTGCATCACCCATTTCTCCAAGTACTCTTGCTGCATTATATCTAACTTTTTCAGAATTACTTGTTCTTAAATCATTCAATAATTCATCAAAAGACTTTTTAGCCTGTTTCTTTCTAGAGTTCACACTTATTGTCATTCTTCCTCCGACAAAAAATTTACTTACTTACCATCACTTATATATAAAAAAATATAATTTAAATTTATTGCCTTTTTTAATATCTTGTTTACAAAATATTAATATTTATTTAAAACAAATAAAATGTACAATTAACACTTTATCGTTCTTGGTTTTATTATTATATCATATTTTTTTTGAAAGTTACACATTTTTTTGTAAATTTAAACCTCGGCTAGTTGATTGTTTTTTTTTATTATAGTTTCATTCAGAAATAAGTGATTTTATTTTGTAACAAAATTTAATATTTTTTTTCTATTTTTGGGTTATGCTTATAGTATATTGGTGAAGATTGGGCATTTTTATGCATTCTTTTTTTCAAATATTTAATGTTTGGCTGCTTGCATTAAGAGCATATTCTCTTCCGATTTCAATAATGTCTTGGTTTGTTCCTTTTCTTTTTGGTCTGTTTCAGAAAGGAAATGTTTTTTACGGAATCATTTCCCTTATTGGGATAATAACATTACATCTAGCAACAAATCTTTTTGATGATGCAATTGATTATACAAGAGAAATAAAACAAATAGAAAAAGGACTAAAAAAAGAAATCAATTTTCAAGAAGGGAAATGTGCTTGTATTTTGGAAGGAAAACTGAATTTAAAACAATACTATTCTGTTTCTTTCCTTTTATTCTCTATTTCATTAATAATTGCAATTTTTTTTATAAGCTTATATGGTAAAGATTTACTATACATAATCGTTCCTTCTGCAATTCTTTGTATATTATATCCATTACTGGGGTGTTTAGGATTAGGAGAATTAATTGTCGCAATCATTTTTTCTCCTTTGCTATATTTAGGAGTATTTTATACAATGTGCGGATTTTATTCATTAGAAATACTCTTAATATCATTTTCTACAGGACTATTGTCAGTTGCGGTACTGCACAATCATATGCTTTTGGACTTCAAGTATGATGAAGAGAACAGAAAGATAACACTATGCAGATTATGTAAAACAGAAAGAAACGCTTTTCTATTATTAATATTTATTATTTCATTAGCATATATAAACATAATACTCTCTGTATTTATAAAAGAATTAAGTCCTTATTTTCTTATAACATTGCTCAGTTTACCTACTGCAATTATGTTATACAAAACAATGGTCATTCACATAAACAACCCCCAAGAAGAAGTAAAAACAAACTTTTTTATGGGCAATACAAAAATAAAGCATAATGTTACTCGAGAGCAACGTAATTTTCTAATTAAATTTCTAATTGTAAGAAACTTGCTTTCTATTTTTACATTGTTAATATGTATAGCAGTGGTATTAAGTAAGATTTTATAGAATGTACATAATTGAAAAAATTATTAAAACATATTTAAAATTTAGGAAACAAGAAAAAAATTATTCATACACTACAAACGTTCAAAATGAAGAACTTGAAGATATATTGACCTGTAAACACAATTTTATGCCTATTGATTCAACAGGGAATATATTTGCTTGTTCAAAATGCGGATATGTTGTTACAAAAAAAAGATTAGAAAAAAACAAAAACTTTTTCAAATATCAATAAGGACTTCTTTTGAATAAAGCAATATACTTATTTTCGCCATAATATAAAGTCAATATAATATATTTTACCTCAACTTCAACATTAACAACAGAACTTGGCGGAGTCGACCTCATAGAATCTTTTGCTGTATTATAGAACTTTTCTCTAACAGCAGAAGTAAATTTTTGCCATTTTGTTTTTTTTATTTTAGGAGTATTTGCTTCATAAAAATTTAAAGGTGTTTTTTCTTTTTTTGCAACAGGAATAATAAATTGAACTTTACCGTTTTGTTTAAATAAAATATAATCTTTTCCTTGCAAAGTTCTCGGGACAATAGAATAATATCCCGGTTCAATTGTATATTCCTTAAAATACAAAAAAGCAGATGTTCTAAATAAAGGATATGGAGACCAAGCATATCTTATAGAATCTTCATCTTCAAAAGGATCTATATCATTATATAATCTTGACTCAAAAGGCATAGCCGCATCATACAAAGAATCATAATCCAATTCAGATGCAAAAGCATTCATTGATAAAAACAAAAATAAAGTTAAAAATAATAAGATTTTTCTCATAATTAATATAATAATACATTAATGACTTTTATCAAGATAAAATCTTTATGATAAAATTATCCTGAGATTAACAAGGAGATAATATGAAAACCGCAAACCAAAACATTAAACCAATAACAACAAAAATTAATGAAAAAGGTAATATAGAAATTGGAGGATGTGATTTAGTTGAATTAGCAAATAAATATAACACACCTCTTTATGTATTTGACGAAGCAACAATACGTTCAATGACACAAAGCTATAAAAAAGCATTTGAAAAATATCCGAATATAAAAATGATGTTCGCAGCAAAAGCATTTATGACAAAAGCCATTTGTAAAATCATGCAACAAGAAGGCTTTGGTCTTGATTTATGTTCCGGTGGCGAAATTTATACAGCAAAAAGTTCCGGTTTTGAAATGTCAAAAACCCTATTTAACGGAAATAATAAATCATATGATGAATTAAATTATGCGCTTGAATGCGGAATAGAAACAATATCAGTTGATAATTTTTTTGAACTTGCACTACTCAATGATATCGCAAAATCACATAACAAAAAGATAAATATATTACTTAGAATTACCCCGGGAATAGAATGCCATACACATGAATATATACAGACAGGACATCTAGACTCGAAATTCGGATTTGACTTAACACAAATTGATGAAGCAATTGAATTAATAAAAGAAGAATATACTAATTTAAGCTTAATAGGTTTACACGCTCATATCGGATCTCAAATATTTGAGAAACGAGTATATTTTGATGAAGTCGGAGTAATATTTAAAGAAATAAAAAGAATAAAAGACAAATATAACATATATTTACACACCATTAATCTTGGCGGCGGACTTGGAATTAAATATACACAAAACGATTCCCCAATTTCTGTATATGAAATAGCCGAAACAATAATTTCTTCAATAAAAGAACATTCAAAAAAATATGAAATAGAAGAACCAATAGTCTACATTGAACCGGGAAGAAGCATTGTAGGTACAGCAGGAATAACATTATATACAGCCGGAAGTTCAAAAAAAGTTCCGAACGGAAAGAAATACCAAGCAGTAGATGGCGGTATGTCTGACAATGCAAGACCAAGCTTATATCAAGCAAAATATACAGTCGAAATTGCAAACAATCCAAATGGTATTGCTGATGAAGAAGTAACAATTGCCGGTAAACACTGTGAATCAGGAGATATTCTTGCTAAGAACATTATGCTTCCTGAAATAGAAGAAGGGGATACTATATGTTTTTACACAACAGGAGCATACGGATATTCGATGTCAAGCAATTACAACAGGGTTTTAAAAGCAGCTGCAGTACTTGTAAATAATGGAAAATCTGATATCATAATAAATAGACAAACATATGAGCAATTATGTGAATCTGATGTTGTTCCTGAAAGGCTGAATTAGGTAATTAATGCTTGAGCGAATATTGAAATTATATAGTGACTTTTTAAACAGCAGCGAAATAATCGGTAAGGCTACAACTTTTACGTTTAAAGACTTCATTCAGATTCTTATAGTAGTTCTAATAATTTCATATATATACATGAAATTTATAAAAAATACACAAGCAGAAAAACTTGTAAGAGGTATACTTTTTTTCATAATTGCAGCGTGGATATTCAGTGCAATACTTATAGCATTAGAATTTCAAATTTTAGGTCAAATAGCGCAATATCTATTAACCGGTATTTTGCTTTCTTTGGTAATTGTATTCCAGCCAGAATTAAGGAAACTACTGGTACATTTGGGACAAACAAAGTTTGTTGCAAAAAATTTTTTCTCATTCAGGAAAGATAATAATGAGAAACAAACAAATGTAATAAAAGAAATTACAGAAGCTGTAAAGTATTGCAGTAGAGTAAAAAGAGGAGCTCTTATTGTTGTTCAAAAAGAACAAGATAAATCTTTTTATAATGAAGTAGGAACAACCATTAATGCTGATATCTCAACTGAATTAATTTTAACTATATTTTTTCCCAATACCCCGCTGCACGATGGAGCAATGGTAATACATAAAGATAAAATATTAGCAGCCGGTGTATTATTACCATTGACAGAAGATCCTAAACTCAGTTGGAGATATGGAACAAGGCACAGGGCGGCAATCGGAGCAAGTGAAATATCGGATTCTGCTTGCATTGTCGTTTCGGAAGAAACAGGGGATATATCAATTGCAATAGACGGTATACTAAGAAAATATGAAGATATAGCGAAATTTAAAGAAGATTTGGAAAAAATAATAGGCAATGAAAATTCCGAAAAAATAGAAAATGCATTTATGCAAAATATATGGAAATTAAGAAAGAAATAATAATGGAAACTATAAATCAGATTTGCGCCGAAAAACTCTTTGCGGTACTTAGAATGCAAGAACCAAATAAAACTGAGGATATAATTAATGCACTATCTGAAGGTGGGATAAATATAATTGAAATAGTAATAGAAAATCCGGAAATGGTTGAAATTCTAAGCAAAATAACAAAAAGAAAAACAAGACCAATGATAATGGCAGGCGGAATAATAACTCAAAGACAAGCACAAATAGCAATTGATGCCGGAGCTGATGTAATAGTTTCACCGGTATTTCAGATGAACTTGGTAAGATTATGTAAGAGCCAACAAATACCATTAATCATGACTGCAACAACTCCGAATGAAGCATATTCCGCTTGGAAAGCACGTACGCAGTTAATTAAAATATCTCCGGCAAATCCAATGGGCGGGGCTGAATACATTGAAGATATATTAAGACCAATGAAATTTATAAACATAATAGCAGCAGGAAGTATAAAAATAGATGACATTACTTCATATTTATATGCTGGAGCAAAGGCTGTAGGCATAGGAAGAGCACTATATAAAAATGCAAGTCTTGAAGAGATAAAGCAGAGAGCAAGAATAGCGAAAGAAAAAGTTACGCAATACAAATAAATCATCAGGGGATATAATGACTAAACTAATATTTGAAAAAACAAAAAAAGGTACATCGGGAATAAATTTAACAGATGAAGAAATAAATTTTGATTTCATAAATTCCAAATATATAAATAACAGTAAAGAAACAATATTACCTGAAATTTCAGAGCTGGAGGTAATGAGACATTACAAAGAACTCTCAGACAAAAATTTTTGCATAGAAAAAGGATTTTATCCTCTGGGGTCTTGCACAATGAAATATAATCCAAAAGTAAATGAAGTATTATCTGCATTGGAAGGCTTTTGCGAATTACATCCATTGCAAGAAGACGAAGATTGTCAAGGAGCGTTAAAATTAATGTATAATCTTCAGGAATCTCTGAAAGCAATAACGGGAATGGATGCCGTAACACTTCAACCAGCAGCCGGAGCACATGGTGAACTATGTGGAATGATGATAGTAAAAAAATATTTTGAAACAATTGGTGAAAAAAGAAAAAACGTTATAATACCGGATTCAGCACACGGTACAAACCCGGCAAGTGCAGCTATGTGCGGATTTAACATTGTTGAAATAAAATCAAATGAAAAAGGTCTGGTTGATATTGATGCATTAAAATCTGTACTAGACAATAATACTGCAGCAATTATGTTAACAAATCCAAATACATTGGGATTATTTGAAGAAGATATTTTGGAAATATCAAAACTTGTTCACAATGCAGGCGCCTTGTTATATTATGACGGAGCAAATATGAATGCAATATTAGGCCATACAAATCCAAAACTGATGGGCTTTGATATTGTACATATGAATTTGCACAAAACATTTTCTACCCCGCACGGCGGGGGTGGACCAGGAGCAGGCCCTGTAGGCGTTGTAAATTTATTAAGAGAATTTCTGCCAACCCCTATTATTGAGTTTAACGGCAAAAAATATATAAGAAACTATAATATTAAGCATACAATAGGTAAAATGAAAGCATTTTACGGTAATTTCTCTGTATTAATAAGAGCATACGCCTACATTTTAATGACAGGGAAAGAATTAAAAGACATAAGTTCAAATGCTGTATTAAATGCAAACTATATTATGAATAAACTTAAGAAATATTATTTTCTTCCGTATGATAGAAAATGCATGCACGAATTTGTACTATCCGGTGAATGGCAGAAAGAGCAAGGAGTAAATACTCTAGGCATTGCAAAAAGATTAATGGATTCTAATTTCCATCCGCCAACAGTATATTTCCCGCTAATAGTACATGAAGCAATTATGATAGAGCCAACAGAATCTGAAACAAAAGAGCGCTTGGACGAATTCATAGATACTATGATTAATATTGCAAACGAAATAAAAGAAAATCCGGAAGAAGTATTAAAACATCCTATTAATACACCGGTAAAAAAAGTTAATGAAACACTGGCAGCAAGAAATCCAGATTTAGCATACAAAAAATAGAGTTAGAAATCTCATTTTTAGCGAACTTTGCTCATAATATTAACTTTTATTAAGTTTTGCGTATATATTGCATATCCCTTTATCCATATGCTTTTTGGACATTTTATATTTTTTGTATATCTACTTTGTATATACTTTTTATAGCAATTAATTCTTCTTTTTTGTTTTTATATTAATACAAGATACGAAAAAGAGGATTACAAAATGGGTTACGCTTTATTTGCTCAAAGAAAAGTTTGTTTAACTGGACAATTAAACTCTGTTAGCTTACAACAAACTCAACGTTCTAATGAACAATACTTATTAGCTACTCAGACTCTTTCTCTTCAACAACAACTTTCCTCTATGCAAGCTGCTCAATCCCTTGAATTGTCTGACTTGTATGAATTATTATCTCATGCTACTGCTGATGGTGGACTTGATCAAACTTACGTTGATGAAATTAATAAAAATAAAGACAGTAACGGTAAAACTCAATACGAAAATTTAACTAAAGATGCTCAGGAATTAGTTGACAAGCACGAAACTGCAAATAGAGATGCTATCAATGCAAAAATTAAAGAAGTTGAATCCGGTTTTGAAGCCGAATTAGACGAGATTAACAGAGAAATTTATTTAGTTTCTATTAAAGAAAATGCTGTTGAAATGGAAGTTAAAAGACTTGATACTCAAGTTTCTTCTCTTCAAAAACAACTTGAAGCCGTTGAAGAAGCTGAAAGCTCTGCTATTGACAGGGCTACTCCTAAATTTAACGGCGTTGGTTAGACTTTTTTATTCAAATTTTATATATTTTATCCTTTTTTCGTTTTTATCTTTGGAGGAACTCCGTTTCTCCTTTTTATTTGCAGGTATAGGAACTTTTTATAAAGATTTTACTCTTATTTTTTAATATGTATTTTTATTTTGGAGTATAATAAGGAAAAGAAAAAAGGATATAGAGATGTGGAATTATTCAGAAAAAGTTATGGAACATTATAGACACCCCCGTAATGTTGGAAGCATTGAAAATGCAGACGCAATAGGAGAAGCTGGATCTTTATCTTGCGGTGATATGCTTAAGTTATATTTAAAAGTAGATAAGGAAGGAATTATAACAGATGCTAAATTCCAAACATTTGGCTGCGGAAGTGCAGTTGCAAGTTCAAGCATATTAACAGAAATGGTAATAGGCAAACATATCGATGAAGCAAGAAAAATAACAAATAAACAAATCGTTGATGCTCTGGGTGGCTTACCGCCTGAAAAAATGCACTGTTCTGTTATGGGGCATGAAGCATTAGAAGCAGCTATCGCTGACTACTATAATGAAGAAATAACAATTAATTCTGAAGAAGAAATCATATGCAATTGTTTTAGTATTACAAAAACATTTTTAGAAAACGAAATAAAAAATAACAATTTAAAAACTATTGATGATGTAATTAACTATACTAAAGCAGGTGGTGCTTGCGGCAGGTGTCAGGGTAAAATAAAAGCTATTTTAGATGAAATTAATACGTCAAAACCTAAAGAAGAAAAATTAACGAAAACGCAAATGATTATAAAAATAAACAACATTATAGAAAAATATATTTCTCCTGAACTTAGAAAAGATGGAGGAGATATAGAACTTATTGATGTAGATGATAACAAAATAAAAGTAAGACTTTCTGGGAAATGCCAGCTCTGCAATCGTTCACAACTCACTTTAACTCATTTTGTTGAAGCAACGCTTAGAGAACATATAAATGAAAATATAGAAATAATTCAGGTGTAAAAATGAAAGATTTAAAACTTGTATATTTAGATAATAATGCAACAACTAAAGTTGATGAAAAAGTCTTGGAAGAAATGCTTCCATATTTTTCTCAATACTATGGAAACCCGTCCAGTATATATGAATTTGGAGGCAAAAACTCTAAAGCAATAAAAGAAGCAAGAGAACAGATTAAAGATTTTTTTGGCGCTAACAGTTCTAAAGAAATATTCTTTACTGCTTCAGGAAGTGAAAGTGCAAATATGGCAATTAGAGGAATCATATCTGCAGATAAATCAAAAAACCATTTGATAACTACAAAAGTTGAACATCCTTGTGTTCTTAATTTACATAAACAGCTGGAAAAAGAAGGATATAATATTACATATATTGGGGTAAATTCAGCCGGTGAACTAAATCTAGATGAATTATATGAATCAATTAATGATAAAACGGCACTAGTTTCTTGTATGTACGCAAATAATGAAACAGGAACTATTTTCCCTGTTGAAAAAATTGCAGAAAAGATAAAAACTATCAATCCAAATACAAAAATATATGTTGATGCAGTGCAAGCAGCAGGAAAAATAAACATTAATGTAAAAGAAACACAAATAGATATGATGGGGATTTCCGGCCATAAATTCCACGCACCGAAAGGTATCGGAGCATTGTATGTAAAATCTTCAACATTAATAACTCCTTTAATAATAGGTGGACATCAAGAAAACGGTAAGAGAGCCGGCACTGAAAATGTACCATTCATAATAGGTATTGCAAAAGCCGCTCAATTAGCTAAAGAAACTCTAAATTATGAAATGACGGAAGTAAAAAGACTAAGAGATAAACTTGAAACAGGTCTTTTATCTAAAATTTATAATGCCAGATTAAATTCTTCAGCTGCAAATAGAGTACCAAACACGACAAACATAGGCTTTGAATATGTTGAAGGTGAATTAATATTACTAAATATGAATGATGTTGGAATATGTGCAAGTTCCGGAAGTGCTTGTACTTCCGGAAGTCTAGACCCAAGTCATGTATTAAAAGCAATGGGTGTACCTTTTACGGCACTACATGGCAGTATAAGATTTAGTTTGAGTAGATTCACAACTGAAGAAGAAATCGATTATACAATCAGCAAAATGCCTGAAATAATTGATAGACTTACGAAGATATCACCTTTTCAAAAAGAATTGAAAGAACTAAAAGAAAGAAAAGGTATTATTTAAAATAAATATAACCAACAAGATTTAAGTCAATACTTCCATACATAAGTCTAATTCGTCCATTGTCAAGTATTTCAGCATTGCAGAATGTTATTGTATCTTGTTCAAGATCTTGTGATGTTTGAATTGCAGGAACAGACAGAACACAAACATTTCCTTGTGATAAATCAAGTACATAGTTATTTTCACCTATTTTACGACAAGATAATTTATAATATCCCGGCTGGATATATTTTCCATCCTCATTATAAGCTTTCATAGGAATCATAACCGTATGAGTCTGACTCAGCTGATTATCAGGAGATTGTGACTCCGTAAATTCTTTTAAATGCTCTAAATCTGAAGAAGGAGACAATGGCTGGACTTCTTCTTTTATTTTTCTTTGTTTCCTCGACATTTGTCGTTCTTTTATTTGGTCTATCGTTTTTTTTAATTTTGAATCAGAAACAGGCTTCTGATCTTCAAATCCTTTATTAAAAACTTCTGAATTTTCTCCCCAAGAAGATGAAGCATCTTCTTCTTTTGAAAACGAAATTAATGAAAAGTTAAAGAATAAAAATAATATTAAAAACTTACAAAAATACTTAATCATAGTATTATAATACCTATTTTTTTTAATAAGTAAAGAAAATAAATTAAAATTATTTGTTATTTTTTTGAACAATATGGTATTATATCTACAGGCAGAATGTAAGGAAGGTTCTATTATGACAAAATATAAAAATACAGTATTAATAGTTGTATCAATAATATTTTTTGTATATGCAGGTTTCATTAGTATTTTCCCTGCAATTCTAACAAGTAGCTTTGATATTGACAAATTTGAACAGAAAGTTTTTGATTCAACAAGTTTGGTTACAACTGTTGATACAGTTGAATATAAAATAAAACCAAATTTTGATACTATAATATCCTTAAGAAATTGGTCGTCCAAATATATTGATGATCAAGACTGTTTTGATGCAAGTCTGATAGAAATTACAACAACACCGGCAGCAATTTTTTCAAAGACTTTCAAAATAAAGCAGTTATATTTGAAAAACGTAAGATATTCAAATCAAACCTTCGAAAATGGTGAGAACAAACTTGCTTTCTTGCCAGGAGCATTTAATTCGGAAAAATTTGGAGCAGATAAGATAACAATAATTCCTGGCCCGGTAAAGGTTAAAAATTTCAGAATAAAAGATATTGCACCAGGTGTATATAAAGAAAGGAACCAAAGAGAAGCATTATACACAGAGCAAGATGTAAGAGCTTTTCTTTCCGATAAGAATTTTTCTCACGTCATAATAAAATAGGTATATTTTAAATGAAAAGTAAAATTTTCGTAATATTAGTAATTTATAGTCTATTCAATTGTTCTTTTCTGGCAGCAATGGCATCATATTATTATGATGACGGAAAGAATGAAAATAACCCATATGTAGATAAATTTAAACCAACATCAGGCGTTAAAATAAAAGAATCAAATGTCGCAAATTGGATGGAAAATACAACAAGAAAAGCAATGGACGGAAATAAAACTAATCAAAGAAATGAAAAAAACTATAATAAGGCCAAACCAAAAAATGTAAATTCTAACGGAACATACACTAAAAGTTATAAGTGGTTTTAAAAAACAAGGAGGGAAAATGAAAAAAGTAATAATTACTGCATTATTTTTAGGTATGGTTGGTTTTTACTGCGGTATTAGCGCAAATGCAGCTACAGTAACTTTCACGAAACCAACAATTAATGTTGATACAAATCAAGAAGAATCTGCCCTTTCAAAAAAAATAAATCAAACAAAATCTGATATAGAAAAAGCAAAAGCTGATTCTCAAGCAAAACAAGAAGCCAGAAAGCAAGCAGCAGAAGAAAGAAAAAAAGTTGCTGAAGAAAAACAAAAACAAAGACAAGATGCAATAAAAAGCTTTAAAGATTCTTTTAAAACAAATTAATATCATTTTATTGAAAAAGACAAAAAGAAGAAGATATAATCTTCTTCTTTTTATTGACAGAATATGTTATTCCAATGTAAATTATACATAAGGGAATAAGGAGATAATTATGAAAAGAACTTTATTAATTTTGACCATTGTTTTTTCACTTATGGGATTTTCTAATATTAATGCTAATGCAGAGACAGAACCAACTGTCAAAATAGAAATACCCGCTTCATCAGTTGATAAAATAGATGTAAGATACGAGAAAGAATCTCCTTCTACAACAGAAAAAGCAATTAACGCAACAAAAGATGCAACTGATAAAACAGTAAAAGCGACAAAAAAAGCAACAAAAAAAACAGTTGAAGCAACAAAGAAAGCAACAAAAAAGACAATAGAAGCAACAAAAAATGCTACTGATAAAACAGTTGAAGCAACTAAAAATTTTACAGACAAAACAGTAGAAGAAACAAAAGACTTTGTTGAAAATCTAAATCCTAACAGAGAGGTAACTGCTGAAGGACTAGAAAATGAAGCAACAATTAAAACTTTAAAAAATGAACGAAATGAATTAAAAGCAGCATATAACTCAAGAATAAAAGATATAAATGCAAGAATAAAATCAACAGAAAAATCAACAAAATTATCTGATGTTCAAAAACAAAGCCAAATTTATTCATTAAATAAACAAAAGAAAGAACTGATTTCACAAAGAGATAAAGCTGTAGAAAAGTATAACCACAGAATAGAACTTCAAAAACAAAAGAATAAATAAAAAGAGCCTAAGGCTCTTTTTTATTAGATATATTATATAGATTAAAACCATCTTCATAAGCAGCAACAACAGTCTTTGAAAATTTCTTTGCCGTGTCCCAATATGAAGTATGAGCTTTTATAAATGTTTTCCTGCTTTTTACGTCAGACTTACTATACAAAAAACCTTTTTGAGGATTTATCTCAATATCTATTTTATTTTTTAAATCATTATATGATATATTTCTTGTAGTTGGAAACCCTAAAGGATCATCCGCATAATTTACTGTAAGCCAAAACATATTATTTTCTAAGAGATACTTGTATAACAATTTATTATAATAGGTTAAAGAATAATTAGGATTTGAAATATCAGAATAAAATAACACTAAAGGACTTGCAAAATTTATAATTCCCTTTAAAGAACCATCAGGAATACAAGAAGTACAAGTATATTCATCAAGTTTTGAATACGACTCTTCAAAATTTTGAAGATTAATATTAGGAATAATTTTTCCATCAGCATTATATATAACCAAGCCGGAATCAATCAATGCATCAATACAAGTATTTTTTTGTTGGTTTTCCTTAACAATATTAACCATTTCTTCAGGAGCATTAGTATATTCATAATAATCTAAAACATTTATATCTGCTACTTTATTGAACATATATTCATATGTCACAAAAGCTCCTGCACTATACCCAAATAAAACGACAGATTTATTATTCTTATAATTATCCATTACTTGTTTGTGTAAATCTTGAATAACCGGATGCATATTTCTATAATGAGAAACCCAAATAGCATCATGAAGATAATGTGCAAGCAGAGTTCTTACCGTTTGCGCAATTTTAGGACTGAATACTTTTGCAAAGCTTAATTCTGAATTTAGATTTTGAATTTCTTCATTACTTTTATCTCCCCAAAAAAATATTTCAGGAGATTGAGATATATTATATTTCCCATTTTCTAAAAGATTTTTATTAATAGACTCAGACTTCAAAAATTCTTTATACATATGATTATGCAACTTATGAATACCTTCAAAAAACCAACTCTTCATTTTGGTATCATTATTGTTTGAACCATTGATATATATAAACTGTATTTCTCTGCTATCATCAGCAATTGATTTAGGAACAAAAAATATTAATAAAATAAATATAATAAAAAAACTTTTTTTCATAACCAATTTTACAATGATAAAATTTATTTTTCATTTTTTTAGAATTATTTTGTTACATTTTTTTTGATTTTTCTGATTTATAGTATTATTATCATATACTAGTTATTTAGGATTTTAAATACATGAATATTTTGTTTGGTATTATTGGCATTATAGCGATGTTATTAATTGCTTTTTTAATGTCCAATAACAGAAAAGCGATTAATTATAAAACTGTAATAGTAGGTCTTATACTACAATTTTTGCTTGCTTTATTTATATTAAAATTTGAGCCGGGTAAATTAATGTTTGAATATATCGGTAAATTTGTAGAAAAAATATTAGAATTTGCAAACGAAGGAGCAGATTTTGTATTTGGACCATTATCAAACAGCCCCGAAGTATTACAAGAACTGTTTGGGGATAAAGCATTTATGTTTGCAATGAAATTGATTCCTGCATTAATATTCATGATGATATTAGTAAATATTTTATACTACTATGGCATTATGCAAAGAGTTGTTGCATTTTTTGGGAAAATAGTAAACAAATTAATGGATGTTTCAGGAGCTGAAGCATTATCAAATGTAGCAAGTTCTTTTGTTGGTCAAGTTGTCGCTCAAATAATGATAAAGCCTTATCTGCCCAATTTAACGAGATCAGAAATATTAGCTTCAATGACAGGAAGTATGGCTTGTCTATCAGGCGGATTAATAGCTGTCTATGCAAGTATTGGAATCCCGGCACAATATATGCTTGCAGCTTGTATAATGGCTGCGCCTGGAGCATTAGTTGTATCTAAAATAATCTATCCGGAAACACTAGAGCCACAAACAATGAAAGACTTTAAAATAAGAAGAAGGCGAACAGATGTAAATGTCCTTGATGCCATTTCTAAGGGTGCATCAGATGGTATGAAGGTAGGGTTAAATGTTCTTGCTATGCTGATTGCATTAATTGCATTAATTGCATTAATTGATTACTTCTTAGGAAAATTTGGCATCTTTTTACATAATATATTTCATTTAAATTTAGATTTTTTAGGTTTAGATATTGAGCATTTATCAATAAAAATGATTTTTGGTAAAATATTTTCTATTTTTGCAATATTAATTGGAATACCATTAAATGAAGTAACAACGGTAGGTTCTTTACTTGGTACAAAATTTGTATTAAATGAAGCAATAGCTTTTACTGATTTAACAATAATAAAAGATGTATTATCAGAAAAAAGCTTTATAATTGCAACTTTTGCCCTTTCTGGTTTTGCAAATTTCTCCTCTGTTGCTATTCAAATTTCAGGTATTGGAGAAATTGCACCAAATCAAAGAAAAAATCTTGCAAGAATGGGTATAAGAGCTTTAATTGCAGGAACGCTCACTTCATATATATCTGCTTGCATGGCTGCAATGTTAATATAAATTATTACCCTCTTATATTAAAGTTTTGACCAACTTGTTCATTCACTGCAGAACATTGATTTGGTCCATATACATTGTCTGTATATTTATCCTTTGCCAATGCATGTACAACTCTCAATTTCCCTTGTATTTTGGGCTTTGACATTGTTGCATAATTCAAATAACTTAATTCATTAAAAGGCAAAGTTGTACAAACCTTACACTCCTTTAACCAATATTTAGGAACCTCATCCGATTCATCAATATAAGCTTTTGTATTTTTTTCAACAACAGATTGAATTTCGGAAGGAGATTCATCAGAGAATGGATAATAATAACAAACTTCTTCTACTTTTGGAATACCAAGTGCTTGATCAAAATCAGAAGTTCTGGATGTCTTACCCCATAATCCTTGAAAATTCTGCATTTTATTTAGTTTTTCATTCATAAAATAATTTAAAGGTGAAATTTTCATTATAAAACCTGTAATATATTATCTCCGCATGTATAAAATCCAGAAAAGAAAAAGTTTGCTATCTTATTTAATTTTTCTTATCATTTATTAATAGAAAAATAAATATCCTTCAAACGTTTTTTACTTATATGTGTATAAAGCTGAGTTGTAGAAACATCACTATGTCCTAAAAGTTCTTGAACAACTCTTAAATCAGCACCATTTTCTAATAAATGTGTTGCAAAAGAATGCCGTATTGTATGAGGAGATATCTCTTTATTTATATTCTTACCAAGCCCTCGTATAAAGACATATACATCTTGTCTGGTTAATTTTTTACCGTTTTCTTTAACAAACAAAAATTTTGTATTCAAATTATATTTTTTTATTATATATTCTCTCTCTTTTAGATATTTTCTTATGGCATTACAGGCTTTTTTACCAATGGGAACAATTCTTTCTTTAGAACCTTTACCTATACATCTGATATAACGAGCATTTAAGTCAATATTGTTAATTTTAATATCAGATAATTCTGATACACGCAATCCTGAAGCATATAATAACTCCAATATTGCCTTGTCTATTATAGTCATATTAACATCTAAGAGTTCAGAAATTTCCTTCATTGACAACACTTTAGGAAGCCGCTTGGGTAATTTAGGTTGTTCTATGGATAAAGCAGGATTATGTTGAATAAGATTATTTATATTTAACCATTTAAAGAACCCTTTTATTGATGCAATTTCTCTAGTTATACTTCTTGGAGTATACTTTTTATCATAGAGTTCTTTGATATAAAGATTTATATGTATTCTTTGAATTTTTGTATAATCTTCAATCCCTTGTTTCAAAAGAAAATCGGACAAAGAAACGAGATCGCTCCTATATGCCATTATGGTATTTAAAGCCAAACCACGTTCTACCTCCAAATACTCAATATACCTTGAAATATAATGAATAAGCATACAATAATTCTAGCATTTATTTTGTGAAAAGTTAATTATAAATTATAAATATTGCTTTGTTTTTTCAACCACTTTATCTGTACTTTTTAATATTGCATTAACTTTTTCTTGAATTTCTTTTGAATTATCAACAATAACTATAGGCTCAATTGAAGGGATATAGCGCGAATTATCTTCTTTTTTATCCTTATTAAATATATTCAATGCAGCAACTTGAGAATCTTTCTGTGGTTTCAAAGGTTGAGAATCTGACGCAATACCTTGATCTATTGATGTAGCAGCAATTCCTGAAAGATGATTGTTATTGATTTCCATATTTTGAATAGGATCGGCTTCTTCTTGAGATAAAGGTTGTGTCCACTTTCTTATTAAATTAGTTTCAGACGGATTAGCTTGTTTATTTTGATTACTTGGAATTTGCTCAACAGTTTTAGATTTATCTTCCGCTTTTTGCTTTGCTAAATATGTTTTCGGTTCACCAAAAATTTTATGGAATAGTTTTGTAAGAGGCTTTTGTATTATTGGTTGAATAACAAACATAATAATTGCAAACCTGCCTAAACCACCAAGGAACCCTTTCAAAGTTGGTTGTGGTAATTTTTTTATACCTAATTTTGGAATTTTTATATATTTTGGCTTTTGCATCTTATCCAAACCTGTAGATAATATAGTTCCCATAAACTTCAAAGGTCTTTCCCAGAGTTTTAATTTTGCACCCTCCTTTTTCAAAGATTTTGCCATTGTTTTGGCTTGTTTTAAACCTTTTCCTGCTAAATCGGCAACTTTATCTTTATCAACACCTCTGATTAACAAATCTCTCTGCAATTTTGCAACTTTCAGAGCTTCTTTTGTTATATTTTCATCTGCATTTGTATTTTTAATTAAAGTTTTTAAGGCATCTCTTGCTTCAACAGTCATTCCTCTATATTTATTACCACCTAATTTATACATTAAACTAATACTAGGTTGGAAAAGTATCATGCCTAAATACTGTTCAGAAAGGACATGCATAAAAGTAGCTTTCTTTTCACCCTTTGGAGCTTCTTTTGCTGCCTTTACAGAGTTATATATTGCACTGGCCATAAAAAACATTGAAATAAGTCCACCGCCATAAGTAACAGTATCTTTTGTTTTCAACAATCCTTTAGAAAATATTTTACCTAATAGAGTATTTCCAACTTTTGAATCTGCTGCTTTTAATTTGTTTCTTGCAATCGATAGTTTATTAGCACCCGTAAGTTCAATTCCTTTTGAGGCGAAATCATCAACGGCGGATAGAATTTGATCATTTGAAAAAGTTTTTTGCGAAACGGAAGACAAAACACCTAATGTTTCTTTCGAAAGATTAACAGAATTACTTCTTAATAAATTTGAGTGAGCTTTATCCCCAAATCTTGAAAATAATGCTGCAATCTGCTCTGACAATGCCTGCTCAGATATATCATCAGCCCCTGATAAAAATTTAGAAATATTATTTTTTAAAACATCTATCATTTCTTTATCTTGTAAGCCAAGAGAGCCTAAATGTTTTTCGGCAACTCCTGTAAGTTCCGCCAATGTTTTTGATACAGATGTTAAATAATCACCTGTTAATCTTTGATTTAAAGGTCCAAGCCCTTTTATAAAATCTAATGTTTTAGGAGACACAACTCCTTCTAATTGTTTCATTACTTCTGGATTATATTTCATTGAAGTAAAATCAGGAATAAACTTTTGTACTTGGTCAGTGAGTTCCCTTAAATATTTTTCAGCAATAGATTGGCTTTGAGCTAATGAAGATTTTGGTACAGCTTTATAATCTTTTGTAAAATATTTTGTAAAACGATTACTTCTTAAAAACTTAGAGAATCTCGATACCTTTTCTTCTGAAAATATATTGTTTAAATGTAAAAAATCAGATAATTTATCACCCAACTTTGCCGCTTTACCTAAAGAGCTTTTTTCTATTTCTCCACCCATTCCTTTATCGACAAATTTATCTAAAATATACAATAATGGAACTAAGCTCATTGAATTTCTCATCGAACCTGATTCACTAGCTGCTCCACTTAATGTTTTTATTGCGGAATTGCTCTCAAAATTATCAGAAACTACCTGTTTAGACTTTTCTAACTTTTCTTGTACATTTTCTTGATTAATAACCGGAGTTACGTTGAAAGAATTTATACTGTTTACCATTTTTAAAAACCTTACTATTACATAATAGTAAAAACATATGAAAAAAATAATTGCTTTTTAATTTACAATAAAGTCTTCTAAGTTACAATAAATTAATAAAAAAAAGACTGATTATAAAATCAGTCTTTTTTCTTATCTGTTTAATTATCCATTTGAAAACAAGTTAAATGTTCTATCAACATTACTGCTAATTACTTCTTTAACAGAATCATATTCCTTCATAATAGCTTCATGCTGAGTTTCTAATTGTTGTAATTCCATATCTAATTGATTATCCTGCCTTGAAATTCTGGCTGTTTCACATTCATATTTACTTTGTGCTTCAGCATCATCAGTTGTATCAAGAATATATTCCATTTGCGTTTCGGATTGTAAATTTGTTAAAGAAATACCTGTTTCTTGATTTGCTGTATTCATCACAAATAACAAACCATTCATTATTGCATTTTGCAGAACCGTTTTATTTGACAAATATGTTCCGCCATCTAGAATATTATATGTTGTTTCTGTATCTTCACCAATCGTTGCTTTTCCGTCAGAATTTATGCTAAGAAGAGGATTCCCGTCTAAGTCTTTAGGTATTATCCATTCACCATTTTCATCTTTTTGCAAATAAATTTCTTTTTTGGCATTTGTAACAAGATATCCCATTGATGTCATATTACTATATGTAACATCTTCTTTTTTATATCCTTTGCTTTCTGTGTCATCTGTAACCTTAATTTGCAATTTATAATTACTGACTGCATCATTATATTCACTTGCAGCTTTTTCACTTTCCCAAGCCAAAGTATTTTGCTTTTGAGAAATCAATACTTCACCAAGTTCAATATCACTTAGTCTTGATGTCAACATTAAGAGTCTGGCTTGTGAAGAAGATAATCCCATTTTCTTTCTCCAATCTACATTTATACATTAATAAATATCGACATTTTGTCTTATAAACTTGAACTAGAGAATAATTATATTGACATTTCTTAACAATTAGCGATTCTTAATATAACTTGATATATCTATAACATTATTAACTTCTTGAGGTATATAATACTGGCATGACGACCATAAAAGTGTTTCAGGAAATTCAGCACAGTTTGAATCTTCAACTGCTTTTTGGTTACAATAGCCCTTCACCATATTATTAGTACCATCAATTTTAGGTGAAAAATAAGCACAAGATTGACATATTTTCATTCTAAAACCATGTTGTTCCAAAATGTCAGAAATATTTTTTACTGCATCACACATTCTCACATAACTTTGAACTGTTTCTTGTTTCTTATTCTTATACCTGAAAACTGCTTTTTTAAAACCACCTTCAGAAATTAAATCCATAGTACAAGAAAATATATTACGCCCGTTCGTAACACTAACAGGAACCGTTATCTTTTCTATATCAATTTTTTGCTTTTTCCCGGTGAACTTAAATAGTTTCTTAAAAACAGACATACCAAATATAGCATCCGTCAAGGTATAAAAAGGACACGCAACTAAATAAAACAATGGTTTAATATATAAATTTGATTTATACACAGACAAGCCAAATGCAACAGTCAAAACTACAGCAAGAAATACCGACCACGGAAAATCAAACAAAAAATAATAGTTAAATGAATATGTACCTATCAGTACAAACATCGCAACTAAAATAATCGGATTTGGTTTAAATAAAGAAAATAAGAATTCGGCAAATTTGAAATTTAATATAGATTTCAAATTAATACAATGCACAAATAATGACATCTTGAAAGAAAAATCAGGTCTCCTTAATTCATAATCAATAGAAGAGACATAGGTTTTTATTTCTTGTACAAACTTTGGAGGATAATTAACGCTTGTTAATAAAAAAGAATATTTTAACTCAGAATTTGCATCTTTAAAATCAATACATTGGACTTTTTCCAATACTTCATGACTTATAGCCGTAATATCTGAGTCTATTGGAACAGCTAATCCCAATCTTGCTCGGCCAAGCTTCATAATATTGGAATTATATTCATTTACATTTGACCATACTTTTTCATAATAATCTGCATCTTCTAAAAATATTTCTGTTGAACCAACTACAACATCATTATCCTGCAATGCATCATTAACTGATGCTAAAAAATCTGTTTTAACTATCCTATTTGCATTTAAAAAAACATAACCATCGACTTTCTTGAATGACATTAAATTTTCTAACAACCAAGAAATCGCTTTGTCTCTTCCAAAAGGAACATCATCTGTAAGTCTCCATAATTTAGCACCGCCAACAAACTCTAACTTATTAGATGATTCATCAGTACAATTATCTAAAATTATATGTGTTTGATAATTACCTTTTGGATAATCTTGTTTATTTAGCTGTTCTAAAAGATTCACTATTGTTTTTTCATTATTATGGGAATAAATAATAACGATAAGATTTTTGTATTCTTTCTTTATTTGTGAATTTTGTTTTTTCTTAATATTGAAAAAGCTCGCTGCCACTATAATTGCAAAATATATAGTAAATAAAGCTACATATATAAAAAAAACCAACAAGAAAAAAAACAATAAATTATTTAACATGTCCCACCTCTCAACATGATTTTATAAAAAAAAGACATTTTTTTCCAGTAAAGAAATAAAAATAAAATCAATACAATGTAAATTTTTATTAAAATCATACATAAAAATATAAACTTTTTTTTAAAAGTGAATTATTATAGTTGTAACAAATCCCCAAATCTCCTCCCAAGATTATTAAGTATTAGCTGCAAGGCAGCTTTTTTTTGACTATTTTTATATAAATTTACTTGATAATATAAATTTATGATGTAATATAGATAGTAAGACTTTGTGCCTGTAGCTCAGCTGGATAGAGTGTTTGGCTACGAACCAAAAGGTCGGGGGTTCGAATCCCTCCAGGCACGCCAAAAACTTCCTTATAGGAAGTTTTTTATTAACAAAATTATTTTATCTAATGCGCCGGTGTTTGTACTTGTTTTTTAAACTGCATTTCATACAAAGTTTTGTATTTGCCATTTGGAATTTTCATCAATTCTTCATGGTTACCAAGTTCAACTAATGAGCCTTCATTTATTACTGCTATTCTGTCTGCATTTTGAATTGTAGATAATCTATGCGCTATTACAAAAACAGTTTTATCTTTCATCAAATTATCTATTGCTTTTTGCACAATAGCTTCAGATTTATTGTCCAAGGCCGATGTTGCTTCATCTAAAATTACAATAGGCGCATTTTTTATAAAGGCTCTTGCTATTGCAACACGCTGTTTTTGACCGCCTGATAACAAAATGCCACGCTCACCTATCTGAGTATTTATACCATCTTTCAATGTTAAAAGAAATTCATCCAAATACGCCATTTTTATTGCGTTTTGAACCTCTTCTTCAGTTGCATCCAGTTTGCCAAATAAAATATTTTCTTTTATTGTTCCTGAAAACAAAAAATTATCTTGAAATACAACAGAAATATTACCTCTTAAACTTTCTAATGTATAATCTCGAATATCTATATCATCTATTAAGATATTACCGCTAACTACATCATAAAAACGTGGAAGTAAATTAACAATAGTTGTTTTGCCGCCACCTGAGTTTCCAACCAGTGCAATTGTTTCACCTTTGCTTATTTCTAAATTTATATCTTTTAGAACGGGGACATTTGGAACATAATGAAAATTAACATTTTTAAAAGTTATTTTTGAATAATTAGGAGAAAGAATTCTTGCATTCTCTTTATTTCTTATTGAAGGAATTATAGCTAATTTATCAAATATTTGTTCTATTGCAAAAAATGACATTTGAACAGCATTTAAGTTGTTACCAATATTCTTTACAGGTGTATATAAAAGAATTAAAGCAGTAATAAAAGAAACAAAGTTACCAGCAGTGATTTTTCCAGTTAAAATCAAATGACTGCCATAACCTATTGCCGCAGCAATTCCTATTGAAACTATTACATGCATAAATGGAGACAACCATTGTGTTTTCTGAACCATTTTTATTCGTAATTTAAATATATTCTTTAAAATCCAATCAAACTTATTTATTTCAGTATTTTCTAAGTTATAAGAAATTATTGTTTTATTTCCGGCATAAGTTTCATTATATGCAGTAATGATAGAAGCATCCGCAACAACTGTTTTTTCCATAACTTCTTTAATTAATTTTTGTAATTTTGCTACAGGCGCAAACGCACAACCTAATACAAATATAGCTATTAGTGCCAATTGCCATGAATTATAAAATAGTACTGCAACAAGCGAAATCGATGAAAAAATCCTTTGAATAAAAATACTTAAATTCGATAACAATCCTGAACAGGCACTATCTGCCATATTATTATACTGAAATACTATATCACCTGAATTACGTTTATCATAATATGAAGTTGGAAGAGTCAGTAATTTTTTATATAAATCAAATTTTAAACCATTCGTAATTTTCATTCCTACCCAGGTTGATAAGTAAGATGATAAATATTTTAAAACGCCCTGAATGGATGTAAATGCAACTATACCTAATGGAATATACCAAGGTGAGTATAAATTTTTTTCTACCATTACCAAATCCATATATGGTTTTAGTGCTAAAGCTATTACTGCATCCAATGAACCTATAGGAATACAAATTAACATAGATAACAGAGCTCTAAACCAAATTGGTTTAACGTACGGCCACATCCGCATGTAATTTATATAAGCTCTATTTTGTTTTATCTTTACTATTATATTTGTCATTTAATACTAAAACTTCAATTCTTATTTTATATTTGCCTTTACGTATCTTATCTGATCTTTGAGGATATTTTTCTTTTGAATATGTTAATTTTTAGTTACCTAACATATAATAGTAGATTGTATAATAAACTTTTTGTATTTAAAAGTAACCAACAATACTATTTTTGTTGTATGCAATATTGCAAATTAAATAGAGAAATAAATTTTTTCAATAAGAGTTTTATCATATGCAACTCGCTTTTCAGAGGGAATTTTACTTAAAATTTCAAAAATTTTATCATGTGTAATATTTTTTTTATCAATCAAATATTTTGCATAATTAGGATGACAATGTAGAGAGGCAGAAATATAATATGGAATAGAATATCCCCACGGAGATGCTTTAAAAATTCCAGATATATTTTCATCTATTAATTTTAATATATGTATTAATTCATAATGGGCATAATTATTATCGTTAAGATATTTCATTAAAAGTTCTGTGCATAAATTCCCGGCACCTCTTCCCATCCCATAAGCAGTTGAATCAATAACAATAGTTCTTGATGTATTTTGCACAATTAAAACTTGTGCATTTGATAAAGATAACTGCAAATTATTATGGGAATGAAACCCAAGTATTATATTTTTATTTAACGTTTTATCAATTATAGAAAATAAATTTAAAGTATCTTGATTATTCATTTCTCCTGTCGTATCAACAATAGAAAAAGCTAATGGATTAATTTGATTAACTTCTTCTAACAAATCCATCAACTCTGTTTCTGAATATGAAATAGTATTCATTGGGTTTATAAATACTTTATATCCTTTTTCTATAAGTATTTTCGAATATTCTAAAGCCTCATTAACTTGATTTTTCTTGAATGTTACTTTTATGAATATATCTTTATTTTTAAAATTAATCTTTTCAATTGGAACTTCACCATAATTTACCAATAAAACAAATTGCGATTTTGAATTTTGGGGAATGAATGTTTCTAATTGTCTAAAATCTGAAAACAATGTTTTATTAACATCATAATCTATATCTTTTATAATTCCGCATTCTATATAATCACAACCGGCAAATACTAATTTTTCTATTATCGATTTTATGTTTTGTTGACCAAATTTCCAGTTATTTATATAACCGCCATCACGCAATGTACAATCTAAAATTTTGATATTTGACATAATGTTTCTCTTTTTATTTTTATTTTCGTATATATTAAAGCAACTAATAATAAGTTAATCAAGCAGCTTAATATTACACAAAATCCAGTTATAAAAAATATTTGATTATAGAATTCTTTGCAAATGAACTTATACTAATAAAATTTTCAATTATCTTCCAATTTGGTAGTATTCCACTTTTTTTTCTTGCAATCTTTTTTTATCATATTGATTACGACCATCAAAAATTATAGGTTTCTTCATTAATTCAACAATTTTTTCAAAATCAGGTCTTCTAAACTCATTCCACTCTGTCAGAAGTAACAAACAATCTGCATTTTGAAGAGCATCATAAGAATTATTACAATATTCTAATTTGTCGCCCCAAATATTTCGAGCCAAAGGCATTGCTTTAGGATCAAAGACTTTTATTTTAACTCCTTTTGATAATAATTCATTAATAATTGTTATTGATGGTGCCTCTCGCATATCGTTTGTTTTTGGCTTAAAAGATAAACCCCAAATTGCAATATTTAAACCTTTTAAATCATTTCCAAACCTATCAATTATTTTTTTAACAAATATTTCTCTCTGTTTTTTATTAACCTCATTCGTTGCTTTTATAATTGACATTTCACAATTATTTTCAGAACCTATTTTTATAAGTGCTTTTATATCTTTTGGAAAACAACTGCCACCGTATCCAAGCCCAGGAAACAAAAACTTATTTCCAATTCTTGAATCTGTAGTCATTCCCACTCTAACCATCTCAACATCAGCTCCAATTTTTTCACATAAATTAGCAATTTCATTCATAAAGGATATTTTAGTAGCTAAAAATGAATTTGCTGCATACTTCGTCATCTCTGCAGACTTAACATCCATTACTATTACCCTATTTCCTGTTCTAAAAAAAGGAGAATATATTTCCTGCATAATGGATGTTGCCTTATCAGAATTAGAACCAATTATAACTCTATCTGGTTTTAGGAAATCATCGACTGCATTTCCTTGCTTCAAAAACTCCGGATTTGATACTATATCAAATGGTTGTTCAGTATATTTTTTTATTACTTCAGCCACTTTATCGGCAGTTCCTACTGGAACTGTTGACTTATTCACTATTAATTTATATCCATTCATTGCTTTAGCAATTAAAACCGCTACATTAAAAACTTGTTCTAGATCTGCACTACCATCTTCTTTTGGCGGTGTACCAACTGCAATAAAACATACTTGAGATTTTTTTACTGCCGTATCAATATCTGAAGAAAAACAAAGTCTATTTTCAGCAACATTTGACTTTACCATTTCTTCTAAACCAGGTTCAAATATTGGAATAATACCATTCGAAAGTTGTTCAATTTTTTCGATATTATTATCAATGCAAGTAACAAAATTTCCCATATCTGCAAGACAAGCACCCGCAACCAATCCAACATAACCTGTACCTATCACTGTTATTTGCATTATATTAATATCCTTTCAAATAAAATTAAAAGTATTTAAAACTAAATATATTATAAACGTTAAATTATTTAGAGTACATACTTATTATTCAACTTTTTTAAATATTAGATTTTTATATTAATTTTATAGATAAAGTTAATTTATAACATATTGGAATATATTTGCATCGAAATACCCATCATTATAATATATCACCTTTTATATAACATTATTAAAATTGTAAATATAGGAAGTTTATAGTATACTTTTTCTGCGACAAAATATACAAAATGTTGCAGTGCAAAAATTAATCTTAATTTAAGTAATTCAAAAACATTATAGGTGTTAGGATATGGAAGAAAAAAATATTAAAGTTTCTGTGATTGTTCCAGTTTATAAAGTAGAAAAATATTTAGTTCAGTGTTTAGACAGTATCCTGAATAATACTTTAAAAGATATAGAAGTTTTATTATTTGATCAATGTGAAGTTGATGCTTGTCGTGCAATTATTGAAATGTATACAAACGGATTAAAAAAAGATAGTCGCATTAATGCTTTTCATAATGAAAATAATGGATATGGTGCAAAGGTTAACATGGGTATTAATCTGGCAAAAGGCGAATATATAAGCATCATAGAACCCGATGACTTTATAGAGCCAACTATGTTTGAGGAAATGTATAATTACGCAAAAAAATTAAATGCCGATGTTGTTAAAGCCCCTTACTATGAGTATAGGGATGCAACAAAATCCTCACCAGAATCTAAAAATATTTGTAATTTTGCAGAACAAATTCTCTTGACTACACCACAAAATTCACTTTTTTCTGTGTTAGATTATCCAAAACTTATGCAAGTGCATGCCTCCTTGTGGACAGGATTATATAGAACTGAATATATAAAAGAAAAAGAAATTAAATTTATCGAAGCAAAAGGAAGTGCTTATGTTGATGTTGGATTTAGAATTGATACTTTGTTAAATACAGACAAAGTAGCTTGGTTAAGTAAACCGTTTTATAATTATCGTGTTTCTAACCAATCTTCAAGTACAAACTCTTGGGATTTGAGTGCAATGGTTCAACGATGGAAAGAAGCTCATGATAAATTCAATAAAACACCTAAATTATATGATAAAATTGGTAAATATTTATTTTTTGATGAATTTTACAATACCGCCAATTATATATTTACCGATTATAAGGTAACAGAGGATGATTTCAAAAAAATAAAAGAAAATTTTCAATCAGTACCTGATGATATTATTTTAAACACTATCGATCTTCCAATGAGTGCTAAAAAAATAGCTCTCCAAATAAAAAATTCAAATAAAACACTAGCATATTATAAAAAGAAAAAATATATGGGGGCTTGGTATAGTATATATATTGGAATTCATAGAAAAATTTCACAAATACACATTTTTAGGTTTATGAGACATAATATTTTCCGTTGTATATTCAGAATTGGCGGAATTTATGTCATTGATATTTGTTTAGGAAAACTTAAGTAGCTGCAATAGAAAATTAAAATTATGAAAAAAGGGAAAACTTTTTATATGAGTTTGACTATTTTAGATGTTTAAACATATTCTTATTCTTAATTGTTATTACAGTTATTGGTATATTCCATTTATTATAGTTGTATTTATTAGTTCTCCTCTTTATATTAAATTTATAGAAACAAGGTTAAAATATCAAAGAAAATGTTTATTATATTGCACAAACATCCATACCGCTTTTAAAAGCCTGATGTGTCCAATAATATTCCCATTTCCCAAATCTGCCAATTGTTTCTATATTTTGATTTTGCAAATAATCCAAAACTACTTTTCTATTTGTATAAATATTTTTATCGAAAGTGATATTTGCATATTTTTCAAAACGTATATCTTTTACTACTATTTCATTTTCTTTAAATAATCCCATAGCTACTAATTTTTCAATAGTATTTTTCATTACCACATCTTTACTTGGAATTTCAGTTTTACAATCGAAAAATATTTCGGCTTGTAAAGAACTGCAACCATTAGGCACATTATCTAAAGACTTCATACTTGGAGAATATACCCTTGAAGCAAGAATATCTTCATCATAAATATAAAACCATAAATGCTTTGGGACATCAGGTCTTTTGAAACCTAATGAAACCATATATCCGCAGGTATTATGTAATTTATCTGCGCAATTTATAACTTCCTCTGGACAACTTTTTATCATTTTGACAATTTCAGGCAAAGGCAAGCTTGAAATTAATCTTTTATAGTTCTCTTTTGTTCCATCACTAAATTTTATATATTTTTCTAAAGGATTAATTTCAACAACTTCTTTATTAAATCGAATATCTAAACCTTCTCGGCATTTATTTAAAATACTTCTAAATCCGCCTTTTTTAGGATATTTCATATGCGAAGTATAATAGAATATTTTATCTTGAGTTTCATATGAACCTTTTAAAACTTCATCTATATTAGGGGTATGCATTCTATTTCCGACCCACTTTGTTTCTAGCTCTTTGGGTTCTAATCCCCAATATTTACGAGTGTATTTAAATGGGAAATTTTCTGCAAAATAATCACCATATTGAACCCTTAACCATTCATCATAATCTTTTATTTCATCAAAAGATTTAGTTTTTCTATTTATAAAACCTTTTATAATGTCAACTTTTTCATCTACTGTTAATGGTGCAATATTATTTTGAGCAGGATGTTTAAGCCAATACCCCTTATAGTAATTACTTGATATACTCGGATGTGCATAAGTAGGAGAAGATTCTTCAAATAAATTTCTTATATATTCATCATCAGCAAAAGTGAAATGTACAAACCTATCAAATCTAAAGCCATCTATAGTAAAATTACCGCAAAGGCCACCCCAATTATTGTCTTTTTCGTATATTACAACTTTTTCCCCTCCCTTTTGAAGATGATAGCCTGCTGAAATACCGGATATCCCGCTACCTATAATTACTGTATCCATTTGATTTTTTCCTCATAATCACTTATTTGTTTAATTGTATAATCATAAATATTAACATCTTTTTCATAAAAATATTTATACCAATCAACTGTCATTTTTATAGATTCTTCTACTTTATTAGTAGGTATCCAACCAAGTATATTTCTTGCCTTTTCAATATTCAACATTAATAAACCAGCTTCATGCAACGGGCTTGCTTCTCCGACAATAACTTTGCCTCTTGAATAAAATTCAGTTACTTTCTTTGCTACTTCTGCAACTGTTAAAACACTATCTTCGTTTGGTCCAAAATTAAATCCATCCGCATATTTAGACCCTTCTTCCAATAATTTTTGACCCAGCAACAAATACCCTGACAATGGTTCTAATACATGTTGCCATGGTCTTACTGCTATCGGATTTCTAATTTCAATGTCTTTATTTGAATTAATTGCCCGAATGCAATCAGGTACCAATCGGTCTAAAGCCCAATCTCCCCCGCCTATAACATTGCCTGCTCTTGCTGTTGCCATTGCCATTGAGCCTTTTTCTTGAAGAAAAGAACGTCGGAATGATGATGATAATATTTCAACACAACCTTTTGAAGAAGAATACATATCGTAACCACCCATAGGTTCATCTTCTTTATAACCTCTGTTTACTTCTTTATTTTCGTAACATTTATCTGTAGTAACATTTACAAATGCTTTTACAGATTTGCAATGTCTCGCTGCTTCAAGAACATTCAAAGAACCAATTACATTTGTCTTATATGTTAAAACAGGTTCATAATATGACAACCTAACTAATGGTTGCGCAGCAAGATGAAATATTATATCAGGTTGAAAATCACTAATTGAATCGTTTAATAAATTTTCGTCTAGGATATCGCCTATTATCGATTTTGTAATTTTTTCATCAATGTTTAACTCTGTATACATTGAAGGTGTTGTATTCGGAGACAATGAATATCCGCATACTTCAGCACCTAATTTTGTTAGCCATAAAGAAAGCCAACTTCCTTTAAAACCTGTATGACCGGTTAAAAATACTTTTTTTCCCCTATATATATTGTTAAACATTAATTTTTACTCTCTTCCTGTCTATATTTAATTTGTTTATTTGTTTTTCCACCAGTTTATTGTATGTTTTAAACCTTCTTCTAATGTATATTTAGGAGTAAACATCACCTCATTTTTTAATCGAGAATTATTTCCTACAACAAGTGGTTCGTCGAAATATGTTGGAACTGCACCCCACAATATTTCTCCTTTGAAACTTGTATATTCAGCAATCTTTTCTACTATTGTTCTTAATTTTATCGGTTCACCGGAACATATATTAACAGCATTTTGAACATTGCTTTCAAAAAGAGCAACAATGCCACCAGCCATATCTTCTACATGCAAATAATCTTGGTACTTTATACAAGTAGATACTTTTACACTTTCTCCATTTAACATTGATTTTATTACCGATGGAACAAGTCTTGCATCTCTTTCGTTTGGACCATATACATTGAATAGCCTTGCCCATTTAAAATCTATATTATTTCTGGAACAAAATTCTTTTGCCAAACTATACAAAGCAGCCTTTGATTTACCATACAAATATTCGTTATTTAATGGTGTAAAATCCTCTGTCATATATCCGTATCTGTAATCATACTCCGATACTGAACCTGTATATAGAACACTTTTACCACCATTTATTACAAAATTATGCAATAAATTAAGAGAAACTCTAACCCAATCCAAATTAACTTCCGAAGTTTGACAACCTTTACCTACATACCATGCCAGATGAATCAATTTTTCAAAATTATTTTCTTTTAAGAAATCTGAAACTGCTTCTGAATCCATTAAATTCATTTCATACTGAACTAAATTCTTTTGTTCAGGTGCAAAAGGAGGATATACCAATGAATGAACGTCATAACCTTTTTTTAATAGCTCATTAACAACATTTCTACCAATAAACCCCGTACCGCCTGTAACTAAAACCCTATTATCCATTTAAACCCTTCCTGCTGTACTTTCATATGCATTTTGTTTATCCCAAACTTTCCAAGGTGCTTTATTATTTTCCCACATATCTTCTAAGTCCAGTTTATCTCTTAATGTATCCATTGGTCTCCAAAAACCGGAATGCTTATAAGCATTTAATTGTCCCTGTATAGCAATACTTTCAAGTGGCTTACGTTCAAATATTTCGTTTGGATTATTTGCTTCAATAAAATCAAATACCTCTGGTTCACAAACAAAGAAGCCTCCATTTATCCAAGCTCCATCGCCTTGAGGTTTTTCTTTAAATGATGTTATCATATTATGTTCATTAATATTCAAGGCTCCAAATCTGCCTGATGGCTGAACTGCTGTCATAGTCATTAACTTTCTTGATTTTTTATGTGTTTCTAACAACTCAGCAATATTTACATCACTAACACCATCCCCATATGTCAACATAAATGGTTCATTACCTACATAATCTTGTGCTTTTTTTATTCTGCCACCTGTCATTGTATTTTGACCTGTATATAACATTGTAACTTTCCAAGGTTCTGTACGCATTTTATGAAGTTCAACAGTATTGGTTCTTAAATCTACGGTAATATCTGAATATCTTTGATAATAATGAACAAAGTAGTCTTTTATCATATGGGATTTATAACCTGTCAATATAACAAAATCATTAAATCCATAATGAGAATATATTTTCATTATGTGCCATAAAATAGGATAACCACCAATTTCAACCATTGGTTTTGGCCTAGAGACAGTTTCTTCTCCAAGTCTTGTACCTAAACCACCTGCCAGAATTAAGACCTTCATATTATTTCCTTCCTCGTCCAACTGACAATCTATTACTTAATAAATATTTTGTTAGACTACCATATCTAATTTTCATATAAAGCCTTTTTTTTATAAAGCTTTTTAAATCCCTTTTTAACAATAAATAATATATTGATTTTTTATATATCCTTTTTTTAAATTTTATAAATTTTTTATTGTCTTTTAATGAATCACCTATCAAATCAAAAAGATTTTTAATAACGTCTTGAGCGTAGCTCATATTAGAATACGGACATTTATTGATAATATCTTTTATATAAGCCCACTCTCTTATCGCTAAATTTTTGTATATTTCTTTATTTTCAATTCTTTTTTCGTTTAAAAAATTATGAACTTGTAAAGAAGCTTTGTATGGTAAAACAAGACCTTCTCTTAATGTTGAACTGGAATTTGGCTGATCAACTCTATAATGATAAAAAGCATCTTTTATATATTGAATTTTGTTTGCCAGAACCAAAGACTTTACTGAAAAGTGATTATCTACCCAACCTGAATCTTTTGCTTCAATAAAAAATATATCATTTGATATTATGAAACTGCGTTTATACAAACAAGTCCATATACTTGGATGTTTAGAAAAAAACTCAGGAAACTCATTGATTTTAAATAATTTATTTTCATCTATATCTAGGTCATTCAGATATAATTTTTCGGAATATTCATTAAAAGCTATATATGCGGATTTTATTATATCTACATCATTTTCTTTGGCTCTATTATAAAGAATTTCCATCATATTAGAATTAACAAAATCATCACTTTCCAATATTGAAATATATTCACCTTGTGCAGATTTTATACCTTCATTTACTGCTTTACCATAACCTTGGTTATTTTCAAAATTGATAATTTTTATTTCCGGATTTTTTATTGAATATTCTTTTAATATATTTTTCTCAATCTCAGATGCACCATTATTAATGCATATAACTTCAATTTCTTTTAATGTTTGATTAATAGCACTTTGTATACATTTTTCTATATATTTTTGAGCATTATATATTGGTATTATTATTGAGACTTTAATCATTCAATTTCTTTCTTAAAATTTTTATAATTTAACACAAGAACATAATCACAGTTCAATAACCTGCCTACCAAAAAGAACTATGCTTATTCTTGAAGGATTTATTCTTATAGAAAATAGCTTTCTTCGTTTTTGTTTTGAAGCCTCTTTATCTAATTTCGATTGAATTTTTGATATAAAATTTTTCTTATCTTTTATAAGATATAAAAATTCTCTCTTCTTAATTTTTCCATAAAAGTTTGCGTCTATTTCGCCATTTTCGTAATATATTTTAAATGTATCTGAAAAATTACCTATAAATTCTTCCCTTAAAGAAGGATCTATTCTTTTTAGATTCCAAAAATAAGTTTGATATTGTCTAATAAGTTTTATGGTATTTACATAATTTTTTATTTCAATATTTGAATTTAAAAAATCCGTTATCTCTTCAAATTCTCTGCAAATAGCAAAAACTTTTGAATGGGAATTAACAGATGAATTTTCATTATCCAGACGATAATACAGATAAGCATTAGTGGTAAAATATAATCTTTCAGCCAGACATAAACATTTAAATGCGAAAGAAGTATCTTGATAACTCGCCCCCGGTGTTTCTAAGAATTTTATTTGATATTTTTCTATAAATTCCCTTTTATATATTGCACTCCAAATAGATGGCTGAATCTTTAATATTTCAGGATATTCCTTTATATTTGTCGGTTTATTTGCTATATAACAACTTATTTTACCTGTTTTTCGAGCTTGATTATTTTCTCCCAGGTAATAGTAAAAATCAGATTTCACTATATCGGCGGAACTTTTTTCAGCAAAATTATATAGTTCTTCAAACATATTTTCTTTTATATAATCATCAGGTTCAACTATTCCTATATACTCCCCTCTTGCAACAGAAAGCCCAATATTCATTGTTGCACCATAACCACTGTTTAATTTATTTATTATTCTTATACGTTTATCTTTTTCAGAAAACGAATTTAAAATATCTAATGATGTATCAGTAGAACCATCATTTATACATATAATTTCTATTTCTTCTAATGTTTGATTAAGAATACTTTCAATACAAGTTTTTAAATATTTTTCTACGTTATAGATTGGAACTATTATTGAAACTTTTATCATTTTCTTGAATTTCCTCAATTAGACTGATTGCCCTAATAATTGTTTTGTCTATATCGTAATATTTATAATCACCTAACCACTCAAGACTATAAAAAACTATTCATTTTCTTATATATCTTTGATTTTTATTATATAACAAAATATTTTTTGTTGCTTTTGTTGAATATTTTTTTAAAGAAAAATATTGAAAAACATGATGTTTATTTTTGTACTATTTATTAAATCCTTTACTATTTTATTGAATTGTTTTAATTAAATTAATTGCCCTAATAATTGCTTTATCAATATCATAATATTTATAATCACCTAGACGCCCAAAAAACCAAAGATTTTTTATATGTTTTGCCTCCTCTAAATACTTGTTATATAATGAAAGATTTTCCTCGTTAACAATTGGATAATATCTTTCATTTTTTCCTTCTTCAAAATTTTCAGAATATTCTTTAACAATTACTGTTTTATCAGACTTATCATTAAGATAATATTTATATTCATGAATTCTTGTAAAGTCTTCGCTTGTTGTATAATTAACAACCGCTGATTTTTGATAGTAAGCGTAATTATATTCTTCAAATTCAAATCTTAAACTTCGATATGGCAATTTTCCATACTTATAATCAAAAAATTCATCAATTGAACCTGTATAAAATAATCTTTTATATTTCAATTTTATATTCTTATAATCTGTATTTAACATTAAGGTTATATTAGGATGAGTAATCATTTTCTTTATTAATTCTGTATACCCATCTATTGGTATTCCTTGATATTTATCATGAAAATATCGGTTGTCTTCACCGATATATATAGGGACTCTGGCTGTAACTGTAGAATCAATTTTTTCAGGTAATATACCCCATTGTTTTTTTGTATATTCCAAAAATACTTTTTTATATATAAAATCAGCAAGGAAATTTAAATCATTATCTTTTTCTTTTTTCAACTCTAAAATCGGAACTTTGGAATTTCTTCCATAATTTTCTATTAGTTTACTTTGTAAATTTAATGCCATATTTTTTGGGAAAACTTGGTAAAGTGAATTAAAATTAAACGGAATATTCGTTTCTATCCCATCAATTAAAGCAATAACTCTATGTTCATAGTTATTGAATTCAGAGAACTGTGATAAATATTCCCATACAATATTACTATTTGTATGAAATATATGAGAACCATATTTATGTATACAAATTCCGTTATCATCTCTATAATCAAAACAACTACCCGCTATATGTTTTTTCTTTTCAATTATTATGACTTTTTCATTGAACTTTGTAGCAAGCAGATTTGCAACAACAGCACCTGAAATACCACAGCCAACTACAATATTGCAATTATTTTCCTCAGCCTTTTCTACCATAATAACCTCTATTTATACTTATTAAATGATATAACAAAAATGTCTATTTATTATTAACAAAAACCTTTTCATGTATACAAATAAAACCAAACAAAAACCATTTTTCCGATTTTGTGCTCTCTTGTATTACCAAAAGAGGAAAATGATAGAACCCAATTCTTTTCTTTTCTGCTTTAAAATACCAATTTTCTACAGGAATTTTCTTTTCTTTTACAAAATCAAGTACTGCTTTTTTCGCAATACATCTGTCTGTTATATGTTTTTTTGTCTTTTTTGAATTAACTGTAGAATTTGGATTCTCCCAGTAGTAATAATGTACATTAGGAACAGTTACTATTTTATTTGAATAATATACCGATTTTATAGAGAAAAGTTTATCCTCACAATACACCCCTTCAGGGAAAAATATTCCATTCTCAATTATATATGAAGTTCTATAAATTTTATTTGTAGGACATTCGTTCTTTTTTTGATTACAAGCTTTAAATTTATCAATAATATCAACAAATACTTCTTCTTTTGTAATATTTAAACGAGGTTTATACTTTTTATAACTAACCCGTACATTTTCTGCTAATACAACATCTGAATCATATTTTTTAGCAGAATTATATAATGTTTCATAGTATTCATAATCTACATAGTCATCTGCATCACAAAATCCAATATATTCACCTTTTGCAATCAATATAGCTCTATTTCTTGCTGCACCTTGCAATTTATTTTCTTGCTCAAGAAGTCTAATACGCGAATCCATAGCAGCAATTTTTCTTATAATTGTCGTTGTATTATCAGTAGATCCATCATTTACAATTATTATTTCGATTTCTTTTATTGTTTGTGCTAATAAATAATACAAACATCTTTCGATATATTTTTCAGCATTATATACAGGCACAATAATAGAAACCTTTGGTTTATCTACTTTACCACTATATTTTAGTTCTTCAATCTTTTCTAATGAATAAATCTGTTTATTCATATTTGATATAACTTCTACTTAATCTGTTATGCCCATATAATTATATTCACCAATTTTATAATTATTAGACAAAAACATTAATAATACAATAAACCATATAACTAATACTAATTGTCTAAATTTTAATTTTTTTATTTATCTAGCCAGATATCTTTTCTAATTCTTCAAATGCTTTTTTCTGCAATAACTCTTCATCATAATCTTCAGGTTTCTCAACAATAGATTTAAAGCTGTATCCGTACTGAAAAGCAGAAGGGACTTGTGCAACAATATGTTCATATTCACCTAATATAGAATTAACACAATGTGCAACACCGGGGCCTACTACAGCTAATTCTCCTTCCTTTAAAATTTTAACACAACTTTTACCATCTTTAACGACATTAAGTGCAGCAGCACCACTTGTAATAACATATATTTCTGTTTGGCGTTTTTCTTCAAGATTTGGATGTGCATGTAACTTTTCTTCTCTTCTTAATTCAGACATTTTAATCGGTCTTTTTTCATCAGTTTGAACCATTGAGACACCTATAAAAGGAGATTTCCCTTCACTGGAAGCAATTGAAGTTGAATTTGTTACCCAATTTGTTTTTTCATGAGTCCAATTATTTAACTTGTCATTAAGATTATACACCGCAACATTTTCATTAATAAATTTTAAACCACTGACATCGAAACCAGTGTTATTTGCAGAAAACCAATTTTTAACAATTTCATCCTGTTCTTCTAATGAAAAACCTTCTTGCGAAAGTTTTCGCTTTAAAGATGATTCATTACCATAACATTCACGCCAATATATCCATTTATCAGAATCTTTTTTATTTGCAAATAAAATACCTTTTTCTTTCATTTTTTCTATTAATTCAGGACTGTAATCTTTTACTGAATTTCTATGTGAAAACTTAGAATCGATATGTACTTGTCTCGCTTGATTATATATAGGCATCAACAACTTGATTTCTTCATCAGTAAAATCTTTACTTCCTAAATATGATTTCATATATTCTTCATTGTACATACATGAGAACCTTACATATCCATCATCTTTTGCGGATATAATTTGTTTTTGATACAATTTATCCAATAATCCCTTCGTGTTTTCTACAATTCTTCTGTTTTCTTCACTTAATCGATCTTTCTTTGAATAAAGTTCGTATACAAGACCATTTCTTACTGCCCATTTATCAATTGCCAATGATTTCAAGAAATTCTCATCACGAAGTTCTTCCGGTAACAATACATTTGGAGTAAACTCTCCATTATACAAATGTGAATTGTAATATATTAGTTCTAAAAATTTGTTTCTTATATTTGTATCTTTTGCATCTTTAGCATAGCGTTCATACCAATCATAATCTTTTTTAGAGATTATCATCATCGGGAACCCTTTTTTTACTTCAACATTTGCCTTTGTACTTGCATTTATCATAACTGCAGAATTTTCAGGCAATGGAATTTCTTTTCCATTAATATGTAAAACACCTTCTGACTTCTTTGGAAATATTACTTGTGTATCATAATGAAAATCATTTGCATTATCTAAATACTTAATGGCATCTATTCCGTATATTATTTCTGTTTGTGAATCAAAATCAATAACATACGAATCATTCTTTTTCGTTACTAATAATGGCAAATCTTCTTTTTCACCTGTAATAATATATGCATTTGTAATTCTTGGAGCATTACCTTTAAACGATACTGGAGCATAATTTGCCCTTAGATTTTCTGAGTTATAAGGACTTAACATACTATCTACAGACAATTTATTTGTAGATAAATCAACCTTTTTGTCTGACGAAAGTTGATAAAAACCTATATTTCTTTTATATATCGAATTAGTAACATCAATACAATTCATAAATTTTCCTTACTTTACAATAATAATAAATAAAAAAGTAATTATAAATTTGATTCATAGAAGCAAGATGTAAACTTTTGTAAATAATATTAAAGAGTTTAGACAAAAGGACGATATATATTTTGTATATAACCTTATACGAGGAGAAACTATGTCTTCTATTTATTCAATATCAGCAATAGATTCAACAAATAGTTCTATAAATAAAAAAGATGAATTATCTGCCTCAACGAAGAAAAAACTAGAAGCTCTTAATATCGATATATCTAGTGTTTCTTCAGAGACAGAAGCAAAAAGAATAATAAAAGAAGAAGAAGCAAAAAAATCAGAGAAAACAGAAGTAATTGTTGTAAGCACTTCCGGAAGTCAAGAAGAAAAGTTATTTGAAAGAATCAAAAATTTAGCAAGAAAACTCGGAATTAATGTAAGTAAAAATGAAAACATAGAAACTATATTTACAAAAATAGATGAGAAACTGAATGCGTTAGAAGAAAATAGCAACAATTCTAATATAAATGTTTTAAGATCAGAACTTGAAATATTAAAAAATGAATTTAAAAATATAACTACGGGAGAATCATCAATTCTTAGCGCAATGGACTTACTCTCACAAAGTACCAGAGCAGAACTTGGAATATAGAATTTAATTTAATTTCAACTTTTTTCTTCGTACTATAATAAAAGTAGTATGAAGGAAGGATGTTTAAAAATGAACAAACAACAGCTCTTAGACGATGATTTTAAGTATATTTGGCGTCCTTTTACACAAATGAAATCATTAGAAGATGTCAATAATAAACCAATTATCATAAAAAAGGGTAAAGGTATATATTTAGAAGATATTGACGGAAATAAATACATTGATGCGGTTTCTTCTTGGTGGGTTAATACACTTGGACATTCAAATAAAAGAATAAACAAAACAATATATAAACAATCAAAAAAAATAGAACACGTAATTTTTGGCGGGTTTTCACATGAACCTGTTATAAAATTCTCAAAGAAACTAGTTTCAATGTTAAATAATAAATTGAAACACGTTTTTTTCTCGGATAATGGTTCTACAGCTGTTGAAGTAGCCTTAAAAATGGCATACCAATACCAAGTTTTAAAAGGACATCCGGAAAAGAAAAAATTCATAGCATTAAAGAATTCATACCACGGTGACACGCTTGGAGCGATTTCTGTTGGCGGTATTGATATGTATCATAAATTATATAAACCGCTGCTTTTTGAAATAAGACAAGCTGAAAGCCCATACTGTTACAGATGTCCTATGAATTGTAATAAAGAAACCTGTAATTGCGAATGTTTAAGTTCTGTAGAAAATATATTAAAAGAAGAAGCTAATAAAATTGCAGGTATTATAATTGAACCTTTAGTTCAAGCTGCTGGAGGAATGATTATGTATCCCCCAAAATACATTACAAAATTAAGAGATATTTGCGATAAATATAATATTCTTTTAATTGATGACGAAGTAGCAATGGGATTTTACAGAACAGGTAAACTATTTGCGTATGAACATGCCGGAATTGTACCTGATATCATATGTGCTGCAAAAGGTATAACAGCAGGATATATGCCATTATCTGTAACAGTTACGACGGATGAAATCTATAATGCTTTTTATGATGATGATTTAGATGGATATAAAACTTTTTATCACGGTCACAGTTATACTGCCTATCCGTTGGCACTTGCTGTAGCACTTGAAAACCTTAAAATTCTTGAAGAAATGAACATTGAAGAATATTTAAAACCCAAAATTGCAAAATTTTCAAAAGAACTTGAAAAATTCAGGAATCATCCAAATGTTGGTGATATAAGGCAGACAGGCATGATTTGTGCAGTTGAACTTGTTAAAAACAAAGAGACAAAAGAACCTTTTAAATATGAAGAGGGCATTGGTAAAAAGATTTATCTTGAAGGATTAAAACTTGGCGCAATACTAAGACCGATGTGGAACTGTATTTATTTTATAACTCCTTATATCATTACAGAAAAAGAAATTGAAAAACTTACAGATATTGCATATAAAGCTTTAAACAAGGTGCTACCTTATAAGGAGTAAAAATGGAATATTTTATAACAGGAATAGATACAGATATAGGAAAAACTTTTATTACAAAAGGTCTGGCATTAGCATTTGAAAACTGCGGTAAAAAAGTCGGTGTTTTCAAGCCTCTGCAATCAGGTGCCATAGAATCTGATAAAGTATTATTAGCTCCTGATTTAGAAGTGATAAAAGAACTTTCGCCAAATATAAAAACGAAATGTTCCTATCTGTTGAAAGGAGAAGTATCTCCGGCTTTAGCGGCAAGATTATCGGGCGTTGAAATTGATATAAATAAAATTAAAGAAGATTTTAAATCTTTTTCAAAAGAAAATGACATTACACTTGTTGAAGGCGCTGGCGGATTATTAGCTCCAGCTACGGATGATTTTCTTTGTGCTGATTTGATAAAAGAATTAAATATACCGATTATTATAGTCACTGTACCATTTCTAGGCAGGCTAAATCATACTCTTTTAACTATTCATTATGCAAAAACTAATAACATACATATAAAAGGTATTATTATAAATAAAATTCCAAATGAAACTGAAGATTTAGCAACAAAAAATTTCATAGATGAACTAAAAAGATATACAGATATAAATATAATAGGCACTATAAAAGAAATAGAGAATAAGAATATTTTAAAAGCATTTAAACCTATAGCGGATTCTTTTTAACCTGTCCGTTTTTTCTCGGATAAATAGATGGGATATCTTTTTCTTTTTTTATAACAAGCAAAACTCTTTTATTTTCTTCATCAATCGGAAGAGAATATTCTAATCTGTCAATAACAACAGAATTTAGTTTTAACAGAGCATTTTTTGCATTATAAATCTCTTCTTCTGCTTTTTGAGATTTATAAGCAATAAAGTAGCCGCCTATTTTCAAATATGGAATAGCATATTCAAGTATAACTCTTAAGTCCGCCATTGCTCTTGAGACTATAACATCAAAGGAACTTTTCATAGATATAGGTAATTCTTCAACTCTTGAACATATAGGTTTTATATTCTTTATTTCTAATTTATCAGCAGCTGCTCTTATAAAATTAATTTTTTTATTTATTGAATCTAATGCGGTTACCTCAATATTTTTATATAATAATGAAATAGGAATAGCAGGAAATCCGCCACCTGTTCCTATATCCATTATATCTATTGATTTTGCATCAATATATTTCTTGTAAAATAAATTAAATGCAAGACTATCGTATATATGTTTTTCAAATAAAAAGTTTATATCATTATTACTAACCAAATTAACTCTTGAATTATACTCAATAAATAATTCCGAAAAAGAAGAAAGTAATTTTTTTTCTTTTTCTTTTACATCTATTCCCAATTGTGCAAGTTGATTGTACATTATTTTTTCTTTTTTATTATATCTGACAATATTAAAAACTCTGATTCACCAATAATCATTTTTATTTTATTAATTTTAGCATTGATTTTTGAATACAAATCATCTGCACCATGCTGTGGAACTAATGATTGAGCCAAGATATAAGACTTTAAAGCTTGTTTATAGTCCACCACATCAAAATAATAATCGCCTATCTCAATATATCCGGAAACAGCATATGTTATATCATCAAGTTTCTTTGCAACAGCCAGAGCACTTACAAGATAATCATACATTTTCTCTTTATTTTCACTCTTATATATTTCTGCTAATTTAGAGTAAGAATAATAAAGCCCTTCAAAATTATTTTGTTTCTTATCCGCATCTATAGATAGTTCATAATACATTTTAGCAGCAGCTAAGTTTTTTCTATCTATTGATATTTCAGCCAAATTAGAATAAGCAGAAGCCAAATAAGAGTTTACATCAACATCTGCAGACGTTTGTACACACCTTAAATAATATTTCAAAGCTAAATCTGTATTATTTGTATCATCAAGCAATAATGCGTATTTAAAATAACATTCACACAATAGGGAAATATCATTCATTTTTTCTGCCATAGATAAAGCCTTTTGTGAATATTTTACAGCAGATTCAATATCAGAATTATTATCTTCCAGCTCTGATAAATCTAAATAAACTCTGACTACCATATCAGATGATACACCTATCGGCGAATATAAAATCCTTTTATAGATTTCTTTTGCTTTATCAAATTTATAAACCTCCGAATAAATTTGAGCAATACTTAAAAGAATTTGATTAGCCTTATCCGGTGAATTTTTCATATGTAATTGGTATACTTTTTCATATAATCTTATAGATTCATCTATATCTTGTATACGTTTATAACATATTGCAAGTTTAGTATATATAATTGGTTCTTTTATATTGAACATTTCATCATTTGTATATGTAAGTGCTTTTTTATAGTACATAATTGCAGATGAAAAATTATAAGCATCCTCATATGTTTGTGCAATATCTAAATAATCATCCATACTGTCAGGCACTTCATTAATATCCTTTTTAACTTGCTTGTTTTCATCTTGATTTAGTGCTACATTTGCAATATCCTCAAGCTTTTTTTCAACAGTATCTATAGGTTTTGATGTATTCAATAATAAAGAATCTTCTTTAGAAAGCTCAAATCTTCTATTTTTATCAGTTCTAGGTTTTATGTTTTTTATATAACGTTTAGAAGAAGCTGATTTATCTTCACTTTTGTTTTGGTTAGTATTTGATCTAACATAACTCAAAAAAGTAAATCCTTGCGTTTCAGCTAATTTTGGTTTACCGCTTTTTTCTAATTCTTCTTCTAATGATTCTATTCTCTTTGTATGAAAAGCGATTTCTTGTCTCATTGTTATACGAGAAAGGAATAATTCTCTGTCAAAAGGTTTTAAAGGCAATTCTGCTTCATAAACATCAATTAAATATTTGTGAACCTTTATTTTTGTTCTTATATTTACTGATTTTATAAATTCAGCTTTCACATAGTCTTTTAAATAATATTTACCAAACTTTTCGGTGATAATATGTTTTTGAAGCAAGAAATCAATATCTTCAATTGATGATATATTTTGTCCTATAAGAAAATCAGATGCTACACCATGTCTTATTATAGCTAATAACAATAGTAATTTTATAAATTTATCTGATGATATATATAGAAGCTTTGATATTAAAAATTCTAAAAAATTCTTTGCAGATTTTTTATATTCTGATGAAAATATCGTTAAAGAAATATCTAAAATCTGCATTATTAATACAGATAATTCTAATAATAAATAATGACCTCTTGTGACCTTGTATAATTCTTCACTTTCGTATTTATTACCTTTAATATTGTTTACTTCCAAGTATAAATACATTTCGTCTTTTGTTAAAGAATTCAAAGAACAAGAAACAGAAGAATCTATTGATTTTAAATCATTTTGTTTAAATGTTCTTGAACAAATTATAATTTTTACCTTTGAAAAATGAGAAAGATAATTTATGAAATCCAAAATATCATTCTGCGTATCTTTACTTCTCATATTTATTTCAAAAGAATCAAAAACAAAAAGCATTGGTGCATTACAATATTTTACATAAGCATTAATCTTCTCAGAAAATATATTCGATTCAATTTTGGGAAGTACTACTTTTTTTTCATTATGATATATAGAAAAATCCTTAAACATTGATAACAAAACATCATCAAGATTTATTGCTTCTTGATAAGAATTTCTGAAAATTAAAACATTTTCGTTGATAAAATCAAGTACACAATCTGCTACATATGTTTTACCTGATCCCATAAAACCATTTAAAATAAATATATTTTCAGAAGAATTTAAAAATTTTAAAATTTGAGAAATGGCTTCAATATTATGTTTTAATATAAAACTATTTTCTCTATCCGCAACAAAATTTTCCAGGATAGAATTATCAAATTTTAACCCGTCTACAATTGACACATATATATCTTTTACGAAATTATAATCCATATTCATTATATTATAATATAATTCCACAACTACAATCTGTTAAACAGTTGATTTATTACCACTTCTTAAAAATAAAAAATACAGCAAGAACTATAAAGGCAAAACCAACTAAATAATTCCACCTAAATTCTTCTTTCAAATATAGAATTGAAAAAATACTAAACACAACTAATGTAATAACTTCTTGTATTGTTTTTAACTGTGCAGCAGAAAAGAACTCATGACCAATTCTATTTGCAGGCACTTGAAAGCAATATTCTAAAAAAGCAATCCCCCAGCTTACCAAAACTACCAGCCACAAAGCAGTACTTTTATACTTTAAATGTCCGTACCAAGCAAATGTCATAAATATATTAGAAATTGTTAATAGTATTATTGGTAAAAATTGTCTATACATATTTACTATCATAAAACAAAATATTTTTTTTTAAAGAATTGTATTAAAAATTTTATGTTCTTACCCACACACAAAAAAAAGAAGCTAAAATAAGCTTCTAAAGTATGGTCATATTTAAGTTAAGAGATATGATTGAGAGTATTGCATCATACTTGTTTATTTTTCATCTGTTGAATATTCAACAAGTTTAGTCTAAAAAAATTTGATGTCAAGTTACAACTTCAAATTAAAGTTGCTGACCAAATCATCTCCCATTTTAAAAAGTTCCTTTGTAATTTCCTTAAGTTTTTCTGCGTCTACAATTTGTTTATTTAACAATTCTTTTTTAAAAACAGAATGCATTTCTTTATATAGTTCCTCACCTTCCTGCGTAATATAAACAGCTAAAACAACTTGTCTTTTGCCCTTAATTTTTTTTTCTCTTGCTATCAATCCAATATCTTCTAATTTTGTTATAAGCTTACACAAATATGAACGCTGCATACAAACTTTTTTTGCAATCTCCATTTGTATACACCCCGGGTAGAAGAATACTGTATCTAAAATAATATATTCTTCATATCCAATTAAAAAATTGTAATCTTTTATTATTTTTCTAACATATTCTTTACTAGCACGACTAATATACTCAGCCGCAAAAACTATGGAATTTGTATAAGGAATACGGGGTTCATCATTCATACTTTACATATTAACATAAATTTTACAAAAAAAGACACCTAAAAAGTGTCTTTTATATTTACCAAGAGCCGCCACCACCACCGCCGCCGCCACGGCCGGAGAATCCGCCTCCACTAAATCCTCTGCCACCTCCACCTGAACCAGAAGAACGACTTATACCACCATTTTCAACAGATGGTGCCGTTGCTTTTTCCATCGTAGAAACGAACGTAGAAAATGTTTTACCTGACATTTTTCCTTTATACCAATTTGGCTGTGTATATAATGATAAACTTTCTAACACAGGTAAGATTTTATCAGATATATCAAGAACATAAGCAAATGGAAGTATATCTGATGCATAATTTCTATTTTCTGCAATTAAAGATTCTAATCTTCTTTTTTCAGCAACCTCTAAAAACTTTTTAAAGCCTTCAATATGACCTAAAAGCATTCTACCTTGTTTATTTCTTTTTGGCATGTTAATCAAACAAAAAATCGAAACAATAATGCAAATGAAAGAATATACCAAAATTGGAATATTTTCAATTACGGAATTATATACTTTTGTTAAAATTATTAAAGTAGGAATACCCATAAACATACTGCCCCAAATGGTAATAAAAATTCCTTTTGAAATTTTGGCTGCACCCGACTCATTAGATTTCATCATTCCGTATACAACAGAAAAGACAACAAGTGCTCCAACTATAGGAAATAATAATAGAAACGCGTCTGGTGAAAAGAACAATGAAAATGAATAATCACCTAAGACATATAGTATACTTAGTAATATTCCCAATATACATATGAAAAGAAGAACCATTTTTTCAGGACTGTTTGCATTCTTATCAAAAATAAATTTTCTAATATTATTCAAAGATGCAATTATAGATTCACAGTTACGATAGAAACTTCTTGAGAACTGCAAATCTTCTGCTGTCACAATATCAGAAGTTTTGAATAAAACAGACATCAATCTTCTCTCACAGGAATTTTTTCCATCGTAATCTTTAAGTTTATGCAGACTATAACTAACCCCATCATCTTCAATTTCAAGATAACCTTTATTTGCCAAATACATAATTAAAGATACTATTTCTTTCTGTGAAGCAACTCCTTTATATTCAACACCAACTTCGGCACTATTTCTATTCTTTGGCGGATAAAAATTAACTACCGGTATAACTTTTTCATCTCGTCCAAAAATAAACCACATAATGAAAGCAATTAAAGTAAGAACAGATACTAATACATATATAAAATCTTTATCCAAAAACTTTACATCAGGCACAAAATAGTTATTTGGAAGTAAAATTCGTACTGTTAGTCCCTCTAAAGGTTCTAAAACTCTATTAACTCTGCCTGTTATTATTTTATTATTTTCTATAGTATAATTTAAATCTTTAATATTATATCCTGATGAATCAAGTCCACCAATGGAAAAACCTGTTGTATTTTTTAGATTTGAATATGATACAGGCAGAGTAATTTTGAATTTTACATTATCAATAGTTGTATTCCATTTTGTACCAATAATATTAAAATAGAAATCATCAGCTGCTCTTAATAAATCTTTACCCATTGAATATTTATACTTTATTTGATAATGTTTTGGACCTGATACTAATTTTGAAGCATCTCCAATTTTAAATGCAGTGGAGGAAATATCTTTCTGAATTGAAAAAGGTTCATTAATTTGAACATTTGATATTTTTGCGTTCAAAAAGCTTCTACCACCATCCCCATAATGTAAATTAACTTTTGTTGGAATATTTCTATAAATTCCATGAGATGGGCTGGTAAAATATACACCTATATTTTCTATAACATCAACATCTTTATTCTTTTGTACCGTTAAATCTACATCATAACTCGTTATATAAAAATTCTCAGCAAAAGCTGAAATAGCAAAAAAAACATTCACAAATAATACAAATAAGAGAATTATAATCTTTTTCATATGATATTCCTTTAACCTAGCAACATTAAAAATATTATATCAGACTTTAAAAACTTTTATAACATAACATTATGTTAAATAAATTTATATTATTAGCTATTATAACTTTTTATTGTAAAATAAGAAAAAAGAGGAGTAGCCGTGTTAAACATTGCAAAAATTTATGATGCTTCAAAAATTTTAAGTGAAGTGGCAAGAAAAACAGATTTAATTCTTTCTAAAACATTATTAGAGGGGCATGAAATTTATTTAAAATCTGAAAATTTACAACTTACAGGTTCTTTCAAATTAAGAGGCGCATATTATAAAATATCAAAATTAACAGAAGAACAGAAACAAAAAGGCATTATTGCTTGCAGTGCAGGTAATCATGCACAAGGTGTCGCTTTAGCAGCACAAAAGAATAACATTAAAGCAACTATTTTTATTCCGGCTACAGCTCCAATTTCAAAAGTAGAAGCAACAAGAAAATACGGCGCAGAAATAAAACTAATTGACGGAGTTTATGATGATGCCTATAATGCAGCTTGTAAATTTCAACAAGAAACAGGCGGGGAATTCATTCACCCGTTTAATGATGAAGATGTTATAGCAGGACAAGGTACTATTGCGCTTGAACTTATACAACAACTTCCAGACATTGATGCAGTTATAGTTCCTATTGGAGGTGGTGGATTAATTGCAGGTATTGCATATACAATCAAACAATTAAAACCGAACTGCAAAGTATATGGTGTTCAAGCTCAAGGTGCAGGAAGTATGTATCAATCCTACATAAACAAAAAGATTCTTGAATTGCCTGTAGTTCATACTTTTGCTGATGGTACTGCAGTTAAAAAACCTGGCGAATTAACATTTGAATGTTGTATGAAATATGTTGACGATATTGTTACAGTTACTGATGATGAAGTTGCTTCTGCTATACTTGCACTTATGGAAAAGCAAAAACTTGTAGCAGAAGGAGCAGGAGCTTTAAGTGTAGCTGCTGCTATGTTTAACAAACTTCCTTTAGCTAATAAAAAAACTGCTTGTATTGTTTCAGGCGGAAACATAGATGTTAATATCCTTTCAAGGGTTATCAACAGAGGTCTTTTAAAAGAAGGAAGACTATGCCATCTAACAATTGAGTTGCTTGATAAACCCGGACAATTAAGAGAAGTATCAACAATTATTGCGGAATATGGTGCTAACGTTATTAGAGTAAGACACAATCAAGGCGGAGAAAATACCGATATAAACGATTGTTTCTTAAAAATTTCTATGGAAACAAGAAATGCACAACATTTTGAAGAAATTCAAAAAGCATTAATTGCAAAAGGTTACAAGATTACTTCTTTTGAACAATAATTATTCAATTACCCATCTTTCTAATATATCTTGATTGATTCCGTCTAAAAATCTGGATGGTTTAGAAAGGACCATATTTGTTGAATAATCAAACATATCTATCGGATATGTTATTGAAAGGTGAGTTTTTGCTCTTGTAACGGCAACATACATAAGCCTTAGTTCTTCATCTAAATCTTCTGATGAATTAAATGAATATAAAGAAGGAAAGCGTCCATCCACGGCCCCTATAATAAACACAGCTTTATATTCAAGACCTTTTGCACTATGTATAGTAGAAAGTGTCAAAAATTCATCCTTTTGTGCACCTGAATCAATATCTGTAACAGATGTATCAGGTGGTTCCAAAGCTAAATCACTCAGAAAATCTTCCAAACTTGTATATTTTTCACTCAGAGCAAGAAAATGTTCTAAATCCTTTTCTCTTTTGGTATAGTCATCATATTTATCACGTAGAATATTTTCATAATATTTCAATACATTTTGAACAACTTTTTTGGGATTAAAAATATCCTTTTGATTATTATTAATTAAATCGGTAAGTTTTATTACAGCTTCAGGATTTTTTACCGGAAGATTTTTATTTTTTATTTCACTATCATTAACTAAAATCGGCAATAGTTTATTTGCACTTTGATTACCTATTCCATCAAGTAAAAGTAAAATTCTTGTATAACTTATAATATCTGACGGATTTAAAATAACTCTTAAATGTGCAATTATATCTTTAATATGAGCAGCTTCAATAAATTTCATACCACCAAACTTTTTGTATGGAATATTTCTTTTTGCAAGCTCTATTTCTAAGTTATATGTCATTCTTGCACTTCTGGCTAGAACACAAATATCATTTAAAGATAGATTCTCTTCTTCAACCAATTCCAACACTCTTTGAGATATGAACTCAGCTTCCATTTTCATATCATTTGCACTTATTAATGCAGGCTTTATTGGAGATACAATATCAGAGAATAATGTCTTAGTATATTTTTCTTTAGCTTTTAACAAAATTTCATTTGCTAAAGCAAGTATATTTTGAGAACTGCGATAATTTTGCTCTAACTTAATAATTTTGGTATTTTGAAATATCTCCGGAAATTCAAGAATATTTTTGAAATTTGCACCTCTAAATGAATATATACTTTGAGAATCATCACCAACTGCCATTACATTATTATGTTCGCTTGCCAAAAGCTTTACTATTTGTGCCTGGATAGTATTTGTATCTTGATATTCATCTACCATTATATATTTATATTGATTTGATAACTTTTTCCGAACCTCTGGATTACATTCAAGAAGAGTCTTTAGATATAACAATAAGTCATCATAATCTAAAATAGAATTTTTATGTTTATAGTTATTATATTCACATATAATTTCATTTATCTTTTCGATACAGTGTTCAAACTGTTTATATTCACAAAGTATAATATCTTCTGATGGAATATTTTTATTAACAGCTTTAGAATATATATCTAAAATAGTTCCTTTTTTGGGGAAACGTTTTTCTTGTTTTCCAATAATATTAGACCTTATATGATTTATAATATCTTCACTGTCGGCTCTGTCGGTAATTGTAAAATTATTATTTAATTCTAATAATGAAGAATATTTCCTTAAAATAACATTTGCAAAAGAGTGAAATGTTCCGCCTGCAACTTGTTCACAACGAGAGTCTAAAACTATAGCAGCACGAGACAACATTTCTTGTGCCGCTTTTTTTGTGAAAGTTAACAATAAAATATTTTTTGGATTTATACCATCTTCAATTAATCTTGCAACACGATAAGTAAGGGTTTTTGTCTTACCGCTGCCAGCACCAGCGATAACCAAAACCGAACCTTCTTTTTGTTTAACGGCTTCTAATTGAGGTGGATTTAATTCCTTTTCATAATCTACCTTATATATAACTTCTGAAGAAATTTTTTTTAAAGTATATTTTTTTACGGTTAAATTTTCCATATGAATATTATACGATTTAAATTATCAACTGAAAAGAAAATATAAGGAAAATATTTATATTAAAATCAAATCTTAGGCAATACAATCTCAAACTCTGTAATCTTTTCATCAGAATTTACCAAATTTATATCAGCTCCTACTAACTTCATCTGCGCTTTACAAATAGCAAGACCAAGGCCATTACCTTTTTCCTTTGTTGTATAGTCCTTTTCAAAAATTTTTGATTGATTTTCAGGTAAAATCATTTCACCATTATTTTTAACACTTATTTTTATTGTATCTTTTTGGACTCTACAACTTATATTTATAAGACAAGATGTCTTACAAGCTTCAATTGCGTTATAAATCAAATTAATTAAAGCACATTGAAGTTTTGTTTTATCTGTAGTTGTTATATAATCTTCAAAATCATCAACCGTAATATTAACACCAGCATTATTTGCCTTTTCTTGGCACATTGAAATTGTATTCAAAATGATATTCTTAACACTTATTTCTGTTTTATATGGAGAAGATAAACATCTTAAATCAGAAATCAATGATGAAACATTTTCTGATGCTGTTGTTATATTTCTAATTGCATTATTTAAAGACTGCATTATTTCTTCTGATTCTTTTATATTCTCTATTCTTTTTTCTAAAATTTTTGAATATAAATTAATAATAGAAAGATTATTTTTTATTTCATGTGAAATAAATCTTGCATTATTGGATACTATTTCAGCAGTTTTAATTGTGTCATCTGCAGGAACAAGATTTTCTTTTTCCTTCTCTCCAAAAATAATATCTTCATTTTTTTCATTTAAAAGAGAAGCAATCATACCTATTGATTGGTTAAGAACTATATTTTCACGCCTATCGGGAGCATATTTAACCAATAAATCTTTATAATCATATTTTGAATTTTCAAGAATTTTTTTTGATATATCAGTGATAATTTTAGAGTTATAAAACATACATACAGGAGAATAAGAACGAACTTCAGAAAGTGTATAATCCCAAATCAATGCAGAAGAATATCTTTGAGATAATACAATAAGAAATTCAGTTTTACCCCATATTTCTTGAATTTCTTGATTTGTATAATTTAAGTCTTTTAAATTATCTCCATAATATAATATATTTGCCCCTGAAAAATTTAACCTTTTTATAATTGCAGTTTTATCATCAAAATCATTTAACCGCATTAATATACAAGATTCTATTTTTTGATTTGAAATCAACGGTTGTAAAATCGAACGAAAGAGACCATTAATGGTCTCTTTTCTATATTCTTTTACAGAGTATTCAAAAATATATTGATGAAGTGTGTTAAATTTATTTTTCATAAGCTAATTATATAGCAATTTTTAATTTTTTTCTATTTAAAAATCCATTATTTATTGCATATAATACAGCTTGTGTTCTATCATTAACTTGTAATTTTTGGAATATGTTATTTACGTGAGTTTTAACAGTTGTTTCACTAATAAACAATTGTTGCGCAACACCTTTATATGTAACACCTTGAGTCAATAATTCCAAAACTTCTTCTTCTCTTTGAGTTAAATATTGAAGCAAATTTTCTTGGTTAACAGTATTATTTGATTCTTCTTTGAATGTTTTTTGAAAATATTCAAAAAATCTTGAAGATAGGCCTGAAGGCAAATAAATTTTTCCTTGCATAACCTCTTCTATAGCGTAAATCAATTGAGCTGAAGCCATAGTTTTTAAAATATAGCCCTTAGCACCTATCTTCATTGCCCTAAAAATCAAATCAGGATCGTCATATCCTGTCAAAGCGATGATTTTCACCCCTAATCCCAATCTCTCAATTTCACTAATCGCAGTCAATCCATCTTTTTCCGGCATATTAATATCCATTAAAACAACATCCGGCTGATATTTTTTTACTAAATTTATTGCAATGTTTGCATTTGTAGCTGTAGCTATAACTTCAAAATTTGTTTCCAAATTAATCAGTTCTCTAATACCTAACAAATGATCAAAATTATCATCTACCAAAATAATTTTTGTCTTTTTAGCAAAATCCATTGTTCTTCTCATATACACACCTGAACTCCCTGTAAATACGCTGTTTATACTATTAATATACATGTATAAGCATGGCGTCTCATCCACAAAACGATGAATTTTTCTATATAAAAAGATCTATATAAAATCTAAACCTTTAGATCAACAACAAAATAAACATCAAATATAACAATTGTTTCAGTGTGCAACTAAAAAAAATATATAAACCATCTTTTTTTTATTCTCTATATTTTCTATATGATTTATATTAAAAATATCATTTATTTCGTTTGTTTTTAATTTTTTCTTTTAATAATCTATACTTATTTACTTTAATTATAGGTTTTTCTTCAACATTATCTGTAGTGTCTATTAAATTTTCTTCATTTTTTTCTTCATTGATATCAATTGTTATTTGCTCATTTTGAATAACAGAATCATCATCTTCAGATTCAATAAAATCAGTTTCTTGGTATTGAATATCGTTCTTTAATATGTCTTTTTCAGTTTCAATATATGAATTATCTTCTTCTGAATTTTCCGGTTTAGCTTCTTCCACAAATTTTTGTTCGACATTCTTATCTGCATTTTTATAATCATATATAACATCCAATGAGATAATATTTTCAATATAATTTATTTTTTGAACTTTAGAAACTAAAAATAAGCCGTCTTCATCTTTTTCTATCGAAACAAAAAAAGAATCAGAGCAGCCTATCAAAGTATTAATATTTTCTTCTGTTAAATTTCTAAAATTGACAGCAATAACTGTTTTCAATTTATTTATTATATTTTCATCATTTGCCAAATTAAATAAAGAAATAAAAGAACTATATCCATATATAATATATTCAAATATTTTTACAATTTGTATTATAGACGAATCAGAAATAAACTTTATCTTTGTGAATGAATTATAAATATTTTCATCTATAGAATTCAATATTTCAATATCAGAACTACCTGATACAGACTGCATTAATGAAACAACAATATTCTTATCAACGGAATTATCAGATATAAAAATAATATTTTTCTTTTGATTAATAATAGAACAAAGAATACCATTTATTTTATCATAATTAACAAAAATATTATTAATATCAAAATAAATATCTGTTCTTTTCTCTTCTTTAATAGAAATTTGATTAGTATTTTTAATATTATCAAGTCTGTCTTTTAAATTCATTTTTAATCTCTGCTTATTATCTTTTTAGCCAATTGGATATATGCTTGAACAATATCCAAATTCGGAGATACTTCTTTTAATGTCTTAGAATTATTTAATGCAGTACCCGTTGCCATAAAGTTTTTAGGAATTACCCAATAAATTTCTTTACTTAAAAAAGTTTGTATTTCCTCTAATTTCTCAACATTCTTTGTTTCATATTTATTTAGTATAAGTTTTACATTTTTACTTTTGTACATAATTTCCAGAAAATTCTTTAATTTTTCCAAGGAACTTATCATTGAATTCATCATGACAAAAACATAATCCGACAATCTTACCAACTCACGTTCTAATTTATCATCAGTTGGGTCTATATCCAAAAATATGTACTTATAATGTCTTTTTAAGATATTCAGAACATCATCAATTTTTCTAACAGATATTTTTTCTCCGCCTTTTCGAAGAAAACCGTTTGCCATAACATATAAAGAGGATTTTTTATATGAAGTTACTTTAGATAATAATTGATCAGCATTTTCTTCTGTCAGGTTATTCATATAATGGATAGTATTATATACTATATCTATATTAAGTAAAAAAGAAAGATCATTAATATCATTGTTAAAATCAATTAAAAGAACCTTTTCTCCACTTGCATCAGCTATTTCTTTTGCCAAGTTAATTAGAAACGTAGTTTTGCCCATTCCTTTTTCTACCGATACAGCAGTATACACTTTACCATTCAAATTTTTATTAAATTCCATAATTTCCTTATTATATATTTTTTGTAACGCATAAACAAAATCTGCTTTTACCAAGGGCTTTAATAAAAATTCCTGGGCGCCGGCCCTTAATGATTTAACATGTAAATCCGTTGAATTATCATAAGATACAATAATAAATTTATTTTTTTTATCTTTTGATAATTCCTCAATTGATTTTAATATAGAAATATTATACTTATTAATGTTAACTATTATAATTTTATGTTCACTAACATTTTTTACAAAATCTTCTTCATAAGAATTATACTTTTCCAGCTTAATAGGAAAAGTTAATTCTTTTAAATAACTTTCAATAAGCGTTTTTGTAAGTTCTTCTTCATCAAAGATTAAGATTCTTATCTCTTCCATTCCTTAATATTACAACATTTTATATATAATGGCTATATTTTTATGAGATAATCATACAAAATGAGGAACAGAAATGAAAGCAGTGATTATAATCGGAGCAGGACTGGCAGGAAGTGAGGCAGCTCTTCAGTTAGCAAAAAGAGGAATAAAAGTAGATTTATATGAAATGAGACCATATAAGCAGACAGGTGCCCATAAAACGGATAAATTTGCAGAATTTGTATGTTCAAACAGTCTGGGGTCTTATGATATAACAAATGCTTCAGGTCTATTAAAACACGAAATGGAAGAACTTGGAAGTGAATTAATACCTATTATATTTGAATCACAAGTTCCGGCAGGCGGAGCTTTAGCCATAGACAGAGAACTTTTTTCAGAAAAAGTAACTGAAAAAATCAACAATAATAAAAATATTAACGTTATAAGAGAAGAATTAAAAGAAATACCCCAAAATATACCAGTAATAATAGCATCGGGACCATTAACATCTGAATCATTATCAAACAACATAAAAATATTTTTAGGCGAAGAATATTTACACTTTTTTGATGCAATAGCACCAATAGTGGAAAAAGATTCAATTAACTTTGAAAAAGCGTTCTATTTAAACAGATATAATAAAGGGGATGCTGATTATATAAATTGTCCGATGAATAAAGATGAATATGAGAACTTTTATAATATTCTAATAAATGCACCAAAGATTGAACTAAAAGCATTTGAAAAAAATGCCAAATTTTTTGAATCTTGTCTTCCAATCGAAGTTTTAGCATCAAGAGGAACAGATACACTCAGATATGGACCATTAAAACCTGTTGGATTAGTTGATGAAAGAACAGGTATAGAAAATTATGCTGTAGTACAATTAAGACAAGATAATAAATCAGCAAGTTTATATAATCTGGTAGGATTTCAGACAAATTTAAAATGGGGAAGCCAAAAAGAGCTTATACAATCAATCCCAGGTCTTGAGAATGCAAATATCGTAAGATATGGAGTAATGCATAGAAATACTTTTATAAATAGCCCCAAAGTATTGAATCCGACACTGCAAACAAGAAGGAATCCAAATATCTTTTTTGCAGGACAAATAACTGGTACTGAAGGATACACAGAATCAATAGCTTCAGGACTTCTTGCCGGTATAAATATGCATAAATATATAAATAACGAAAAACTAATAGAACTTCCTCAAGAAACAGTTTTAGGCGCACTAACGCACTACATTTCTTTTGAAGGTCATACTTCATTTCAACCAATAAACTCTAATTGGGGTATTTTAGCAGAAATGGAGATGGATAAGAAAACTCGTAAAAATAAGAAACTAAAGAATGAACTGTTAGCAAAACGTTCACTTGCGACGATAAAAGAAATATCAGCTAAATTTATTTAAGTCTATTGAGGAAATATGATTTAAAGTTTTTATTGGTTTCAAAATAATATCCGCAACCATCTAAAGGTTTACCGCCATTAATTAAAAATTTTGTATCTTTTTTAGGATACATTCGGCAACCTAAACCTCGAAAAAAGTATACTTTACATTTATTATTATCATCAATTTCTTTACAGGTAAATAATAAAGCACCATTTTCTGCTCTGCCGGAAACATAGAAATTATTATAATGTTTCTCCCATTCTTTTACTTTTTCAAATTGTTCTTCGTGTTTGATTGGTTCATCTTCAACATACAGTAATATATTTCTGCAACATTTACCGCATCTGTTACACTTTCCTTTTCTTATATATTTAGATGAACTTAACTGATTAAAATAAAATTCTATATATTTATACAAATTAAACATTTATTGAACCCAAAATTCCGAACGTGCAAAAGGATAATCTTTATTACTAAGATAAAAAAATTGTATATAATATCGTCCGGGTCTTTGAAGGTAAAGATAATCACGGTAAGCTTTTTGTGATAAATCTAAATAAATATCGCGAGTCTGTATAATAGAATATCCCCAATTCGAAGTTTTATCATCCTGTTTAGATATTTGAAGACGAACTCCGGGTTTTTTAAATCCGTCAGGTGCAACCAGTGCATAATTTATTCTTTGCCCCGCAACAAAAACTCGTTCCATTCTTTTTGTTGCATCCGTAGAAATTGTACCTGAAGATAAAAGTACATATGGCTTTGCTTTTATTTTAAATGAACATAAAAACAATAAAGGCAATATAGATAATATTATAATTATTTTCTTCATTCAACATCCACAGGTTGAGGCAAATCTTTTTTTAGTTTATTTACCTTGTTTCGTATATTATTCTTTAGATTATTATCCTGTGTATATTCAATAAAATATTCGTAGTTCTTAACTGCTTCCATAATATTATCTTCTTTTTCAAAAGCAAGACCTAATGCATAATAAGCATATGCATAATCAGATTTCAGTTCTATAACTTTAGAAAATTTTTCTTTTGCTGCAGTCAAATTATTTAATTCCGCAAGACATAATCCACTGTTAAAATATGAATCAGGATTATTGGGATTAATTTCTATCGCCTTGTTATAATAATCAATTGCACTGCTTAAATTTGACATACCCTTATATGTATTACCTAATTTTATATTTAGATATTCATCTTTTGGTTTTATTTCTAAAGCTTTTTTATATTCAGCCAACGCCATCGGATAGTTTTTATTTTTGTAATATGTATCAGCAATATCTATATAATAATTATATTTATCATCAGAAGTGGCACTATTAACAGACAGCGCCTTTTCATAAACCAGCTTGGCATCTTCCGTCTTATCCATCTTCGTTAAAGATTTTGCATAAGAAGACAAGACTTCACTATTTTCCGGTGCTATTTCCATTGCTTTTTCATAATATTCTATAACTTTAGATTTAGAACCAATCTTTTCATATGCATCAGCTATACATAAATATAGAGCAGGATTATTTGAATCCATTTGAATAGCATATTCATAACTGTTAATAGCTTTTTTATAATTCCCCTCTGCACATAACGAGTCACCTTGTGCTATATATGCTTTTAGCAAATAATCTTTAGCGATTTTATCTTCTGAATCTTTTAATAAGACGGATTTATACAAAGCAATTGCTTCAGAATATTTCTTTTGAGCATGATATGCAATACCTTTATTCAAAATCAATTCATTATTTTCAGCATCTTGTTCTAATAAAGAATCATACATAGCAATAGCTTTGTCATACTGTTTTGCCAAATGATATGATTTTGCAAGTTCTTTTTTAAGCTCAACATCCTTAGGCGCAGCAATAATACCCTCTTCTAAAGTTTTTATTGCGTTTTCATAATCACCTTTTTTTTCATATAGGATCCCAGCATTTCTATATGCAACAGGATTATCTTTATTTTCTTTTATGTATTCTTTATATTGAATAATAGCTTCATCATATTTTTCTTTATCAGCAAGTAAATTAGCATAATCAAAACGAATTGAAGTCATCTCCGGTTGTAATTCCAAAACCTTTGCAAATTCATTCATTGCCATATCTTCTTTATTTTGAGCTAAATAAACATAAGCCAAATTTGCTCTTGCAACATAATCATTATTATCTTTTTTTATTGCTTTTAAAAGAATATTTTGTGCATTTTCATAATCTGAAATTCTATATAATGCAAGACCGTAATTAGAAAAATCTTTAAATGTAGCAGGATCCTTCAAATAAATATCATTATATATTTCAACAGCATCTTGCGGTTTATTCATTCTTAGATATATAGATGCCATATTTTCTCTTGCATCTAAAGCATCCGGATAATAAGAAAGAAACATTTGATAATATTTAATTGCTTCTTCATCTTCTTTTAAATGAGTTTTTACACTTGCAAGATTTAGATAATTATACCTATATTCAGGAAAAATTTTCATAGCATGATTATATGCAGTATATGCATTCTTATAATCTTGCATTTGTTCAAATATATTGCCTAAACTTATATAAATAAAAGCATCATTAGGTCTTAACTTCAAAGCTTTTTTATAAGATTCAACAGCATTATCCCAATCAGAAAGTTCAGAATACATGCCGGCAAGTTTTGTATACAATAAAGCATCATCAGGAGATATTTTAATTGCAATATTCAATTGTTCAACAGCTTCTTCATATTTTGATTCATCAGATAAAGAACAAGCTTTATGATAATACTGATTTGCTTCAGGAGTCATTGCAAAAGAATAAGAAGTTAACCCTGAAACAATTATAATTCCCGATATTATAGACTTAATGTTAATGGCACTATCCTCCCTCTTGATAATATTAATTATCTTATTTAATCAGTGAAAAATCAATTAATAATTTCTAAACATTAACACTATCAGACTCATACCATTTAACCAACTCACTTCTCTTTACTTTTTTTGTAGATGTTTTTGGAAGTTCATCTTTATGAATAACAATTACCGTTGGTATTTTGTATGGTGCAAGATTTTTCTGAGCAAGATTTTTTATTTCTTCCTCAATAATTTGAATAACATTTTCATCATTCACAATATTATCAGCTGGAACTACAATGGCACCAACCTCTTCTGTACCTGCTTTATTTCCGGATTTTATCTTTAATGAGAGCACACATATCTCTTTTATTTTATCAGATTGTTCTAATACTGCTTCAACTTCTTCGGGGAATATTTTTTTACCACCACCTAGAACAATCATATTTTTAATTCTGCCTGTAATTTTTATATAACCGTCTTTATCAATTTCTGCAATATCTCCAGTATGGAACCAGCCATCTTCATCTATAACTTCAGCAGTCATTTCAGGCTTGCCGTAATAACCCTGCATAACATTTTGACCAGTAACAAGAAGTTCTCCGTTCTCAGCTATTTTTACTCTTACAGAAGGCAGGGGCTTTCCTACAGTACCTATTTTATTATTGTCATAGTAATTTGTAGAAACGGTAGGACTGGTTTCTGTCAAACCATATCCTTGAAATACAGGAATACCAATCCTGTCAAAGAATTCCGCAATACAAGGTTCTAAAGGAGCACCGCCTGAAATAAAACATTCAAACTTTCCGCCAAGTTCATCTATTATGGACTTAAACATAATTCTTCTTATATTTAGAGGCATATATTTTGCAACTTTATACATTAAATTGAATAAAGACTGAACTTTTTGATTTTGCTTCTTTAGTTGCTTATCTATACTGTTTTTAAGCATTTTGGCAATTAAAGGAACAACTATCATATTTGTTATACCTTTTTCTTTCATTGTTTCAGTAAGTTCTTTAGGACTCAAACTTTTTATATAAACAATTTGAGCACCCATATAAAGCATTGCAAAAAATCCGTCTGTAAGCTCTAACAAATGATTTAAAGGTAACAAAGAAAGAAGCCTGTTCTTTGATGATAATTTAAAAATTTTCTCAAAATCTTTGAATTGAGAATATACATTACCAAAACTAATCATAACACCTTTTGGATTTCCTGTTGTACCTGATGTATAAACAATTAGAGCGGTTTCATCCAAAGAACGGGGACGCCCTAAATCTTTATCAACATCCGCTTCAATATCAAAGACATTCATATAGGAAGTTTCTTCATCTTTATCCAAAACAAAAATTTGCTCTATTGATTTTACATTTTGCTTTACTTCTATTGCATGATTCAGATAATGAGAAGAACAAATTAATATTCTTGGATTACAATCAGACAATATATTTGTATGTTCCGATACAGTCAATTTTACATCTAATGGAACCGTAATCGCGCCTGTTTGAATAGAAGCAAAAATTCCAATAGCAAATTCAGGACGAGACTCAGACAAAATCGCAATTCTATCTCCCCTATTAACTCCAACAGTTTCAATTAAATAATTAGCAAATTTCTTCGCATTTCTGGAAAGTTCTATATATGTAATCGACTCATAACCGTCTTTTGTTTTCATTGAAACAGCATTAACAGGTGCAAAAATATCACCTTTATCCCTCATTAAATCTAAGAAATTAGAATAATTATGCTGAGAAATTTGGTAGAAAGAGCGTCTTTCCAATGCTTTCTTCATAAAATTGACTCTTAATTGAAGTTCATGAGCAATGTCTTTTTCACTTTTTGTTAAATCCTTAACAGGCTGACCAAATTGAATAACAATAGTATTAAAAATTTTCGGAAGTTTTCTATTCTTATTCCAAGTCTCAAAACCGCCTTGAATACAAAATGGAACAATGGAACAATCGGCATGTTTTGCCATTATTCCCACACCTCTGTTAAATTTACAAAGTTCACCATTCGGTGTAAACTTCCCTTCAGGAAAGATTATAACAGCCTCACCTTTTTTGAGTTCAGTTACAGCAGAATCAATTGCTTCAAGTCCTTTACCAAAATTCAACGGTAAAACATTATAAAATTTTAAAAGATACCTTACGATAGGAACTTTAAACGCAGCCGGTCCGGTTACAAACCATAACTGACGTTTTGTTGCCATCTGAAGAATAAATGGATCTAAATGCCCTGTATGATTACCTGCAAGTATGACTTTCCCTTTTTTGGGCAAATTTTCTATTCCTTCAACTCTGTATCTGAACAATAACAAGAATATTTGTCCTAAAGTTGCCTTTAATAAAAAATACCTAAAGGCTTTATCAAATAAAAGAACTGAAATTGCGAGTATAAATGAAATTCCTGCAATAATTTTAAATGTATTTAATGGTTGAATATATTCTGTAGAGATTGCAATAATTAGCGTTCCGAGTAAAAAGCTAAATGTATTTAAGGTTAAATTCAAACCGAATATTTTACCTCTCACTCTATCAGGAGTAACTTTTTGTAATATCGTATCTAAAGTAATAACGACCATAGCATCAGCTATACCGATAGGAATTAACCACTTCCAAGCAATACCAATTGAATTACAGAAATTAGCAGTAAAAAGAGTTAGACATAAAATAATAAAACCTAAAGAAAATAAATGTACCACTTTTAACAATCTGGCAAAATATATAGTTAAAAACATACCCAATATTATGCCAAAGCCCAAAATTGTTCTGAGATATGTCAAATCTGAAAACGCTAAACCATAATAATCAGTTATAAGTGTATTTAAGTTGTTAGAAAACATAGCCACTATAAATTGAATGCAGAATGAAAGCATAACCAAATATAATGCTTTTTTATGGTTTTTTATGTATTTTATGGCTATATTCATATCATTAACAAGATTGTTTGAAATTTTGAAAAATGATTGTTTAAATTTCAATTTTATAGTCAAACACAAACAAGCAGAAATCAGATAACTTAAAGCAATAATATTTAAAGCAGTAATATAGCTTGTATGGCTAATTATAAAATTAGAAATAAATGCACCAAACAAAACAGCAATAGCACCAATAGATGAATTCATGGCATTTGCAAATTTCAACTGTGAACCTTCAACCAAATTAGGTAAGATAGCCATTTTCGCAGGATAGAAAAATGCACTTCCGCAACCTAAAAGAAAAGAGATTAAATATATATATCGTGGTTCTATTATGCTCTGCTTAAATATTAAATAAGTAGCCAAAAATAATATTAAAGTTCTATAAAACAAACTAAATGACAATATATTTTTTCTTTTGAACTTATCACAAAATGCACCTGAATATGGACTAAAGAAAAATTGAGGAAGAAGAAATGCAAAAAATGTTATTGCAATAGCTTTTCCGGCAGTAGGCAACTTATCCAGCAATATCGCAACCAATGTAAACTGCACAACAGCATCTGCAAAATGCGATAATAATTGACTTAGAAATAACTTATCAAATTCTATATTTGAAAGAGGTCCCAATTTATTAACAATATTTTTCATACTTTCTCCTATTTTTTTAAGAATATCATTAAAGAATAAAAAAGACCTGTTTTTAATAATTATTCACTTTGTAAAAAATATCAGTATAATATAAATTATGAATAAGTTTCTAACAATAATTTTACTATTTATCATAGTCATAACCACAACAGGAGCCGGATATGTAGGCACACTACCTAACATTGATGCCGAGTTTTCTTATTTAAGAAAACAACACGATGAAAAAGCAATGGCACCATTTTCTGTTGAAGAACTCGATAAACAAAATGAAGCAAAACTAAAACCAATTCCGAGAGACAATGACAACTATGTAGATATAATAGTAAAAAAGGATAAAACTACACAATATCTTAAAGATGTTAACAGCGTCATTATTATTCTTGAAAAGTTAAGAAAATGCCTAAATACAAATCAAGATATACAAATGTTTAACGCAATAGTCAGCAATTTAATTGATAATATTGAATATATAAAAACAGAATATAAAGATAAACCTGAAAGTAATTATCTTTCATATAACCGATTAATAATCATTTCGCAGCAAGCGAGAGAAACTGCAAATTTCAGAACACAAGGTTTGGTTTCACAAAAATACTTGCCATACACTTCAACGAATAATATATATACAAAAGAAAATCTTGATTCAAAGTTAGAAAAACTTTTGGTAAATGTAAACGAAACGATTTTTATATTAAAGAATTTGGAATAATTATACTTTATTATAGCTTAGTGTCTGTTTATAAAATATTATTTTTAATCCTATATATAATAGGGAGATAAATGATGTTGAAAAAATTATTTATTATAAAAATAATATTTTTATTTACAGCAATAATAGGCTTTTGTTTTTCAGAAGATGAAATAACAAATATAGAATTATCAAAATATGGGGAAAGCTACGTAAATGAGAGTATAGCAGAAAGACTCAACAGACTTGAAACAGATTTTTTTGGAATGGCTCAATCTGGAGATTTAGAGTCCAGAATAGATATGTTAAAACATATCTCAGGAAATTCAAGACAAAGTGCAATTATAAACCCGAGAGAAAATTACTACCCAGGTCAAAAAAGAAGTGCTATAAGAAAATTTTGGGATAATGTAACATCTACTTTTGATACAACAGGAACAATGACAGGTTTTACTCCATCTATGACAACATCAGGCTATGGTTATTCAACAAACACTTATGGAAACGAATTTTTAAATTTTATGAATGGTTATAATAATTACTGCCCATATCATAATAGATACCATAATCATAATCGCTATATTCACAATCCTTTTTACAACAACAATAACTTCATTAATTCAGGATTAAACAACAGATATTTTAACAACGGATATAATCCAAGCAGACATTACTATGGACGACATCCACACAGACCAGGTCATTATCCACATAACAGAATTCAAAGAAGTTCATATTGGCTGCCACCAACAGTATCAACTAGATCATCCGTTCAAATTATCAGAGACTAAAAAAGAGAGAACTTTGTTCTCTCTTTTAAATAAAATATTTTTGATTATAAATTAAGACTCAAAAACATAACATAATAAAGAAGCTTCTCTTGCTTTTTTAACAGCTTTAGCAAGCATTCTTTGATGTTCAGCACAAGTTCCGGTAATTCTTCTTGGAAGAATTTTACCTGCTTCAGTTAAATATTTTCTTAATTTTTGAGCATCTTTGTAATCAATAGATGTAACTTTATCAGCACAAAAGCTGCAGTTTTTACGTTTTTTCTTGTCTAATTGTTCTTTTGCCATTTTTAATTTTTCCTTTACTAGTCTTTCTAAAACGGAATCTCTTCTTCACCGATTAATACATCATCCATTTCAACTTCAGAGAATTTAACAACCTCATCAGATGAATTTTTTGAAGAAGAAGATGATGATACAGATTGAGAAGAAGAAATCACTTCAAAACTTGATAAATCTATTTCCATAACTTTTTTATCACTTCCATCATCACTTTGAACGCTGGAAATTTGAAGTCTGCCTTCCACAACAACCTTATCACCTTTAGAAACTGATTGCTCAATAGTTTCGGCATTATTACCGCGAGCAACTATTCTAACTAATGATTGTTCTTTTTCGTCAATATTTAAAGTGAAAGTTGTTACAGGAATATTATTTCCCGTAAATCTTTTTTCGGGATTTCTGTATACTATACCTGATATAACTGCTTTTGCTATTGACATTTTACTCTCCGTAATTACGCTTTTACTTCAGAAGTTTCAAGAAGCATAATTCTCAAAACATTTTCATTTAATCTTAATTGTCTGTTGAACTTAGCAACTTGAGCCGGATCCATTTCAAAGTTATGAACAACAAAATAGCCATCTCTAAAATCTTTGATATCATAAGACAATTTTTTTCTGCCCATTTTATCCGTTGATATAACTTTACCATCTAATGCTACAATTGCTTCTTCAATTTTAACAACTAATTTATCAAATTCTTCTGAATCGATATTAGGCTTAATTATTGATAATAATTCGTAAGTTCTCAATTTATTTCTCCTTGACTTATACATTATATTTCAAGAAACATGTTAACACGAACATTTTTAAATACAAATAGTTAGTGTTTTTATGTTAATATTTCTTAGAAAGAGCACAAAGAAGAATATATTATGACTGAAAAATTTATACTTACAGGGAAATCACTAAAAGAAATCGAAGATTTCATGCTGGAGAACAATCAATCAAAGTTTCGAGCAAAACAACTATATAACTGGATATATTTAAAGTCAACAAAGAATATTGATTCAATGACAGACCTATCTTTAGCAACAAGAGAATTACTTAAACAGAAAACAGAACTTTGTTCTATTTCAATCAAAGAAAAACAAATAAGCAAAGATGGAACAATGAAGTTTTTGTTTGAATTAAAAGATGGGAATTTTGCAGAAGCAGTCTTAATGCGATTTGATAACCGTGCAAATTTAACAGCTTGTATAAGCACACAAGTAGGATGTCCTATGGGGTGCAGTTTTTGTGCTACTGCAAAACTTGGGTTTATAAGAAATTTAGAGACAGATGAAATAATACAACAAATATTTTTAATCCAAGCTGATACAGGTTTAAAAGTAACAAACATAGTATATATGGGACAAGGGGAACCCCTATTAAACTTTGATAATCTAATAAATTCAATAAAGATATTCAGGGAACACTTCCAAGTTGGCGCAAGAAGAATAACAGTATCAACCTGCGGAATAATTCCTCAAATAAATAAATTAGCAGAGTTGGATTTTCAATCAACATTAGCAATTTCACTCCACGCACCAAACCAGGAAAAAAGAGCAGAAATCATGCCTGTTGCAAAAAAATACAAATTTGATGAGCTTATTTCCACTTTAAAAAGATATACTGAAATAACAGGAAGAAGAGTAACTGTTGAATATGTTTTAATGAAAGATATAAATGATTCAATTAACGATGCAAAAGAACTAGCTCTTTCTATTCTAAAACTAAAAAGTAATGTAAACTTAATTGTATATAATCAAAATGAAAAAAGCCCATATAAGAAGCCAACAAAAGAGGCAATACAAAAATTCAAATACATACTTGAAGCTTCAGGGAAAAAAGTAACAATAAGGCTTGAAAGAGGAGCAGATATTGATGCTGCTTGCGGTCAATTAAGCTCAAAAATGAAAAAATAATGTAAAACTCTTGTCATATTATATTTTTATGGTTAAAATAGTAATTGAGATTTATACATGCTTTTATTTTGTGATAAATCATTTTAGTTCATTACAAATTAATTAAGTACGGTAATTTTCTAATCAACATGAGTATTTAAGGTAAGAAAGAAACATCCTGACACTGGGAGAGAGATAAAGTAATTGCTTTAAAATAAAGGGGCACATTCAATGTATGTAAATAAGTGTATAAAGTGCGGCGCAGAGTTTGAGACAAAAAACCCAAAACGAGTCATTTGTCCAAATTGTTTGTATTCTGATAAAAAGTATACCGAGGAACTATCACAAGAAGCCGCTAATGCTTCAACTACGCCGAAAGATGCTCCTCAAATGAATTCCTACTCATTTGGAAATGACAATTCGGGAGAAGAAAAATCTTTCAGACCATATGACAGAAACTCTCGCTCTGAGCGTCAACCATATAACAGGAATAACAATACAAGATATAATGACCGTCCAAGAGATAACAGAAATCAAAATGGCGGCAATTATCAAAGAAATTATAATAAATTCAGAAATGACGGACAACAAAGAACACAAAGACCGCAACGTAATAATTTTAATAACAACAGACCGGGTGGTTTTTCGAGACCTCGTCCAAATGCAGGAAGACCAAAACCTCAAAGACAAAAACAACTGTTAGTTAGTAAAGAACAAATAGAACAAATTGAAATTCTTTATAAAAAAGCTTTACCTTTACCAAATCCGGATGTGCATGAAGTTATAGGTCAAGCTATAGGTTTGGAACCAAGAAAAGTTTTCTTTGGGATTAATTTGGTAAGACAAAAATTAATGCTTCCAAAATTGCCTTTCCCCAAAAGAAAACTTGCAGTATCCCCTGATCAATTATTTGCAATAAAGAATTTATATGAACCATTATTACCTTTACCACCTATAGGTTGCCATAAAATCATAGCGGCACAATTAAGAATGGATGAATGGAGAGTCCATGTTGGTATTGGTTTAATAAGAAAACAAATGGGACTTGACAGGTGGAATCAAGAAAGAGAAGACGCACCAGAAGAATATAAAAAGACTAAATAACTATGAGTGACAACTTAATATCCATAGCAAAAGTTCTTAATTTCCACGGTATTAAAGGTGAAGCAAAAGTCGGTTTTTCTAAAGGAAGGGAAAAACAGATCGAAGCTTTAAAAAAAGTATATATAAAAAAAGAAAATAACTTTTCTGAACTAAATGTTGTTTCAGTAAGATTCCATAAACAATTTGCAATTATAAAGTTCAAAGAATTCAAAACCGTAAATGATGTTGAAGAATTCAAGGGTTGTGATATTTATCTTACAAAAGAAGAAGTTGAAAATAATCTTGATGATGATGAATATCTTATAAGTGATTTAATCGGAATGGATGTATTTGATGAAGATGGAAGTTGTGTTGGCACAATTACTGCAATTGGTGAAAATATGGCTAATAATTTGCTTTCAGTAAAAGATGGCAACGGTAAAGAGCACCTTGTTCCATTCGTGAAAGAACTTGTTCCTATAGTTGATTTAAAAGGAAGAAAAGTTGTTTTAAACAACATAGAAGGTTTGATAAATTGAAGTTTGATGTACTCACTTTATTTCCTGAAACAATAAATAATGCTTGCGATTTTAGCATTATAAAAAGAGCATTAACAGAAAAAAGAATAGAAATAAATACAATTAATCCGCGTGATTTTTCAAAAGATAAACATAAAAAAGTTGATGATACACCATATGGTGGCGGCGCAGGTATGTTATTATCATGCCAGCCATATTTAGATGCACTTAGTTCAATAAAAAAAGAGAATAAAACCAAAACAATAATAATGTCTCCGCAAGGTGAAATTTTCAATCAAAAAATGGCGAAAGAGTTTGCAAATGAAGAGCAACTAATAATAATTTGCGGACATTATGAAGGTTTTGATGAAAGAATTATAGAAAAATCAGATGCAAAAGAAGTATCAATAGGAGATTTTGTATTAACAGGAGGTGAATTTCCTGCTCTATGCATTATAGATAGTGTAACAAGACTATTAAAAGGCGTCCTTGGTGACGACGAATCAGCAGAATATGATTCACACTATGACGGACTGTTAGAACATCCGCATTATACAAAGCCAAGAGAATATGAAGGATTAAATGTTCCTGAAATTCTATTAAACGGGAATCACGAGAAAATAAAAGAATGGCGCAGGCTGCAACAATTTATAGTAACAAAAAAGAAAAGACCTGATTTATTCCTAAAATTTTTAAACTCAAATTTATCAGAATATGATAAAAAAATACTTAAGAAAAACAATTTATTTTAATTTTATTTTATTTAAACTATAATAGCAGTGATATTAAGGATTTTTTTATGAAAGCTGCTGTTTTAGAAAACAATAGATTTATAATTACGGATATACCTAAACCAATACTTGATGAATATGGAGAAGGTGCAATAGTAAAAGTATCAGGATGCGGATTATGCGGATCTGATATAGTAAAAATGAGAACAGGTAAAGTTAAAAATGGTGCTGTTCTTGGTCATGAAGTTGTAGGTGAAATTGTTGAAATTAATTCAAAGACTAATTTTGAAGTCGGAGATAAAATCGCATTAGGACACCACGTACCTTGTTTTAACTGCCAATATTGCTGGGGCGGAAATTATTCAATGTGCAAACATTTTAAGGCTACAAACATTTTCCCCGGAGGATTCGCCGAATACGTCTTCGTATCCGAAGAACATCTAAACAATACTGTTTTTCACGTCAACTTAAATTTATCAGATATTGAAGCATCTTTTTTAGAGCCACTCGGATGTTGCATTAGAGCAGTTAAAAGAGCACGAATAAAAGATAATACAAAAAGTCTGATTTTAGGACTTGGCTCAATAGGTATCCTTATGGGGGAAACGGTAAAAGCTTTTGGTAACCCAATATATGGATGTGATTTACTATATGAAAGAATTTGCCTTTCTGAAAAATTCGGATTTGATAAATCCTTCTTATTAAAAGATGAAGAATCTACATTAAAGGAAATGAAAAAAGTCGCACCAAACGGTTTTGATACAATATTTTTAACAGCAGGAGCTTCACTATCATTGGATTTTGCAGTCAAAGCAGCAAGAGATGGTGCTACAATAGTTGTTTTCTCAAGCATAAAAGATAACAATGGATTTAAAAATAACGATATTTATTATAGAGAATTAACAATACTAGGAAGTTACTCACCTTCACCAATGGATTTAGAAGATTCTATGAGATTAATTGAAGAAGGAAGAGTAAAAGTTGCAGGTTTATCTTCAGTATATCCTATTGAAGGTATTAATGATGCACTTGATGACACTCTTTCAAATAAAATTATGAAAGCATATATTCAACTATGAAAATGAAAGCAATACAATTCTACGAACCATTAAATATAAAATATGAAGAAGTGGGAATAAAAGAACCCAAAGATGGTGAAGTACAAGTCAAAATAATGGCAGCTTTAACCTGCGGAACAGATGTAAAAACTTACAGAAGAGGTCATCCTGTTCTTATAAAAAAGATTCCATCAGGATTCGGGCACGAATTTTCAGGCGTTATTACAAAAGTAGGTAAGAATGTTGTAGGTTTCAATGTTGGTGACAGAGTTGTTGCAGCAAATTCAGCACCTTGCGGAGAATGCTTTTTCTGTAAAAGAGGAGAATACAATCTTTGTGAAAAGCTTGAATTTTTAAATGGAGCATATGCAGAATATATAAATGTTCCTAAAGCGATTGTAAAAAGAAATTTATTACATTTGCCTGATGATTTATCTTTTGAAAGAGCAGCCTTTGCTGAACCTCTTGCAAATGTAGTCCATGGAGTTGAGAAAACAGGAATAAAAGCAGGTCAAACTGTTGGTGTTGTTGGACTTGGCCCAATAGGTTTAATGTTTGTAAAACTGGCAAAGTTAAAAGGTGCGAAAGTAATTGCAGCAGGAAGAAATCCATTAAAACTAAAAATGGCAAAAGAATTCGGCGATGCAGATGAAATTGTTGATTTAAACAAATACAAGAATCCGGAAAAAATATTTTTAAATTTTTCAGAAGGAAAAAAGGGACTTGATGTTGCTGTTGAATGTGTAGGGCTCCCTGAAATATGGGAAAGTATGTTTACATATGTCAGAAGAGGTGGAACTGTACATTTGTTTGGCGGATGCAAACAAGGAACATCAATTTCTATTGATACAAGAAGGTTGCATTATGATGAAATAAAGGTTTTAAGTATATTTCATCATACTCCATTATACTTTAGAGAAGCATTAAGATTGATATATGAAGAAAAACTGCCTGTTGAAAAACTAATAACAGAAACCGTTCCGCTTGAAAGAGCAGAAGAAGGACTAATTAAACACATGAACGGCAGAGCACTAAAGGTTCTAATTAAGCCTTAACATAAAGCTTTAGACCATCCATTATATAAATCATCCAAAGTGTATCTTGCATTAGCTGGGCTTGTAGAGGGTAATTTATAACATTCATACTTCGTTAATAATTTAGGAAAATATTTTTTAAAAGCAGAATATGCTTTATTACCGTTAAGACAAATTCTTTCTATTTTATAGTTATCTAATAATTTTAAAATATTATTCAGTTTTTCGTTTTGTATATTAGAATCTAAACTTCCTATTCTATTACAAGACGCTATAACATCCCAAAGTGCTAATTTATTATCTAACAATATCTCCAATTTATTGGAATAATCTAAATCGCTTAAATTTTTACAGTTACAAAACATTCCCATTAATTTCCAAAACCTGTTTTGCGGATGTGCATAATATTGTTTTTTTCCAATGACAATATCCCAGGCATAGAACCAAGTATTAATACTTTTGAATTATTATCAATATTTGGCAGAAAACTTTTACACATTATCATTTAAACATTATTCTAACATAAAGATAGAATAACTATTTTCTTTATAAAAATTAATATTTTCAAGAATTCAGTTAACATTTGATATTTATGGTTTTTATTAAGCAGTAATTATAACTTTGGAAGGAAACCAATGAAAACAGAACCCGTATTATTTAACAGACTTATAACAAGAACAACACAAACCAATGGTATAAAAAATATGAAAAATATTGGTTTAGATCAAAAAGATTCAATAATAGAATTAATTTCTAGAAATAATAATATATCAAATCCCGAATTTGCAAAAGCAATTGATGATATGTTTATTGAAATGGCAAATGGAAATTTTGCAGAAGGAATCAGTAAAATAAAAAAATTTATGCCTAATCAAGCTGCTTTAAAAGAAACGAAGTTAGGTCTTGCATTAATGGCTGAAGGATGGTCGAAACCTGTTATTTTCCCCAATGTTAACGGTTTCAAAATGTTAGAGTGGGCAGATAAACCATCTGTTTTAACCACAGAAAAATTATGGTCTGCGGCATATGGAAAAAAACCGGCATTGACAATGGGTGCTGTCGGAAATTCTAATATTAAACCGGAACAAGTTTCCGGCGGTTGTTCATTATCTAAAAAAGAATTGTCTGAATTATATGAAAAAGGAATTGTAGATTTTTATAGCCCAATATTTGCATATTTAAAAGATTGTGGTGCCAGTTTTGATGATATTGGTTTTGCATTTGCACATAGTGACAGCGGTGTTGACAAAGCGGCAAGAAAAGTTGTTGAACAAAATAAACTAAAAGGATTTGCTGTAACACCTACACAATATACTAAATATGTAAGAGGAAAGGAAATGCCTCCTTGTGATGAATTCCCAAATGGTTTTATTCTTGCTGATTTTCCTTTTCCAAGCGTTTTAACAAGAAATATATCCCAGATAGAAGATTATGCTACTGTATACAGCAAAATGGTAGGTAAAGACATGCCGTTGGGTATATTTGGCGGAGGAGAGCACGCATTTGTAAGAGATTCGAAAGAAGCTTTGATTGGGAAAGATGGCGCTGTTGCTATTCCTGTAGATATTATGAAAGATAAATTTGGTATTGTTATTCCTGCAACAGACAAAGACTGCAATGTTACAAATGCAGCCAGAGATATTTTGGAAAGAGTTAATGCTTCTCCTTATGAACAATATAAATATGCATTCAAAAATTACCTTCCTTATAATAAACACAAATCAGATTTATCACAATATGAACCGCAAGCTTCAATTGCAACAATTGCCTATACAAAATTAGCCCAAGCAGGAAAAATTGGTGATAAAAAATAAAAATTTATTTTTACAATAAAAAGAGAGTGTTTTTACACTCTCTTTTTATTTGGGTTACATACTTACTGAACTAGATTCGTCCGTAATTTCGCTGTAATGAAATTACTTTTCGCTCTTTGCTTGGGCTACATCATACCGCCCATACCGCCCATACCACTCATATCAGGCATAGCCGGAGCTGATGTTTTTGCAGGAATATCAACTACAGCTGCTTCTGTTGTTAATAACATACCGGCAACTGATACAGCATTTTGAAGTGCACTTCTTGTTACTTTAGCTGGATCCACAATACCGGCTTTTATCATATCAACATATTTATTAGTCATAGCATCATAACCTTCATTAACTGGAAGTTTCTTAACTGTTTCAACAACAACTTCACCTTTTACGCCAGCATTATCTGCTATTTGCTTCAATGGAATATATAAAGAATCAAGTAAAATTCTGAAACCTACTTTTTCATCATCTGTTGTATATGATACAGTATTGATAGCTTTTTCTAAGTCTTGCATTACTCTGATTAATGCAACACCACCACCAGGAACAATACCTTCTTCTTTTGCTGCTCTTGTTGCGTTTAGAGCGTCTTCAATTCTTAATTTTCTTTCTTTTAATTCAACTTCACTTGCTGCACCAACTTCGATAACAGCAACACCACCTGAAAGTTTTGCTAATCTTTCTTGAAGTTTTTCTTTATCATATTCACTATCTGATGTTTCAATTTGACGTTTAATCAATTTTACTCTGTCTTCAATTTGACGTTTTGTTTCATCTCCAACAACAATTGTAGTATCATCTTTTGTAACTGTAACACGTTTTGCTTGACCTAACATTTGAACTGTTACATTTTCAAGTTTGATACCCAATTCTTCTGTGAATAATTGACCGCCTGTTAAAATAGCTATATCTTCCAACATTGCTTTTCTTCTGTCGCCAAAGCCGGGTGCTTTTACTGCTACTGCTCTTAGAACTTTTCTCATTGTATTAACAACTAAAGTAGCTAAAGCTTCACCTTCAACATCTTCAGCAATTATTAATAAAGAACGTCCGTCACGTGCAACTTGTTCCAAAACAGGAACTAAATCTGCTATTAGATTAATTTTCTTATTTACACAAAGAACATAAGCATCTTCTAAAACGGCTTCCATTCTTTCAGGATCGGTTACAAAATATGGTGAAATATAGCCTTTATCAAATTGCATACCTTCTACAACTTTTAAGTTTGTACCTGTTGATTTTGATTCTTCTACCGTAATAACACCATCATGACCAACTTTTTCCATAGCTTCAGCAACAAGTTTACCGATTTCTTCATTATTACCTGCTGAAATTGCTGCAACTTGTGCTAATTTTTCTTGAGAATCTACTGGTTGTGCCATCTTCTTTATCGTTTCAAGAGCTATGTTAACTGCTTTATCCATACCTCTTTTCATACACATTGGATTAGCACCTGCTGTTAAATTTCTAACACCTTCTCTTACTATAGCTTGTGCTAAAACAGAAGCTGTTGTTGTACCATCACCAGCAACATCATTCGTTTTTGATGATACTTCTTTTAATAATTGTGCACCTGAATTTTCTAACGGATCTTCAAGTTCAATTTCTTTTGCAATTGTTACACCATCATTAACAATTTGAGGTGAACCAAATTTCTTTTCTAATATAACATTACGACCTTTTGGTCCTAATGTAACTTTTACAGCATCAGCAACAGCATCAATACCTCTTAAAAGTCCTTTGCGTGCCTCTTCATCAAATATAATCTTTTTAGACATTTTATTTACCTCTTAATAAAATTTACTACTCTATTACACCTAAAACATCAGAAACTGACATTATCTTTAATGTTTCATCCGAAACTTTTACATCGGTACCTGCATATTTTGCAAAAAGAACAACTTCTCCAACTTTTACATCCATTGGCTCACGTTCTCCCTTTTCAGTCATTTTACCTGTTCCTACTGCAATTACTTCTCCCTTTTGAGATTTTTCTTTTGCACTGTCAGGTATGAATATACCGCCTGATGTTTGTTCTGCATCTTCAATAACTTTAATAACAATTTTGTCACCTAATGGTCTTATTGTCATAATATGTCCTCCTTTTATAATTACTTATCTCCCTTATCACTATTTATTTATACAACTAATTTCCATTTTTCTTTAAAATATTAATGAAAAATTAATTATTTAAAACAACCAATCAATACAAGTTTTTATAAATCTTTCTCTGTTTTGTAGAAATAAATCCTCAGCGTGGCAGCATTTTTCAAACAACTCATATTTTTTTGGACAAATTGCTTTATTATATAGAGCCTCAGTATGCCAAGCACATACTGTAGGATCTTTTTCTCCCGCCATGAATAATGTTGGAATTTTTACTTTATCTATAATATCTATCGGATTTATTTTCTTCCTGTTTATAATACTTGGGCGTATAGATACCCACCTTTTTAACTCACATTTCTGAAGTGTTGGAATCCATGCTTCTTTTTTCCATACTTTATTTTCGATTTTACTAAAACAAGTAGGTGCACTAATTGCAATTATTCTATCTATATAATCAAACTTTGAACCTGCAATTAAGACTAATGCAGCACCAAGCGAAAATCCCATTAAGTATATTTTTTTATAATGTTGTTTCGCATATTCTATTACTGTTGAAATATCATTTATTTCTTTACTTGTAAATGTATAAAAGCCCTTACTTCTGCCGTGTCCTCTAAAATCCATAGTCAAAACATCAGAATATTCTTTGAAAATATCACTGATTTCCCTAAAGGATTTACTATCTTTAGTCATAAACCAACCGGGGGCAATAATAACAACACTATCAAAACCATTTTTGTAACAATTTACAGCAATCTCTACTTGATCAATTGTTTTTAATTTCATCTCATTCATTGCTTTTCCTTAAATATTCATTAATCACATATTATAAACAAAAAAATCAGAAATATTCTAATCTTGTTAGAAAAAGTTGAACCGGTTTCTCATTATATTATTACAAATTTTAACATTTTGAATCAAAAACTAAAGTAAATATAAATAATGTCGAATATCAATTTATCAGAGAAAATTAGGAAAACAAAATGAACAAAAAAATCATCATTCCTACAAGTAATATTTCCGAAGGTGTAGAATTCTTTTTAAGAGGAGCAAAAAAACGCCGTTCTATGGCAATTGCAAGTGTCAGGCAGGTAAACACGGATATTGGTGTAAACTTAAGACTTGTTTCAGTCAAATAGTTTAGTGAGAGATTTAAAGACCGTCTTTATTGACGGTCTTTTCGTATAATTATTTATCCGTTTTCTTTTTTATACTATCATCAACCAGTATTTCTTCTTTGGGCTTATTTATAATTAAAAGAATTTCATTTTCTTCCGCCATTTTTAAGTTATTTCTGGCTATCGATTCAAGCGTAGTCTCTGAATTAAAGTTTTCTATTTCTGATTTTAACTGCTTGTTTTTATTTAATTCTTCGTTTCTTTTTTCTTCTAAACCACGAATTTTAGATGCAAAATTTATATTCTTATTTATATTATTTACAGCACTAACTGCTAATTCAACAATACAAATCAACAAAACAAAAGTAAGAAGTGAATAATGAATCTTCTTTTTATGTTTTTGTTCAACTTTATTATTATTTTTACCTATATTTTTTCTATAATCAGACATACGAAAATTATACTCTATAAAATGAACTTATACAATTTATTCAATTAATTTGTTAAATCTGCTAATGATATTGTATAATTAAAAAGATACACAAAAAGGAGTTTCATATGGCTAAAGATTGTAGCTTTGATATCGTTTCTGAGTTTGACAAACAAGAACTTGTTAATGCTGTTGACCAAGTAAAAAGAGAGCTGACTACAAGATTCGATTTAAAAGGTTCTAATTCAGATGTCATTTTAGATACTGATAAATCAATAACGATTACAACAAATGATGAAATGAAGTTAAAGAACATTCTTGATATTCTTCAATCTAAAATGATAAAAAGAGGATTAAGTATCAAAATTCTTGATGCACAACAAGTAGAAAATGCTCTCGGCGGAAATGTAAGACAAGTTTTTAATTTAAAAAAAGGATTAACACAAGAACTCGCAAAAAAAATTGTAGCTGATATAAAAAATACAAAACTTAAAGTCCAAGCTTCAATACAAGGTGAACAAGTCAGAGTTTCCGGCAAAGATAAAGATGATCTTCAAGCTGTAATTAAAATGTTAAGAGACAAAGAAGACAATTACGAAATTCCTCTTCAATTTCAAAATTATAGATAATGAACTTTTTAGGGAATTATACAGTTATATAAAATTATAAGGTTATATATAAAATAATAAAGAAAGGTAAAAGTGAATAGTCCTTTTTATAAAATTATTTTGTCCATAGTCATAATATTGAGTACAGTGCCTTTCTCCTTCGCTTTCTATGAAGGGATGTATACTCAATCTTTAAGTGTTGGAGAAGATAATCCTAATGCTGAAAAAAATGAATCCAGTCAAAATTTTTCTTATGAAAAACTACCGGGTCAAAAAGTAAAAAAAACGACCGAAACAAAAGATGATACTCAAAATCAAGACATGACATATCCACCATACTATTATATTAATAATTATAATTATAATAATATTTATAGGATTGGACCATATTATAGAAACGGAATTTATTCTACTGGAGGCTTTAATTATTCTACAGGAGGATATAATTATAAAGGTTTTTCATATAACTACAGTATTGGTAAAAAACCAATATATATAAATGGCCCTATTACGCCAATACCCCCCAATGGAGGTCCAAAACCACCACCTAAACCACCAAAACCAAATAATAATGGGGGACATCATAATAGGCCACCACAAAAACAACCTAAATAAGACAAGAAAATAGGACTCAAAAGAGTCCTATTTTCTTATAAAATATTATATTAATATCTATAATGAGCAAACGCTTTATTAGCTTCGGCCATTTTGTGCGTATCCTCACGCTTTTTGCAAGCGGCACCAACACCATTTGAAGCATCCATCAATTCGTTAGTTAATTTTTCAACCATTGACTTACCGCTACGTTTTTTAGCAGATTCTATAATCCAAGTTGAACCTAAAACCATACCCCTATCTGCTTTAACTTCCAATGGAACTTGGTATGTAGAACCACCGATTCTTCTTGCTTTTACTTCTAATAAAGGAGTCGCATTTGTTAATGCTTTTTTAAATACTTCCAATGGTTCATCTTTAGTTTTTGTTTTTATGTTTTCTAATGTTGAATAAAAAATTCTTTCTGCAACTGATTTTTTACCACGTCTCATTAATCTGTTAATAAAACTAGCGATATCAACGCTATTATATACAGCATCAGGAGCAGGTATTCTTCTTGCAGGTTTACTACGTCTTGACATTATAAATCACCTTTCCTATTTTTTCTTAGCTCTTTTAGCGCCGTATTTAGATCTTGATTTCATTCTATTCGCAACGCCTGCTGTATCTAATGTACCTCTAACAATATGATATCTTACACCAGGTAAATCTTTTACCCTTCCGCCTCTGATTAATACAACAGAGTGTTCTTGTAAATTGTGTCCGATACCCGGAATATATGAAGTAACTTCAAATCCGTTTGTTAATCTTACCCTTGCTACTTTTCTTAGTGCAGAATTTGGTTTTTTAGGAGTTGTAGTATAAACTCTTGTACAAACACCTCTTCTTTGAGGGCAATTTGTTAACGCCGGTGATTTAGTCTTATCAGTTGTTCTCTTACGTTCTTTACGTACTAACTGTGCTATTGTTGGCATGTTTTCTCCTTGTTTTTATTATTTTTAGTGATTAATTTTCAGCACAAACTTAACCACTCTTTTTACTTTCTGTTATATTGATACTACAAGCAAAATCCAATGTCAACTAAATTGGGTAACTAGATTAACATGAATTATTGCTTATATACTTTCTTATAAATTAAATTTTTTTACAAGTGCTTCTGCAACTTCTTCCCAAGCTTTACCACTAGGATGTTCAAGATCTGTATGGCGATATTTTTCTAAATCTCTCAATTCATGTCCAACAAGTTGTTCTGCATTTACATAAATAAATCCTATATCTTCTATATTCTTTATTACATCAGGAGGCAAATTCCTCATATTCAAATTTTTTTCATATTGATACTCAGAAGGTAAAGAATATACACCATCTGGATATTCTAAAAAAATAAAGTTTACACCTGGCCATTTGCTTTTTGCAACTTGATATGATGAATCAAGAAATTTTAGCAACATAGGCTCACCTTTTTTTCGCTCTTCTTCTACTCTTTTTGCTACTATATTATTTTGAATAAGTTTTACTGTATGTAACATATAAAAAGGTAGAGTTAGAAAAGGCTTAACTTCTTCCAGTTTTCTATCTTTGTTTACTTTATACCTTAAATCAGGAGATGAATACAATGATGATGTATAACGTTGGTATCTTTGTCCATGGTATCTTAGATATACATATATAATATACTCAACATCCGGTATTTCTAATTTTATATTTTTATCAATTAACTGTCGATACATAAAATCTGTTGATGTATCACTTCTGCCTCGCCCAAAAATAATTCTATTAGAATATTTGTTGAGCTGTGCAATAAATATTTCATTTGGAGGAATTCCACCACCTTCAACATATGAACAACCAAAAACAGCAATTGGTCTTTTATAGATTACTTTATCGCTATGTTTTGGCATTAATGTATAGAAAGTATTTTTTTTATCTTCATACTTGTATATGCTTGGAATTGTATATCTTAGTTCTCCATCTTTAGAATGTAGGGGATGAAAACTTTCTACAATTTTTCTGTAGGAATATATTTCACATATTACAATAAAGAAAATTAATAAGAGAATATTTATAATTAGTACTTTTTTCATAAGAAACTCTCTCTATAATTATAAAATTCATTTATTTTTTAAAGCATTTTCAAGAGCAATTTCTAATGTAGCAATTTTTCTTTGAAGTGCTTCTTTATCATCAGTATCTATTTCATTTTGCTGTGATAATTTTTCATTTTTCCTTGCATAGAATTCAATTTGATCTTTATATCTTTGTCCTAATACAAACGAATATACAAAACCTGAAAAGATTCCAAAGAGATAAAGTCCAATTATCACAAAAAATGTATTTAATATAACAATCGTACCATCCAAAGAAATACTCATTTGCGCAGTGGTATTTGTTTTATAGTTTATATAAGCTAAAAACAGAATTATACAAAACAAAATTGATTCTATTAATGATAAAAATATTCTTTTTTTCATTTTTGATTACTCCTCAAATATTTTAATACCTTTTCAATATCATTGTCAGGCTTTATTTCAAGATTTATTATATCATTATTATCTAAAGTCGCAAATCGGAGACTATATGATTGAAGTACTTGCTCCGTTGTTTTTACTTTAAATGGAATTTTGTTATATAAAGTATCATTGACAATCGGATGTCCTATATATGACATGTGAACTCTTATTTGGTGCGTTCTACCTGTTTCCAGTTCTAATTCTATAAATGAATATCCTTTAAACTGGTCTAAAACTTTATAATGAGTGACTGAGGGCTTTCCATTTTCAACAACTGCCATTTTTTCCGGTTTTGAAGGATGTCTTGATATTGGTGCATTAATTATACCTGTATTTTGTTCAAAATTACCGTGTACAATTGCTAAATATTTTCTTTTTGCTGCTTTTGTCTTTATTTGTTCAGTTAAAAATGTATGTGATTTATTGTTTTTTGCTATCATTATTAGACCTGATGTATTTCTGTCTAATCTATGGACTATGCCGGGGCGCATTATGCCATTTATATCAGATAAACCTTCATATCCATATTTATATAAAATTGCATTTACAAGAGTACCTGTTGTTTCTTTTGGAGTTGGGTGTGTTATCATTCTTTTTGGTTTGTTTATAACCGCAACATTTTCATCCTCATAGATTATTTCTATAGGAATATTTTCCGGATAAATAATAACATCAAACTCTTCACTTAGTTCGACTGCAATTTCATCATCATTCTTTACCTTATATGATGATTTTACGATTTGAGAATTTACACAAACTTGTTTTTTATTAATTAGATTCTGTACTTGAGCACGTGAAGAAAATTCTTTTTGCTTAGACAAAAAAGCATCCAACCTCATTGGTTCATTTAAAGATTGGACACTAAAAATATATTTTCTTGTCATTATTAAAACCTATCTTTTTGTTAACAAAGAAAGCATTAACCCGATTGCTCCCACAACTATCATAATATCGGGAACATTAAATACAGGGAAATTTTCAAGAAAATTGCAATGAATATAATCTATTACATATCCTTGATTGATACGCTCAAGCATATTCATTGTTATACCTGCACTTAAAGCAGCCATAGCAGAAACAGCCGTTTGGGTAATTTTTCCGGAAGCAATTAATACTATAAACGTAATTAAAGCTACAGCAACAAAAGATGCTGTAATTATCATTTCGGGCTGATTTGAAAATAAATTGAATGCAGCACCTGAGTTATGCACTTCATATAATGTAAGGAAACCATTACCAACTTGTTTTGTAGGAGAAGCACTTAAAGCCATCATAACAACAACCTTAACGCCATATGCAACTAATGCAAATAAAATCCAAAGAATAAAATATTTTACAATTGTGAAAATATCAATTAAAGGTTCTTTAGTCTTTTGTTGTCGGGACATCACTTATCTCCTTATCAATTTTTACATTATCATTTATAGAAAAAACATTTACTCTGCTCATAACAAAGGCCATTCCGGTCATATTCAAAACAACAGATGGTGGTTCAATTTGTGCTCTTGTTATCGCAATTGATATTGTAGCATATTCATTATTCTTATCTTTATTGGCTGTTAAGAGTCTTGATAATGTTTCTGATTTTATACTTCTAAAGACATCTTTTGTTTGTACTTGCGGATATACAATGGGTTCATTAACAATAGAACCAACCATAAAAACACCATCAGGGGTTTTTGTATTTATTGAAACTTCATATACAGAACCTTCCGGAACAGTTTTCGGAGCAACTACATCAACTGTCATATTTTTTGCTTCACCGTATTTTAATTCAACTTTTTCCGAATTAATTTCAGTTGCTACTATTTTCCACTTATTACCTTCTTTTTTTAGATAATCAGTATAATATATTTCAGATAAAATAGAACCTGTATCTTGTAGCTTTTCAATAACTTTTATTGTTTCTCCTTTTGCAATTTCATATGCCTTCACTACAGCATAATTTCCTTCTACTTTTATACTTTCTATTTCTGTAATATAAGAGACATCTTTATATGCACCTGAAGCCATTTCCATCATTTTGAAAATCGTCTCTTTATTAAAGCCATCATTATTTATATAGTCTTCTGAATATAATTCTTTTAATTTTTCTATATTATTTTTAGATGAATATCTGTTGTATTTTTTAAAGAAACTCTGTATTTGAGCTTCCGGTGAGCGTTTAAACTTATCTCTAAAGCTCACTTTTTTTATTATATCTGTTTCTTCAAAATCTTCATCATCAGCTTCTACAGTAATATTTATATTTGCATCTTTTTGAGGAATTGCAGAAACAGCAAAAGCATCACTGCCACAATGAAACATTATACTCAAAATAAAGATTATATATAAAATACCAGCTTTTTTCATTTTTATTTTTGTTCCTCTCTGTTTCTGTACATTAAACAAAATGCAAAATCAGTACCTACCAATAATAAGTTTATTATATATAACCAAAAAACAATATCCACAGAATTAAGTATTTTATTAATAATACCACATATATAACCAAGAATTATCAAAGTCAGAAATAATCGACTCTTGCCTTTTACATTTTTTGATTTATATGTTTTCATAACGGCAAAAGGCCAGCTTGCACCAAAACATATTAACATACCTGCTTCAAAAAAGCTCATTGACTTAAATTGAAAACTTTGTATTAAAAAATCCAACATTAAAAAGCTCCAAACTAACTATATCTAAAAAAATTTTAGCATAAAATAGAGTTATAAATACATATATTTCTGATAAAATACAATTAATAAAGTTAAAGGTAAAATTAATGTTATTAGCAGCTGATATTGGAAATACAAATATAACTCTCGGAGTTTTTGATGGAAACAAAATTATTCATTCTTGGAGATTATCAACTGAAATTACAAGAACTGAAGACGAATATGGGGTTTTTCTTAAGAATTTGCTAAGAGAAACAAATCTGGAGACTAAAGTAACAAATGCAGTTATATCAAGTGTAGTTGTCCAATTAACAGAAAGATTGTCGACAGCATTAAAAAAATATATGGGAATAGATTCATTAATTATTTCGCACAAAATAAAAACAAATGTAATATTAAAAACAGATAATCTTTCACAAATTGGTGCCGACAGAATAGCGAATGCTTGCGCAGCATCTTTATTATATAACGCCCCTGCTATTGTAGTAGATTTTGGAACTGCCACTTCTTTTGATATTGTAAATCAAAAAAATGAATTTATTGGCGGTATCATTACTGCAGGAATGAAAATCCAAGCAGAAGCATTAAGTTCAAAAACTTCGAAATTACCGAAATTAAATATAGAAGCACCTGAACATGCTATTGGAAGAAATACTATTGATGCAATGTTATCAGGTATTGTCAGAGGACATGCTGCAATGATTGATGGGCTTATTGAAGAATGCGAAAATGAACTGGGATATAGAACAACAATTATAGCAACAGGAGGATATTCCTCCGTTATAAGCAAATATTTGAAAAGAAAATTTGATTATATAAATCCTGATTTAACATTAATAGGAATGAAACTTCTTTATAATATGAACAAATAGTAAGAATCAAAAAATTATCAAATCAAAATTAAGTATCAATTTATTTGTGTTTTATAAATTAAATCAGTCAATTCCCTAACAGCACCTCGACCGCCTCGTCTGGAAGATACAAAATGACATACACTCTTTACTTCTTGAACAGCATCATTCGGACAACAAGCAAGTCCTACTTCTTTTAATACGCATAAATCAGGTAAATCATCACCCATATAAGCTACTTCTGAATAATCCAAGTTAAACTCTGTCAACATTTCTTTTAATGCATTCAATTTGTTTTTTTGTCCCATATATAGTTTTGTCATACCCAAATTTTCAAAACGATGTTTAACCGTATTATTTTCTCTGGCTGTAATTATTGCGGTTTTTATACCGGCTTTTGTTATATTAACTATTCCTTGACCGTCTTTTGCATTAAAAGTCTTATATTCGATACCATTTTCATCATAAATTATACTGCCATCAGTCATAACACCATCAACATCGAATACAACCAATTTTATTTTTAAAGCTTTACTTCTTATATCTAAGTTAAACATTATGCAACTCCTGCTCTTAATAAATCATGAATATGAATAAGACCAATCGGTTTTGAATTTTCATCGCAAACGGCCAAGGCAGTAATTGAGTATTTTTCCATATAAGCTAAAGCTTTAGTTGCCATATCATCAGCAAAAATTGTTTTTGGATTAATTGTCATAACCGATTTATTATTCAAAACAGACACATCAGGATATCTTAACAAAATTCTTCTAATATCACCATCAGTTAAAAGTCCAGTTAATCTACCTTCTTCATTAACTATTAAAGCACAGCCTAATCTTTTTTTAGAGATTAAATCAACAGTTTCAAGGAAAGTATCATTTTCATGTGCAATAGGTAACAATGCTTTATCTTTTAACATTAAATCTCCGACTACATATAGAACACCTTTACCCAAAGCTCCTGACGGATGATACAAAAGAAAATCTTCGGTTGAAAAGCCTCTTTTCTTTAAAAGACAAACAGCAAGTGCATCTCCCATTGCCAAAGTGGCTGTAGTGCTGGCTGTAGGAGCTTTACCTAAAGGGCATGCTTCTTTTTCAACGGAAATATCAAAATATATATCAGCACATTTCCCCAAGGTTGAATTTTGGTTTCCAGCAAAAACAATCAAAGGCACTTCAAATCTTTTAATTAGAGGCAGCAAATTCAGTAATTCCGTTGTTTCTCCACTATTAGAAATAGCAATAACAACATCTTCTCTTGTTATAATACCGGAATCACCGTGCGTACTTTCCGCAGGATGAAGATAATATGCGGGAGTTCCTGTTGATGAAAGTGTTGCGGCAATTTTTCTTCCTATATGCCCTGACTTTCCCATTCCTGTTACAATTACGCGACCCTTTGACCTTATAATAACAGATATAGCTTGTTCTAGGTTCGTACCAACTCTTTCTTGCAACTTTAATATTGAATCTGCTTCAATTTTAAAAACTTCTTTTGCAAGTTCTACCATTGTTGACTTTTGTATAATTTCCACATTAAAACCTTCCTTAGATAACTATAATAATTATACAATAATAATACGAAATAAAAAAATAAAAAATCTAGTATAATATACTGGTAACTACAGATAAAAAATAAGAGAATAATATGAAAAAGAGCAATGTACAGAAACCCAAAGAACTTTTAAAAATCAATATTATCACAACAATATTGGTCATAATATCAGATTTATTAATATTTTTCTTTTTTGAATCTTCAAAGGATAAATTTACAATTCTAAGTACATATGCAAACGGTATTATCTTCTTTATTTATTTACTATTATTCTCATCAAAGGTAAAAAGAAATATATTGGATTTAAAGAAAGAGGCACTATACATAAATTATCCGCTTAATATTGGAGCCTTTTTTATATTTTTGTTTCTTATTCTTATAGCAAGTACGATTTGTCTTATTTCTGTAAATAAAGATGCTGCAAATATAACATTTATATTTACTTTCTTTATGAGTACTATATCAATGTTGTTCCCTTCAATCATATTGCTTGTATTCATATATTTTGCAATTCCTGCCATTATAATTCCAAGTATAAGTGTTCAAAAGAGAAGAAAAAATGAGACTAATTTTCTTATAATATTCCTTTTCGTTTGTTTCCTTATTTTCTGCATATACAATGGAACTAATACCTTTATAAAAGAACGCGATTTCGAGTCGCAAAACAAATATAAAAGCGCAAGATTAACAATTAGTTATTCTACAGATTTTCTAAAAATATCAAACGACATTAACTCATACTCACAAAAGAAAATGTCTATAAATACAGCGGAAGTTCCTTTCGATTATACAGCAGAAGCTTTTCCATATAATGACCTTGATTCAGCAAAGATATTTTGTAATGCAATTGATGCAAGAGTACCAAACTATCTGGAAACTTATTTTATTGTATTTAATAAGTTTGATACTTTTGGTGATAAATATTATTGGATTAATCATAAAGACGGGAAACATGACCTTGTTCTTCATTTTAAAAATATGTCATATGAAATTGTAAGAAAGCCCGCAAATGTAACGCCCTTGTTATATTGTATTGCAAGAAGCAATGATAACTATGGCTTTAAAAACAAAAGTTATTTTTACAGAAATGTAAAAAAAGAGACAAAAGATACAATCAAATCTCTGGTTGATAAACCTTTTGATTTTGACAAATTAAAAAATATTGTAGGTATAGATAAAAAAGAACAAAAAGTCATACCGCCTATTCAAGAAGAATTACCTGCCATTTCAGAAAAGAAGCACATAAACTTTAGCGTAAAGGAAGTTTCTAATGAAGTTTTCAGAGAACTTTTACAAAAAGGTTATAATTACGACCCCAATATTTCAATAAAAAAAGAATACGAAGCTAATGATTTTACGTTCACTGCCATCATACAAAATAACACAGATAATATAAGATTATGTTACTATCCTTTTACTGATTATGATAATCTGTCACTCTACCAGGAAAGGCAAATATGGCAACAGAGTTTTTGTTCTCCAGCATTTGATTTGGTTAGTAAAACTCCGGTTCTGAAATCAAAATATGAAAAAGACTCTTATTGCTACGCAAATGGAGGAAGACTACCTAATATACCGGAGTTAAACGGAATTTTAAAAACACTTGGAATTATAAAACCAAATATTAAATACTGGACAAATAACAAAATAACAGATACTTCAACAAAAGGCCAAAGTTCTGTCTTGGTATATTACAAAGATTCAAGATTTTTAAATGTAAAAGCCATATCACCGTCAGAAACAGACAATGCCTATGTATATTGTATAAAAAATCCAAAACAAAGTTCAAGCATAATAGCTAATTATAAATCGAGATTTGCAAATATAGAAGGTTATTATTATGCAAAAGAAAAATGTCCAAGATGTCAGTATTATGAAGTACCGGATGTTATTCTTCAACAATAATAGTATATATAGATTATTGTTAGTAATGATAAAATAAAATATACTAAATTTCATAGGGAGATAATAATTATGAAATTTGAGTTTAATTTGTCATTGGAAGAACTTGAGAAGAGAACACATAAAGACTATTTAATAAGAAAACCAATGCTTTTAAAGAATGCTGAAGAATATGAAGGCCTTGAAGAAGGTGATAAAAAGGCACTTAAACATTTAGTTAAAGCAGCAAATGCGGCAAATATAATTTATATGAAACAAGATAATGAATTAAATCTCCCGTTTCTTGAATATTTAAAAGAAGAAATAAAAAAAGGAAACAAATCTGCAGAATTAACAAAAATATTATTTGATGCACAACTCGGTATAATTGGAATAGATTCCGAATCTAAAAAAGTTATTCTTTTAAAAGGAGAAAAAGAGCTCGATGGAAAAGCTTTCTACCCATCTGACTTAACAAAAGAAGAATTTCATAATATATTAAAAACAATGCTAAAAAATGGAGAAAAAGAAGAAGTTGAAAAAATACTTAATCAAAGAACAATAGTAAAAAGAGATGGAGCAAAACTTAAAGCACTTGATTATACAGAAGCATTCAAAGAAGAATTTAATTTAATAGCAAATGAACTTGAAAAAGCAGCAAAATATTCTACTAATAAAGACTTTAATGAATATTTAATATTACAAGCAAAAGCACTAAGAGAAAATAATCCCATGCTGGATGCACAAGCAGACAAAAAATGGGCAACTCTTCAAGAAACTCCGCTTGAATTTACAATTTCCAGAGAACAATATGCAGATATGTTAACAGGAAGTGTAATAGAAGATGAAGAATTAAAAAAACTCTTAGAAAAAAATAATATTACAGCAATAAGTAAAGATTCAATAGGAATAAGAGTCGGCATAGTCAATAAAAAAGGAACTGAAGACTTATTAAAAGTAAAAAAATACTTACCATTAATGGCAGAAAATATGCCGCTTAAAGAGAATTATGAACAAAATATATCATCAGAAGAAGATAATTTACAAACAATGGTTGATGTTGATATCGTATCTTTAAGAGGAGATGAAGGTTCATACAGAGGCGGGATTACTATTGCGCAAAATCTACCAAACAATGATAAATTATCATTAACAATAGGCGGCGGAAGAAGAAATGTATATCACAGACAAGTAAGAACAAGTAATTCTCCTGAAGCATTGGAAAGAAGAAAAAAAAGACTTGATGCAACTTTAAATAAAGATTTACATAAATATTACAATCCAGAAGCTGATCACTGGTTCACAATTGGTCACGAAAATGTACATTCACTTGGACCAAAAGAAGGAACTGAAGCACTTGGAAAATACAAAAACATAATTGAAGAAAATAAAGCAGATATGGGATCACTTGCATTATTAGATTGCCTAACCCAAGCAGGTGTATATACAGAAGAAGAAAAGAAACAAATTTTAGTTACTTTTGGTGCAAATTGTTTTCTAAAAGCAAAACCGGAATTATCACAAGCACACAGAGTCAGAACCGTTATGCAAGCTTATTTTTTTATAAAAGAAGGAGCAATGTCTGTAAATAACGACGGAATAATAAATATAGATATTGATAAAATGATTCCGACCGCAAGAAAAATGTTAACTGAAATTATTGAGGTACAACTATCTAAGGATTTTTTCAGAGGAGAAAAATTTATAAATGATTATTTCCAATGGAGCGAAGACATTGATAAAGTATCAAAAAAATTAAAAGAAATTGATAAAGCACTAAATGGAATAATTGAAACTCCTCTAGCTGACTTTTTAGCAGAGTCTGTTCAATAAAAATATTACCTGGTATAACAGTTGCAAATAAAATTTGATTGTGATAATATTTTGGCATGTTATATTTGTAAAAGGGGGATGTCATGAAAATTCAAGCAATTACTTCAGCAATGTCTGCATATTGTTGTCAGCCTGTTAGCAAAGTTGAATTTGCAAGACATAAGTCTCCTCAAGTTGAAAATACAACTCCTGCAAATGAAGCTGATTCTTTTGTTCAAGATGATATGTCAACTATGGAACAAAAATATGATATGGCTTGTCGTATAGCTGCTTATTATAAAACACAATATGAAAGTTTATTAGAAAACGGCAGTTGTATAGCTTAATTTTTATTTATAACTGGACTTGATAAAGTTTATATGATATTTGTTATTTATGGATAATAAAGAGAAATATTGGTATGGTTTTGCGCGGCTAACAAAAACTTCTTCTGCTTTTGTTAACAGATTGTATAATTATTTTGGTTCTATTGAACTTGCTTGGAAATCTCAAGCATATGATTTGTGGAAGATAGACGGACTACAACAAAGACAAATTGAGGCATTTATTGAAGAACGGAAAAATATAAATCCTCAAGAATGTATGGATTATATAAAAGAAAAAAATATCGATTTTATACATCCTGAAGATAATAGATACCCATATTTATTAAAGCATATAGATAATCCGCCAACAGGTTTATTCGTGCTTGGAAGTTTAGATATATGCAATATGGAAAGAACGATTGCTGTTGTCGGTTCAAGAAAAGCAAGTGAAAATTCTAAAAATACATTAAGAAATATATTATCAGGATTTGCGAATACAGATATATGTATAGTTTCTGGACTGGCAGAAGGAATAGATACAGTAGCACACAAAACTGCAATAGAAAATAATGTAAAGACAATTGCTGTAATAGGCGGTGGATTTGATAAATTATATCCAAAATCTAATATTGAATTATTTAACAAAATAATAGATGGTAATGGCGCAGTAATAACAGAATATTGGCCAGATGTCGATGCAATAAGCTGGCATTTCCCTGTTAGAAACAGGATAGTATCAGGGCTTTCAAAAGGTGTTTTAATTGCTGAAGCTGCAATGAAGTCCGGTGCAATGATTACAGGAAAACTTGCATTAGAACAAGGTAAAGAACTTATGTGTATCCCCGGATTAATATCAAATCCAAACACAGAAGGTATCTATTCTTTATTAAAAACGGGAGCAACATTAGTTACAAACACTCAAGATATTCTTGATGCACTAAATTGGGAACTTAAAACTAATATTCAAAAAAAGAATGAAAATAATTACAACTTTTCTGAAGAAGAAAAACTAATATATGATATCTTAAGAAAAGATTCCTTAACAATGGATGAAATAGTAACAAAAACAAACTTGAATATTAATGATTTAATGGTAATATTAACAAAGTTAGAATTGGATGGAGTAATTTCTCAAACACACGGAGAGAAATATATAATAATAAACTAGAGGCACATGGCGAAGAAATCTGAAAAAACACTTGTAATAGTTGAGTCACCTGCAAAATCAAAAACAATAAAAAAAATACTTGGTGATAATTATCAAATAGAAGCGAGCTACGGACATATTCGAAATTTACCGACTAAAGATCCTAAGACTGATAATTTAGGTTTTGATGTAAATAATAATTTTGAACCAAAATTTGAGATTATACCTAATAAGAAAGAGGTAGTAAAAAAATTAAATGATTTATCAAAAAAGTTTGATAACATATTGATAGCATCCGACCCTGACCGTGAAGGAGAAGCAATAGCCTGGCACGTAAGACAAATTTTAACAGTTCCGGATGAAAAAATAAAAAGAATAGAATTCAATGAAATAACACCAAAAGCAGTAAAATATTCAGTCGAGCATCCTCGCGAAATAAATATGGATATGGTGCAAGCCCAGCAAACAAGACAAATCCTTGATAAACTGGTGGGTTATAAATTGAGTCCCGTATTATGGAAGCAAATGGGGAGTTATAATTTATCAGCAGGCAGAGTTCAATCTGTTGCACTCAGAATGATATGTGAAAGAGAAGATGAAATAGAAGCTTTTATTCCTCAAGAATATTGGTCAATTCATGCTGAACTATCAAAAGATGGTAAAACATTTGAAGCTGAACTTTCTAAATACAAAAATAAATCAATAGAGAAAACAATTAAAAATGAAGAGCAAGCTCAAAAGATTGTGGAAGAATTAAAGTCTTCTGAATTTAATGTTTCCAAAATAACAAAAAAAACTACAAAAAGAAAACCTACTGCACCATTTATAACCTCAACCTTGCAAAGAGCTGCAAGTTCCAAATTAGGCTTCGGCGTACAAAAAACAATGCAAGTTGCGCAAAAATTATATGAAGGTATTGAACTGGAAGCAGGCGCCGTCGGTTTAATTACATATATGAGAACAGATAGTGTCAGAGTATCAGATGATGCAATGGCAATGGCAAAAGCCTTTATTCTTAATAACTACGGAGAAAAATATTATCCTGAAAAAGCGAATATATATGTAAAAGGCAAACAAAATGTACAAGATGCTCATGAAGCTATCAGACCATCATATCCTGATAAAACACCGGAAAGTATCAAACAATATTTAGATAACGACCAATACAAATTATATAAATTAATTTGGGAAAAGTTTATGTCTTCCCAAATGGCGAATGCAGAAATTGCAAATAAGACAATTGATATTACTGCAGGTGATTACACACTAAAAGCGGGAACAAGTAAAACAGTCTTTGACGGATTTTTAAAGTTATATAATGACAGTGAAGATGAACAAGAAGAAGAAAAAGAAGCTAAAATTCCTGATTTAAATCAAGGAGATAAAGTTGATTGTAATAAAATAAATCCAAAGCAACACTTTACACAACCGCCTCCAAGATATAACGAAGCTTCACTTGTAAAAGCACTTGAAGAACATGGTATCGGTCGACCATCAACTTATGCCACAATTATAACAGTAATTCAGACAAGAAAATATGTAGAAAAGAAAGATAAAGCTTTACATCCGACGATTTTAGGCAGAGCTGTATCAAAACAACTTGTTGAACAATTTTCTGATATTATGGATTACAAATTTACAGCCGGGATGGAAGAAAAACTTGATAAAATTGCAGAAAAGAAAGCTGTATGGAATAAGGTTTTGAAAGAATTTTATGATCCGTTTATGGAAGAAGTTCAATCCGTAATGAAAACAGCACATAAAATAAATATAGAAACAAACATAAAATGTCCAAAATGCGGAAAACCAATGCTGGTTAAAAATGGAAAAAATGGTTCTCAATTTTTAGGCTGTTCAGGATTCCCAGAATGTAAAAGTACAATGCCAATAAATGTTTTGAAAGAACAAGTTGAACAAAATGAACAAGAACAAGAATCTGAAGTTTCACAAGAAAAATGTGAAAAATGCGGTTCTGACATGATATTTAAAATTGGTCCTTACGGGAAATATCTTCAATGTACAAATGAAGAATGCAAGCATAGAAAAACATATCATAAATCAACAGGTGTAACTTGCCCAAAATGCGAAAAAGGTGAAATAGTATTTAAAAAATCAAAAAAAGGAACCGTCTTTTTTGGTTGCAACAGATACCCCGATTGTGATTATGTTTCTTGGTATGAACCGGTTAAAGAAAAATGTCCGAATTGCGGAAGTATGCTTGTAAAAAGAGTAACTAAAAATGCAAAGAAATTAGAATGCACAAATAAAGAATGTTCATTCACAAAAGAAATGGAAGAAGAATAGTTATGTATAAATTCGGTATAATAGGTTATCCTTTATCACATTCAATGTCAAAAGTAATTCAAGAAGCAGCATTCAAATCAGTCGGTTTAGAAGGCACATATGAAGTACTTGAAACAGAGCAAGAAGATTTGGTCGAAAGAATAAAATATCTTCGTTCTAATGGATTTCAAGGATTTAATGTAACTATTCCGTTAAAAGTACCTATTACCTTATTTTTATCAGGAGTAGACAATGTTGCAAATGTAGCTGGCAGTGCAAATACAATAAAAATACAACCTGATATGTCAATGATAGGATATAATACTGATGTATATGGTTTTGTTGAAGCTATACCTGAAGATTTTAGAGAAGAAATACAAGGAAAAGAAGTCGCAATTTTAGGTAATGGCGGAGCTGCAAGAGCAGTTGGAGTAGGTCTATCTATTTTAAAAGCATCTAAAATAGATTTTTATGCAAGAAACATTCTTAATGCAAAAGAAATGGTTGATGCACTAAGAGTTAATTTTCCAAATACTGAAATGAACTGCAAACAGATTGAAGGATTAAAAGATATTTCAAAATATAAGATTTTGGTTAATACAACTCCTATAGGAATGAGAAGCAAAGCTATGGGCATTTCGCCTATTGATGAAGAAGTTGTAAAGACAATGAACAAAGATTCTATAATATATGATATTGTTTATAATCCTTTAAATACAGAATTGATTAAGCTGGCAAAAAAACATGATATTAAGACTATACAAGGCTTAGACATGCTAATCTATCAAGGTGCAAAAGCATTTGAAATCTGGACAGGGAAAAAGCCAGATACTTTAAAAATGAAGATTGCCGCTCTTGAAGCAATGTTAGAATAGATATTAAATATCAACATCTTTCATCATTGAAATCAACGTAGATATAGTTGATTCCATTGTTACACTATCAGATACTCTTTGCTGTAAAAAAGCATTTATCTGAGGCATTAATTCTATTGCTATATCCAATTTAGGATTAGATCCCGCATTATACATTCCAACATCAATCAAATCTTTATTTTCTCTATATAGAGCCATTAATTTACGCATTTTATATGCGGCTTGTTTATGTTCTTCTGTAACTATTTCAGTAAATAAACGACTAATACTTCCCAAAACGTCAATAGCTGGATAATGATTCATCTCAGCAACTTTTCTGGATAAGAATATATGACCATCAACAATACCACGAACGGTATCAACAACAGGGTCATTAATATCATCACCTTCCATTAATACTGTATATAACGCTGTAATAGAACCTCTTGGACTATTACCGCTTCTTTCTAAAATTCTCTGCAGCCAAGAGAAAATAGATGGTGGATAACCTTTTATTGTTGGAGGTTCTCCGATAGAAAGACCTACTTCTCTACCTGCCATAGCACAACGAGTAACCGTATCTGTCATTAAGAAAACTTTTTTACCTTTATCTCTAAAATATTCACAAACCGCTGTTGCTGTCATTAAACATTTCTGACGTATCAATGGAGGTTGGTCGCCTGTAGAACATACAATAACCGACTTTTTCATGCCGGCTTCACCGAGTGAATTTTCAATAAATTCCTTAACTTCCCTACCACGTTCACCAATCAAAGCAACAACGTTAACATCAGCATCAGAGTTTCGTGCAATCATACCAAGCATTGTACTTTTACCAACGCCTGAACCGGCAAAAAGTCCCATACGTTGACCTGCTCCAAGCGTTAACATTGAATCTATTGCCCTAACGCCGGTAGAAAACATCGTTTTAATTATAGGTCTTTCAAATGGACCCGGAGGGGGATTTTCTATATTTACCCAAGGAGCACCTCTTGTATCCAAAGGTTTTCCATCTATTGGTTCACCTAACGGACTAATCAATCTGCCAAGCAAAAAATCACCCATTGGAATACTTATTGCTTTACCTGTTGTAGTAACCAAACTGCCTTGTCCAATCCCCGCACCATCATACAAAAGTAATAACTGAGCATTTTCACCTTTAAATGCAACGACTTCTGCAGGTTTCTTTTCACCTTCGGCTGTTTCGATAAAACATAAATCTCCAATTTTCAGTCCCGGTAATTTAACTTCTACAGTCAAGCCCAAAAGCTTTGAAACGGAACCCTTATATGAATATAATTTAGTTGAATTAATTATATCAAACGCCTGTTTCTTTACAAATTCTATGGATTTTTCTCTACTTTGATTTAACATTTACTCACTCGAAATTATAATTTACCGATTCACCTATAGTATCAACTGCTTCAACTCTTATATCAGTTATCAATTCAGAATATGAAATAACAACGATAGTCGGAATATGTCTTTCTAATAATTGATATAACGGAAGTCTTATTCTTGGAGAACATAATATTACAGGTTGAACATTAATACTTTGATGTGCTCTTATTAATGTTGATGCTGCAGATTCAATAAGTTCTTGAACTTGTAAAGGATTCAACAAGAACATTGTACCCAATTCTGTTCTTTGACAACTGTCATCCAATGTTTTTTCCCATTCAGGCGAGAGTGTTAAAGCATACAATATTTTGTCTTTTGTACAATTTGCAAGACAAATTTGTCTTCCTAATGCCGCTCTCAAACGCTCTGATAATATATCTGGTTCTTTTGAAAATCTGGCATAGTCACATAATCTTTCAAAAATGTAAATAATATCTTTGATTGAAACTTTTTCTCTAATAAGATTAACAAATATCTTACGTAAATCACTTGTTGATATAATTGTTGGTACAAGGTCATTAACCAATGTTGGGTCTTGACTCTTAACCAATTCCATAAGTTTAAGAACATCTGTCTTGGTCATAATTTCATCAACATATTTTCTTACACAGTCTTGTAAGTGCGTAATTATTACATCAACAGAATCAACAGCAGTAACATCTTTCTGCTCTTTTAAGAAATTTGTATCCATCCAATATGCCTGAGTTTGATAAGTAGGATCAACCCCAATAATAGCATCCTTAGGAACTTCTTTACCTAAAGCATCCCACTGATCAGCAATAACCATACTTTTTTTAGGATAAACAGTTCCAACTGCAACGGTATTACCACGAACTGAAATCATATATTCATTTGCACCAATTGCAGAAGAGTCCATAATTCTGATATTTGGTATAATATAACCGAGTTCATCAGTAACACGTTGTCTTAATGCTGCAATCTTCGGAAGAAGCATACCATCTTGCTCAGGATCTGCAATTTCTAATAAACCTGTACCAACTTGCAAGTTTAATACATCAACCCCCAATCTTTCATACATTCTATTAGGGTTTGTTAAATCACTCATACTCTTTTTAACAGCATCTAACTGTCCTAATTGAGACTGAACATCTTTGTTTACAGAAACGATTAAATAAGCAGCCATAATAACTAAAGCATATATCGTAAATGTATACCACGGTAGTCCTGTATAAAAACTTGTCAATGCAATAAAAACAAGGAATACAACAGTAAAAATCAAACTTGACGGTTTACTCATTATTTGACCGGAAAGGTCTCCACCTAAAGAGCCGCCTGAAGCAGTTGAACGAGTCATTACGATACCGGCTGCAATTGCCATTAACAAAGATGGTAACTGTGCAGCCAAACCATCACCAACGGTCAGTACAGTATATTTTTGAACCGCTTCACCTGCTTGCATACCATTCATTAATACACCGACACATAAACCGCCTACAATGTTTATTACAACGATGATGATACCTGCCATAGTATCACCTTTTACAAACTTCATAGCACCATCCATAGAACCGTATAAGTTAGATTCACGCTGTAGGTCTTCTCTTCTTTTTACTGCTTCTTCCGGTGATATTAATCCTGCATTAAAGTCCGCATCAATAGTCATTTGTTTACCGGGCATAGCGTCTAATGCGAATCTTGCCGCAACTTCTGCAATACGTTCAGAACCCTTTGTAATTACCATAAATTGAACGATAGTAATAATTATGAAAATTACAAACCCAACAACTAAATTTCCGCCGGTTACGAAATTACCAAATGCATCAATAACCTCACCAGCTTCACCTTTTGCAAGAATTAATCTCGTTGATGCAATAGATAGAACCAGTCTAAACATTGTTCCAATTAATATAATAGATGGGAATGAAGCAAGTTCTAACGGTCTTTGAATATATAATGATATCATCAACAATAATATGCCAAGAGTAATATTAAAACTTATAGCAAAGTTAACCACAATTGGAGGAAGCTCAACAATAAGTAAAACAATCAGCAATATTACAAATATTGCTAATCCAATTTCACTTATCATTGATGGTTTTGCACCTTGTGATTGTGCCATTATAAATTAACTCTCTTCCTGTTTTTTAAATGCTTTTTCTATTATTGAAATCTGGGTTTCAAGTGTAGCATCAATTATTCCATTCGATGTTTCAACTATCACACCGCCTTCTTTTATTTCATTGTCGGGAATTACTGATATCTTTGCTTCAAAATATTCTCCCGAAAATATTTCTGAAACTTTATCTCTAACTATTTCTACATCCTTAGGCATTACTTTTAGAGTAATTTTATTTTCTGTTTTATGTATCTCTTCTACTACACCTTTTATCATAGAAATAATATACTCTTTATCTGTTTCTACTTGTTTATTAATTATTTTTCGTGCAATTTCCATAGAAACTTCATAAATACAATCCGAAACCTTTTCATAAACTTCAGTCTTATAATTAAAGAACTCTGTAAATTTACTCTTTAAATCTTCTAGATCATTCTTTGCTGAGGCTAAACCTTCTTCGTATCCTTCTTTTTTTGCTTCTTCTTTTATTGCCAAAGCATCCTTTTGAGCTCGAGATACTATATTTCTATCTTCAGTTCTTCTGTAGCCCCTTCTTCTTGTTCCCTCTCTTCTTTCTTCCCGTTGTTCAAACTTTATATTTTCCAGAGATAGATCTAGGTCTTCGATATTCTTTTTTTTCTTCTCTTTTGATTTTTCAACATCTATATCAGGTTTTAAACTTTGATTTATTTTTTCATTTTCTCCGTCATTATCTTGTACAAGTTGAGCAGGAGCACTATTAATTATTGACTCATCAACAATTGAATTTTCGTCACTTATTTTCTTTATATTTGTATATTTTTTTTTAATTATCATTGATTTTTTCTTCTACGGTAGTAACTAAAGCTTTAAATACAAGTGGAGTAAAAACATCAGCAGCAGGGAAAGATGTATCTAATATAAAATCCCTTACTGATTTTCTTTCGTTAATTGCGATTTTACTCAATATTTCAGGAGATGTAGCTTTTATAAGTTTGTGGTAATTTTTCGTCAACTTGGCAACATTTACTACATCTTGACCCGGTAATATCTTTTTTATTTCTTCTATGGATTTAATTATAACTTTATGATCAATTTTATCTTCTAAGTTACTCATTTTCATGTAATTAATAACATGTTGCACATCTTGTTTATCCAAGCTATTCAATATTTCATTAGCTTTTTGCTCCGGGAGTTTCTTCAAAATAATAGCCAATGCAGCAAGTTTTAAAACCTTTTTATCATTAGCAGATGATACATTCCCCTCTGCTTGAACGTTTGCTTTGCTTAATTTTGCTTCATCCTCCGTTTTTTGAACCATATCATTCAGATTAGAAGTATTAACTGCGATTTCATATTGTTTTGGAGACAATACTCCTTTTTTTACCAATTTTTGAAGTTCTTCATCATAAACTTGTTTAACCTTATCTTCTACAAGATTAATAAGTGCATCTTGTGGCAAATTTTTTATTATTGCAAGTTTTGCTGTATTAAAAATATTTGCTGCTATAATCTGTAAAATTGCTTCACGATTCTGAGAAGGAATTTTTCCTTTGATTAAATCTATTGATTTATGGAAAGTCCATTCACCTATAAATTGAGTAACTAAGCTTGCTTGTTCGGCATTAAATTTCAACTGAGCATCATTACTTAATGCTTCACCTGCCATATAGCAAAATTTTCGAACTGTTTCTACAATATTTTTTTTATCAGAATCTGCTAATATATCCGGAGCTGCATTTGAACCGGGCTGTTGTAATACTTCCAACGCCTGTTTCGCTAAATCTGTTGCAAAAGCTTTATAATCAAAACCGTTAATCGGCATTCCCTACTCCACTATGATTTTTCAATCCAACTCTTTAATTCTTTTAACGTTTTTTCACTATCTGATTGAGCCAAATCAGCAGAAACTTCTTCTAAAACTTCATCTAAAGAAGTTTCTACTTCTTTCTTTTTCTCTATTTGTAATTGTTTTTGATGTTCTAATAATTCTTGAGTTAAAATCGTTTGTTTCTCAATCAACTCAGCAGCTTTTAAATTTACATCAACAATCTGTTTTTCTTGCTCACTTGTCTTTTGTTTTAATTTTTTTAGTTCCTCTTCTTGTTCAATAGATGAATCTTTCAATTTTTTATGAACAAATACAAACCCAACAACCAACCCTGCAAGCAATAATGCTATAGCAAGCCACCAAGGATTACCGGAAGCATCAGGGACCGGTAAGTTTACAGGTCTGTCTGAGGCTAAATACGGATCAATAGTTTCCGCAAAAGCAATCGAAACATTATCCGGACTTACCTTTGGAGATGCCGCTCTGGCAATTTGAGCCTTTAATTCGTCAACTGTCATATTTGGCGGCATGGCATCTGCATTCATTGTTACTGCTATAGATATGTTTTCTATTATCCCTGATTTATAATATTCACTTACATGTTTTTTATCAACACCATAAGTTTTTTCAGTTGCTTCTCTGGAATAATTCTTATTTTGAGAAGATGTTGAAGATGAATTTTGAAGCCCATTTGGCAAATATACACTAACAGCATCTGAACCTTTATTGGTATCTTGAGAAGTATCACCTAATCCTTCTCTAAAAGTTTGTTCCGTTAATGAAGTTTTTCCGTCCGGATTATATTGTATGCTTGTTATTTCTTTTGGAACCTGATTTAAAGAAGTACTAACAGTCACAACATAATTACCATGACCTAACAGCATATCCAACTGTGCTGATACCTTATTTTGCATATAAGAATCATTCTCTTGAATTTTTGCGATTTGGTCATCTATGGATTTAACCAAACTGTTATATACGTTTCCGTTAGTATCTGTAATAGAAATATTTTCAGCTGTCAATCCGCTTACACTTCCTAAAAGCAGACTCTTTATTGCTCTAATGACAGATTCATCAATCCTTACAGGATATTTTTCATTTTGTTCAACTGTCAATACTACCGTAGCACTAAGCGGTTTTTTATCTGCCTTAAACATTGTATTTTCCGGAATACTTACAAGAACAGATGCATTTTCTACTCTAGGCATTTTTCTTATTAATCTTGAGAGTTCTCCATTTACAGCTCTCGCCAATTTTATTCTTTTATCTTCTCTAGTTGAAGTAAAATCATTTTTATCAAATATCTCTAATCCAACATTTTGATCAACTAAACCACTTTTTACAATTTCAATTAAAGCTCTATCACGCTGGACATTAGTATATTTACCTCCTTCCAGAAACACTGTTGTTTTGGAACCGGAAGTAGTACTCTTTGTTTCTATATTACTACGTGCTAATAAAGTTTGTATTTCTAAAGCTTTACCGGGATTATCCGTTGTAATTATATTAAATGACTCTTTTTGTATTTTTTCCAGTGGTTTTCCCGGCATTTGTGAAGACTTACTGCTTGCTGAAATTACAGCAAATATAATAATAAGAAGAAATAGCAACGCGGCTCCACCTATAACGGAGTACAAAATAGTCTTATTCTGTAATAATTCTTTTATATTCATAAATCCCTAATCTTTATATAATCAACTACTTGATATTATACTATTATTTCAAATATTGGGTAACTACTTTACACTTATTTATTATAGTTTACAAGATTTTTAAATTGAAATATTCATAACTGTATTATATGCTGTTACGACTTTTGAAGTCATTTGTGTTGCAAGACTTACACCAAGTTCTGCCTTTGCAACAGCAGTCATAACATCGTGTATATCGACATCAGAATTACCCATCATTTGCTGGTTTAACAATTGATCAGGTTTTTCTATTTCAGAATTTAAATTACTTACCATGCCTGAGAGTACACTTTTAAAACTTACACCTTCTTTTTGATTAAGATTACTAATTCCAAAACCTTTTTGAGAAAATTCATCAATAGCCATCGAAGATGAAACATTGGAAAAAATATTTATATTTGGTACTAATCTGTTTTCTAACATTTTTATGCCTTTCTATTATAGATAATTTGCAAGTACATTTTTTACATAGTTCTGAGTTTCACGAAAAGGAGGAACTCCGTCGTACTTATCAACATTGCCTGGTCCTGCATTATATGCTGCAAGTGCGAGCACAACATTACCATTATATCTTTCCATCATACTTTTCAAATATCTTACTCCGCCATCTACATTTTGGACAGGATTATATGGGTCACTGACTCCTAAAGACTTTGCTGTAGCGGGCATCAATTGCATTAAACCTTGAGCACCTGCAGATGATTTTGCTTTTGGATTATAACCTGATTCTTGCTTTATAACTGCATTTACAAGTTTTTCATCTACACCGTGTTTTTTTGAGATTTTAGATATCATGTCTTTTATTTGAGATTTTTCAGTAGGTCTGCTAACTTCAACATATGGTACTTCAAAGATATTTTGGGATTCGTTAACAACTCCGGATTCATCCTGAGAAATTTTTTGTGCATTAACATTCTTTGAAGTTAACGAACCAAACTTTACATTATTTGCAGGCTTATTTACATTAAATCTGGTATGAACATTTAAAGAAGATTTCATTACATCTTCAAAAGTTTTGAATTCAATACCTTCTGATAATTCTGCCGTTCTGTTTTGTGATTGGACATAATTACTAATCTGCTGTGCTCTTTGAACTGCAGCAGCTTGCCCTGAAGAATTCAATAAATTTTGTATCATACCCGTAAACATTACACACTACCCTTTTATATCATTAACTTCCTATAGTTGCCGCCTTATCTGCCATTGATTTTGACATTGTTATAATTGCTAAACTTGCTTCATAAGCTCTTTGCGCCATTATTGCATCTGTTATTTCAACTAAAGGATCAACATTTGACGCTCTTATATATCCGTTTTCATCTGCATCAGGATGTCCCGGTTTATACAATCTGTCACCTAATGTTGGATCTTCAACAACACCTGCCATTGCAACACTTCCAGAGGCATAAGGAAGAGTTCCCGCTCCAAATGTTGATTCTTTCATTTGGTTCATTACACTTAAAAATGAACTTCTGTCGGTTGAAACTACCAAAGGTATTTTTCTGACATAATTCGGCGTATCCAAGTTCGCTATGTTCTTGGAAGATATGTCTAATCTCATGCCGTGAACTTTTAATCCGTCACAGCCAACATTCATTGCACTTAATATTCCCATTAGCCGTTACCCATATTTATAACTGTTTTCATTTCTGTAATTATTGAAGTCATTCTTCTTGCTGCAACCGTATATAATAAAGAATTTTTTTGCATTTCTGATAGTTCGGTTGCCGGATTTACTTTCTCATCAGAAGTTTCTATTGTAACAGGAGAAGGTCCCATTTTTGCTGCTAAAGCAGTTTCTAACGGATTTGCCGTTCCTCCTAAATATTGTGAGAATGATATATCCTTTCTTTTATAGTTTGGAGTATCCATATTCGCAAGATTACAAGAAAGAGCCTTTTGTCTTTCTGCTATTAAATCTAATGCGTGAAGAGTACTTCTCATTGGATTGTTTTCTATTATCATTTACTCACCTTCTATTGATTTAGTTGTAATGTTTTTGAATACATATCATTTACTGTTTGCATTACTTTAAAACTTGCAAGCATAGACGCATTCAGTCTTAAAATAGAATTAACTTCATTTAAGATATCTATATTAGTAACCTCAAGACTACCTTGTTTCAATTTAGTATGATTTTTTACTAAAATTGGCTCACCAGATTCTGCCGTAAGGTAATATTTGTTATTGTCTGACTTTTTTAGACCTTCCGGGTTTTGAAAATTAACAATCGGTATTATTCCGAGAGTTTCTCTCTGTGTTCCGTCATTTGAATATACTTCAACTTCACCATTTGGTTTTATCGCAATATTTTCATAATTAACGGGTATTTGAATTCCATCACCAACCAAATAACCGTCGTTAGTAATAAGGTAACCATCTTGATTAACTCTGAATGAACCTTCTCTTGTATATGTAACATCCCCATTAGGAGACGTTACAGGTATAAATCCCATACCATCAATTGCGACATCAAAATCTCTTGAAGTTCTTTGAATTGCCCCCTGAGAAAAATCAGTTCTTTCAATTCCGGTAAGATAACCGTTCTCATCCAACATCTGTTCAAAACGAACAGATTTATATCCGTTCGTATTATAGTTAGAAACATTAGTAGATATATAACCCATTTTTTCAAATTGGAGCTCTGCGTTAAATATACCTCTGTTAATTATGCCATGTATTGTTGTCATTTATTACCTTTCTAACTGCCAAGAGATGAAATTACTCTTTGTAAATTTGAATTTTGAATTTGATATAACTGTCTGTTTGCCTCAAACGTTCGAGGATACATCATTGCTTGCATAAATTCTGTTTGCAAGCTTACATTTGAATACTCATTGTAACCTTGTCTTACGTTTGGGGATAACACTGCAACCCCATCTTGACTGACTACTGATAAAGTTCCCGCCGTTTCAAATTTTCTTGTTTTATTATCTAAAACTCTTACTACACCATTTAAATCAATAGAAATATCTTCTAGTTTTTCCGGAACAAATGGTAAAATCAACGGTGTACCCATATTTGTTAAAACTTTATTACCGTCTAGCGACAATATTTCACCATTCTTATTCATTTTAAATCTACCATCTCTTGTCAACTTTATACCTTCATCCGTAAGAACTTGAAAATACCCCTTTTCCGCCAATGCAACATCTAAAGGATTTTCTGTCAGACCAAGTCTTCCAATCGTATCATCAGTTGTAGTTGAGATTGCATCTTCTCCAATAAATTCCGCAAAAGAAGAGACTACAGGTATTTTTCTTTGGTAACCTATTTTGTCAAAACCGACAACATTCTCATTTGTAATTGCCATAAGAGCGGTTTGCATCCTCATAGCACGAATGTTTTGAATTATTCCTCTTTCAGTATAATTTATACCGCCATTTATCATACAATACCCTTTTTATCTCTACTTAATGATATAATATTGAAAGTCAAAAGTACCCGTATTTATGGTTGATATATACGATTTTATTTGACACTTTCTACTCCGTATGTATGATTTTTTGGAAGTCATAATTTTTATGTGATATTATGTTCTTGACTGGAATTATCAATGGTTTAGGGATTATGATTCTTAGAAAGATTATTCTGACAATTTTATTAATATTTTTTACTAATATACAAGAAGCGAATGCAATTAAAATTGGTATTGAAACTCAAGCAAAAGAGGTAAAAGTTGCCTCATCTGTTTATGGTGAAATCTATGACGCATTTCAAAATAAGTTATTATATGAAATTAAACCAATGAAGGTTTATCAATTTAAATCAAAAGGAAAAGAAATTTATGTAGTATCTAACAGACAAGAATTTTCACTCGGAACAAATCAAGTATTAATAAAGACAAAAACACCTGGATTTTTATGTTCAAAAAAAGCTTGGTATAGAGGTAACTTTCTTATTACTAATTGGGGCAATGGCTTAACTTTAATTAATGATGTACCACTTGAAGATTATCTAAAAGGAGTTGTTCCAGCTGAAATGCCATCTAAATGGAATATAGAAGCACTTAAAGCACAAGCAATCGCTGCAAGAAGCTATGCTGTTGCTACTAAAACAGCGGGAAAACATGCTTCTAAAGGCTTTGACCTCGTTGATACTACTGCAGATCAAGCCTATGGCGGTGCAAGTGCTGAAAAAGAAAGAACAACAAAAGCTGTTGAAGATACAAAAGGTATTGTTCTTGTTCAAGATAAAAGGGTATTGCCAACATATTATCACGCAAGTTCCGGAGGACAGACAAAAGTATGGAATTCAGGAAGTTCTTTTTTACAATCAGTTCCTTCTTTTGATTACGGAACAAAGAAAAACGGTCACGGAGTAGGTATGAGTCAACACGGTGCAAATAACCTCGCGGCTCAAGGCTATAACGCATATCAAATTTTAAACTATTTCTATAAAGATTTTAAGTTTGCTAAATTAAGTGAAAATTGGGATATATAACTTAAATATTTTTTAATTCATCAGGAATATATTTTGTCCAATCTTTTTCCAGTTTATCTATAAAATGATGTGCATCTAAAACATCATCATAGCTTATTGGTAATGGGCAGTCTTGAATTTCAAGTGCTTCATCTTCTTTTTCTTCTTTTATTGACAAAGCGCCTGTTCCCAATAATGCAAGTCCGAAACTTTTACCGCATTCAGGACAAATAATCTGTAAAACTAATAAGTTCTTCTCTTCTCTTTTTATGAAAATTGCTTCTTCATCAAAATCATGTTTACAAACACTGCAACATAATCCTGAAAATAATTTTTTTAATTTTGATTTATCCATATTACCTCACATTATATAATAGTCTCATTTTTATCTACAAATATCGAATGATTTTTTATTAATTATGTTTAAGAAAAAGTTTTTTTGGGTACTGTATAAATGTATAGTTATTTAATAAAAAGGAAATGTGTTATGGATGGTCTCTACTTATTATTGTTCGGTGCACTAATGTATTTTCTGTTGATTGCTTTACCTTCTATGTTTGAAAGACACAGTAATGCACATTAAGAAATTGTTATAAAAAACACGGCAAGAATGCCGTGTTTTTTATTTACATACCTCCACGTACTCCCTACTCAATTTATTAGACAATTTATTGAGCAGAATGTTCCGTGCTTATTTTTCTTCCCAAATTGTTGAATCTTTTGTATCCTTTATTACAATCGAAACTGAATCTAATAAATTTCTTACTTTATCTGCTATAGCCCAATTCTTTTCTTTACGGGCAATATTTCTATATTCAATTATTTTATTCATTAAATCATAGCCTGTAAGCTTTTTATCATCTTCAGATAAAAATTCCATTTCATTGACTACTTGTTGTAGTCTATTATTTAATTCTTGCTCAGACATTTTTTCTTTTTCAATATTGAAGCCCATAACATCTGTAAGTTTTAATAAAATTGCAGCATATTTTTTGGCACTATTAATATCTTTTTCTGCCACTGCTTTATTTGCTTTTGTTGCAGAATCAAATATAACTGCAAGTGCTTTTGATGTATTTAAGTCATTATCCATTGCCTCTTTAAAACTATTAACTTCATCAGAATCGGAAACATCAGGAAGTTCTTTGGAGTTAACAAATCTTACAACTTCATTAACTGCTGTTTGAATTCTTTTCCATCCTGACTTTGCACCATCCAATGCAACATCTGAAAACTCCACAGGCATTCTGTAATGATTTGTCAATATAAATAACCTGATTGTATTTGCATCATAATTATTAAGTAATGCATCAATTGAGACAAAGTTTTTTAATGATTTTGACATTTTTTCTTTGTTTATTGTTACAAAACCATTATGAAGCCAATAATTAACAAATTTACATCCGTTTGCACATTCACTTTGAGCTATTTCATTTTCATGATGAGGGAAAATCAAATCAGCTCCGCCTGCATGAATATCAATAGTTTTTCCTAAATGTTTTCTTGACATTGCACTACATTCAATATGCCAACCCGGACGTCCTTTACCCCAAGGACTTGGATAACCGAATTCTTCATCTTTTTTCCATAGGGCAAAATCTAATACATCTTCTTTTATAGATGAAGCTTCCACTCTGGCACCTGCAACTAAATCTTCTATTGGCTGCTTACTTAACATACCATAGTCTTTGAATTTTTTGACCCTAAAATATACATCACCATTTATCTCATAAGCATAATCATTTTTAATTAAATCTTTTATTATTGATATCATTTCACCGATTGTTTTTGTTGCAAAAGGCTCAATATCGGGTTTTAAAACATTTAATTTTTTCATTGATTCCGAAAATATTTCATAATATCTTCTTGATATTACTTCTGCTGTTGTATTTTCTTCTTTTGCCTTTTTTAATATTTTGTCATCAACATCTGTAATATTTCTGCAATATGTCACTTCATAACCCAAAAACTTGAGATATCTATATAACATATCCCAGGTAATATAACATCTTGCGTGTCCCAAGTGCGGATAATCATATACTGTAGGACCGCAAACGTACATACTGACTTTATTCCCGTCGATTGGCTTAAATTCTTCAATTGTATTTGAAAAAGTATTATTTAATCTCATAGTAAAAATCCTTTTTCTTTATATTACTACAAAGAAAAAGGATTTTTTAATTAGTTTATTTTGCTAAATTTTATAAAGAACCAAGGTATTATAATCTTCCGGTTTAATAGTAATTGGAATTTCTCTACCTTGTGAATCTTCTCTTTTTAAATAATAGTAACTTTTTCCATCTTTACTCATTTTAGCAATTTTGTATGTCGAATTATCAGCACTACGTTCATTTTTAAATTTTGTACCAACATCAAGACCATGTTTAAGTCCTTGTTTCGTATTGGTCTTTTCAGTATCAAGAACTATTCTATTATATATAGAACCTTCAGTTATACCGGTTTTAGTTTCACTTCTTTGCATTTTCTGAGATAAGGGGGTATTTGCACCGGACAAATCATGAAGTGTTATAACAACCGAACCTTTATCGTTATATCGAAGCATAGCTTGGACTTTTTCACTTGTTTTCACAGATACACTACCATCAGATTTTTTCTCTTCTATTGCAATAGGCAAAGTAACAGTAGCACCATCATTTAATGCACTCAAATGTTTTTGCGATCTCAAGTTTGAAATTTCATTTACATTATCATAAAACTCTTTTACAAATTTATATTTATTATCTGAACTATCATTCAACCATTCCCAATGAATTACATTTCTGTTTTGTTGACGATAGTTTTTAGCTTTTGTTTCATGACCAGAAGCACCAACTCTGTCGCCTGCAAAATCAGTAGGACTACCAGGCAATGTGATTAAAAGTTTATACATTGAATAGAATCTGTCAAAAGCAGGAACTAAAATTGATTGTAATATTTTTGCTTCTATTTCTTCTCTATTTGGTATTGCTGAACCTGTTTTATATTCAACTTGATCAAGTACTGATTTTATTGCAACTTCAAAAGGTCTTGTACCAAATGCTGTTGCATCAAATGTTTTACCAAGATATGAACCTTGCGCTAAATCACTTATTGCATTGTTAATTTCAGTTTTCAAAACAGAGTCACAAGAAATATCATCTAAAGCTTCGTTTAAACGTGCACCCATTGCAACTGCCATTGGATTAACTTTATCAAAATCAATATCCTGTTCATTTTGCTGTAATACATCTGCGGCAATAGCTCTATGTGTTTTCTCTTCCCCATTGCTATCTTTTATGTACAAAGATTTTTTATCAGGCGCAAAGTTAGAATTGAATAACCCCATATCTAATGCTAAACAATGCAATGCACGAGGCTTATCATGATTTCCGAAGAATGTATATGAATTTACGACACCATCCTCCGGACTTTGGAATAGAAATCCGGGGTTTGTACCAGACCATCCTGCGTCCATTTTATTTCTTAATTCATGATTCTTTCCTTCTCTGGACATCCAGCTTCTATCACCTTTCTCAAAAGAGTAATTTGAAAATAAATCAGGTATCAACGAGAAGAAATAATTATAATTTGCAACTGAAGTAATACCTGTTTCTTGTATAAACTTCCTTTCTGCATCTCCATCACTTGTAAATACTGATTTATCTTCATCCTTAAATAAATCATACAAATCTGTGATTTCAGCGGTTGTATATGCGTGAGGATTAATTTCAAGCACTGACTGATTATATAACTTCCAAAAATCAATAACATTTTTCCAAGCAGAAGTCATATTATCAGCATCAGATCTAACTGAATCAATTGAAGAAATATCTTTAGCAGCATCTATTCTCCAACCAAGACCTGATTCTGTTCTATCTATAATCATTTCAGCTACTTTAAAATCATTTAAAGAACGATTCTTGAATCTATTGTTAATTTTGTCTTTTATTACTGAAAAATCAGACAACTCCATATTGTTAATTCCTTTTTGGAGTATATTTACAACAGTAGCAGCCTCTTGTTCGGATGTCATAGAATTAAACGGAATGCCTAGTGATTGCATTGTTATTTTTTCGGAATTAACATCAGAAAAATCAATATCCCCATTATTGCTTACCTTTATTTCTGCCTTTGGAGCTATAGCCTTTGTTATAATATACTTAGTCAATTCAGGAGTAATTTCGGAAATTACATACTTACCATAATCTGTTACCATTCCATTTTCAGAAATACCCGGAATATCTTTTAATATAGCAGAAATTATTGGAACAATTGCTTTCTCATATATTGCATCCATTTGGGAATATACTTCTGAATATTTCTCTGGTAGATTTGGATTACCAGCTCTTGTTAAATCGTATCTAGAAATACCTAATTCTTCTTCTATATTGGGTCTTTTTGTAATATATGGGGATGTTATTATTCCCAAAAGATTTGTTGCAAAAGGAAGAGTTTCTAACGGAACATCCATTGATTGTCTTAATATATAATCAGAAACAGTATAATCATTTCCTATTCCTTCTGGATTAATATCGTCTCTCATATCTGCATCATCTAATCTTCTTAAATGATAATTATCTTTAAGAACATTTTCCACTACATCTAAATCAACATTTTCTAATACAGATGCAGGAAGAGATCCTTCCTCAGCCAGTTTCTTTATTGCTGCCATGTATTCTTCTGCAGTCTCTGCTTTTCCTGCCAATAGATTTGATGCGTATTTAAACTGAGTATCCGCTGTTAATTTAGTCCAGTACTTTCCTGAATTAACAGCATAATCCCTAACTGCTAATGCACCCCTATCAAAATCAGCAATTGCTTCTTCTCTTTCTTCTACAGGTACTTTTAAAAACCTTGAGTCATCTTTGTCACATCTATAGAAATTTAATTTTGCGATATCTACATTTCCGTCCCATACTTCTAAACCTGCTGCAGCACTTTTATTTACAACATTAAAATACGTAAAATCAGAAACTTTTTTAATTGTCTCTATGTTTGATAAATCTAATGAACCTTCCTCCTTTATAACATTTTTAATATTTCTTTCTAATTCACTCGGATTTACTTCTATAGGAAAAGGATATACTGCATCATCATGTCTGGTAATATCATATATATTATCTGTATTTTTAATATCATATGTTGTCATTCTGCTCGGAGAATTAGATGTCTTTTGCTCTTCACTTGCCAATCTGTCATCATAAAATTGTATGTATGTTGGCATTGATGGGTTATATTTTCTGTTTTCCTTTTCATACTTACCTTCCGGTGTAATCGTAAAAGGAGCATTTATTATTTTCATCCTCGTATAATCACATTTATCAGGTAATATTCCTAGTGAAATCTTTTCATCTGATCTAAAAATGTTTTTGAAAACAGAGTTTGGACCTTTTCTTAATAGTTCAGATAAATGAATTCCGCCAAATCCTTCATTTACAAGAGCAGCATCCGCAATCCAATTAATTCCGTTCTTAAATAGTTCTTCTTGTAAAGTACAAAAATCTTTTTCTGTACCTAAATTTGGTGAAAGTTGGTAAGCATTTTCTGTCCAATATAAGTGGGAAGATATCATATCTTTCGTAAAAGGAGTACCAACTATTCTCTTTATTCCTTCTTTTTTTAATTGAGGCAATCTTGCTATAATTCCATATAAATTACCGCCTAGCTTATTTGCATGGTTTCTCACACTTGATAATGCTTTTGCTCTTAAACTTTCATTTAAGCTTGGTTTTCCGTCTTTATTTTCTATCCCGGGATAATAACCATCTGGCATTATCAATTGCATAGGACCATTTTTGTTTATTATTGCACGATTATTTAAAACAACATTATACTTATTATCTGTATTTGCTGTATCAAAAATACCTATTACACTTCCATTGTCATATGCGTATGAATTTTTTCCGGAACTTTTATCTGTTAATTTAAACCTATATGCAAAGCCCTCTTTTGAATTTAATTCTGGAATATCAGAAATATACGCACAAATACCTCCATCAATCATAGGCAAGGAAGCCACAGGTTTTTGATTTTCATCGATAGAAATATTGCCGTTTGCATCTTTTACAATATTAAATAATTCAACTTCGCACTTGTATTTATTCGGATCAAATAAATAAAAGAAAACTTGCTTTTCATATCCCATTTTATCTAATGATTTTTTATGTCCCGTAAATGCAGGGTGTTGTGCATTTAAATTATTTTTTTGTATATTCACATTTAGCTCCTTTTCATGCAGAAAATCACATTATATTAATTCACCTAAAAGGTTTTTCTTGCTTTAATTATATATGGGAATTAACAAAAGTTTACATCTTTCTTTGTTAAATATTGTAAAAATTTTTATAATAAAATTTAATATTTTATCAATTCCTAATATTTTCATACATTAAAAGTTTATTGGAGAACATATGTCTAATTTATTAATTACCCAAAATGCAAATACAGATAACAAAATAGCAGCGAGCAAAATAGGCTCCAGTACTCAAAAAGGCAGATATATTGAAGCCCCTCAATATTTACCTAAATATTCTATTGATAAAGTATTACGGGAAAAAGATGAATTCAGACAAAATATTATACAACAACAAAATGAAAAACTTTATAAGAAAAAAAATAATTCTCTTTTAAAATTAGGTGTTATATTAGCTGCAGTTGGAGGTTTCTTCTTGTTAAAAGGGAAAAAATAAATTAACAAAAAATTGAAAATTAGAATTTAATAACAAGTTTTAATTTTATACAATTTATTCTCCAACATAAATCCACATCACAATCGGAGCAAAAATGGACATCAGAGTTTCTCAAACATTTCCTAAAAATAATTACACAATAAATAATTTAAAAAAAACATCAGTAATAAAAAATGATGATAATTCTGATATTTTCACAAACTCTGTAAAAAAAGATGCTAAACAAATTTCTTTTACAGGTCTTTTTTCAAGACTTTTTAGCAGAAAATCTGAATTTCCGGAATCCAAATTTTCTTTAAATGATATTCCCAGCGAATTTGCAGCAGAAATTTCTTCGGGAATAAAAAATGTCATGGATTGCAATATTCCTGCACAAAATTTTAAATGTATTATGCCGCCTGATGAGCTTAGAGAAATTCTACCTTACTTAACACAAGAAAATTTCTTAGCAACAGATGAGAACCAAAACAACGGCGTATACTGCATTGATTTAGACTACCAAACAAGCTTTTCAAGCGGAAATGAGAATATTTTTGATATTTTAGATAATGTTGCTCAATATGCAAATAGATATTATGAAAAGAATGGTAAAGATTTTATTTTTGCTCTTACAGACAGAGATTCCATTGAAGGGCTACAACACGCATTAAGGATAATAGGATCAAACCCTGACAAATTCAAACACGTTAAATTTGTACCGGGAATTAAAATGTCTTTTGCACATGAAGCCCCTAATTCAAACTTGGGTTATGAAAACAGTGATATGCTTATTTATGGAATCAATCCATTTTCAAAGAACGTAACGGACTTTGTAGAAACAACCGTGCAAAAAAGAAAAAATATGACTATCAATTTTATAAAACAGGTTAATCAGTTATATCCTGAATTTGCATATAGCGTACTTGAATTTGCTCAACAGAACAGAATAAAATACAAAAAAGGTTTTTGCGTGTCAAACCTTTACTGGCGAGCAAGAGAATATGCAGAGACAAAGGGGGATACAGCTATTAAAGGTATTTCAATGGTTCCTGATGAAATTTTATCTGAAGCAGAAGAAATACTAAATGAACTTGACCAAGTTTTCTTAGGTTCTAATCAACGAGGTTATTCGGCGTTGGGATCTGAAATTATAAAAGATGAAGAAGTAAATAAAAGTATAAAAGAAGTATTCAGCAGATATTCAACTCATTATGATGATGAATCAGGCAAAGTTGTTTCGGAAGCTGAAAATTTATATGATGATATGATTGAATGTTTGAGCAGAGAACCTCAAAAACCAATTCTCGCACTCGCATCACCTTATTATTTTTCTCACTACTATGAAGCTAAAGATCCTGATACATTTGATAAAGTTGTAAAATTTATAGAAAATTTACGTAGTAGGTCAAATGATATGCTTATAGCATTTGAGTCTGTCGCTCCGAGTTATGATATAGACTCGAATTTGTCAACACGAAGCGGAAATTTACTTGATAAATATAAAAATCGCCATAAAATCAACTTGTTTAATGAATATATAAGAAAAAATACAAAACTTTACGAAGTCGGCGGAAGCTTTGCCAACAGAAATATTAAGCTACCTTCTTAAGGAAAGATTATACTTTAGAACTACATCATTTCCCTGCTCTGAAATATAAAGAATATCATCTTTTATATATAAAAAATATGGCTTTGCAACATTTTCCATAAATACACTGACGTTACCTCCTTTTGTAATTTTTAAAATGTTGTTTGCCTCAAAATTTGCAACATATATATTATCGTATGTATCTATTGCAAGTCCCACAGGACCATCAAGTAAATAATCTTTTACAAAATCAGTTTTATTTTTATTCTTATCAACTTTTACTATAGCATTATCAGAATAACAGGCCACAAACATATTCCCTTCAGAGTCAACAGCCATTCCTGCAGGTGAATCAAACTTATCTATTAAAACTCTTTTGTTATTATTTGCTGTAGTTACTTTTGAACGTTCTATTGTGTTTCTTTGATTATTAAATTGTTCCATTGAATCATCATATAATTGTTGAACCGTACCATAATATTCATAATCATCAGGAATATACTTCAAATATTTCATTGCTAAAGAATAGTTTTTACGGTTATAAGAAATTTTTGCAGCTTGCAGAATTGAATCATAATCATATGGATTTAATGCAATAATTTTTACATAAGTATTATAAGCTTCATCGTATTTTTTTTGCGTAACATATATTGATGCAATATTATAATAAGCATCGGTCATTTGCGGATAATATTCTAATGCCTTTTTGAAAGAAGCAATTGCACTGTCATAAGCTTTAGTTCTAACCAAATCAACGCCATGTTTATAGGCAGATATCGCATTTTGCATATCTTCTTCCGAAATTTCTTCACTATCAGCAAATGCTAATAAACTACTACTGATAGTCATTAACATCACCAATATTACTACTAAAAAAATTTTTTTCTTTTTCATTATACCAACGTCATTGAAGGAATACTATAATTAAATTGTACAGCTTCTTCCAGTTTAAAGGCAACATTTAACAATTTTGTTTCTTCTAAACAATTTGCCTGAAGTTGTAACCCGATTGGCATTCCGGATTTATCAAGTCCAACAGGCACATTCATCGCCGGAATTCCTGCCAAATTAGCTGTAATAGTAGCTATATCTGTCAAGTACATACTTAACGGATCTTCAACTTTTGAACCAATATCAAATGCTGTATGAGGACATGTTGGTGATAAAAGTACATCTACTTTGTTAAATGCATTATCAAAGTCATTCTTTACAAGTCTTCTTAACTGCTGGGCTTTTTTATAGTATGCATCATAATAACCTGAGCTCAATGCATATGTTCCGAGCATTATTCTTCTTTTTACTTCGTCTCCAAATCCTTGCGCTCTTGTCTTTACATACATATCATATAATGTATCAACATCTTTTGCTCTGTATCCATACTTAACACCGTCAAAACGAGCTAAATTGGAGCTTGCTTCAGCAGTCGCAATTATATAATATACTGCAATAGAATATTTTATTAAAGGAAGCGAAATTTCAATTATCTCTGCCCCCATTGATTTATATATTTCAATCGATTTTTGTACGGCAGCGGCAACATCTGAAGCTAATCCATCTGAACATAATTCTTTTATGTAACCTATTTTAATACCTTTTAAATCTTTTCTTAAATCCTTAGTAAAGTCAGGAACCGGTTGATTTAAAGAAGTAGAATCCTTTTCATCATGACCAGAAATTACATTCAATAATAAAGCTGCATCTTCTACTGTTCTTGTTATTGGTCCTATTTGATCCAAAGACGATGCAAAAGCAATTAAACCATATCTTGAAACTCTTCCGTAAGTAGGTTTTAACCCAACTAATCCACAATAACTTCCGGGAAGTCTTATACTGCCACCTGTATCAGACCCCAATGCTACAGTTGCTTCTCCGGCAGCCACAGCTGCCGCACTACCGCCTGAACTTCCTCCGGGTACTTTATTCAAATTCCAAGGATTTCTTACAATCTTAGTTGCAGAATTTTCGTTACTTGACCCCATAGCAAACTCATCCATATTTGCTTTTCCAATTATTGGAATTAAATTAGCTTTCAACTTTTTTGTAACTGTTGCATCATACGGCGATATAAAATTTGACAAAATTTTACTTGATGCCGTAGTTGGATATGATTTTAAATTAATATTATCTTTTAGAGCGAGCGGTATGCCTGCTAATGGAGCTATTTCCTCTCCATTTCTGATTTTTTCATCAACTTGTTCTGCCGTTTGGATTGCAAAATCTTTTGTTAGAGAATTATATGCCCCTATTTTATTATCGATTTCTTCTACTTGTTTATATGTTGCTTCAGTTAACTCAACAGCACTGACTTCTTTATTTAATAATGCTTTTCTTTGTTCTGCGGAAGATTTTGTAATCAATTCTCTAATATTCAATTTTAATACCTCTCATGCTCTTTTGATAATATTATAAATTAAAGATTATTAAAAAGTAACTTTTTACCTTTTCTTTTTATAATGTTATTATATAGATTATTAAAAAAGGAAAACTACTTTGGCAATTATATCAGATGATGAAAATTTAAATCATACAAAGAAAAGAAATGACAATACTGTTTCTGAAGAAATTTCTTATGATATGTCTTTTGAAACAAATATCAGACCAAAAGTTTTTAATGACTATATAGGGCAGAGTTCTTTAAAATCCACTCTAAAAATTTCAATAGAAGCGGCAAAAAAAAGAGAATTACCACTTGATCATATATTATTTTATGGTCCTCCGGGATTAGGAAAAACAACCCTTGCTTCTGTAATTGCAAATGAAATGAATACAAATATAAAAATAACATCTGCACCGGCTTTAGAAAGACCTAGAGATATTATTGGTATTTTAATGTCACTAAAGGCCGGCGATATTCTTTTCATAGATGAAATACACAGATTAAATAAGATCTCTGAAGAAATCCTATATCCGGCTATGGAGGATTTTTATCTTGATATGACAACAGGGAAATCTCAAACTCTTAAATCGGTAAGAATTCCCATACCTAAATTCACACTAATCGGTGCAACTACAAAAGCCGGTTCTTTATCAAGCCCATTACGTGACCGTTTTGGAATAATACACAGACTGGAATTTTATACAGATGAAGAACTTACAAAAGTAATCAAAAGGACAGCTGAAATTCTAAATATTGATATTGAAGAAAATGGTGCTATCGCTATTGCAAAACGTTCAAGAGGCACACCAAGAATTGCAAACAGACTTGTAAAGAGGGTTAGAGATTTTGCTATTGTTAAATCAAACGGAATAATAGATGAAAAGACTTCAAATGAAGCACTTGACATACTTCAAATAGATAAATTCGGTCTTGATAATACAGATAGAGCCTTATTAAATATAATTGCAGAAAAATATGATGGTGGTCCCGTTGGTATAGAAACTCTTGCTACAGCATTAGGCGAAGATACAAAAACAATTGAAGATGTTTATGAACCATATTTAGTTCAAAAAGGATTTCTTCAAAGAACTCCAAGAGGAAGAAAATTAACTTCTTTTGCTTGCAAGTGTTTTAATTTAAAAAATATAGATATTCAAAAGTCTCTATTTTAATTATCTATAAAAATGCTATAATTATTAAAATTAAATTTTATTGGAGGTAGAAATGTCTGTAATTATTTTTGTAGCAATTATTATTCTTTTGATTTTCTATTTAATAGGTACATATAACAAAGGAATAACTCTGCGTAACTATATCAAAGAAGCATTCTCAACAATGGATGTATATTTAAAAAAACGTTGGGATTTAATTCCTAATTTGGTAGAAGCAGTAAAAGGTTACGTTAGCCATGAACAAGATGTTTTAAAAAAGATAACAGAGCTTAGAAATAAAAATTATTCAAATATGTCAAACGATGAAAAAATGAATATTAATTCCGAACTCGGATTCGGTTTAGCAAAACTTATTGCCGTTGCAGAAAATTATCCTGATTTAAAAGCAAATCAAAATTTTTCAAACTTAATGCAAGAACTTTCTATGATTGAAGAAGATATTGCAAATTCAAGAAAATATTATAACGGAACTGTCAGAGAATTTAATACTTTTATACAATTATTTCCAACAAATATTGTTGCAGCTATATTTGGTTTTAAAGCAGAAAATTTATTTGAAATTGATGATAAGCAAAGAGAAAATGTAAAAGTTTCTTTTTAAAACATATATCTAAAAAGATTTTCTATTTAAATAAATAGAAAATCTTTTTTTAACTATAGCCACATGGCTAATAGACAACTGGATAATAAAAATTGTAATATTTATACAACAAAGAGAAAAATTATATTAAACATTATTTATAGAATAATGTAATACTTCCAACAAATATAACCTTTATGGAGCAATCTATAAAGATTTTTTTTAAATTATCCATAATAAATAAACAATCTTCAGAACCTATAATTTTAATCTTTTGAAAGCTGTTTCAAGATTTTTATAACCTTTGGATTCTCTACTTTATAACAAATTTGATTACCGTTGCGATGGCTCACCAGAACTTTCGCACTTTTTAAAATAGATAAATGCTGTGAAACTGTTGGTTGAGGAATACCTAAGCATTCGCTCATCCTATTCACATTGCACTCTGTTTTTTTCATCAAATTATAGGCAATTGTAAGTCTTGTTGGATGTGCCAATGCTTTAAAAATTTCTGTATATTCTTCTATATCAATATTTTCATCGGTTTTCATATTATCAGAATATTACAATATTCGAATATTGTCAAACCAATATATTGTATTGACCAAGTTAAAAATTTTTGATAATATGAATATACTAATATGCGAATATACTAAAATTGCAAAGGTAAAAATGAGAGTAATAATAATAGGCGGCGGGGCTTGCGGTGCAAGCTGTGCAACAAGATTAAGAAGATTAGATGAAAATTGTGAAATAACAATATTAGAAAGAACAAATGAAGTTTCAATAGCAAATTGCGGTTTACCTTATTATTGCTCCGAAGTTATCAATGACAGAGAAAAAATACTTGTTTCTAACCCTGAGAAATTTAGAAATATGTTTAAAATAGATGTTAAATTAAACACAGAAGTTACAGAAATAAACAGAAAAGATAAATTTGTTTTAACTAAAAACAATGAAAAATATTATTATGACAAATTAGTTTTAGCTCAAGGTGGAAGTCCAATAAGACCTAATATAGAAGGAATAAACAACCAAAATATATTTACATTAAGATCATTAGCTGATGCGGATAAAATAAAGGATTTTATCCATAAAAATAATGTACAAAAAGCTATAGTGGTAGGTGGCGGATTTATTGGTGTAGAAATGGCAGAAAATTTGGCACACCTTGGCATAGAAACTAAATTAGTTGAATTATCAGAACAAATACTTACACCGGTTGATTATGAAATTGCTTGTTTTGCTCAAAATGAAATGCGATCAAACGGAATTGAATTAATTTTATCAGATGGGGTAAAAAGTTTTTCTGCAAATGAGATTGAATTAGAATCAGGGAAAAAAGTCCCATATGATATTGTTATATTGTCTATTGGAGTAAGACCTGAAATTACACTTGCAAAGAATGCAAATCTTGAAGTCAACAGAGGTATAAAAGTTAATGAATACATGCAGACTTCTGATTCTGACATCTATGCTGGCGGTGACAGTGTTGAAATAAAAAGCTTTATTAATGATAATGATGTCATAATTCCTTTGGCTGGACCGGCTAACAGGCAAGGTAGAATTATTGCAGATAATATTTACGGAATAAAATCAACTTATAAGAAATCTCAAGGCACCTCTGTTTTAAAAGTATTTGATTATACAGTTGCTTGCTCTGGTTATAACGAAAAATTATTAAAAAGAATGCAAATTTCATATTGGAAAGTTTTAATCTTTGGCAATTCACATGCCGGTTATTACCCTAATTCAACTTCAACATTATATAAATTACTATTTAATAATGATGGCAAAATTCTTGGAGTACAGGCAGTCGGACAATATGGCGTTGAAAAAAGAATTGATGTTGTTGCTTCTATAATGAGAAATAACGGCGGTATACAAGAATTATTAGATAGTGAATTATGCTATGCACCGCCGTATTCTTCTGCTAAAGATTCTGTCAATATACTTGGAATGTGTGCTGATAATGTTTTAAAGGGGCTGGTAAAACCGGCATATTATGAAGATATTGAAAATTCTTATATTATAGATGTAAGAATACCAGACAGTTACAGAACTAAAACAATAGAAGGTGCAGTAAATATCCCGCTGGCTTCTTTGAGAAACAGACTTGAAGAAGTCCCAAAAGATAAAAAAGTCATTTTAGTATGTGATTCCGGCTATACAAGTTATTTAGCATCAAGAATACTAATACAAAACGGGTTTAATAATGTATATTCTTTAATGGCAGGAATGAAGCTTTATAAAGAAATTCAAAAGGATAAAGAAGCTAAAGTAGTAAGAAAAGAACTATTATTTGCCGGTGCAAAATCAGCAGAAAACATTTTAAAAATAGATGCTTGCGGTTTGTCTTGCCCAGGTCCTATTATGAAACTTTCTGATAATATTTCGAAAATAAACAATGGAGAAATTCTTGAGATAACATCTACAGATAAAGGATTTTATTCTGATGTAGAGGCTTGGTGTGATTCTACAAATAATACACTGCTTAACTTAGAAAATAAAGATAAAAAAGTGATAGCAACAATACAAAAGGGGAAAGCAGTTATAAATCAAAACAATAAAAAAAATGCACAAACAATTGTTGTTTTTTCAAATGATTTAGATAAAGCACTTGCTGCTTTCATTATTGCAAACGGAGCAAAAGCAAGCGGTAAAGATGTAACTTTATTCTTTACCTTTTGGGGCTTAAACATTCTAAGAAAAAGTAATGTAAATGCGAAAAAGTCCATAATAGATAAAATATTTGGATTGATGATGCCACAAGGAGCCGAAAAGTTAACTCTATCAAAAATGAATATGGGTGGGCTTGGGACATTTATCATGAAAAAAATTATGAAATATAAAAATATCTCGACTTTAAATGAGCTGATAAAACAAGCCCAAAATCAAGGAATTAAATTCATTGCCTGCAAAATGAGTATGGATGTTATGGGTATAAAAGAAGAAGAATTAATTGACAATGTTGAAATAGCAGGTGTAGCCAAATATATAGCCGAAAGTAATAATTCAAATTCTAATTTATTCATATAAAAATAAGGAAAAGGAGAAAAATTATGAAATCAGTAACAACATTTGACTTGCAGTATGCACACAGATTTTACGGATTTAAAGGAGAAGCTCAATATTTACATGGGCACACAGGTACTTTAACCATTGAGGTTGAAGACTCTGTAAATATGGGGGTAAATATGGTATTCCCGTGTAATGAAATTCAAAAAACTGCTTGGGAAGTATTAAAAAACTTTGACCACGCAACTATTTTAAGAGAAGATGACCCATTATTACCTGCGATACTTGAAGTATATGAAAAGCAAGGCATAAAAAACGGTGCTCCGCAAAATACAATGAAAGGAGAAGCATTCAAAACAGAATTGGCTACAGCATATCCTGATTGCAGATTAGTTGTGACAAAAGAAACAATGACTGTAGAAGGAATGATAAAAATTGTCTATGAATTACTTAAAGATAAATTAAACATATCCAAAATTACATTTACAAGCGGAGTTAATGCAGCAACAGAAGATTATAAAGTTAACAAAACAATTGACCGTTGTCCTTTATGCGGAATTTCATTAAATAGTGAAGGAGTTTGTCCAAAATGCGGATATAAAAAATCTAATTAATATATTAAATAAAAGATAAAAGACTCGGAATGTAAGACCGAGTCTTTTTTATTGAAAACCTATGGCAATTTTATAGCACTTCTAATTTTATATAATTATTATGATTAATAATTTTTATGAATTTGAAAGAAAGAATAAATATAACACTAATTGTGACACAGATAATTGGTGTTTAAGTCATCATTTTAATTCTTATAAAGAATATACTAAAAATGGACTTTTTGAGAAAATAAATGGTTTCTTACGATACGGTATTACAGATGACATTTTTACAGAGAATTATATAAGAAATTTGGATAAATTATTCGAAACACTTCCCAAAAAACTCAGAAATACTGTTCCTTTAGAAGTATATAGAGGCATAAAGTTAGATTCAGATATATATTTAGACAAAGGATTTGTATCTACATCTAAAAGCAAATCAATTGCAAAACAATTTATGGGCGAAGATGGTGTTCTTTTCCACATTATAATACCTAGAAATTCTGTAATTATAGATGATGAAAAATTACCTTCGTATGCAAGGTCATTTATGAAAACAGAGCAAGAAGTTTTATTACCAAGAAACGCTCAATTTAAGATTTTATCATATAATCCAAAAACAGGAATTGTAGAAGCAGAATATATAGGACAAAAACAACCTCTTGAAATGCCTCCCAAAGTAATCATTGCATCACATCAAGAAATTTGTGGAGAATATAATAAAATTTTATTAAATAAAAAAAACAATTGATTACTTCAAATAAAAAACTTTAGCAATAAACAGGCTGAGTTTATTCTCAGCCTGTTTTTATATTTAATCAATTGGTTTTTGAGAGTGAACTCTATCCGCTTTCCTATGTTCTATTTTTTTTACATCTTCTGGTCCAAAATGCTTATGGATTTTATGCATTTCATGATGTCTTGGTTCCCCTTTTAAATGATGTGGCATTGGTCTTCTGTCAAAATGATACATTTGTTGATGAATTGGAACAATACGTATTGGAATTGGGTGCATCGGAGGTCTATGCAGTGCTGTAAACAAACAAAGTGCAAAAAATACGCCAACAAAGCTTCCTGTTGCAACTATTATGAACTTTTTAAATTCTTCTGATAAACAAGAACTCTTTTTTACTTCATTTTTTTCTTCTTTTATTTCTTCTAAGTTTTTGTTTTCGTCTGTCATAATTGACTCCTTTACTTATCTTTTAATTTAGTTTTTGCTTTCTATTTATTCAAACGAAATTAAAATGAAATAGTTCGTTTTTTATTTTAACATTTTTTTTGTATAATAAACATTGCTATATTATAAACAATTAAAAGGTTTAAAATTAATGGAATCTATCCTATACCCGTTTGTAGCTAAGTTTAACGAATATTTATCTAATTATATTCTCGTATTTATGCTTGTAGGTATTGGTGTTTGGTATAGTTTTAAAACAAAATTTGTTCAAATAAGATGTTTTAAAGAAGGTATAAGAAATTTATTCGGAGAAATTAATATTTTTGATAAAAGTCATCCTCATAGTATGACTTCTTTTCAAGCATTATCTACAGCAATAGCTGCTCAAGTAGGAACAGGTAATATTGTAGGAGCTTCGGGAGCTATTTTAATTGGAGGACCAGGTGCCATTTTTTGGATGTGGGTTATAGCTTTCTTTGGAATGGCGACAATATATGCGGAAGCTACTTTAGCACTTAAAACGAGAATAATTGATAATGATGGACGAATAAAAGGCGGACCTGTATATTATATAACAACAGCTTTCAAAGGGAAATTTGGGAAATTTTTAGCCGTTTTCTTTGCCATTGCAATTATTTTAGCACTCGGATTTATGGGATGTATGGTTCAATCAAACTCAATAGCTTGCTGTATGGAAACCGCTTTTGGAATAAAACCTTTTGTTATGGGAATAATTTTAGTTATAGTATGCGGAATCATATTTATTGGAGGAGTAAAGAGGCTTGCATTAGTAGTAGAAAAAATTGTTCCGTTTATGGCATTATTTTTCATTATTGGCGGACTTATTATTTTAAGTGCAAGACTTAAATATATACCTGAAACATTTTATATGATTTTCAAATATGCATTTATGCCACAAGCCATATTAGGCGGGAGTTTTGGCTATGCATTAAAACAAGCAATAAGCCAAGGTGCAAAAAGAGGACTCTTTTCAAATGAAGCAGGTATGGGCTCAACTCCGCATGCGCATGCTCTTGCCAGCGTGAAAGACCCTCATACACAAGGCACAGTCGCTATGATTGGCGTATTTGTTGATACTTTTGTAATCTTAACTTTAAATGCACTCATTGTTATTTCCACCTTATATACAAAGGATGGACCTTTATTTAATGGCTATACAGAAGCAGTAATGAATATATTAAATAAAACCAATTTGGTACAAACTGCATTTGGAACAATTTTTGGAAATTCAATCGGAGCAATATTTGTAGCTATCTGTCTATTTTTCTTTGCTTTTTCTACAATATTAAGCTGGAATTTATTCGGCAAAGTAAATGTTACATATCTATTTGGAAAAAAACATCCTAAAATCGCAGAATTTATCTATATGATAATAGCGTTATCATTTATTATGATGGGGAGTCTAATTTCAAGTGACTTTGTTTGGGAACTTACCGATATGTTTAATAACTTAATGGTAATACCTAACGTAATTGCTCTATTTGCGTTAACCGGAGTAGTGGTAAAAATTGCTCACTTAAAAAATATAGAAAAAAAGAATAACTAAACCTAAAGATAAAAATTATTGATTATTGTTATATTCCAAAATATTTAAAAATTCAGTTGTAAAATCTTTACAAGTTAAGTTTTGCACAGAAAAATAAGCATTTTCACACATTCTTTTATAGTCATCTTCGGACAGATTCATTATTTCAATCATTTTATTAAGAAGATTATGCGTTAAATTTTTATCATTTTTTACAATATAACCATTTTCCGCATTTTTTATTAAATCACAAGCACCTGATGTATGAGTCATAATTACAGGTTTATAATTTCCCATAGCTTCTATCGCAACCATTCCGAATGGTTCTATAAGTGATGGCATAAGTAAACAATCAATTTGAGAATAAAATTTATTAATATCTGATTGTAAGTCAATAAAATCGACATTATTCTTAATTCCATATAAATGGACTAAGAAATTTACAAATAAATTCTTTTTATGTTGAGGATATATTATTTTAACAACAAAGTTTTTATTTCTTTTCTTTAACATTCTAATTACTTTTAATGTTACGTACCCACCCTTACGAACAAAACCTGTAGCAGATAGTCCAAAAGTAAATTTTTCTTTTTGTTTATAAACATAATCCTTTTTATATAATTCTATTGCAGGCGGAAGTATAAATAGTCTATCAAGCGGAACATCATAATTTCTGTGCATATCTTGTTTTAAAATATTAGAAGAAACTATAATTTTCTTTATATTTTTCAAATTATTTCTAACAGCTTTATCATATTCAATTCTTTTTCTATATTGTTTTCTCTTGAAAATTTTATATAGGAACAACTCTTTTTTTGACAAAAAGGAAGATAACCTATGTACATTACTATGATCGTGGATATATGTTATATCCGCATTTTTTAACCCTTTTTCTGCAAAAACATAATCATAATATTCTGTTTTGTTATCAAATTCTTCCATTTTATAATAATTAGATAAAACATTATTTATATTATAAAATTCAGCTGCATAAACATCAACTTGATACCCCAAGCTAATTAACTCTTTCATTAAAAGGAAATTAAGTTTTATTCCTCCAGATGGAAAGCTATACTCTGTATGCTGATTTACGATAAAAGCAAATTTAATCATTTATATTTTTTCCTTTGATTGAAATATATCCGTTCATATACTCCCAATATTTACATATAGTGCAAAATTTATATAAGCCATAAAATAAGACACACACTATAAAGCCTTTCAACCCGTTTTTGTAGCCTTTCTTTATGAAAAATTTCTCAAAGATTTTGAAAAAGCTACTAATTATATCTATAAATATATTTCTTTTCCTTTTATTTTCTACCAGTTTTTCAACTTCTAAATCTGTATATTTATTTAGTGAATTTATAATTTTGCTAACCGTCCAATCTTGGTAATGAATAATAGCTAAATCTCTTCTTTTAGGATCAACATTATATACTTTTCCATCTATTTTAGGAGTAGCATGTACGAAAGGTGGCCAATCAACAGAATCCTTTTTAAAAAATCTTATAATGGAATCAGGATATAATAATTCTAACGGTTCTCCCCAGCAATAATTTAATCTGGGCATTCTTATTGCATTATAGTCATCAGAGTTCAATATAAATTCATATAAATATTTTGCCAAATTTTGTGGAATTACTTCATCTGAATCCACAACAAGAACCCACTCATTAGAAGCTTGTTGAATTGCATAATTTCTAGCAGGATCTGCCCAACCAATATTCTCGTAATAAACAATTTTACAGTTGTATTCTTTTGCGATCTCTATAGTCTTATCATTTGAATACATATCACATATAACAATTTCATCAAAATGCCTGACAGATTCCAGACATCTTCTAATTATTTTTTCATTATTATAAGTATGAATAACTACACTAATTGGAGAATATTTACTATCATTGTTTGAATTTATATTACATTCTGATATCATCGACTTCATTATATGTTCCTCTGTTCTTTATTTTAAATTTATATCATGTAACCAATTATCAATTTCTTTATCAGTATTCAAATTACCTTTTCCATATACAATTAATGGAGGTAACACAGTGGCATTTTTAGAAAGTTTCTTCATATCATCTGATATATTATAACCTCCGCCACCTCCGTGGGTTATAAATGGAACAATTGTTTTTCCTTCAAAGTTATTGTTTTCAAGAAAGGTCATAACAGGCGGAGCCATTGTGTACCACCAAGCCGGCGTTCCTACAAAAATTACATCATAATTACTTATGTCACAATTATCTTTTATTTCCGGATGAATATTTTCATCATGCTGTTTTTTTGCTATTCCGTATGCTGTTTCATTATAATCGGTAGGGTATGGTATTTTTGTTTCTATTCTAAAAATATCGCCCCTTACTTTTGTGTTAATTTTCTCTGCTATGTATTTTGTATTACCACTCCAAGAGAAATAGGCAATTAAAACTTTTCTATCAGCAAGGCTCATTTTTTCTCCTTTGTTTGCATATATCATTATTATTCCTGATATTATCAAAATAATAAGTAATATTATTAATAATATTTTCTTCAAATTAAAAATCCTTGATGAATTCTACTTAACGACAATTGCTTCTTTGTCTTTCTTCGTAACTTTATACCTTGATTTATAGTCTTTGTATCTGTTTTTGAATTCCATATCCTCATCTTTATTTCTATGGTTATATTCGTGTTTATTCAATGTAATGTCGTGCAATTGAATTACCCCTGTGGCAATATTTCCGCAGTGGGCGGCTATTCTTCTCAAGTCATTTAACAAATCAGAGAACATAAAGCTTTTTTCAGCACTGCATTGACCGTTTTGTAATCTTTGAATATGATTATTTTTAGCTCTTTTAACACCCTTCTTGATAACAGCCTCTAAAGGTTCAATTTTTTGAGCGAGTTCTAAATCATCTGTTTTATAGCAATCCAATGTCATATCATAAATTTCAGATACTGCACCTACTATTGTTTTTATCTCCTCAACAGCTTCATCAGAAAATTTATTATCTGAATCATTCAGTTTTTCAGCATATTTTAAAATATTTGTAGCATGGTCGCCTATTCTTTCAAAATCTCCGATTGCTAACATAACTTGTGAAATTTTATTATTATCTGCTTCTGTTAATTCTCTGCCTGATAATTTAATCAGATATGAATATAAATAATCTTCAAATGTATCAATAGTTGACTCGTTTTCTTGTATTTCATCAACTTTCTTCTTATGGAAACTTTTTAACATCTTTGTTGAAGTTATATAGTTGTATCTTACTATTTCAGCCATTTCTACTGTTTTTACGAAACATTCAGATATAGCAAGAGTTGGTGTATTTAATAATCTTTCGTCTAAGAAAATTTTCTTCTCTGCTTCTTTCTTTGTATCAGGTACAAATTTAATTGCCAGTTTTTCTATAGTCTTAATAAAATTGAATAGCATTATAGCTGTTAATATATTGTATGTTGAATGTACAATGGCAATTCCTACAGGATTTATATCCATATCAACAAAAGCAAACTTAAAAATAGCATTTGCGAGATAGAATAAAGGTAATAATATAATAGCGCCAATTGAGTTAAATATTACATGAACGGCAGCAACTCTTTTAGCATTTGTGCTAACACCAATACTTGCAAGAACCGCAGAAATACAAGTTCCCAAGTTTTGACCTAAAATTATTGGAATAGCAGCTCCCCAAGTTACACCTCCAACCATAGACAAGGCTTGCAGAATACCAACCGAAGCAGATGAACTTTGAATAATAACTGTTATAACAAGTCCGACAATAAACCCTAAAAATGGATTTGTAAAAGCAACCATCGCATTTCTAAAGTCATCATTCTGTGATAACGGAGCCATAGAACTTGACATTAATCCCATACCAAACATCAATATGGCAAATCCAACCATTACAGAACCAACGCTTTTATTTTTATTGCTTTTTGCCGCCATAATCATACATACACCTATAAATGCAAGTAATGGCGTAAATGATTCAGGTTTCATTAGTTTTAATATAAAAGAAGCACCTTCTTGGATACCACTTAAACTTAATATCCAAGCGGTAATTGTTGTTCCAATGTTAGTACCGATAATAACACTTATAGTTTGAGATAAATCCATCAAACCTGAGTTTACAAGACCAATTAACATAACGGTTGTTGCTGATGATGATTGAATAACCGCCGTTATTCCGGCACCAAGTAACAAACCTTTTATTGGACTTGAAGTCATCTTTTTTAATAACTTTTCCAGTTTACCTCCGGCTATTTTTTCAAGTCCTGATGACATAATAGATATACCATAGAGGAAAAATGCCAATCCTCCTATTAATGTCAAAATCGAAAATATGTCCATACTAATCTCTTTCTATTTACAGGGATTTACCAACTAGTATTAATATATAAGAAAGAATATTAATTTTATAGTTTTTATAACAATTTTGATACATATAATATATTTAGAAAAATAAAAACAGAAAATTATTATAATTTCCTGTAAAAAAAGTGTTTTATTACGATATAGTTTAAGAATATTATAAATTTTACTACTTGTATATAACCCAGGTGGCTAATAAGATTTATATCTTGTATTATTTTTAATTTTTTGAACTTAATGAAATATGCTATAATTGAATAATATTAATTATAAACAGGTATTTTTATGAATGATATAAAACCGATTATAACCCCAAATGAAAAGCAATTTGAATGTATAAATACAATTAACGGTCCGGTAATGGTACTGGCAGGACCAGGTACAGGAAAGACTTTTACCATTATTCAAAGAATTAAACATATGCTAAAAGTAGGAATTAATCCGACGTCGATATTATGTTTAACATACTCAGAAGCTGCTGCCAATGAAATGAAAGCAAGATTGGTTAAAGAAATAGGTACTATTGCTTCATCAGTCACTATAAATACATATCATGCATTTTGTAATGATGTTATAAAACAATATCCTAATGAGTTTGAACTCCTTGATGGTGTAACTTTGGTTGATGAAATAACGAAACAATCAATAATGAAAGAAACACTTGAAGAAGTAAAACCTGAAGTATATAGAACAAAGTGGGGAGATGCATATTATTTTATCCCGGAACTTTTAAAAGCGGTTGATGATATTAAATCTAACCAAGTAACAAAGGAAGAATATTTTAATACACTGAAAACACATCCTGCTTGGCAAGGGAAAATGAATGAATTAATTGCTGAATATTCAGAACGGGAGCAAAAAGGTAAGCTTGTAAAAACCTTTTTAAATAATTTTGAAGCACACAGAAAGAAAATAGCAAAAGCAAAAGAAGCTTGGGAAATATATGAAAAATATGATATAAAATTAAAGCAAAAAAACTATATTGATTTTAATGATATGATTAATATGGTTTTAGAAGTTTTTGATTCTAACGAAGAGTTTTTAAAAAATGTTTCATCAAGATATCAGTATTTTCTGGTTGATGAATATCAGGATACCAATTATTCTCAAAATGGTATAGTTTTTAAACTTGCAGAAGGTGCTAATTCTGGAAATATTTTCGTAGTTGGTGATGATGACCAAATAATTTATGAGTTTCAGGGCGCAAAAACTGATACTTTAGAAAAATTTTTAATAAAGTATCCTGAAACAAAGGTTATTTGTTTAAATGAAAATAATCGGTCAACTCAAAATATTTTAGATTTTAGCTATAAAATTATTTCTCAAGATAAAACGAGATTAGAATATAATGAAGATTTCTCAAAATACAATATTTCAAAAGTTCTGACAGCAAAAAATTCACAAATTACACCATTAAATAAAAAGATTCAATTTCACGGCTTTGCAGATATAAAACAAGAAAATAATTTTATAATCAAAGAAATTGAAAATATTATAAGCTCCGATAATATGCCTATAACTAAAGAAGGGAAAAAAGATTTATCTAAAATAGCTATTCTTACCAGAGAAAATAATGAACTTAATACTTTTGCAAGTTTGCTAGAAGCTAAAAATATTCAATTTCAAATAAAAGAATCTAAGAATATTTTTGATATAAAATCTTCACTTGTAATATATTTCTATTTGAAAGCATTATTAAATTATGAATTTAACGGAGACAAATTATTCGGACTTCTTCTTACGGAGCCGTTTAATTTTGATAATGCTGATTATTCTTATTTATTAGAGCAAAATAAGTTAAATCATAAAGATTTAATATCAAATATAAAATTGGGGATAGAAAATAATTACGAATGGGCAAACCCTTTAAGGGTAAAATCATTTATTCAAACTTTTGATGCATTAACCGGTTTAAAAAGTAATTTAAATATAAAAGATTTAATAATAGAAGTTACAAACAGAACTGGTATTTTAAGTTATTTTTTAAATAACGAAGTAAATAAAAGTGAAAACATATACGCAATCAAGAAGATAATTGATGAAGCTCAATCATTTTTATACATCAAAAAAGGTGCTTGGTTGGGTGATTTTCTTGAACATCTTGATACTGCATTTACAAGTAATATTCCAATAACTATAGATAAAGAAGATTATACTCAAAATGCAATTCAACTTTTGACACTTCACGGTTCAAAAGGAAGAGAATTTGAATATGTTTTTATGCCTAATTTAATATCAAAAAAATGGGAAGGAAAACGAGTAAATAATACAATGTCGCTTCCTATTGATAAATCGGACAAAAAAGTCGATGAAAATACGCAAAGGCAGTCAGAACAATTAAGATTATTATTTGTTGGTATAACCAGAGCAAAACATTCGCTTTATTTATCATATTCAAATTCAATAGATACAAATCCTCAAGAATTAACAACTTATCTGTCTGAAGTAATTCAAGATGATAATCTGATTGAATCACATAATCATGAACTTGAAAAAGATTCGTATTTGCTTGAAGTTGCGCAAATGCTAAAGAAAGAACCGTTTGACTATGCTAAAGCATTTAAAGATGAATTAAAAGCCAGACTGGAAAACTTTATAATAAGTCCAAGTACTTTAAACACCTATCTAAATTGTCCCAGAAACTTTTTATATTCTTACGTACTTAATATAAAGGTATTAGACAAAGAAACATCAAGTGCTAATTATGGACTTGTTATACACAAGACGTTGCAATGGATAGTACAATACGCAAAAGACAATGGACAATATCCAATAAAAAATGATGTTATGAAATATTATGAAAAGAATCTTGCTAAAGAGAAATTTGAGACTGAAGAAAAAAGAGAAGAATTTAGAATAAGAGGATTAAACTGTATTGATAAATATTATAAACAAATGATAGAAACCCCATATATCAGAATTTATTCAACAGAATACTCGTTTAATTATGTTCCGTTTGAAAGTCATTTTATAAAAGGTTTTATAGATAGAATTGAAAAAAACAATGATGGCACTATTGAATTATATGACTACAAAACCGGCAGTGCCAAATCAAAATCCCAAATTGCAGACGGGAAAGATTATGAAAATTATTTAAATCAATTACGATTTTATAAATATGCTTACGAAATACAAAATCCGAATATTCAAGTTACAAAAGCGGGGTTGATTTTTGTTGAAGAACCGGATTCAAATTTCCATATTAATCTTACTGAAGAAGATAACAAAATAATAGAAACCAAAATAAAGTATGCCTATGATAATATATTGAACTTAAATTTCAAACCCGAATTAGAAAATAAAAAAGCATGTGAATATTGCAACTATAAACATTTATGTAAGCTGGCTGACTTATAGAATAAGAATTTATAACTATATAGCAATTTCGCAGTTGAAAAATTTTTTATATATATAAGGTAAAGTAAGAAGGTATGATGTAGGACAAGAGAAGTCCTACTTTTTCTTTTGTAAATGTGATTTATAATTTTATTATGGATTATAAATTAATAAAATTAAATACAGCCAGAAATTCATTAAGGTATATTATTAGAACATTCGGAATAAAAGAAATATATATTCCTTATTATATATGTCCTGTAATTCGTAGTGCTGTCAATAAAGAAAAATGCAAAATTATATACTATCATATAGATAGAAATTTTTATCCTGAGTGTAAATTTCCTGATAATGCGTTTATTTTGTATCCTGATTATTTTGGAATATGTTCAAATATTGCAGATGAATTGAGTAAGAAATATGAAAATTTAATAATAGATAATGCACACTCTTTTTATTCAAAACCTAAAGGCATTGCATCGTTTAATTCTTTGAGAAAGTTTTTCTCTATTCTTAGAAATGGTTCTTTTTTATATACAAAAAAAAGTTTATATATAGATATTACCAAAGATGATTTTGAATATAAACCTAAAGTTCTTAATTTCGAGGACTTTTGTATAAATGAAAACAAATTAGATTCAGAAGATATAAAATATATCTCAGATTCAACAATGGAAATTTTTGAAAATATTAATATACAAAAAGAAAAGCAAAGACGAATAAATAAATTTAATTATTGGAATAAAAGACTAAACGGTAATTTAATATTAAAAGAAGATGAAGTTCCTTTTGCTTATCCATATTTTGCAAATAATATAAAAGAAGCTGAGAATTTGGTAAAAGAACTGGAAACTGAAGGAATTTTTGTGTTTAGATACTGGAATAATATGCCTGATAAATTCCCTGAAAAAATTTTGTACACAAACTTAGTTTCAATAAATTTACAGAATAACTAAGTAAAATTAGCAAATATATCAGGAATATTTTTGTTAATTTGTGAATTTGGATGAGAAATATTATATGATTCATTTTCAAAAATAGAAGGATTTTGTATTTCTTTTATTGCAAGCATTGCAGCAATTTTTTCTGATAATTTTTGCTGTTTCGTGAGTTTTGCTTCAATAATTGCAGCCGGAATAAAAGCTATAATTGCGCCTAGTCCGGTAAATAGACCGGATAGTTTTTTATTTCCGCATTTTTTAGCCATTTTACTTCCTATTGTTCCACCAATAGCGGTTGCTGCAATATCTATAGGTCCCAAAATTGTTTCTGATAGAGTTTCTATCCCTACTGATTGTTCATATAGATGTTCTCTTTGTTTATTAATTACCATTGAAGTATTTTCTTGCAGAATTTTAGCCTTTTTCATTTGCTCAGGTGTTAATTCTATTTGGCGTTTAGCACCCATTCTTGCCTTTATTTTAGGAAGTTCATTTTGAGCAAAATTATCATAATCTTTCATATCTTTTAATGTTGTTTTTATGAAATCAAAAAGATTTTCTTTTTTATCTTGTGCCGATTCTTGATATTGTTCAGGATTTTCAGTAAATTTTTTAAGATGTTTATACTTTGTAGCTAAAATAGCTTTGTTCTCAATATCTGATATATTTTTGTTTAAGATAAGGTATGTTAAAAGAGGAACACCAACTTTTATGCCTGTACCAAAAAATTTATTTTTTATTCCTAATACATCCACCAATTTATCAGAAATAAGATATTCCAAAAATCCGCCAGTAAACATTGCTGAGTAAGATATATTGGAAATTGTTTCAACTTTTCTTAATGGCTCCAGTACATCGTGTTCAACATTTTTTAAAAGGTTTTCAAACAATATTTTATCTTCTTGTGCTTCTTGAGAAGGTTTTGTATTTTTGGATTTTTTATCTATAGTTTGGTTCTGTTTTTCAAAGAATTCTTTTTTACGTTGAAGATAATTTCCTTCTGTTTTTTTATATTCTCCGACTGATTGGAAAGAGGAATTTATATTGACTTTATCTTTTAATTTATCAACAAAAGCATTTTTATGTTTTATATCATAGTCAACAATAGAATTGACTTTGTTTTCTTGTTCCGTAGTTAAAACCGCATATAATTTAGGGTCATTAACAATATCTTGAGTAGCATCAAAACTGGCTTTTCTTATTAACCCAAGCTGAGAGCTCATAGATTTTTTCATTCCATTTATATAGAAGGCAGCTCCACCTATAACAGAAAAAATTGTTGCAATTTTTGCAGCAGAGATGTTCTTTCCTAGAATATTAACAGATGTAGATTTGTATTTTTCTAAAAATGAAGCGGCCTTTTTTATTATGTTATGTTTATCGGAATGTTTATTAAAAAAAGGAATTAATTTTGTTATTGCTAATGGAATAGAACAAATAGCTCCAGTTATAGACATTAATTCAATATTTAACGTCTGAAAAAAGGTTTCGGAGTCTTCTGCTTTTTCGTGTTCGTAACTGTCTAATAAAATTATAGGCTCTGCAATTACTTTTGCTTTTTGCTTTAAGGATGTTTGAGAAACGGAACAGTTTGATGCTTTATTATTTTTTGGAACTTTATTTGCATCCTTTTTCCATTGGTTATATTCATCAATATGATCTCTATATTTAGTATAATAAGAAAAAATATTGTTCATTTAAACATACAAAACCTTCCATTAACACTTGAATAAAGTTAAAAATACTTTAAATTTGTTATTTTTTCTATATTTATTTATATATTTTTACAAATTTAATTTTGTTTTTAGTAGAATTGATAATATAAATGTAGAGAGGGATTTTATTAATGACTTTAAATGCATATTTGGGTATAGATGTTGGTTCAGTGACAACAAAAGCAGCACTGGTTGATGAAAATGGGAAGTTTATAGATGGTTTTATGACCAGAACTGCAGGAAAACCTGTTATTGCAGTTCAAACTTCATTAAAAAATTTAACTTTGCAAGCAAAACAAGAATATAATATATTGGGCGTTGGTACAACCGGTTCCGGTAGAAATCTGGCCGGAGCATTAGTTGGTGCTGATGTGATCAAAAACGAAATTACTGCGCATGCAGTTGCAGCCAGTACTTATGTTCCCGGAGTTCAAACCATTTTGGAAATCGGTGGTCAGGATAGCAAGATTATAATTCTTAGAGATGGAATTGTTACTGATTTTGCAATGAATACTGTTTGTGCAGCCGGTACAGGTTCTTTTCTTGATCAACAAGCATCAAGGTTGAATGTACCTATTCAAAATTTTGGTTCTCTTGCCCTACAATCCAAGTCACCGGCAAGAATAGCAGGAAGATGCGGTGTATTCGCAGAATCAGACCTCATTCACAAACAACAATTAGGATACCCTGTTGAAGATTTATTATATGGTTTATGCCAAGCTCTAGTGAGAAACTATTTGAGTAATCTTGCTTTAGGTAAAGAAATTCTTCCGATTGTTACATTCCAAGGTGGTGTCGCAACAAATACAGGCATGGTAAAAGCCTTTGAAGAAGCGTTAAATACAAAAGTAGTTGTGCCGGATAACCATCAAACAATGGGTGCTATAGGTGCCGCATTGCTAGCAATGGAAAATCATCAGTTTAATGAGAAGCCAACAACATTTAAAGGCTTTAGTGTTGGTGAAATGTCATTTAATTCATATACAAACCAATGCAGCGGATGCTCGAATAATTGCGAAGTAATTACAATTGTTGAAGGAGATGTAACGTCCACTGATTTAAACAATAAAACAGACAAAATTATAGCTCGATGGGGTGGCACTTGTGGAAGATGGGACATTGGTTAATCTTTTTTGTTACATTATGTAACATTGTAAATTTATAAACTCAAGATATTGAAAAAAGCTGTCGACATAGTTAATACAACAATATATATAAAGGAGTAAAAACTATGGGACTAGCAGCATCACAAGGACGTTACCTCTGTCTTACTGCAAGAAACAGTGATTTGGTTTATGAGGGACAACAAATTTCACAACAGAGATTGGCTCTTACCAATGAAACACAAGAAATTGCAGACAGATATAATGAAGCAATGAATAATAAAATCATGCAAGCAAATACTGCTGATGGTGTTACTCAACAATTAACATATGATATTCTCACAAGCCAAAATCCATATTCAGGTTTGGGAATGAGATTAGTTGATATTTATGGTAATGTTGTTATTCCCGGAGAATATATAGAAGTTTCATCAAAAGAACAGCAAGAAGCTACAGATGGGGAAGAAGCTTTATCCAATAATTACAATTCTTCAAAAAAATACTCATCGAAAGAAGAATTTATACAAAAGTATTTTTCTGATGTTACAGGAGATGCATTAACAGAATTAAGCAGCAAGTCTTTAGAAGATTTATGCGCTTATTATAACGAACTTTATCCTGAATCGGAATTAAATGTAGTCTATAAAAACAAAAGCAATTCTGAACTGGTAGGAGAAGGCGAACATGTTGTAAAAGATGCAAATTGCATGGATCCATTATATTTGCAGGAAATGTTATCGACAGGTCAATGGTTAATTCAACAAGCTAACCCAAATGAAGAAACAGGTTGGGACAACCTAACTTGGCAAGGTTCTAGCCTTATATCTGAAGTTTATTATACTGCAGATGATGCTGCAGCAGAAGCAGAATATGAAGCAGCAATGACAAAAATTCAAAAACAAGATAAACTTTTAGAATTAAGATTAGAACAAGTTCAAACTCAGCAAAGTTCCGTAGAAAAAGAAATGGAATCTGTAAAACAAATTATCGATAAAAACATAGAAGATTCTTTCAAAACATTTGCTTAGTTATCATTAGTTACTTTGTTTATATATATTGTTTATTTTTGGTCAGATATTAACAGAAATCTGACCTTTATTTTTAAAAAGTCATTTAATGATTTAGCTATTAAATCCTTTGGGCGTATGATTTGTATAATATTTATAATGTAGTATAATAATTGAGCGTGAGTTACGATTGAGATTATCACTTCATAAAAGAAGGTCCGGATGCAACTTTTAGAAGTTAAAAATGATACAGCAAAAATAATATATAATCCTACAGAGAATCATCTTCTACCATCTGATTTCCTTTTAGTAGAAGATGCAAATCAAAAATTAATTGCACAAATTACAAATATTTCTACAAAGGAGGATTCTGAGAATAACTTGGCAGATGCAAGGTTATCCCTTTCCATTGATAAAGATGATAATCTTTCTTATTATAACGGCTATATTCCATCTAAAACATCCAATTTAGTATATATAAACTCAGATGAAATAATTGAACTTATAAAGGGTCCAGGGGAAAATATTTATTTAGGCAATTTGTCTAATCATTCAGAATGTTTTGTTAAATTATCGGATTCATTTGTAAATGAAAAACTTTATATTCAATCAGACAGAGAAGACAAAACAAAAACACTTATTCAAAATATTATCTCTGAATTATATTCCAAACAAAAAAAAGTAATATTATTAGACATTGATGGACGATATAATTCAATAGTAAATGTTCCCAAATTGAAAATTTCAGAGAGTTTTAAACTCCCTTTAAATATTGAGGCATTTAATACTATACTTGAAAATGATATTAATGATTGTCCAATTGAAGATAAAGCAGTTATTCAAAGTATAGTTTTGGAACTTAGAGAATATTTAAAAACTTTAGAGAATAAATTTTTACCTTTTACACTATTCAAAAATGTTGTGGATAATGAGTTTATGTCAAACCCGATTTCAGGGTTAATGCTTTTAAGAAATAAATTATGGTTATATGCTCAAGAAAGTATTTTTGCTGAAAGCAAATCACAATTTGATTTAATCAATGCTATATTAGATAAACAGAATATTTTAATTATTGATGCATCAAGTTTGGAAGAAAAATGGTATAAATTTGCAATACAATCCATTTTAGAGTTAATTAACAAGCATTGTTATTTTGTATTATCGCTAAATGATGTCCCATTGGATAAAAAATCCATAATAAGTATATACAACAACAATAAAGCTATTCCTATAGTTTCAACTAGTTATGATAATAATTACAGACAAGTTTTGAAATCTGTCTGCAAAAATCAAATATTATTTAAACCTTCAAATTTCATAAAAGATGATGAAGCATACAATACATTACTAAATAAAATCAATTCAGGTGAATTCATAATATACGGAGAATCTACATTATACCTTCCTTTAATAATAGAATTGCAAGCGTTTGATTCATCCACAAATGAAGAAGTTATCCAGAATGAAATAAAAAAAGATGTTGATAAATTATTATCGTCGCCACGAAAAATAATTCCAACAGAAGCAGTCATAAATGATGAACATCAACAATATTCTGTTTCTAAAGAAAAAAATAATAGCTCAAATGAAAATGAAGATATTTTAGATGATGATTTTAATGATTCTGATTTAGATTTTCTTGATGAACAAAATAAAGAACCAATAACAATCGATGATATAAGAAACAAAAAACAGAATCAGGAAGTCAAAACAAATGAATATGATGTTTTTAAACCAATGTCACTTCAAGAATCTTCTATCGATAATAAGGATGGAACTGATTTAATAAAAGATATAGAATCCATTGAAATTCCAAATTTATCAGAAATTAAAGAAGAAGATACAAATGCAAAGAATGATAACATAGAAAATGAAATAAAAGAGCAACCTGTTATACTTCCTATGGGAGTAGCAAATTCTTCTGTAAACTTCTCCCCAAAAGATGAAATAGAATCATTACAAAATGAAAATGATATATTAAAAATAAATGAAGTTGAATCGATAGATTTAAGTGAAAATAAAAAAGAATCAATTAATGATGAGATAGTGAATATTGATGATGTAATTAATAATATTTCATCAAATAATGATCAAAATCCGACTCAACAGGAAAGTGAAGAAGAAAAAAATAAAGATATTATTATAGAAATGGAAAAAGAAGAAACACCTCCACCTATAAATGAAGAAATTAAAGATAAAACAAATCCTGATATACCTGTATATGAGACTGACAATTCATCAGAAATTAAAATTAGTGATATTCCATTTAAAATCGGAGACAAAGTATATCATCCAAAGCATGGATACGGTATAATTGAAGGTTTTGCAAATTACAGTAACAAAATACTGTTTTGCCAAATAGAATTTGAAAATGTAGGACGACGCATTTTAGATCCAAGAATATCGGGAATAGAAAAAGTATCATAAAAAAAAGGAAGCTAAATAAGCTTCCTTTTTTTTATTTATTATATTTTTATTTTAGAGCATCTGCAGCTTTTGTTGCTGCTTCTTGAACTCTTGCATCTTCATCTGCTTTTGCCAAATCAAAAATAGTTTTCAAATCTGCATTATATTCAGGTCTGGCAATATGAGATAGAGAAGCGATTGCGCTAATTCTTAACATCGGATTTGGATTAGCTTTTGCAGTATCAATAACTTGTTCAATACAAGGTAAATCTTTTAGATCAAGAGCCTTTCCATTTCTTTTTTCTAATTCATTATTTAAACGTTCTTGCATATAAGCTATTGTATATAAAGCATATTGTTTATTTATTTCTGCTTCTTCTAATGGCGTAGGTGTTTTAGCTTTTACTTTTTCTTCTTCTGATAATTGGTCAAGAGGTTTTTTCCTTAATTCAATTATTTCAGGACTTGGTGCTTCTAAAGATGATGTATCTTTATTTATAACTCCAACTAGAGCATCAAAAACTTGTGTATCAAGCAGAGCCGGACCTTCAACTGAATCGCCATTTTTAACCGCTTCAGCAATTTCTTCAATTGTTTTCTTTTGTGCATTTAAATCATCAGTTTTTAATCTGCCTGCAAAAGCAGCCGGATCTACTGCCGGATTTTGTTGTACTGGCTGTGCAACAACAGGTGTTGTTGCCGGAACATTATTTTGTGTTTGAACACCGGCTTGTTCAGTTTGTTGTTGAGGTGCAACTGTTATTTGTGGAGCCGGTACTGGCTGTTCTAATGCCAGTTGAGGAATTTGCGGTGCTTGAACAACGGCCTGAGAAGTTGGAAATGGAACTGTATATTGTGGAAGCATTACAGGTTGTTGTACTGGTAAAAATTGTGCTGGTATCTGTTGACAGTTTTGTTGAGGAGAAATACCCTGACCTTGAGGGTTTACAATTTCAATATTAACACCGTTAAACTGAGATTTATCTGTGCCATAAGACGATGAAGGCAAGTAACAGCTATTTACAGGATAATTATATATAACCCCCGGTGTTTGACTATACTGAACCGGATTATATGCACCTTGTTGATAATTTGCTTGCATCGGTTGTTGCGCCGGCATATATTTTAATTGTGGTGCTTGTATCATTGTTTACTCCTTATTTACTATCTAAAATACTAATATTTGCTAATGTACACAATCATAAATGCTTGTAATATAAAAAAATTGCTAAATTTTTTTTATAATTTTAATATTTAGCTTAAAATATTTCTAAATTTCAAGTATTTCTAAGATAAAACGCTTTTACAAAACTTAATAGATGTCAAATTGGTCAATGTAAATATGGCTTTTTTTTGACAATTCTTGTACATTTTTTTTTATTTAATGTAGAATATGACATGTAGGGTTTTTTTATTTCGGATATGAGTGTAGAAAAGAAAAATACATACAAATTTAATATAAAAGACTATCAGGAATTGATAGATACTTTAGCAAAGGTTGAATACAAAAAGCTATCATCAAAGCATCTTATTGATTTTTCAGAACTTATTAACATTGGTACACAAGTAATTCATAAATTATGTGCAAATTCTGAGCCAGATAAATATAATAAATCATATTTATCAACTGCAATTAAATGGGCAATACGTAATGAAATAAGACGCAGATATAAATGGTATGTTTTAAAAAATCAGCAAGAAAACGCAGTTATTGATGAAGAAAATCAATGCAATATAAGGGAAGCTGTATATAAAACAATTCTTTCTGTTGATGAGATGGCAGAAGGAGATAATCCAACCCAAATAAGAGACTACAAGAGAAATCCGGAAGAAACAATATTATTTTCAGAATTAAGTGAAAGTATAAAACAAGCAATAAAAAATCTTCCTCCTAGAGAAAGAGAACTTATTGAATGTAAGTTTTTCAATGATAAGAAGTTAAGAGAAATTTCCGAGGAATTTAATTTATCCCCATCAAGAATTTCAAGAATTATCCAATCAGGTTTAAATAAAATAAGAAAAGAGTTAGTTAAACAAAATTTAGTATAAAACAGTGTATATGGCATTGTTTTTTTGTAAAGGAGAGAGATATGTCGAAATTAGTAAGTGGAATTATGTCATACATATTACCGCCATCAAATGATGTTTTTTATTCATTGTTTGAAGAAGGAACAAAATGTTGTAAACAGGCAGCAATACTCTTCAATGAGATAATGGAAAAAGGTATTACTGAAGAGCATATTGCAATGGCCAGACAGTATAAACATGCAAGTGTAAAAAATATAAAAAAGACATTAGAAGTTTTAGATACGTCTTTTGTCACACCAATAGATAGAGAAGATATTCAAGAAATAGCTACATTATTAAATAAAATTACAAAAAAAATAACGAAAGCGTGCTTGAATTTGAAGGTTTATAGATTGGATTCATATACTGAAAACTTGAAAAATCAAGCTCAAACCTTAATTGCAGCGACTTCTGAATTGGAGCAAATTTTTGCTAATTTTAAAAAACCAACAATTTCAGATATGACTGCAAAAAATTTAAAAATGAAAGAAATTGAAACTCGCGGTGATGAAATATTATATGCAGCTACAGAAGCATTATTCTCCGGTAAATATGATGCCTTGAATGTTATAAAACTTAGAGATATTCATAAGGATTTGGAAAATGCTTTAGATGCTTGTTATAGTGTTTCGGATGCTGTAGTAAGTGTTGTTTTAAAAATGAGTTAACAGAGGTTTATTATGACATTTACTATATTATTATTAATAGCTGTAATAATTGTAGCTTTGGCTTTTGAGTACATAAACGGATTTCATGATTGTGCAAATTCAATTGCATCAATAGTTTCAACAAAGGTATTATCTCCAAGACAGGCTGTATTGTTTGGCGCTGTTTTAGAATGTATCGGTGCTTTGCTTGGAGTTAATGTTGCAAAAACAATAGGGGCAGGAATTATAGCAAGTGATGCAATAACTTTACAGGTTATATTTTGTGCTTTACTTGCTGCTGTAATATGGAATTTGATAACATGGTGGTTTGGTCTTCCGTCCAGTTCTTCACATGCATTAATCGGAGGACTTTTAGGTGCAACTTTTATACATGCCGGACTTAATCCCATTCATTTCGTTGTATTGGTTGAAAAAATTATAATACCAATGTTTGCTTCACCTGTTATTGGTTTTATTATTGGATTTATGGTTATGTGTGCATTTTTGAGATTGTTCTATAAAATTAAGCCGGATGTTATAAACAGAAGATTTAAGAATATACAATTAATAACATCAGGATTAATGGCATTAAGTCATGGCTTAAATGATGCACAAAAAACAATGGGTGTAATTACAATGGCTCTTGTAACAGGCGGTGTAATTGTAATGGAAACCGGTGAATTCAATATTCCGATATATGTAAAATTAATCTGTGCGTTTACGATGGCGATGGGCACAATGTCAGGTGGTTGGAAAATTATTAAAACAATGGGAAGTAAAATTATAAAGTTGAAGCCGATTAGCGGAGCAGCAGCTGATTTTGCAGCATCTTTAATTGTTTTAATTGCTTCACATTTTGGCATTCCACTAAGTACAACACATGTTGTTTCTACTTCTATTATGGGAGTAGGCTCAGCAATAAGAGGTGGTAATATTAGAACTAATATAATTGGTAATATAGTTACTGCTTGGATTCTAACTATTCCTTGTTGCGTTATACTAGCAATAGTTTTATACTCAACATTAAAGTTAATTCCGCATTAAAGAAGGATAATATATGACAATAAACAAAATACAATTTCAAACACAAGGCACTTGTTGTGCATTAATGAATGTTTTAATAGAAAACGATATAATACAAGATGTTGAATTTCTTGGCGGATGTATGGGAAATTTAGCTGGTATAAGAAATTTAGTAAAAGGTATGCATATTGACTCTGTTATAGAAAAGTTACAAGGAATAAAATGTGGTTCTAAAAACACAAGCTGTCCGGATCAACTTTCAAAATGCTTGTTAGAATATAAAAAACAAGTTGCAGATGAATATGTAAAATAGTATAAAAATATATATTTTTATTTTATAATATATATATTAAGTGAGGAATTATTGTGTCTATAGAATTAGAAAATAAGCAAGGATTAATCGCCGGCGATGGGCAGTTGCCTGTTAACTTAGCAAAAAATGCTAAAGAGAATGGATTTGAAGTAATAGCTATTGCTCTTTCTCCGGATAACAGAAATGAATTAAAAAAATATTGTTCAAAAGTATATGATTTAGCACCTGGTGAACTTCTTAAAATAAAAAAAGTTCTTGAAACAGAAGGAATCAAACAATTAACTTTTATAGGAAAAGTCTCAAAAAGTTTAGTTGTAAGAAGACTTAAATTTGATTCTTTAGCTATTGAATTTTTAAAACAAGCTAAAAGACTTAATGATGATGCTATAATGTTATTTCTTGTAGATGAACTTCAAAAACTTGGTATTACTGTTTTAGACCAAACAATATTCATAAAAAATTTAATGGTTCCACGTGGTGTTTTAGGAAAAATTCAACCAACAGAAGCTCAGTTATCTGATGTTGAATATGGTTATAAGATTGCAAAAGAAATGGGTGAACTTGATATTGGTCAATCAGTTGTAATAAAAGACAGAATGATTATGGCAATTGAAGCAATTGAAGGTACTGATAAATGTATAAAACGTGGTTGTAAATTGGGCAAAAAGGATTCTATAATTGTAAAAGTTTCAAAACCAAAACAAGATAAAAGGTTTGACATTCCTGCTTTTGGACTTAAGACTTTGAAGACAATGAAAAGATATAATGCAAAATTAATAGCTGTTGAAGCAAATGAAACTATACTTGTTGATGCTGAAAAAACTATTGAGTATGCAGATAAAAATAATATTGTAGTAATGGCTGTATGAAAAAATTATTTATAATTACCGGAGAATATTCAGGCGATAAGCATGCTGCAGACGTAGTAAAAGAGATAAAAAAGCTTAATGCCGACATAGAAATAGAGGCAGTTGGCGGACAGAATCTTGCAAATGCAGGAGTAAAGCTTTATTGTGATCACTCTAAAATGTCAGCAATGGGTTTTAATTTGAGTATAATTTTATCGCATATTAATCTAGGTAAAAAAATAGCTTATTATCTTAAAAATGAATATAAGCCTGATATGGTTTTAATGATCGATTACGGAGGATTTAATCTTAATCTTTCAAAAGTATTATCAAAATATGGTTTCAAAATATATTATTATATACCGCCACAAATATGGGCATCTAGAAAATGGCGTTTGAATACGGTTAAAAAGACGATTAATAAAGTATTAACCATATTCCCTTTTGAAAAAGAAATGTACGATAAAGTTGGAGTTGATGCCGAATTTGTCGGACATCCTTTGTTAGAAGAATTACCTGATAGAATTAATAAAGAAGAATTTTTCAACCAATATAACTTTGATAAAAGCAAAAAATTAGTTTCAATTTTTCCGGGGTCAAGAAAATTTGAGATAAATAATCTTTTAACCATATTCTTAGACTCTGCAAAAATCCTGAAAACAAAAAATCCGGATATTCAATTAGCACTCGCTCAAGCTCCGAGCATTAAAGATGAACTTATTAACCCTGTTATAGAGAAATATAAAGATTTAGATATAAAAGTATTAAAAAATAAGAATTATGAGCTATTGGCTTCGTCAGATGCACTTATTCTTGCGTCGGGAACAGTTGCCCTTGAAGCAGCATTGTATCATACCCCGATGATTATAAGTTATAGGGGACCAATGTTCTTATTTATTATTTATATGCTGGTCAGGTGTATAAAAAGAGTTTGTCTACCTAACATTATTATGGATAAAGACATTGTTCCAGAGTTATTACAATTTAATGCTAAACCGAAAATCATTGCTGAATCAGTAAATAAAATTTTAAATGATGAACAATATAGGAACAGCATGATAGAAATGTTGAAAAATGTTAAGCAAGTTCTATCAACATCCGGTGCAGCAAACAAAACTGCCGAAATCATTACAAATAATATCTAGAGGATATATTGAAGAAATTTCCTTTTGCAAAAAAAATAAGATATGTTAAGATATTTTTGTAACATTTTATTACATATTCGCAATTTTTTTGATTTATAGATTTATAATATGACGTATTCAGGATTGGTTAATGCAAAAAGATAATAAAATAGATAATAAATATAAACAAAAGAAAAATCTCTCTCCCTCAAATCAAATAATAACAAATCCCATCGATAGAAGTGGGCTTGTTGCAAAGATTAATATTCTCGGGAGCGGGATAAATTCCGTTAATTCTTCTCACGGTATTATAAATCATCATAATGAAAAATCATATGGTGTTGTTGATTATGCCGGTTTTATCAAAGAAACAAACGAAATTATAAAGAATCATCACGACATAAAAATTTCTTTGAATGCATTTCATAATATGTTTACATCAAGACTAAATTGTGCTTATACGGCATTAGGTCTAATTAATGAATCATCTAATTCTGTGAACATAAAACTGTTAGACAAAAACTCTAATGTATACTCTTTTAAAGTTTTTATGAGTGACAAAGAGAACGAAATAGTTAAAGCAATACAAAGCGGAGAAGTTTCGGTTGTTCAAAATTCTGCTTTCCTAAAACTTCCTTCTTTGGTTAGTTTGCCTTGCGTAATTATTCCAATCCAAATATGCGGTAAAAATATATGTGTTGCAATGGCAAGTGATTATAATGTTCAAACCCATATAAATCTATATCAAATGGCTGCTACTAATTTAGGATTATTAGTACAAAATTCATCTTTATACGAAAAAGTGGCTCAAAATTCACACTTAGATAGTTTGACAAATTTGTATTCTCACAGAAGATTTCACGAATTATTATCTCAAGAACTTGCATATGCAGAATCCAATAAAACAAAAGTTTCTGTTATCATTTTTGATATTAATAATATGGGGGAAATAAACAAAGACTATGGGCATTCTAAAGGTGATGAAGTAATAAAATTAGTTGCAAATAAAATTAATGAAAATATTAAAAAGCAAGATATCGCAGCAAGATATGGCGGAGATAAAATATCTGTTATATTAAGAAATATCGATGCAGAAGAAGCAAAATATCTTGCGGAATACCTTACTTATTCATTATCTTGCTGTCTTGTAGATGACATAGGTCCGATTAATAAAGTATCTGTTGGTATAGCAACATATCCTGATGATTCTATGGATAAAGAGAAGTTATTAATTTTAGCTGAACAAGCAGTATTAGTATCTAAAACAAAAGGCTATAGTAATGGAAGGTCCACAATTGTTTCAACTCAGGATTATGATTTTTGGGATGATGCAGCTTTAAATTCTTTTGCAACAGTTATGGCCAAAAGACATTCTCAATTAGGTATTAATTTTGAAGAAGCATTAGTTGAACAATTCCAAAATGAGAATATAGTATCACAAAATCATTTAATAGAAGTTGTTACATCGCTTGCAAGTGCAATTGACGCAAAAGATGAATATACAAAAGATCACTCTTCATCTGTTTCCAGATATTCTGTTGCTCTTGCGAAAGCAATTAATTTACCGGATAAAGAAGTTGAACGCATTAAACTCGGAGCTTTACTTCATGATATTGGTAAAATAGGCATACCGGAATATGTTTTAACAAAACCGGACAAATTAACTGCAGAAGAATTTAAAATTATTCAACAGCATCCTTCAATTGGTGTTGAAAAAATTTTAGAGCCTAATCCATTACTTCATGATTTAATTCCTATTGTTAAGTATCACCACGAACAATGGAATGGCAAAGGATATCCTTGCGGTTTAAAAGAAGAAGAAATCCCTCTTGCAGCAAGAATAGTTGCAATTGCAGATACATATCACGCATTAATAAGCGACAGACCATACAGAAGAGGCATGAGTGTTGAAAAAGCTTGTTCTATACTTGAAGAAGGCGCAGGCATACAATGGGATAAAGAACTGGTTAGACAGTTCATTTCTATAGCACCATCATTAGCTACTAAGATTTAACTTCTTGTGTTTTATGATAGTATGGAAGTTCTGAATTTATATCAAGTTTCTTAGCATCTTTTCTAAAAATCTTTGATTTGTATATTCCTGTATAAGCAAGAAAATATTTTAAACTTACACCTAGAACACCAAATCCGTATTTACAAGAACGAGAAAAATTTATAGAAGAAGCTTCAGGAAAATATTTTGTAGGACAGCTTAACTCTCCTATCTTATATCCATAATATGTCACTAAAGCAAGCATTTCATTATCAAAAATAAAATCATCATCACAAGCCTCTAACGGAAGATTTTCAAGCACATTCTTTTTAAAACCTCTAAATCCTGTATGATATTCTGATAAATGCTGGCCCAGAAATAAATTTTCAAAAGCAGTTAGAAATTTATTTGCAATATATTTATATAAAGGCATCCCGCCTTCCAATGCATTAGAAAGCATTCTTGACGCAATCACAGCATCATATTCTTCAAACGCTAACATTGAAGCTATTGCCGGGATTAATTTAGGGGTATATTGATAATCCGGATGCAGCATTATAACTATATCTGCATTTGATTTTAAAGCAGCAGTATAACAAGATTTTTGATTTCCGCCATATCCTCTGTTTTCTTTATGGACAATTGTTGTTATATTTAAATCTTTTGCTAAATCCTTTGTATTATCACTGGATTTATCATCAGTTAATATAATTTCATCTACTATTTCATGATATATTTCACTGTAGGTTTTTTCTAAAGTTTTTTCAGCATTATATGCAGGCATAACAACAACAATTTTTTTACCGTTTAGCATAATCCCTCTCTTAAAAATTATCAATAAAGATTATATGACATATATTAATTTTTTGCTTGTTGTTAACTTTTGTAAAATAATGTTATAATATATTTAAGTTTATACTTTTGTTAGTCGATAGTCGAGTTATTGAGTGATATTTTGGTGGTAGTTAATGAGTTCTTGTGAATTAAAAGAAAGTTTAGATGTCGTATTAAATTTTGCAAAAGATGAAAAGCAGACTGTATTAATTGTAGATGATGAAGAAAACAATTTACAGCTCCTTAAAAGAACATTTAGAGGAAAATATAATATACTTACAGCTCATAATGGAATTGAAGCCATAGAAATTGTTAAACAATACGGCAACAAGATAGCACTTATTGTAAGTGACCAGAAAATGCCTGTTATGGAAGGTACAGAGTTTTTAAAAAAAGTTCGTGAAACAAATCCTCAAATTATAAAAATATTGTTAACCGGTCATGTTGATACAGACATTTTAGTTTCAGCAATTAATGATTGTGATTTATTCCAATATATCTTAAAACCTTTTGAACCGGAAGAGCTCAAAATTGCAGTTGATAATGGAATTTCAAAATATTCAATGGCAAGTAATAATAAAGTTTTTTATAATGAATTGAGAGAATTATTTTATAAAACAATTCGTGCAATTTCAAATGCACTTGATACAAAAGATTCTTATACTAACGGGCACTCATTGAGGGTTACTTTATATTCGATGATACTGGCAAAAGAACTTAATTTAGATGATTCCTATATGGAAGATATTGAAATTGCAGGATTATTGCACGATATTGGTAAAATAGCAATGCCTAAAAGTATATTATGTAAAAACGGAAAACTTACAGATGAAGAATTCTTAATTATGAAATCACACCCTGTCAGAGGTGAAAAGATTGTAATTAATATAAAAAAGTTGCAAATGATTTCCGAATGGGTCAAATCACATCATGAGAAATGGGATGGCACAGGATATCCTGATGGATTGAAAGGGACACAAATACCTTTACCTGGCAGAATTATAGCGTTAGCTGATACTTATGATGCAATGACTTCAACGAGACCTTATCGTACCGCTTTATCTCATGACGTTGCTATATCTGAAATCAAACGTTGTGCAGGAACTCAATTTGATCCTGATTTAGCAGAAACATTCATAAAACTGGAAGCAAAAATTAATGATGCAAGAATGAATCCGGAAGAAGCATATCAAAAATATTCTTTCTTGGTTAAAAACATAGACTTTAAAATAGTTTCAGAAGCTACTCAAGCGATTTAATTGAGACAGTAATACATTCTCCAAAATTTTTCTCTAATGTCTGCATCAACTCGTTAGATGCATTTAGCCAAAAATTGGAAGAAGCAAGTACTTTTGTTTCAACACCATTATTGTCTGTTTTAAATACAAGAGGATCACTTCCTCTATAATTAGCGAATGTATCTTTGATTGCTACTAACATTTCAAAAGGTGTTTCTTTCTTAAAGCTTATTGTAACTATATTGCTATTTTCCACTGGTTTTATACTTTCAACAATTATTTGAGGATTACCTTCTTCTCGTTTTTGTAATTTACCAGACATTATTACTTTTTTTTCCTGTTCAATGAAAGTATTATATTCCTGTAATGTTTTATGGAAGGCAACAAAAGCAATTTCTCCAGTTAAATCTTCTATTACACCTGCTTTTAAAAATTTAGTAGGGTCTTTTTTAGTAGGAATTTGTCTAACAGAAGTCAATAAACCACATATAGTTACAAAAGTATCATTTTGAATATTTTCCATATCTGATATATTATGTGTAGTTAGAAAAGGAAGTTTATCTCTGATTGATTCTAACGGATGGCTTGTTACATAAAATCCGAGTAAATCTTTCTCAAATTCCTGAATTTCTTTATCAGAGAATTCTTCATCACTTCCATATAATTCAAAAGAGCTCATTTGGTAACTGCTCCCGCTATTTACATCACCAAGTGAAGCAAATAAACTTACTTGTCCGGATTCTTTTGCTTCATTTTCTCTTGCCGCAGCATTAAGTATATTTTCTATATTATTAAATACTTTTTTTCTGCTATGTTCAAGACAAGTCATTGCACCAGCTTTCGCTAAATTTTCAAGTGTTTTTCTGTTTATTACCCTTGGATTTATCCTTTGCGTAAAATCTGCTATTGATTTAAATTCTCCGTTCTTTGCTCTTTCTTCTTCAATCTCTTTTAGAACAGCTTCTCCTATTCCTTTAATTGAATTTAGACCGAATCTTATATTGTCGCCGTCAGGAGTGAATTCTGAATTTGATTTATTTATATCCGGTGGCAATACTTTTATTCCCAGTTTTTGGGCTTCCGCAATATATAATTGTGTTTTAGATTGATCGTCCTTTGAATTTGTTAACATTGCTGAAATATATTCAACAGGATAATGCGCCTTTAAGTATGCTGTTTGATAAGCTACGAAAGCGTAACAGGCAGAGTGCGATCTATTAAAACAGTAACTTGCAAAACTGCCTATCTGATCAAAAAGTTCTTTCGCATCTTTTTCACTCATCCCTTTTCCGACAGCCTTTTCAATGAAAGGACCTTCTAATTTTACAAGGTCTTCTGGGTGCTTTTTCGCCATAATACGTCTTACACCGTCCGCTCCGCCCAAAGAATAATCTGCCAATACTTGGAAAATTTGCATAATTTGTTCTTGGTAAACAAGTGTTCCATATGTATCTTTTAATACAGGTTCCAGTAAAGGATGTGCATATTTTATTTCTTGTCTTCCGTGTTTTCTTTCGACGAAATCTTTTACCATTCCCGAACCTAATGGACCAGGTCTAAACAAAGCAACTAAAGCGCCTAAATCTTCGAACACAGATGGCCGCAAATCTTTTACAAGCTGTTTCATACCTGCAGATTCTAACTGAAATACACCATCTGTACTTCCTGTCATTAACATTTTATAGGTCGCCTCATCATCTAAAGGTATGTTATTTATATCAACATCTATTCCATGACGTTGTTTTATCATATCAAGAGTTTGAATAATAATTGTTAAGTTCTTCAACCCTAGAAAATCCATCTTCAAAAGACCTACTTTTTCACAGTCTTCTTTTGGATATTCTGTAATTACATTTCCTTCTTTTGCATATTGCACCGGCACAATCTCATTTAAAGGATAGTGCGAAATAATTACACCCGCTGCATGCATACCCGTATTTTGTTTTAAACCTTCAATATTTCGTGCTTCATCAATAATTTGCCTTATAAGTGCATCTTCATCATATACTTTTTTAAAATCCGGGGAAACTTCAAGTGCTTTATCGATTGTCATACCGACTTCAGCGGGTACATATTGGCTTACTTTGTTAGAAATTTCAAAAGGCAAATTCATAACACGTGCAACCGCTTTTATTGCTGCTTTCGCAGAAAGCGTACCAAATGTTATAATTTGACAAACTTTGTCTTTTCCGTATTTTTCAGTAACATAATCTATTACCTTTTCACGTCCGTCTCCAAAATCTATATCGACATCGGGCATTGATATACGTTCGGGGTTTAGGAATCTTTCAAAAAATAAATGATGTTTAATTGGATCCAGGTCTGTTATTCCAAGCGCATAAGCAACTAAACTTCCTGCAGCAGAACCTCTTCCCGGTCCAACGGGAACTCCGTGAGTTTTTGCATAATTTATAAAGTCCCATACTATTAAAAAGTATGCGTCAAATCCCATTTTATTAATAATTTCAAGTTCATACTTGCATCTCTCTTCAATTTCAGGGGTTATTTCTTCATATCTTTCGTGAAGACCTTTCCTTACTAAAAATCCCAAATAAGATGGAATTGTATGACCTTCCGGAACCGGAAATGAAGGTAAAATACTTTTTCCAAGTTCAATTATTACGTGACATTTATCTGCTATTCGAGCTGTATTTTCTATTGCTTCTTCAAAAGTTTCAGAGTCTAGCCATTTAAAAGCTTCTCTCAGTTCTTCGGGTGTTTTTACATAAAATTCATTATTTTGAAACTTGAATCTATTTACATCTTCTTTCAAAGCATTTGTTTGTATACACAAAAGAGTATCATGCCAAGATGCATCTTCTTTTCTTAAGTAATGACTATCATTTGTTATAACTAATGGGATTTGCAATTCTTTCGCTATTTTTATAAGCTCAGGATTTGTTCTTTTTTGTTCTTCAATACCATGATCTTGAAGCTCAATATAATAATCATCCTTAAACAGATTTTTATACCATTTTGCAGTTTCTCTTGCTTCTTCTTTATTCCCATTTAAAATGCTTTGAGCAAGTTCACCAGCAATGCAAGCCGATAAGCATATTAATCCTTCTGAGTGTTTTTCTAGAATTTCTCTGTTTATACGAGGTTTATAATAGAATCCGTCTATATGGGCTATACTTACAAGTTTTACTAGATTTTTATATCCCGTATTATCTTTTGCAAGCAGTACTAAATGGTATAATTCACGATTATTTGTATCCTTTTGAGTAATGTCTCCATGAAGTACATAAAATTCGCAGCCTATAATTGTTTTGAACTGCATATCTTTTCCAAGTCTGTAAAACTCTAATGCACCATACATAACTCCGTGGTCCGTAACCGCTACGGCCTCAAAGTTATTTTCTTTCGCAAATTTTATATAGTCCTTATTTCTTATTGCACCATCAAGTAAACTATATTCAGTATGTACATGCAAAGGTACATAGCGCATTTATTTTTCCCTTTTCTCGACCCATAAACTATAGAAATATCCTAGCACATATTTCTTTTTATTGTAAATTAATGTTGATGATATGTAACGAAAGTATTTAATTTTTAGTCTAATATATATTTGTTAAAATATGTAAATTAAAATTTTTTATCATATAAGGCTTTTGAGAAGCTTTTCTATTTTTTTATAACATTTTACTTCAATATTTTAAAGTATTATTCGTACTTTGCCGATAACTTTTTAGATTAAAAATATTTTATTTGAGGTTTTCTTTATATGGCGATTCTTGTTCAAAGTAGAAATTTCTTTTATAATCCTGATAGTTATAAACAAAATGGGTCTGATTCTGCTGCTTCCTCTCAATTATCTGCAAAAGAACAAGAGAAGACCAATTATGAGTCATCAATTGAAGGATATAAGTCACAGTATTCTACAATCTCGATAGAAGAAGAATCAATACAAAGTGGATTAACAACCTCTCTTGAAACTGTTTCTCTTTCTGAAACAGCAGTTTTAAATGCAGAAACAAATGTTGAAAGTTCTCAGGAAAAGGTAACATTGGCTCAAGAAGAAGTCACAGCAGCTAAAACAGTTGTTTCAGACGCACAAACAGCAGTGACTACTGCTGAAAATAATGTCAGTACAGCACAGTCAAATGTGGATGTGTCCAACAATGCTGTTGCTAGTGCTCAAAGTTCATTGCAATCTGCAATGGCTATACCTATTAAAGTTATAAAGAATAGTGATGGAAGTATTACATATGATTCATCTGCAAGAGATTCTGCAATTGCCTCTGCTATGGCAGAGTTAAATGCTGCACAAAGTGAATTAGCAAGAGCGCAAGAAGAATTAACAAAAGCACAAGATGAGTTGACTAAAGCTCAGACTGAGTTAGAAAAAGCTGAAACTGATTTACAAACTGCTGAATCTGAATTAGAAAATGCAGAAACAGATTTGAAGACTAAAGAAAATGAGTTGAAAGCTGCAGAAACAACATTAGAACAGTCTCAACAAGTTGTTTTATTACAAGAACAAAAACTAGAACAAATTCGTGCTAAAGGTGCGGAATTGCAAGTAAAAATCGGAGATTTAGAAGCAAAAATCGCTATCGTTGAACAAGAATATAATGAGTTGATGCAACAAGTACAACAACAGGAAAAAGAACAGGAATCAAAAGAAGAAACAGAGGAAAAAACCCAAACTGTTAATGATTACATGTTAGCTGCTATTGAGGCAGAGTTATTAAATCAACAAAGTGAAATTGAAACTGATGCGAATTCAAAATCTGGATTAGGAAAACTTTGGGATGGTGCAAAAGGATTGTTTGGTGGTGGTACCAAAGGTGAATTAAATCAAGTTTCTGAAATGTATGAAATGTACAATTCTTTAAAAAGTGGAGCAGATACAAATGCAATTGCAGAACTATATTCAATGGTCTTTTCAGAAACACCTGATATAGATGCAATTGAAGAAAGTATAAAAACACAAGAAAATTTAAAAGAAGGTAATTTTACCTTGGAAAACGGTCAGACTGTAGATTTTAATGATATCAAAAATGAACTTTCTTCACAAGTATCAGAGATGTCAAAGAATTTTGATGATTCAGTTGAGTCTCAAGGTATCTTTTCTACAATTATAAGTAAAGTTAATAATTTTGTTGGTATTGGAACAACAGAAAAAATGGCACATTCGCAAATGGAACAGTGTGAAAAACTGGTTGAGAAACTTTGCAGTCCAAATACTACAGAACAAGAATTTGCTTCTTATTATAAATCATTGACTGGTGAAGATTTAACGTCAGAAAGTTTAAACGAATTATTTAATGGAAACTCAAAAGTAAGTAATACAAAAGCTGCAGAAACCGCTATGGATTATGAAGCTACACAAGATTCTGCATTAAATGCCGTATCAACAACCGTAGCTGGTATTGCAACAGCAACAATGGGTCCTGTTGCAGGTCTTGCCGTTGGAGCTGCGGTTAATGTTGGTATAAAAGCTCTAGATGCTGCAACACAAAAGAATGATAAATCGTTCATTGAAGATATCGTTGATTATGCAAAAACGGATATGTTAAAAGATGCTTTAGTTGGTGGTGTTTCTGGTCTTTCTGGTGGAGTTGCCAATAGTGCTGGAAAAGTAGTTGCCGGTAAAGTATTGCAAAATCAAGTTGGCAATGTTATTAAAAATGAAGCGGGTGAATTCTTGATTGAAACTGCTGCTTCAAGAATTACCGGTGAAATTGTAGAAGGTGCTGTTGATGGTGCGCTTGGTAATTCTTTGGAATATATTGTTGATTCAGCTTTGGATGAAGATAAAGAATTTTCTTTCTCTGAATTAGCTGAGACGACATTGCAAGGTGCTGGTTTTGGTTCTTTAACAAGTTTAGGACTTGGTGAAGTTACAAGAAAAATATTTGGTTCGAACTCTTTATCTGTCAAAGCTGGTGATGATATAAAGATAGAAGGTGGAACATTAATAAATTCAAGAACAAACCAATCTGTATCTTTTGGAGATGAAAAAATTATTTTACTAAATGGTGAATCATTAAATATTGATAACAATTCTAGTCAATTTCTTTCCTTAGATGGTAAAAAACCAAGTATTAATATATTTACTGAAAATACAAATACAAATAGTTTAAATGTGGATGTTGACAATTTTAGTTTGAACTCTGCAGATATAATAGCTTCAGAATCTGTAATAGAAACAGATAATACTTTTAATCCTAAATTTAATGCAGAATCTGAACAAATGAAAGATATTTTGGCTAATGATGGTACTCTAAGTGCAATTGAATTTATTGATAAATCTGATATTTTTACAGAAGCGCAGAAGAACTCTCTAAAAAATTCAGTGCAAGGTTTGCAAGATTATCAATATAATTCCGAAATAATTAATGGATTTTTAAGAAGAAAATCTGATTTAGATAAGTTAGCTGATTTTGGTGGTTTTGAGTCTGTAGTTGATTTTGCTAAAAGTGGTTATGACGATTTAAGTAGACCATTGACTACAGAAACAGTTGTTTATCGAACAGAAATTCAAACTAAAAACTATAATCCTAATAAAGAAGTAGGAGAAGTTTTTACAGCTGATGGTTTTACATCCACAACACTTGACAAAAATAATCCGGCTGTTAATGCATATATTAATAGTCGTTTGAAAGCTGAAGCCAAAACTGATGGTTTAGAACATCAAGTCGCTAATATAGAAATAGTTATTCCGGAGGGAACAAATGTTGTACAAAGTCGAGTAATGGACGAAGTTCTATTAAAGAATGGTTCTAAGTTCGAAGTTGTAGGTTATACACCTGAAACAAATACATATAGATGGAAAGTTGTCCCTGATAATGTTACTACAGCTTCAACTATTGATATTGTTCCGTCTAAATATTCGGGCGTCGATAAAACTGCATCATTAAGAAATGGTTTTGTTTATGCTGAGGATGCTCTTCCTGAAAGTTCTCCACTTGGCGCGAAATCTATATTTAGTCTTTTCTTAAGGAAAAATGATGATGTAAAAATACATACTAAAATTAGAGATATAGAAAATGCTGCTGTTGGTGATATGGTTCAATTACCAGATGCAAAAAATGTTGGAATCAAATTAAGTGATGGAACTATTGAAGAGTTAAATATTTCAGCACAGACTTACAAACGATTATTTCCTAACGGAAATAATGTAAATGTTAAACAACAAAACATTGGTGATTGTTACTTGGTTTCTTCTATTTATTCTATGTTGTCTAATCCAGAAACAAGTCCACAAGTTTTAAGATGTTTTGTTGAAAATCAAGATGGTTCTGTAAGTTTTAAGCTTCCAAAAGGTAATGTTGAGTTTAAACTTGATTTTAATAAAAATATGACAGATTATGTTGAAACAACCAAAATTGTTAATGGTTCTGAAGGTGTAAAAATGATTGAATATACCTATGGTCTTGAATTGCTAGATAAAAAAGCTAAAGACTTAGAAAGTGAAATTTTAAACAAAATTAGCGATTACGAAAATATAATTGAAGCCGGAAAAGGATTTGATGCGATATATGATTTCAATATGGGAAATTTAGATTTAGAAAATGCAAGAAAATTAGTAGATGAACTGCCACTTGGCGGATATGGCAAAATAGGAGATTTCTATCCAGAATATAGAGAAGGTTTTTATTCTAAATTTATAACTGATACAGAAGATGGTATATCAATAAACTTTGATAATCTCAATATACATAAAGAAAAATATCAAAATATACTTAATAATATTAATGCAGAAATTGAAGAACTAAATAAAAAACTAAATGAATTAGTTTTGGATAGCAATATACCGCAAGAACTTCGCGATCAAGGAGGATGGATGGATGAAGTATTTTCTATGTTTGGATTTGAAGATACAGCTAGATTACAAATGGATTCAGGTCTTAAATTATTGAAAGATACATCATCTAATCATAAATATATATTTGGTGGTAGTACATTAGGAGACTCTGATACAAAATTCTTAAATAAAGAATTAAATATTGTTGGGCGTCACGCATATACAATAAAACCAAAAACAGGAAGCAATGGAGAAGTCCTTTTTGAAATTACAAATCCTTGGGATACTTCTAAACATATTGTTATAAATGAATCTCAATTGACAAAATATTTTAGAAGAATATATTATGCTAAAATAGTGTAGGTTTAAGATGAGAAATTTTAATATGGAAAGTGTTAATATGAATAGAAATGTTAATCAACCAATTGAGGCTGGTCCTAAATCACATGTTATATTATGTAATCTTTATTCTGATTTCTCTAAAAAAATGGAAAAAAGCGATTTGTGTAATTCGCCAAGAAGGTATGTTGTTGAACTTGAATATGTGAAAAAATTATTAAGTTCAGCAAGTAAGTTTAATCTGCAAAAAGAGATTGTTCTTTGGGAACAGAAAAAAGCTGAAATAATTCAAAAATTGCAAGAATTTGGTATAACAATTCAAAATTAGTTTGTTTGTATAATATAATTATTATATGTTAATTGAAAATAGTTTAGGTAGTTTATGTATATATTTTGGTATTTGTATTTTTCATTAATTGGTTTAGCCTTCTATTATAAAAGTATAGTATATGTTGCTTTTTTAATATTCTTTGGTATTGCAATAATTATAATTGGTAAAATTCTTAAAAAACAAAAAGTAAATGAATTAAGACTCTATGTTCAGTTACTTAAAGAAAAGAAAACAAAAAAACAAGATATTGAAGTAAATGTTAATAAAACTGATTGGGAATTCATAAAAGAGTTACCTGGTTTTGATAGAGTTAAAGCCAAAAAAGTGGTTTGGATTAGACGTAAAATAGGTAAATACAACTCTCTTGAAGATTTCTTTATAAAAAATAATGTTGATGAAGAGTATAAAAAAATTCTTAAAAAACTTGTTGTAATTAAATAATTTTAGCTATCATTTTCTCATTATATTCAGATAAACTCGTAATTTTTATCTTTATAAGTTTATCTTTGTAGCAATCTTCATCGTCTATTAAAACATTTATATAGTTTTCTGTTACACCTTTCAGGAAACCTGATTTTTTATCTCGACTCTTTTCTACAACCACTTCTGTTATTTTTCCGATATTTTTATTAAAAAATTTATTCAACTTATTGTCAGATATTTCCTGAATAAGTTTTGCTCTTCGTTTTTTTTCTGTAGTCTCTATTTGGTTATCCATTTTGTCAGCAATTGTCCCTTTTCTTCTTGAATAAGGGAAAACATGTATACGTGATAATTCAAGTTTTTTTAAATTATTTAATGTTATTTCAAAATCTTCTATAGTCTCATTGGGAAAGCCTACAATAATGTCACTGCCAATAAATGCTTTATCAAATTTTAAATTAATATAATTTACTAAGTTTTTTATTTCTTCAACGTTATAGTTTCTATTCATTGCTTTTAATGTTTTATTACAAACTGATTGCAATGAGAGATGGAAGTGAGGGCAAAATTTTTTAGATTTTGATAAAAAATCAATAAAATCATTTGTGAGCTCTGTTGGATTTAATGAACCCAGTCTGTATCTTTTTATATTTGTTTTTTCGATTTTTTCTAATAAATTCTGAAGTTTTAATTGAGGATTTAATTCATTACCCCATTGTCCAATATGGATACCGGTTAAAACTGTTTCAAAGTATCCTTCATCAGCAAATAAATTAATTTGTTCAATTATATTTTTAATTGAATTAGAACGGTTTTTTCCTCTTGCAAACGGTATTGTACAGTATGAACATCTATTGTTGCATCCGTCTTGTATTTTTACAGAAGCTCTGGTTCTATGAGTTTGATGTAATTTCTCATATCTAAAATAATCGTGACTAAAAATATCTGAAACTTTTAAATTTTCACCTTTTTTGATAATATCTGCAATATCATTTTTCTCATGATTTCCTATTACATAGTCTGCCAAGTTTTCTTTCAAGAGATTTTCTTTTTCCAATTGTGCCATACATCCTGTGATTATTATTTTAATGTTCGGATTTTCTCTTTTTGCTCTTCTTATATAAGATAGGTTTTTTGCATCTGCAATTTGGGTTACGGAACAAGAATTTAATATATAATATTCTGCATTATTTATATCGTTTGTTTCCGTATAGCCATTGTTTGCCATAATCTCTGCAATTAATGCAGATTCAACTTGATTTGTTTTGCAGCCTAATGTTTTTATTATAAAATTTTTCATCATTCTATTATTATAAATTAAAAAAATTAATCTTCTTCAAGCAAGCTTTTTTTTGATGTTTTTCCTAGTAAATCTGCTGTTATTGCAATTGTTTTAGGAAAATATCTTGCTAAAAATTGTGACCTTGTCTTTAATCGTTCATAGTTTGTTCCGTAAGTTGTGAGAATAATATTTGTTTCAGCTGCAAATTCATTTGTACCTGTAGCATCCATAAGCATTGCTCTTGGAGTAAAATATTGTACAAATTCTTGTTCATTAAATGGTGTCGAATTTAAAAAGGTTTGCATTTCTTCATTATAAGTTTTTAAAAAATTTTCATCTCTAATACTAAATTCTGATTCATAATCTTTAAAATGCCCTGCTTCATGATTTATAACACCATGAATTTTACCTGTGGAAATTGTATGCGAATATCCATCGGCAGCAGAATCTTCTTCTCTGCAATAATTCCATTGTTTTGCATTCTTATCTATTATTAGCAACGTATCAACAGGAAGTGTCTTTATTACTTCCCATAGTATATCTTGGGAATATAAAGCCAGTTTTTCCTTAAATGAAATTTTTTTAATTGTTTTTCCATCTGATATAGTTATCTCTTTATTTGCATCATCATATATTAATTTATATTCTATTCCATTAATAAAGTACACTGCATAATTATCATCGTATTTTTTATACTCTCTTTGTATATCCATTAACACTGATGAATCTTTATAATTTTTAATATTGTATGAATAATAATTATAAATTATTTGTCCTTCTTCATTTTTTCTTTCTTTATAAACCCTACTTGTTAATAATCCATTTCTTGTAAATTTTTCTTTATATACAATTGTGCCGTCTTTTTCTTGAACTACTGTAGAAATAGGTATACCATTTGTCTTAACTGATTTTTCAATATCATAATCAACTTCATTATCATCATTCAAATTACTTGTAATAAATTCTGAAATATCATAATAAACAGACTCATAAACTCCGGGAAGTAGCGAAGAAGCTTTACTGTGAATAACACCAATTACTGAATGAGTTATAGGATCTTGTACAAATTGTGACAGTTCTTTTATTTCACCGTATTTATCATACTTTGCTTTGTAAACATCAGATGCCCCGGACATAATAGAAGAAGTTGCATGATTTGAATATTCTTCAACCCTGCTTCTCGTTGAGTTTCCGTTTTTATCAAATGTCTGTACTAAAGTTATTTTTGTGCCATTGTCACATCTGATTTCTCGGCTAAGAATTGCTTCTATTCCATCTGTATTTTGTAATTCAATTATATTTATATCGTACTCTTTCATTAGAAGGTCTTTTATCTGAGGGTTTTTCTTAATTATTTTTGACAATGCTTTTATTTCTTCTGAATTTAATAAAGATAGAGAGTATGAAACACTCCTACTATAACCCCTTTTTCTATATTCTTCATATTCTTTATTGTCAATTAAACCTTCTTCTATTCCAATTATTGATGAAATATATTCAGGCAAAACTCCTTCTTTGAACAAAGATAAGGCTTTTTGATAGTGTTCATCTGAAAATTTTGCAAAATCGACAATATTTTCATCTCCTACATTCATAGAAATTATTTCGTCAAGTCTTTTTTTCTGTTGTTCCTCTAAATTTGCAATTGGTTCAGCTTCCTCTGGAGATATACCTCGTTCTGTAAGTTTTATACAAAGATCTCTTTTTTCTGGTTCCATCTTCGCTATTTCCGATGCTATTTCTATTGGAGAATTTAAATTTAACAGAGATAAAGCAATCTCTTTTTGCTCTTCTGAAAGTCCGGCAAGACGAGCTGCTTCTACTGGTGTATAGCCTTTTTTCATTAATTCTTTTGATTCAATATATTCATATTCATTAAGATTTACAAATAAACCAACTTGTTCAGTATCAATTCCGCTATCTTTTAGTTCAATAACTCTTTTATAAGATTCTCCTGCAAGGCTTGCAAGTGAAGCTAAATCTTCATTTGTAACATTATGTTTTACCAGTTCAATAGCTTGCTTATATTTAATATCATCAAGTTCTATAGCCCTTTCAACACCTTCTTCAAATACCCCCATTGAAATCAGCTCAATAGCTTTTTTATATTTTTCTTTTTCTAATCTTGCAATTCTTTGTGCATAAAAATCTGATAATCCAAGTTTTTTCAATTTCCTTACTCTCACTTGAATCATAAAATTGGGTATTTCCAACCCAAGTCCTAATGCACCAAAACTCGTTATATTAGTACGATTTATATTTATTGGCAATTGACTATATTCATTTTCACAATGAATATAACTCTTTTGATTATTCAAAGGCAAATAGTTTTTATTATTAATATTAGAATATCCTAAAATTTTCATAATGTCTTAAAACTTATAAGATATTTTTTTGCTATTTTTTTGGTATAATGGACATGAAAATAGAAGGTTTTAATGTTAGTAGTATTAATAAGACCAAACTATGATGCACCAAGTGTAGCACCTTATCTTGGGTTGGCATATTTGTCTTCTTCCTTAAAAGCAAATGGAATTGACTCTATTGTTATAGATAATTTACTACATAAATACAGTAATAAAGAATTAATAAGAAAAATAAAAGAACTAAAACCTGATTGTATAGGAATTAGTTGTCTTTCTGCTTTTTATAATGAAGTGAAAGAACTATCATTACAATTAAAAAAATTTTCTTTTCGAGTTATTATCGGAGGAGTACACCCTTCTTTTTTGCCATATACTACATTAAAAGAAACTAATTGCGATTTTGTCATTTGTGGCGAAGGAGAAATAGCATTACCATTACTACTAAAAAACAATTTTAATAATACAGGAATTAAAGGTGTATATAAAATTACAGACATAAATTCTGATAAAAAAGTTGAATTTGCAGATGTAGTAGAAAATATGGATGATCTTCCTTTTCCTGATTGGGAACAATTTAACCCCATAAAATATCCTGTTTTACCAATGGGTGGCTCTTGTAAAAAGACTCCTATCGGAATTATCATGACAACAAGAGGATGCTTGGGGCATTGTGCATTTTGTGCCAGCCCTGTTTTTTATAAGAATAAAGTTCGCTTCCGTTCACCAGAAAATGTTGTTGCGGAAATTGAATTATTAAAAGAAAGATATTGTATTAAAGAAATACATTTTCTGGATGATAATCCAATAATTGATGAATCTTATGCATATAAATTATTTAACTTGATGATTGAAAAGAAAATTGATTTGCCTTGGCATTGTGTTAATGGAATAAGAGCAGATTCAATAACAAAAAAACTTGCTATTTTAATGAAAAAGGCAGGTTGTTATCAAGTTGCAATTGGTATAGAATCTGCAAATAATGAAATTCTAAAGAATATAGGAAAAGGCGAAACAATACAACAAATTAGTAGATCTATAGAAATTTTACATGAAGCAGGTATTGAAGTTCGAGGTAATTTTATTCTTGGTTTACCGGGAGAAACAAAAGAGACTATAGAAGAAACTATTAACTATTCTATAAAATCAAAATTAGATAAAGCAGCTTTCTATGTACTAGATATAGTTCCAGGATCTCCTTTATGGCGTACCGGTAAATATAAAAGTAATTTAAGCAATTCTCATACATCTTATATTAAACCAAACTGGATTGCGGATGGACTTAATTCAAAATATATAGAAAAATCTTTATCCAAAGCATACAGAAAATTTTATTTAAGACCAACTCAATTATATAAAATTCTAAAAGATATTAAACCAACTCAATATATATGTATATTGCACAGACTTTATAAAATTTTTTCATAATAAACAATAATATATTTTTATAAAGTTATTTTATTTAATTCTGTTTTTTTAATTTTAAATATTTAAGTATTTGAAATTCTTGCCGATTATAATATTGGTTATATGGAAAAAGGGAATTTATCAATGTCTGATAAAAGTATTAGTATTAACCAAGGATTAGAGTTTATAAACAAATATCTCAATAAGTTGGGCATTAATAAAACAGTTACGAGCAATGAAGTTGCTTCAATTTTCAAAAATTTAGAAAAAAATGAAGACGGAACTGTTGATACCTCTGAATTCGCATTAGCGATTGCTAATGCATTCGGAGAAAAACAAATAGATTCAATAGAAGAAGAATATTTGGAGGCTTGGGAAGCAATATCTGGCATTGACGGGAATAATGAATCGATATCTGCAGAAGATATTGCAGGCTTAGAATCTTCTATAGAAGAAAACTCTAGCTCTGTTTCTGAAACTTCCGGCGGCGGTGGTGGCGGCGGCGGAGGAGGAGGAGGAGCTTCATCAAGCGGTTTTCCTTCTGTACAAAACAACAATTTAAACACTCAAACAGGACCTGTATCATCTATTCCAGCTGCCAATATAACAGGAAATGAATCTATTGAAGAACTACAAGCAGGCAGAAGTGACGCTTTAGCTCAATTAAGTGAAATGCAGTCTCAAAAATATAATAACGAAGCTGTAATTGAAGCAGAACAAAGTGTTACTGATGCTAAGACTGAATATAATGAAGCTATAGAAGCATTTGAAGAAAACGCTAAAGAGTTATATAAAGAAATTGCTGATGTCCAAAAACTAAAAGAAGAAAATGATATAGCAATAAATAATCAAAAATCTGTTATAGATGGTTTAAAAGGTCAAATATCTTCAACTGAAGGAGAAATTAGTTCCTTAACTGTCCCTCCTGAAACAATAACTGAAACAGACCCAGAAACAGGAGAAAGCGTATCAAAACCAAATCCTGCATATCAAGAATATTTAAATAAAAAAGCAACTTTAGAAGCTAAACTTGCTGACTTACAAGCTAAATTGGCAAATGAAGAAACCACTTTGGCTTCTTTTGAAGAAAAAGGCTTAGAAATAGACACTAAGTTAGCTGACATTTTAAACTCTCAAAAAATGCAAGAAAATGAATACGCAAAAGCTGCTGCAGATGCATTTATGGCATATATCGATGCACAAATAAATCTTTCAAGTGTAGAAGCAGAACAAACTGCTCAAATTGATGCTGATATTGCCCAATTAAGAGAAAATGTTTCTGCATATGATAATGCTATTGATAAAGCAGAAAATGGTGAAGAATTTGGCGCAACTGATAAAGAAGAGTCAGATATAACATTAGAAGAATTTCTTGATAGCATTGAAGATCCGCAAACAAGAGATTTTTATGAAAGACTTTACGAAATTTATGATTTTGATTCTTTTAATAACCGTTCCGATATTCCACAGTATTTCCAAACAGTATATACTGATGCATTTGCAACGGGTACAATAAGAAGTGCCGGATGCGGAATTACAAGTTTAGCAATGATTGCATCATATTTAACAGGAGAAACCATTACTCCAGACATGTTAACAAATGGTTACAGAGGTGATAATCCGGCTTCTGCAATGCATGCAGGAATCAAAAACCTCGGTCTGAATTTAACCACATATGAAGGATGGGGAAATGCTTGTGCTGACATAAATGGTGACGGAACAAATAATTTAGATGCTGCATTAGATGCAGGTAAACCTGTAATAGCAAGAGTTTTACAATCATCAATATTCACAGATGCAGGTCATTTTATTGTCATTGCAGGCAAAACTGAAGATGGCAAGTATATAGTTAATGATCCAAACATTGAAAACTACTATAATCAATCTATGGTTGATGGTTTTACAAATGGATTCACAAGAGAACAAATTACAAATGGTTTAGCAGGAATATATATTTTAGATGCAAATTAATATAAACAAGCAAAAAAAATGTTTGCAGAGTGTGCAAACATCAAATAAACACGAGGATATTAAGAGAGAGAGTAAAAAATTTTTTTATAATCATTTTGCCTAAAATGGCTGATTTTAATATTTTTCCCTTAACATTGCCTCTTTGCGTTTTTTTGAGATTAAGACTATTTTCTCCTTTCGTTGAACTGTCTACATTTATATAAAGTTTTTTTTGCATATTTAAATTGCTATTTATTTAAACCCGTGTTACAAATCTTAAAATTTATATAAAAAAAATGTTTGCAGAGTGTGCAAACATCAAATAAACACGAGGATATTAAGAGAGAGAGTAAAAAATTTTTTTATAATCATTTTGCCTAAAATGGCTGATTTTGATATTTTTCCCTTAACATTGCCTCTTTGCGTTTTTTTGAGATTAAGACTATTTTCTCCTTTCGTTGAACTGTCTACTCTTATATAAAGTATTTTTGAAAAATAAAATTGCCTTTTTTGAAAAAAATTTTAACATTTTTTCTGAAAATGTTGACATACCAGTCTATACGGGAATAAAATATCACTGCAATGTGTAGAATAGGCGCTATAAAATCAAAGAAATATTTACACCCGTCGATAGCCTTAAAATTAATGCGTTCACAACAGAAGGGACATGATAATTCAGGTTTTGCTTTTGTTATGCAAGATTTAGGTGGTATATTTTCTGCATATAAAAATCTTCCGATTCTTTCTATGGCTGCTACTGTTGAAGGGACAAGAAAAGCTGAAGACATTTTACACGAATTAGGTTTTACTCGTGTTTTGCAATGGGCACCAGATATAAATAATCAAAAAGGTTTGAAAATTGAACCAATGCCCAACTATATTTTTGAGGCATTTCAATATCCGAAAAGTCATAAATATGCTACTCAAGAAGAGAAAGAAGAGCTTTTAGTTGATACTGCTCTACAATTAAGAAAAGAATTAGAAAAAAATAATTTAGGTTATGTTTATTCTTTTTGGCCGGATGTATTAACTTTGAAAGAAATAGGAAGTCCCAATGACATAGGAACATACTTCAACTTATGGGATGAAAATGAGGAATTGTGTGCAAAAGTTATTACTGCACAATGTCGTCAAAATACAAATTATGATATTGTTCGCTATGCTGCACATCCTTTCTTCTTAGATGGTTATACTTTGCTTGCAAACGGTGAAAATACTTTTTTTGAGAAGAACAGAGATTATCAACAATCTTTGTATAAAGGATACATTGGTTTTGAATCTGATTCACAATGTTTTTTATACACACTTCATTACATAAATAAAATTTTAAAATGGCCTATTCAGTACTATAAGCACACAATAACACCTCTAACTTATGAAGAGATAGAGAATAGACCGGATAAGGATATTCTATTGAGAATAAAAGCATCACTTTCTCATTTGGAAATAAACGGACCAAACACAATATTAGGTGTTTTACCAAATAGTGAAATGTTATGTGTATGCGATTCAAAGAAATTAAGGCCTGTTGTTATCGGGATGGATGATGATACAGTAATTATGACTTCTGAGGTTAACGGAATTAACGATGTTCTTCCAAACAGAGATATTACAAAAGATATATATCCTAATGAAAAAGAAACTATAATTATAAAAAATGATTTAACGGTGGAAAGATGGCAACAATAAGTATAAATGAATTACATCAGGATGATTTACCTTGGATTATAGAGTATGATGAATCTAAGTGTATTCAATGCGGTAAATGCACTGCCGTTTGTTCATTTGGAGCAATTAGTCCTTTCATAGAAAAAAGAAGAAAATTATCAGGTAGTTTGCAAAGGCCCTCTTTTGAAAAAATTTTGGTTATTAAACAAAATATATCATTTGAAAATCACTGCCGCGGATGTGGTATGTGCTCAAGAGTATGTCCCAACGGTGCAATAAAAGCAGTCAGAAATGTTAATGACAGATATTCCGTTAGGTATAGAGCAGCAAAAGCAGATTCATTAAAAAAGGGTGGGCGTTCAAATTTGAATACGGAAGGTCGTACACTTGATAAAATAAAAATCGGCAGAATATCTCAAATGACAGACCCTTCTTTAGATGCTGCTCGTCATAAATTTGAATTGAGAACACAATTTGGAAGAGTACTTTCTGCTGATAAGTTGAATTTACACATGGAACAGGGTAAGATGCAGGTTTCACAACAATTGCCACCTAACCGATGGATTTATCCGATTCTTATGGGAGATATGTCTATAGGTGCTATATCTTGGAGAATGTGGGAAGCTATGGCGATTGCTACAGCGTATCTTAATGAAGTATTGGGGCTCCCTGTCAGAATGTGTACAGGAGAAGGCGGAATCCCTGTAAGATTGTTAAAGTCAAAGTACGTAAAATATATGATTCTTCAAATTGCCTCAGGACATTTCGGTTGGAATAGAATTATTCAGGCGATGCCTGATATGACAGAAGATCCTGCGGGGATATTGATTAAGATAGGTCAGGGTGCAAAGCCTGGTGATGGCGGTTTACTCATGGCAAGTAAAGTTGCCAGATACGTTCAGGAAATACGTGGTGTTCCACGTGCTGATTTATTAAGTCCTCCAACTCATCAAGGATTATATTCTATTGAAGAATCAGTACAAAAAATGTTTTTATCAATGAACGCTGCATTTAATTTTAGAGTACCTGTAGCAATAAAAGTTGCTGCTTCAGTTACAAGTGTTTCTGTATATAATAATTTACTTAGAGATCCATATAATATTGTCGGTGGATTTTTCTTAGATGGACTTGCCGGGGGAACAGGTGCTGCTCATGAAATTTCTTTAAACCATACAGGACATCCAATTACTTCAAAACTCAGAGACTGCTATTTGGCAGCAGTTCATCAAGGCAGACAAGGTGAGATTCCTTTGTTTGCCGGTGGAGGTTTAGGGCAGACGGGTAGTTTTGCTGCTGATGCATTTAAACTTATATGCCTAGGTGCAAATGGGGTCTTTACGGGCAGACTACTATTAGAAATAGCCGGTTGCGTTGGTAATGATGAAGGTAAATGTAATGCTTGTAATACAGGTTTATGTCCTGCAGGATTAGCAACACAGGATATTTGCCTTACCAAAAGGCTTGATATTGATGTCGCAGCTCAAAATATAGTCAATTATTTCATTGCTACAGACATGGAATTAAAAAAATTAATGGGACCAATAGGAAATTCTACTTTACCTATCGGGCGTTCTGATGCATTAATTACAGTTGATAAAAATGTTGCTGATAGACTGGATATACAATATGTATGTTAATTAACGGAAGAAGAAAATGAAAAAAGAAATCTGTAAAATTGAAACATTAAAAGATAATAAAAGAATGTCTACTCAAGATCTTCTTCAATTAATAACAACAAAAATTGATGAAGGTTATACAAATTTTTATATTAATGCCTGCGGACAGCATAACATTGGAGGTTCTTCTTGGGCTAAAAATAGAGATGAAGAATTAATTTTTAATGTAAAAAATCCGGGACAAAGAGTTGGTGCAATGGCTCTTCCTGGAACTAAGATTCTTGTGGAAGGTTCGGCTCCGGCTGATGTTGGCTGGCTTAATTCAGGAGCTAAAATAATTGTATATGGTGATTGCGGCGATACAGCAGCACATTGTGCAGCAGGTGGCAAGATCTTTGTTTCCGGACGAGTTGGAACAAGAAGTGGTGCATTAATGAAACATGACCCAAAGTTTGAGCTTCCAGAATTTTGGGTATTAAAAAATGCCGGATCTTTTGGTTTCGAATTTATGGGTGGCGGGATTGCCGTAATTTGTGGTTACGAATGTGACGGATTACTATCTGTATTAGGAAGTCGTTCTTGTGTTGGAATGGTGGGCGGAACAATATATGTTAGAGGACCTGTCTCTGAAATTTCAGATTGTGTTTGCATAAATTCTTTAAATGATGAAGATATACAGTTTTTATCTTCTGGCATGATTGAATTTTTAAAAGATATTAAAAAAGATGCTTTATATTCAGAACTAACAAAATGGTCTGATTGGAAAAAAATTATTCCAATTAATCCGATTCTAAGAAAAAATAAAATTTCTGTCTCTGATTTCAGAAAAGAACATTGGGTTAATGGTGGTATTTTTGGTGATTTTATTCAAGATGATTTTGTTGTTTATGATTTGCCTGCGGTAGGAAATGGACGAGTCAGAGTTCCAAAATGGAACGGGAAAAATTGTGTAGATTGCAAAATTTGCTTAAATAATTGTCCTCAATCAGCTATTTCTACTGAAGATAAGATATACAAATCTGATGAAAACAAATGTATTGGCTGTAGTATTTGTTCAACTGTTTGTCCTAAAAGCTGTTGGGAAATGATATCTAATCGCAGAGAAATATCTTAATTTTGTAAATTTTTGTAAATCTATTCTATTGTGCATTCCTTTTTGTTAAAGAATATCTAAATTTTTCCGATACATACATTATGTATGGAAAAAGGAGCAAATAATGGCTGGGAATAATGTTAATCTTAATCAAGGCTTGGATTTTATTAATAAATACCTTAAAGACTTAGGAATTGATAAAAAAGTAACCAGTAGTGAAGTTGCTTCAATTTTCAAAGATTTAGAGAAAAATGAAGACGGTACAGTTAATACTTCTGATTTCGCATTGGCGGTTGCTAATGCATACGGAAATAATCAAATAGATTCTATAGAAGAAGAATATTTGGATGCTTGGGAAGCAATATCTGGCATAGACGGAAATAATGAGTCAATATCAGCAGAAGATATTGCCGGATTAGAAACTTCAGTAGAAGAAAACGCTGATGCTGCTTCTGAAGCTTCCGGCGGTAGCGGCGGCGGTGGCGGCGGAGGAGGAGCTGTTCCAAGTGGTTCTCCAACAGGACAAAATGATAATTTAAACTCTCAAACAGAACCGGTGTCATCTGTTCCAGCCGCAAATATAACAGGTAATGAATCTGTTGAAGAACTACAAGCAGGCAGAAGTGACGCTTTAGCTCAATTAAGTGAAATGCAAGCACAAAAATACAATAATGAAGCTGTAATTGAAGCTGAACAAGCTGTTGCTGAAGCACAAACAACATATACAGAGTCTATGGAAGCATTTGAAGAAAATGCTGCAGAATTATATAAAAAAGTTGCTGATACACAAGAACGAAAAGAAAAAAATGACCAAGCAATAAGTGGTCAAAAATCTGTTATTGATACTGTAAAAGGTAATATATCTGCAAAAGAAGGAGAAATAAACGCATTAACTGTCCCTCCTGAAACAATAACTGAAACAGACCCTGAAACCGGAGAAACTGTATCAAAACCGAATCCTGATTATCAAGAATATTTAAATACAAAAGCAGCTTTAGAGGCTGAACTAGCCGACTTACAGACCGAATTAGCAAATCAAGAAACAACTTTGGCAAATTTTGAAAAAGAAGGAGAACTAATAGACTCTCAGTTAGCCGAAATTTTGAATTCTCAAGAAATGCAAGAAAATGAATATGCTAAAGCAGCAAAAGATGCATTTATGGCATATATAGATGCTCAATCAAATCTATCTATTGTTAAAGCTGAACAAACTGCTCAAGTAGATGCTGATATTGCTCAACTAAGAGAAAATGTTTCAGCATATGATACTGCCATAGAACAAGCAGAAGCTCAAGAAACTCAAGAAGAACAAGAAGCAGAAGAAGCTGAAGAAGTAGTGTTACAACCTGAAGAAGAAGAATGTGTAGGAGATCCTATTGGGTTTGAATTTAAAGATGAAAATGGAAATCCTGTAGATTTAAAACTTATAAAAGATGATGGTAACTTTGATAGTGTATCAGACTTTTTAGGTTCAACAACTGCCGGTATTTCTGAACTTACAGAATTAGCAAATAAAGATGGAATTGTAGATGCAGAAGCTTTAAAAAAAGGTGAAATAAAATTTGCTACAGTTGTTGATGGAGAACTTAAAACATATACTTTTGAAGATTTACAAGAAACATACGGAATATCTGATATTCAAATAGACGTAAGCAAACTTGATCCGAATTATAAAGAAGAGCAAGAATTTGGTGTTACAGTCAATTTTGCTGAACAAGAAGCACAAGAAGTAACAGGCTATTCTGATTTCAAAACAGCTGAAGAAATTAGAGCTATGGAAGGCTATAGTGACTTAATTGGCGACTATGATGACACATATAGAGACGAAAACGATGTATTAATTAATCTTCCTGAACAATTTAGAGGAAGTGAATATGCAGAATATATTCACGTAGATGAAAATGGCAATTATTATATAAATATAGATGTTGATAATACTTGGAATATAAATAAAGAAAATGAACAACACAGCAATGGCGAATCACTTGATGAAATTATTACTGAACTTTATTCTTTAGATACACAATCTCCTGATTATAAAACAACATTAGCAAGTTTAAAAGCTGCTATTAAAGTAGCAAATTCTGCTGAACAAAAATCATCTGCAAGTTCATCTGCAGAAGGTGATATATACATATATGAAGCAACAGGAACTATTAGTTCAAATTTAACAAAAGACGGTGCAAAATTATTATTAGTAGATAAAGATGCAGCTTTAGAACTTATTCCAGTTGGTTCTGAATGGTATGATTTATCAGAAGGAAATCCTGCATATAGAGGTTGGGCAAAAGAGGCTGCAGCAGAGACTGACTTGATTCAAGAACTAACAGCAAATCAGGGCTTTACAAGAGATTCAGAAGGCAGAAAAGTTCTTGATGAAGGAGGCGAAGAATTTTCAAATTTATTGCAGTCTTTAACAAGTGATGTTGTAGATGAAGATGGTACGGTGATATCAACACCTGAAAAAGTATGGGCAAATGCCGATTTTTCTCAATATTCACCGGAAACGGTTTTGAAACTGGCTCAAGCTTTTGAAAATAATGTTGAAGCTGATGGAAGAACATTCATAGAAGCAGCTAAATATTATTGTGGTAATGGTCAAGCAGAAGATGAACTAATCGCTGTAACAGATGCAATTATGTCAAAAGCAGGCAATGAACAAGCCGCATTAGATATGATTACAAAAGAGATTGAATCTGCTTTGGATAATGGTGATGTTGATTCAATAACAAGATTATTAAATGCTGCTAAAGAAAATCAATCGGATATGCAGATTGTATTACAACAATTTGAGATTAATAATGGCGTTTCTCTTTCTTCTACTCTTGAAGAATTAGAATTGAATGAAGAAGATTTAGCTGATTATAATAAGATTATTACAGAGTGCGAAAACACTGTAAGTAATGATATGTTAGATATAATCAATAAATTAGGCAGTTCTGTTGATGGAGCCGGAACAACATTATCAGGTGTGGCTGAAAAAGCGTGGGAAGAATTAGATGTTAGTAACATGACTCCATCTGAACTTTTAAAATTACAACAAGGTTATGATTCTATTTATGGCGAAGGTTCATTCTTAGAAAGAGCTGAACAATTATATCAAGGGTCAACATTTGACAGAATAATGAATGCTGTAGATACAATAGAAGTTGATTCCAATGTAACCGGTTATACAAAAGTCAATGTAAATGGTACAGAACAATCAATTAATGATTTTATCAAAAGCTTAGATTATGCAAGTGGTGTAAATAATCTGGAATCATTAAGCGATGAAGATATAGCAAATGTTGCATCCGTATATGACGGTGTAAATGGAGAAGGTTCGTTCAAAGCATTTATGGAAAGTGGACAAACGGAATATGACCCATCAAAATTATACGAAATAGAACAAAAATTACAAGAAGCAGAATTTGAAGCAACTAAAGAACCAGATGCAGCCAGTATTACTTTGACCGAAGAAGAAGTTACACAAGTAGTAGAAGAATTACTTAATAAAGGTGCTAAAGAATGGCAAGAGTTTGATTTTAGCATTTATTCTCAAAATTCAATTATATCAATTGCAACAGCATATCAAAATCAAATTTCAGAAAATGAAAATGGTTTCTATGAACAAGCTTTATATTACTTAGGTTCAGGAAACGAAGATATGAATGCCATCACAAATGCTTTATTATCTGAATCCGCTGACAATACAGAAATAAAGGAAATATTTGCTGATGCTATATCTGGGAAATATGCAGCAAATGTCATTGAAGAATTAGTAAAAGCAGTAGAGGCAGATAAATTCTTAGCTTATAATACAAAAGAAATTTTTGAAGAATTTGAAACAGCAAGTGGGGAAAGTATTGCAAAATATGCAAAAGAACTTGATCCTGATTTGGATAGATATACCCAATCAATTAATGATATTATGCAATCATTTGAAATTAGTGAAGAAACAAAGGCTCACTTAGAAGCATTAACAAGTGAAGATATTAATATTCAAAAAGAAACTTGGATGGCATACCTTGATAACAATCTAACAGATGAAGAACTTCTTAACCTTGTAAATACATTTGAATATATTTACGGTGAAGGTTCTTTCTTAGAAACCGCAAGGATAGTATCTAACTCAATATATGCAGAAAACGGTGAAACTCCAATCTTTGATTCAATCATTAATAATATATATGATAATCAAGAAAAAGCAAATGTATATGCTGATATTAACTACACTCATAATGGTACAACATATGCTACGGCTCAGGATTTAGCTAATGCATTGGAGCAAGATAGCAGTTTATGGTCAGAAATTGCATTTGAGGAAATGGATCCTCAAGTACTTGCATCTGTTGCTAAAGCATACGGAGTCGAATTATTCACTAAAGAATTTATAAGAAATAATTACGATAGCGCTGAAATAACATTATATTCAGAACTAAAGGTTCAAGTTGAAAATGCATATGCAAATAAAGAAATATCTGCTGATGAATGTGTTGATTACGCTGATTTAGCTAAAACTGAAACTGCTGAAATTCTTTTTGCTAATATTGACAGCCTCATCGCAGAATATAATGCCATAGATGACGTTATTGACCTTACTCCGCAAGAAAAAGAAATGAAAAAAAGAGATATACAAGATTACATCGCTTCTGCATTTTGTGAGGCTTTAATCCAAGATGAGATTACAATTAATGAGAAGATGAACCTGTTCAAAAAACTTACAGATGAATATCCATCCGTAGTAGAAACGTTTATTTCTAATTCTGAATATATTATAAGCGGAGACACTGACGAAGGTGATGAAGTTGTAAAAGTGGTTGATGTAATAAATAATATGATAGAAGATATAAACACTCCAGAACAAGCAATTGAATTTGCCCAATTGTTTGATCAAATGTCTTTAGCTGGGTATGGTTCAGGTGAGTTGTTAAATTATTTATATAACAATACAAGTAATAAACAAACTTATATAGATTCTATAACTAGAATATATTCTCTTGCTACTCCGGAGCAAATAGCTCAATTAAATGAATTATTCCCATCTAAAAAGCTATTCCAAGATCCATATTCTATGGGTACAGAAGATGAAATTATAAAAGAATTATTTGCTACAATGATTGAAAAATTACCTGAAGTAGAAACAGTTTCAGATGCAGAAAATAAATATAATATAGATGAAGATTTTGATCGTTCTATTTATCTAAAAGATAGTGCTGAACTTACGATTTCAGAAATTCTCAAAAATTATAGTAATAATAATTTATCTGCAAATGAAGCAATATATCTCATTGTAACCTGCGGATACGATACTGAAGAAATAGCATTAGGCTTCCGTTCTTTATATTCTGATGAAGAAGAAAAATATTTACCAATATTCTTAGAGCTTTTTGCTAATGTAAATATTTAATATTACAAACTGTAACAATATACATACTTCTTATCTTGAACACTAAAGAAATAAAAAAAAAAATCGATATAAGAAGTATGTATAAGTTTAGGAGTCTTGTATGGATATAAATTCATTAATTGCAAATTATCTGAAAAACACAAACAATACAGAAATAAATGCATCTGAAATTAGAGATACATTCCGAAATTTAGCAAATGAAGATTTGCAATTTTGTGATTCTATTTTCTTATATGGAGAAGATGCAACAAAAGATGAGTTAATTGAATATATGAGTAAAGCTTGTGGTAAGGATGATGATCAATTTAAAGAAGATGTTGGTCTTTTATTTGATGTTTTAAATTCAAATAGCAATGATGATGTTCTTACTGCTGAAGAACTTGAAGATTTTAACAGAAAAATGGGAGATAATAGAGGCAAGATTGATGGATTTAGTATATGGAACCAACTCCTTAATACAAATGTTTCAGAAATCGAATCAGAATTAGCTGAAATAGAAATATCTGATTTCGCAGAAAATATTATAAATAGCGGAGATATAGAAGGTCAACTCGCAATTTATGCTGCGAGATATGGTGAAGATAGTGAAAAATATAAAGCAATAGAAGAACAAGTAAGACTTGCTCAAAATGAATCTATTAATTCAGATTCTGAAGAACTTTCTACTGAAGATATAAATAGAATGGCCCAACGTATCGTAGAAGGTAAAATCACATTAGAAAATTTAAAGAAGAGCGGTATTCTTACTGATGAAGAATATAAACAGGTTGAAGAAGCTGTTAAAATTTTAGAAGAAAATGGTGAGTTACCTTCTACAGAAGAAGCGACAACTCCTGAAGCAACAACTCCTGAAGCAACAACTCCTGAAGCAACAACTCCTGAAGCGACAACTCCTGAAGCAACAACTCCTGAAGCAACAACTCCTGAAGCGACAACTCCTGAAGCAACAACTCCTGAGGCTGTTTCTACGGAAGCTAAAATTCCGGATGATGCTGCTCAAAATTATGCACAAGAATTACTAAATGGTATTGTAGCTTCTTCTCCGGAAAAAATAAGAGAATATCTTGACCTTGATTCTGCTGACTTAGTTAAAGTTTTATCGGTATATAGTAATGAAAAAAATTACGGAAGTATAACAAAGGCATTAGAAAGTGGTATTGCTGAATATTTGACACAAGAAGAAAAAGAAGAATTTATAAATACTATTATGTCAGCTTGTATAGAACAAGCAAAGAATGGTAATGAGGAAGCTATTGGAATTCTTTGTAATGAAATATATTCTGCAACTGCTCAAACTTGGGGTTACACAGGATATACCGTTCTTGATTCATTCTTCAATAATGCTGGCAATGATGTCATTACGTTAGTTAAAGATAATTATTCAAAATATGTTGAAGGTCACGAGTTAAGGGATGATATTAAAGGTGAAGCAATGTGGTTCCATCAGGGAAATAAAACATCTTATATTGCTAAAATTGATAAAGCTTGGCAAGAAGAGACTTAAATGTCTCTTCTTTTGTATTTAATATCTGTATTGAATTTTGTTTTATTATAGTAAACATCTTCGATTGATGGGTAAATGTATTTTTCCTTTACATTATTAGTTGGTACAAAAACTCCTGATAAGTTATTATCAAAAACCAGTTTCCAATCAGAATGATTCATAATTTTATTGTAGACAGGATATTTTTTTTCAATAACCATAACATCAGTCTTATAATCATTTATTATTTTGTACCAATCACCTTTAAGCATATGAAAGTTTTTTAATTCCATTAAAAGGTTCGGATCATATACTTCTTCATATCTTCCGTCCATTACTATTAAATTATGCGGATACAACTTATATGCCGCATAACTTCCCCAGTCAAAATTTATAAATAAATTCCCTGTAATTTTATTTATTTTTATAAATTCTATTGCATATCTCGGATATTCCGTTTCTGTAATTCTAATTTCTTTATTATGTGATATTAAGTTTGGAATTGAAATAATTAAAAGCAAAAAATATACAGCTATTTCTTTAACTAATGAGAAATTATATATAAATTCTTCGTTCTTTATTTTTAGCTTTGTTTTTATAAACTCAATAATCGAATTAAATATAGAATAAAATTCATCATATAAAAGTGTTCCGACCGTAAATATGAAGAATGTTTGATGTCGTATATGTGTAACTGATAAATAAGTCATTAAAATTACTAATAATATCTTTGTTTTATCAAGTTTTTCATAATTAATTTTATTTTTTATTAAATAAATTATTTGAGTAAGAATCATTATTACAAGATAGATTTTATATCTTAGATATTCTGAAATATATCTTGGATGAAAAGGACTTGTCCATTCTGTTATGTATTCTCTATTCATTGTTGCCGCAAAAAATAAAAATTTTACATATTCAAATCCGTAAGGGTTTATGAATAATACTGCACTACAGGCAATAGCTGAATATATGTATTCTTTAAATGGTTTCTTATTTAAAAATTCGCCAATGGTATAAATACCTAATATACCAAGCCCGCTCATACAACCACCGTGTATATTACCCCAAAATAGCATAATTATTGGCAGCAGAATAAGATATCTTTTGTTGTTGTCGGCTCTTGATTTTTCCAATAAATATATAAACAAGGAAAAGAACAGACAAGTAAATAATAAACATCTTGTTGTCGGTCCAATTGATTTAAGTGCTATTAAAAACATTACAGCAAAGTATAAAATATTATAAGCGTTTGTAGATTGAGGTTTCCTTATTTCAACTGTTTTAAAGCAGATGAAGACTGTAAAAGACACAAGCAGCCCTCTTAATATAATTAATCCACTATCTCCAAAGTATTTTAATGCCAGATAGAAAAATATACTTGCACCCCATTCGTGATCATACCATGTATGAGTAGAGGTATATGATAAAAAATCATTCTTTAATACAGCAAAATTTTCAACAATATAACCTCCTGCAATTAGCCTTGCCCATAAATCATTATCAGGATAATTATATTGACAACACATTCCTATACAAAAAATAAATATTGTTATTATAAATAATATCTTTTTCATTTATTATCACCATTGTCTCTGATTCTTAATTTTATAACAACAATACCATCTTCTTCTACCTCAAAATGTTTACCTTTCTCTGCATATGTCAAAGGAGTACTTTCATATAAGTTTTCCCCGGCTGTTTTTAGTCTGGATTTATCTTCATCGGGATTTATTAATCCCTTTGAAACAGCTATTGCTTGTGAAAAGCCCGGAAATTTTAATACATGACCAACGATACTTACCCCTGTTTTTTCTATAATATCTTTGAAATCTTTTGGAGTTGAAACTTTCATTTTTCCAGGAACGTTTATTCCTTCATATTCATACTCTATTTTATAATATCCGTCTCTTTTTCCTCTTTTAGGCTCTATATATTCTATTATCTTTATTTTGATCTCTTCATGATTTTTAATTCCTATATCTTGATGGGCATATGCATCATCCCCTATTGCATACAAACTTATATGTTGATTTACCGTCAATGTTTCGTATGTTAAATCTACAGGTGTTATCGCATATATTGTTCTTGGAATAATTTCGGCAATTGCAAAAATTGGCACAAAAAGCATAATTAATAATATATAGAAATATCTCATTTACATTTCTCCCATTAATATTATGATTATATCATTATTTATGTACATAAAAAAAGAAGCATTTTAATCTGCTTCTTTTTAATTTAATTTATTTTATTTTATAAAATTTATTTAATCCGTTCATTAATAATATTTATTTTTCTGAGATTTCCGCTTTCTTTAAAAATCTTCAAAGGAGATTCTTTTCCGAAATTTTTTCGCCACTCTTTCATAAATAATTTATTCTTCATCAAACTTTTTACATAATTTAAATTATTTTCAAAAACAACAGCTTTACTTAAAACATCAGAAATAAAACCTTCATCTTTTTCTTCTTTTGCTTTTAAATAAAAACCATACAAACTTTCTTGATATTTTCCACTTTTTAAAGATAATCCTCTCTTTGTTTTTCCTATAATTTTATAGAATTTTTCTTCATCCATAATTGTCGAATATGGGGTTATAGAATTCTTGTCAAGAGAAATAAACTCTATATTTCCATTTTCTGAGTTAACCTTGAACTTTGACAAAAGAGCATTTTCTTTAATATATAAACTTTTTCGATTTTGAATATTATTTAATTTATTGAAATTTTCTTCAAATAATATTTGTGATATATATCCTTCAACAGTATTTATTTCTGAAAGATTAATATCAATATTTTCTTTTTGATTAACTTTGACTGATTTCTTTTCTGCCATTATTTGCTCCTTTTGAAAATATATAAATCTATATATTCTTAATATCGACTTATTTTAGTTCTTCTTTAGTTGTTTTTACTTGTTATATTAGTTTTTTAATATAAGTTTACAAAGATATAAAAAAAGACAATAAATAGTTTTATATATACTTTATATATATAAGAGGTATAAGATGAAACAATTTTTTTATTTTTTAAATAAACGCAAAAAATTTTCTACTTTTATATTACTAAACTTATAATTGATAGGGATAAGCAATAAAGAAAAGAATTGAAATAACAAACATAATCCAAGTAATTATGTTTGTTTTTCTTTTTTGTCCGCATAATAATTTAACAACAGGATAAATAATAAATCCTGCAATTATTCCAGCTCCTATATTATAGGTAAAAATCATTATACAAATTGTCAATATTGCAGGTGCATATTCAGAAAGATCAGAAAAGTCAATTTTAGTAATAACAGTTGTCATTAAAATTCCAACATATAAAAGAGCTGGAGCATAAGCATAAGAAGGTATTATTTTTATTAAAGGAGTAAAAATCAACCCAAATAGAAATAAACAACCTACTATAATCGCAGTTAAACCGGTTCTTCCTCCCGCACTTATTCCAGTCATTGAGTCTAAGTATGCTCCTGGAGTTGTTGTTCCCATTATTGGAGCCAAAATAACGGAGATAGAATCAGCAATCATTGCCTTTTTATTACCATTATCAGGATTTATTGTTTCTTTTTCTTTTGTTTTATATGACAATCCTATTATCGCACCGGCGGTATCAATATTTACCAAAAGAAAAATTACAAACAACATAGGTATAAAATTTTTATTTAAAAGCCCGGAAAAATCAATTTGAAATAAGGAAGAAGAAATACTTGCAGGTACTGATATTATTTGTGTTGGCAGTTCAACATCACCAATAATAATACCCAATAAGGTCGTTATTGCTATTGAAATAATAATTGCAGCTTTATTTCCTCTATTAATTAATACTATTTGTAAAATAAAACAGAAAATTCCAAGAATAACAGGTATTGTAGTAAAATTACCTATTTCTAAAGGAATGTTATTTTGGGTAAAATTCACTATTCCCATATCCCTTAATGCTATAAATATAAAAAATAGACCTAAACCTGTACAAAATGAAATTTTTATATTTTCTGGAATTTGTTCCACTATATAACTTCTTATATTAGTTAAAGTCATTATTAAAAGGATAATTCCGCTAATTAGAATTGCTGCAAACGCTGTTTTTATAGAAAATCCTAATGAACTTACTACAGTCAATGAAATAAAAGCAGTCTCACCAAGAAATGGTGCAACAGCATATGGTCTATTGGCAACAAAAGCCATGATGATACTACAAATGAAAACAAGCAGAGCTGTTACGGTTAGAGTTGAAGAAAAGTCTAAGCCTGTGTATTCTAGTAACTTAGGACTCAATATAAGCAAATATGACATAGTGAAAAAAGTTGTCAATCCTGCTAATAATTCCGTTTTAACAGTTGTTCCTTTTTCTTCTAATTTAAAAATTTTTTCAAGAAATTCCATTACAGCATACTTTCAAGTTTTTTAATTGTTTTGGCATCAAAAATGTCTTCAGCTCTTTTTTCGCCGAAAAAAAGACTTTGAGTTTTTTCTTTTAGTATATCATTAATATTATTATAATTTTCATTTACTGGAGTAGGCTTTGAATACTTTAACATTTCTATAAAAGCAATTGCATTTTTAGGTGGTTTATTGGTATCTAAAAAGATTTTACTTTGAGCAGAATCCTTTCTTGCCGGTATAATCAAACCAATTTCTGCAAATTTATCAATAGTTTGTTTTGAAGACATATATTCTATAAGCTTAATTGCATCAGTTTTATTTTTTGATTTTCTTGAAACAGCCCAACCAGAAGCATCTATATACAATTTATTTTTCGTATTTGATGGAAACTCTAATATATCCCAATCAAAAGATATTGTTTCTCGAAACTTCGGAACCATCCATCTGCCACCTAAATACATAGCAAGTTTTCCGTTTATAAACATTTGTGCAGTTGTCATACTTCCAACTTGTGCTTTTGAAGGCGCTACATGATATTTATTTACAAGGTCAGCATAAAAATTTAGGGCATCAATACTTTGCTTTGAATTTATAATTACTGATTTCTTATCATCTGATAGTATACCTCCGCCATTAGCAGCTAGATAATATTGCCAATATAACATATCTTCTTCAAAATTTATTCCAAATACATCTTTTGTAGTTAATCTTTCTGAAAGTATTTTTAATTCATCCAGAGTTTTTATTTTGGAAGGAATTTTAACTCCCCGTTCCTTAAACAAATCCTTGTTGTAATAAATCACGAGATTAGAAATATCTCTCGGTATAGCATATAACTTATCATTTTTTCTAAAACAGTCTAATGAAGATTCATAAAAAATTTCATCAACATCAGGAAAATATTTTGAAAGATCCTCTAAAAGCCCGGCATCTATATATAAATTTATATTTTGATTGTTTATAAAAATAATGTCTGGTTCTAAATTTGAAGCAAAGAGCATATGAATTTTCTGAAAATAGTTTTGAGGGAAATGCATAAACTCTATCTTTAAGTTTCTATTTCGTTTTTCGAATTCTAAAATTAAAGAATTTACAATATTAATTTCACTTTGAGAACCCCAAGATGAAAATTTTATAATTCTTTTATTTTCTTCATTTTGACTTACAAAGACAAGCATAAAAGAGCAACATAATATTATAGAAATAAAAATGATAAACAATATTATTCTTTTCATAAATTAAAGAACAGCCAATTCTTTCATTCCTGCGTCAGAAATTTCAATCATTGCTTTGTAAGAATCTAATCTTACTATATACATATCGCTATTTGTATTTCTATCATAAAATCTTGCTTGTAAATTAATTTGAGTTAAATCATTGAACTTCTTTAATAAAAATACTTTATCTCCAACATAACCAAATAAGGCAAAAGCATCATCCATTGTTGTCAAATAAAATCCCTTTGTAGGAGTAATATGTAATTCCGATAGAAGTTCGGGGGTCTGTTCTTTTATTTCCTGTTCGTCTTTTGTTTTTTTTATGTCCTCAACAACGGGAAGATCAAGTTCCAAAGAATCATCTGCATAACTTTTCGAAATGGGATTAGTATGCTTTGTTTTTGCTGATTTTTCTTTTAGAAGACTAGATGTTTGTTTAAGCGTACTTTTAAATTCATCATTTGATTGTTTGTTATCCTCAACAAGAGGAATATCAAAACAACTAAATGAATTACTATCAGTAGTTCTTAATGTCTTCTTTATATTTAATTTTGGCAAAATAGTCTGTTTCTCTGGTATAATAATTTCCGAATTATTTTCATAATCTTCTTTATTAGATAAATAACTGGATGGAAATGATGTATAACTGTTTTTTATTGTCGATTTAGTCATTTTCATCATCGAAAATATCAAATATAGAGATAAAACGAACATTACAAGAAATAGCAATGAAGTGAAATTAAAAGATAAGAGCGGTAAAGATTTCTTATCATGTTCTATAGTTTGAGCCATGAGACTTATAGAATAATCTTTATTTAAATTAACAAAAAGTCTTACATAATTAGATTGTACATTTTCTTTTATAAAAGGTTTTTCTTCTATATTTATTTTAATATTTTTTCTGTCTTTTTTATTCTTATATGCAATTTTTATTTTATTTGATTTTACAACTGTTTCAGGGATATATATAAAATAAGTACCTGCTTCTCCTTTTTGTATAAAGGCATTACCGGTAAATTTCTTATCAAAGATTAGATTAATTTTATAACTATTATTACCTGATTGTTCAATCATTAACTTAGAAAGAACATTAGCATCGGTTATATCGGCGAATACAGGACAAATAAAAATAAAGCTAATAAAAATATATGTAAATAATTTAAAAAATATATCGCATTTCATATTAAACATTTCTCTCAACGGGCACTATAATCTTAAAACAAAACTACTTTACTAACATTAAAACATTAAAATATATTTTTTGTCACTTAATCATTAAAAAAAAAATTTAAAAACGTAACAATATGTGATTTTTACCATAATTCAATCGATACATATATTATGTTCTTGAAAATATTGTTAAAATTTGTTATGATAGCTAGCAAGAAATGGCGGGAATAATGAATATTTCGGATGAACAACTTAATAAAATATTTGAATTAGCATCTATGGAACAAAAGCTTCAAAAAGGAGATATTACCCCAAGCGATATTTCAGAAGCTTTAATAGAAATAGAAAGAAAGATATATTCTTTCTCCTCAGAGATAAAAATAAATTCTCTTGAAGATAAAAAAATTCTTATTGCTGATGATTTAGAATTATCCATTTACCAGCTAAGTACTGTATTAAAAAGAATAGGCATAACACCAAGAGTTGCCCGCCATAAGGATGAAGCAATTTCTGAGCTTCAGAAAGTTCAATTTGATTGTGTAATTATTGATTTATTTATTCCTGATAGTTCAGATGGACTTGATTTAATAAAAGCTGCAGTTAACAGAAGGGCGGAGACCGGTGTATATAGTAAGATTGTAGTGATTTCAGGGACCGATGATACTTCTTTAATTGATACTTGTTATGAATTAGGTATCGATTTTTATATTCAAAAAGATAAAGATTGGCATGCTAAACTTCTTAAGTATATAAGCACCTCTTTTCAATCTGATAAAAATATAGCATTTACCAGATATGTTATAAACAACAATATAGTTTCATATATAGTTAAAAGATTTAATGAACCAAAAGTCTTTGATTCAATCATTAAAAACATAAATTCTTCTATGTATACAGGAATGAATAATGTATTATTTGATTTAAGAGAAATAAATACATTTGATATTGATAATGCCTATGTATTCGCAGATATATACAAAACTTGCGCAAAAAACGGTGGCAAATTTGTTTTAGTAAATCCATCTTCCACAGTAAAAGATGCTTTATCCTTTGCTTATTTAGAAGACGTTATTCCATATGCCAATTCAGTTGAAGAGGCTGTATCTATCATTATAAATTCTCAATAAGATTAATTCTTCTTTGATGTCTTTCTGCTTCAAATTCAGTTTCTAGCCATATTGTACAAATATCTTTTGCCAAATATTCACCAACTATTCTTTCTCCAAAACATAGAATATTTGTATTGTTATGTTGCCTTGAAAATTTTGCGGAAGTTGTATCAGAGCATACAACAGCTCTTATTCCATTTATTTTGTTTGCAGCAATACACATTCCAATTCCGGTACCACAAATTAATATACCTTTTTCATACTCATTAGAAGCAATTTTATCCGCTACTTTCTTTGCAATAATAGGATAATCAACAGAGTCTGTAGAAAATGTTCCAACATCTACAACATTATACTTAGAATCAATTAGAAATTTCTTGATTTTTTCTTTCAAATTAAATCCGGCATGATCCGAACCAATTATTATATTATTATTTTCCATAAAAGCCCCTGTATAATTTTATCATTAATATTCAGAAGTTTTCATATGTTACAAAATTTAAACTTTCACTATATTAAATAGCATGTTTTTCCGGTTAGAGTTGTTTATCTATATAGTTGAAGGTAAGGATTATTATGTCAGAAATTCAATCAAATATACCGATGTATAATTTTCAAACGGGAACCCCGCTTTATAACTATTCATATCCTTCTGTTACGCAAACACAACAGCCACAGCAGCAAACCGTTAGTGTTTCATCTCCTTCAACTTCTCAAGTTTATCAATATCCGCAAACATCATTATATAATAATCCTACAAAGCAGCCAGCTTCAGGTGTTAATATATATATATATAACCCTTCAGCAATTGGTGGACCAAGTTCGAACTCTACAGCTAACGCTAATTATACGTTACCTCAAAACCAACCGGCCACTGTTGCCTCACAACCTGTTTCACAAAATTATACTCCGCAACAGAATGTATCAATAGCAAATTCACCGATTATGGATGATACAAAAACAGAAAATGTACAAAATGAAAAACAAAAAACAAAAAGGGTTGTTGAATTAACTGATAACTACATAAAAACATTGGAAAGTTATTTAAGAAGTCCTGATGAAAATGTTAGAAAAACAGGTATAAAAGACTTAATAAAAAGATACGAAGAAGATAATTCAAGATATGAAGACCCGGCTTTAACTGCATTATTAAATATAGCACTTCAAGATCCTAATCCAAATAATAGATTACTTGCAATGAGTCCAATAGCAGCAGGTAGTGCTCATGGTGATGAAAATACAGTAGAGATACTAAAGCCGCTGTTGTCTTCTGATAAATTATATGGACAAGAAGCTATAATGGCAAATAATGCATTAATAAAAACATCTCATACTATGACTAATATTCCGGATGATTCACCGGAAAAAACAGAAAAGGAAAGTAAAAAATAAAGTAAGGTAAAAATTATGGCAGTAATTCCTGCAATAATATCAGGAGCAAAAAAGTTTGCTGGCAAACCTATGGGGATTGCCTCAAAGGCGCTTGCTATTGCAACTACAGCTTCGGTTATTTATGATGCGCATATAAATGGAAGAGAAAGATCCTATTCACTGGATGAAATTTCAACAGCAGATAGGTATTATAACCAGTATAAACAATATATGACAATGGAAAAAGAAAGTGCTACTATTGCGAAAATGAAAAAATGGTGGTTTAACTTACAACAAAGTTTTTCATACTATCATATAATTTCAAGAACAAAAGGTTATTTATCAGGATTTGGTGAAACAATAATAAATAGTTTACCACTAATTGGATTATCTGCCGTTGCATTAAAATTTAAGACAGCTGGTAAGGTTGCCGGTACTTTACTTGCAGCAGATGGTCTTAAAACATTATTATATGATGTAATAGGAATTGGGACAAAGAAAGCAGAAAGAAAATATTAACAATATAAATTTATTATATAGCAGAAATATAACAAAAATCATTCTCATACCTAATATTTTCAGCTAAAGAATTCCACCAAAAATAATACAAATGGCTAATTATAAATTAGACAATAGGTTAATTACTAAATAATTAATCTTAGACTAATATGAAATAGTTGAAACAATGTTTAACAACACTTTTGTAATCAGAGAGGACAACTGAGTTATGGTAGATACATTAACTGGTAATGGTGTAATTAGCGTCATAATAGTAGAAGATTATAAACTCACAAGGGTGGGCTTAAAATCAACATTGAACGAATATGAACACATAAATGTTGTAGGAGAAGCAGAAGATGCAACAGAAGGGATAGCTTTAATTGAGAAATTAAAACCAGACGTAGTCTTAATGGATCTTGGGCTGCCAGGCATGAACGGTCTTGAAGCTACAATAAAAATAAAGGAAAAGGGACTAAATTCAAAGGTCATAATTTTAACTTCTCATGAAAGAGGCGAAGAAGTCATTGCAGCTTTAGGGTCAGGTGCTAATGCTTATTGTTTAAAAGATATTTCACCAGAAACATTATCTTCTGTAATAAAAAATGTAGCAGAAGGTGCTTGTTGGGTTGATCCTGGTGTTTCATCAGTAGCATTAAACTTTTTCCCAAAACCGGAGAATGTTTCATTGATACAGACGAATGATGTACCTGATGCTAGAGCACAATTAACGGAAAGAGAACTTGAAGTATTAAAACATCTGGTAAAAGGGAAAAGCAATACAGAAATTGCAAAAGAATTAATTGTAAGTGTACATACAGCAAAAGCACATGTATGCAGTATTTTACAAAAACTTTGTGTAGATGACAGGGTTCAGGCAGCAGTAAAAGCTATAAAAGAAAATATAATATAAAATCAAAGGAAGTGACAAACTTCCTTTTTTAATTAAAACAATGTAAATATATAATAATGTGTTAAACTGATATAGTAGAGTCTAAGGTGAATTATGTTTCCTTTAATATCAGTTGTAATGAGTACTTATAACAGAGCTAAGATTTTATCTGAAACGATAGAGTCAATCCTCGCTCAAACATATGACAATTTTGAATTTATAATAATAAATGACAGTTCAAACGATAATACAAAAGACATTATTCAAAAATATTCAGATAATAGAATCAAACTTTTTAATAATAAAAAAAATTGCGGATGTACATTTAACTATCATACTGCCCAAAATATTGCAAAAGGCAAATACATTGCACATATAGATGATGATGATATATCATATCCTAAACGTTTAGAAAAACAAATTAAATATATGGAAGAAAATACGCAAGTTGCGCTTTTAGGCACATTTATTGAGACATTTGGAGAAAATAAGCGCCCAACTTGGGTATTTTATAAAGAACCGAAAGAAATATACTTTGCAATGCATTTATATAATCCAATTTGCCATTCTTCAATAATGTATAGAAAATCCTTTCTAGAAAAACATGCGATAAATTATGATATTACAAAAAGATGTTCGCAAGATTATGATTTGTATAAACAAATAATTTTACAAGGCGGTATAATTGCCAATTTAGATGAAATTTTAGTAAAATATCGGATGCACAAAAATAGACTTACTGATATAAAAGAGACCCAAGATATACAAATATTAAATGCAGAACAAATAAAAAAAGAATTATTAACAAGATTTATAGATATGGCTGAACTGGAAAAGTATAATAATTTAATAAAGGATTTTCCTTTTAATAACTATAATAAAGAGCAGGTAGTAAAAGCAATAAGGATTCTCTCAATGTCAATGAAAACAAGAGGATATGACTATACAAAAATAAGTGAAAAAATAATAAAAGATATTCAAAATAATTTATTTAAATTTTAGTACTTTACAATTAAAGATTTTTTTATTAATATAATTGTACGCAATGGAGGAGTGCCAGAGCGGTTGATTGGAGCGGTCTTGAAAACCGTCGTACGTGCGAGCGTACCGTGGGTTCGAATCCCACCTCCTCCTCCATTTTGAAAGAGCCTGAAAAGGCTCTTTTTTGTTGATAAAAATTTTTTGTATACCTATATATTATGATACATATAATAAAGAATTTTCAAAGATTCATGGCAAATTGTAAATTTGCCATTTTCCTTATGAATTATTATAATAACTAAAGAAAATAAGGATAAATAATATGTACGAAAAGACACCACAAAACATTTTTGGTCATACTCTAGTAGAAACAGGTCGTATGATTAAAATGTATAATCTTAAAATTTTTGCATTGAAGAAATTTGATATTACTCCCGAACAATTTGTTATTTTAAGTATTCTTGATGATAATTCTAATCTTCATCAGATGCAATTATGCAAACTTCTATATAAAGACCGTTCAAATATGGCAAGGCTAATTGGTGTTCTTGAAAAGAAGGGACTTGTAAAAAAGGTTCCGGGTGTTGATAAAAGATTAGTTAATAAAATACAGATAACACCTGAAGGCAAAAAGCTCAAAGATATTATTGTTCCTATTATAAAAGAATCCAGAAAAAAACTATTAAACAATATATCGGATGAAGAATTAAATTTTTGTATAAAAGTTTTTTCAAAAATTCAAGAAAATTCAAAATCATAGATTAATTAATCAAATTGATATTCTACTAATTCAGGATTTCTACTTATACTGGTACATTGTTTTGTAAAATGACAAGGATATCGATTAAATATAACAAAAACATTTTTGTTATAAGACCATTTTTTTATTTTAGTCAATAATATTTTAGCACTTTGATTAAACTTTTCTTCTATACCCCAAGCTGGAATAATTATTTCAGAATGTTTTATAACATATTCTAATATTTTTTCATTAAGTTTATCTATTGGTTTTTGAATAACTTTTAACATTTCCGTACTTTTTATCGGATATATATTCACTATTTCATATGATGAAATTTTAACTTCTTTTCCGGAAATTTTTACTGATATATTCGATAAAATATTATGTATATTATTTATTGTACTATCAGGAGTATTAGTTTTAAAATGTGAATTTCTTTCACTTGGATTTATCATAATAATAGTAACTTTTACTCCTGAGCAGTTACGAATCTTATTGTAATAATAATACCGTTTATTTCCTGTTTTAGAATATAAACGACACTTATCCTCTGATAAAGATAATTCATTATATTTTTTTATTAATTTATCACATAAATTCATATACACCTCACAATCATAATAAAGTTACAAGAAACTTATTATAATTAATACTCAAACCCAATATGAAATACAACAAAAAACGCAATAAAAAAGAGCCTTAATGGCTCTTTTATTAATTTTGGAGGATAGGAGGCTCGAACTCCTGACCCCCTGCGTGCAAAGCAGGTGCTCTACCAACTGAGCTAATCCCCCATTTCGGGCATTTTCTTGAGCTTCCGATTTGCTTTTGGCTCTCTTCCGCCCCTGCACAAGATTATATTATCATGTCACAAAAAAAAATCAACTGTCTTTTTTTATTTTCTTTATATATTTTTTTATTTCTTCTCTATCTTCAACATTATTAACTTCTTTTATTAAAGAATTTAAAATTGATACTGCTCTATTTTTCTTACCATTTTCAGCAATAAACCCTGCATATTCTTTTATATATTCTATATTTGAAGGTGCCAACCTTTTCATTAAAGAAAAGCTTGCTATTGCATTTTCTACCTCATTATTTTTTATACTGCACTTTGCCATATAATACCTATAATCAGCATTTGCTATATCAAACTCAGATGCTTCTTTAAAATATAAATAAGCATCTTTATAATTTTCTATAGAATAATAACATTGAGCTATTTTTGCATAATATTCTTCTTCCTTTGGATTTATTGAAGCTGCTATTTTATAGTTTTCAATTGCCTTGTCATAATCTTTTAGAATATAATTTACTTCAGCCAATATATAATATGCTTCTGATATATTTTTATCTAAAATAAGCACGTTATTAATATATTGTTTTGCCAAATCAAATTTTTTCATTTTCAAGTTTATCTTTGACAAAAGTATATATGCATGAATATATTTAGGATTTAATTCGATTATTTCCTCACATATTTTAATTGAATTTTCATAATCTTCAATATTATATTTTAAATTTGCCAATTGATATTTATATTCCAGTGATTGATTATTTAGCTTTATTGCTTGTAGTATACTATCAATTGCTTTATCCCATACATTTAATTTTGAATAGTATATTGACTGAACATAATACGAAAAATCATCTTTTTCTTTTTGAAAACTTATTTTTTCTATTAGATTTCCGGCAAGAACTATTTCATTATTATTAATCAACAGTAAAGCTTTCAGAGATAAAGCATTACTGTTATCAGGCTCAATTGTCAAAACATAATCAACTAGTCTTTCAGCTAAATCAAATTTTTTATTCATATAATACATATATGCCAATGCATAGTTATACAAAGTATTTTCAGGTTCTATAGAAATAGCTCGGCAATAACATTCTTCAGCTTCTTTAAAAAAGCCTTTTAAAGAAAATACAATTGCCAGTTTAAAATAATACAAGGCATTCTGAGAATTTACTTTAATTGCATATGAATAATATTTTATTGCAGAATCAATTTCCGATTTTTTATATGCTATCTCTGCCAACAGATATAATAATTCAGCATCCTCTGTAAGTTTTAAAAGCTTTAGAGCAAGACTCTCTGCAGAATCTACTTGGCCTTTTTCAAATAAAAATTTTACGACTTCTTTTCCTGCTAAAATATTCTTTTCGTCTATATTAAAAGATTTTTCATAAAACTCATCAGAAATATTTTTTTTCCCAAGCTGAGAATATGCAGATGCAACATAATAAAAAACTATACTATTATTTAATTTATTAGAATATCTATTAAAATATAATATGATTTTTTTGAAATCATGATTTATAAAAAAGATATGAAACATTTCAGAAACTACTATTTCCAATTCATATTCTTTCTCGTACAGATCAATAAGAATTTCTTCTGCTTTTTTATACTCTTTTATTGTTTTTAATAATAATGCAAATTGTAATTTTACAGAATAATTATCAGCATTCAGAGCAATGATTTGTTCATAAAAACTAATAGCTCTGTCATACTGACATAATTTGGAATAAAGAAAAGCAAGCTCCGCCATTATCTCGGAACTTTCATTATCTAAAGCTAAAGCTTTATAAAAATAATCAATAGATTTTTTATAATCTCCATTATTTTTATACTCAAAGGCTTTTTTTAAATATTCCGTTAAATCATTCATATTCACTATTTTATTATATTTTTAATAATTGAATTAGTAAAGATGATTTTCTTCATTATTTATTAATTAAATACTATAATATAACAAAATCAAAAGACTATTATACACAAAAGAAAAGATTTAATATAAAATATCTTTATGGAAAAACAATTTAAAATATGTTCAAAATACAAGCCATCAGGGGACCAACCAAAAGCAATAAAAGAATTGACCGAAGGCATTCAAAAAGGATATGATGCACAAACTTTACTTGGTATAACCGGTTCAGGTAAAACATTCACCATTGCAAATGTAATAGAAAAGGTTCAAAAACAAACTCTTGTAATAGCACATAATAAGACATTAGCTGCTCAATTATATAACGAATTTAAAGAACTTTTTCCAAATAATGCTGTTGAATATTTTATATCATATTACGACTATTATCAGCCTGAAGCATATATTCCAAGAAGTGATACATACATTGAAAAATCGGCAACAATAAATGATGAAATAGATAGACTCAGACATAACACAACCAGAAGTTTATATGAGAGAAATGACGTAATAGTTGTTGCTTCAGTTAGTTGTATATATGGTTTAGGTTTACCAGAGCAATATTTTAAAGGTGCATTAAAAATTGAGGTTGGTGACGAAATTGACAGAAATGCTTTTTTAAAAGAATTAGTTAAAATTCAATATACAAGAAATGATTTAGAATTAACACGTTCTACATTCAGACCACGAGGCGACATTATAGAAATAATGCCTGCATATGAAAAAATGATTACCAGAATTTATCTTTTTGGAGATGAAGTTGAAAAAATAACAAGAATAAATCCTGTTTCCGGTGAAATTATAGAAAATATTGATACGACAGTAATATTTCCTGCTGTTCATTATATTTCAGGTGAAGAAGATAAAGAAGAAACAATAAAAATAATTCGTCAGGAAATGAACAATCAAGTGAAACAATTTGAGTTTGAAAATAAATTAATAGAAGCACAAAGAATATATCAAAGAACAAACTATGATATTGAAATGATAAAGGAAATGGGATACTGCAGCGGAATAGAGAATTATTCAAGAATAATAGAAAGAAGACCTCAAGGAAGTGCTCCTGCCACATTATTGGACTATTTTAATGATGATTTTTTACTCGTAATTGATGAATCTCACGTATCTATACCACAATTAAAAGCAATGTATAATGGTGATCAAGCAAGAAAAACGGTTTTAGTTGATTATGGATTTAGATTACCAAGTGCGAAAGATAATAGACCTTTAAAAATAGAAGAGTTTTGGTCAAAGGTAGGACAAAAAATATTTGTATCTGCAACCCCCGGTGAATTTGAGAAATCCATATCATCAAATTTAGTAGAACAAATTATAAGACCAACAGGATTGGTTGATCCGGAAATTTTTGTAAAACCTACTCTTAACCAAGTTGATGACCTAATAGAAGAGATAAAAAAAGTAACAGATAAGAAAGAAAGAATACTTGTTACAACACTTACGAAAAAAATGGCTGAGGATTTATGCGATTATCTTCAGCAAATGGGAATAAAAGTGCGCTATTTACATAGTGAAATTGTCTCAATGGAAAGAGTTGAAATATTAAGAGACTTAAGATTAGGTTTATTTGATGTACTAATTGGTGTAAACCTATTAAGAGAAGGGCTTGATATCCCTGAAGTTTCATTAGTTGCTATTATGGATGCAGATAAAGAAGGTTTTTTGCGTTCCGAGACTAGTTTAATTCAAACTATTGGGAGAGCTGCAAGAAACGTATGTTCAAGAGTAATTATGTATGCTGATAAGATTACAGAATCAATGGATAAAGCAATAAAAGAAACCGAAAGAAGACGTTCTATACAACTTGAATATAATAGAATTAACAATATTACACCACAAACAATAAAAAAACCTGTAGAGAATAATCTTCTTCAACTAGTTGCAAGTTACAGAAATATAGAAGATATTGTTGCTGAAGAAATGGTAGAAAATAATATTTCAAAAAAAGACTTACCCAAATTACTCGATAAACTTGAAAAATCAATGAAAAAAGCGGCTTCAATTCTTGATTTTGAAAGGGCTGCTGAAATCAGGAATCAAATAAAAAAGCTAAGAAATCTTTCTTTTTGATTTGTTTTTTTGTACATTTTTAAGTTCAGGTATTACATCTTCATATAAATCAGAACAGAATATAAAAAATGAAAAGAAAGAAAATACTATCACAATACTTTTTAAAATTAACAAACTAACATGATCGCCAAGCATTTCCAAAAGAACTGTATATATAAGATAAGTAACAATACAAATTATAAAAACAAATTGCAATATATAAGATAAAAATTGCACAGCAAAATTGCCTGAACCTTCAAATATATTCTTGATATTAAATGCATCCGTCATTTTTCCATTTACACTATATAAAACAACTGGTATAAATATAAATGGAGCAATAAAAATTGTTATACAAATATATATAACAGCCATTACAAAAGTTTCAAGAACAATATTTTTCTGTATAAAAGAGATAACAGAATAGTATATTAATACGCCTGGGAGAATTGCAATTGAAGCTCCTATAGATTTGATAACCAATTCCGGAAGATTAAATAAACTTGGAAATAGAGGTATTTTGTTATTTATATTCCTATGCATAGCAATAGAGGCGCAACCAAGCATTCCTATGAATAACATAGCATACACCGGTACTAGTGCTGGATTTCCATTAGGATAATTTAAATCATTATCCATAACTACAAATAATACACTTGCCAATAAACCTAATTTTACAATCCACCAAGAATCACTTGTAATACTACGTATTGAATTTATTAAAGACGCCATAAAAATATCCTTTTAATTAAATAATTTCCACTTACAGCTTATCATTAAACTCTTCTCCTTTTATCTTGATTATAATGTCAGTAACATCTTTATCATCAAGAGTTTCTTTTTCTAAAAGTTCTTTTGCTATAGCATCGAGCAAATCTCTGTTTTCGCTCAGAAGTTGTTTTGCAACTTCATAACGACCATCAATAATTTTCTTTACTTCCCTGTCTAAATCAGCAGCAAATTCTTCTGAAAAATCTCTTGTAGTACCAAAATCACGTCCCATAAATACATGCTCTTGTGATTTTCCATATGTCATAGCTCCCATTTTTTCAGACATTCCCCACTGCGATACCATTTTCTTTGCGACTTCAGTAACTTTTTGCAAATCACTTGAAGCACCTGTAGAAATTTTATCTGCTCCATAAACTAATTCTTCAGCCACTCTTCCGCCAAGTGTCATCGTTATTTGATCTAATAACTTAGATTTACTTACATGTACCTTATTATCCTCAGGCTTTGTCCACGTAATACCTAAAGCATATCCTCTTGGAATGATAGTAACTTTATGAAGTTCATCACAATCCTTTAATAATTTTGCCAAAAGTGCATGACCTACTTCATGGTATGACGTTATTTCTTTATCTTCATCCGTCATAACCTTACTTTTCTTTTCAATACCAGCTATAACTCTATCAATAGCATCATCAATTTCTGCCATATTTATTACTGTTTTATTTCTTCTTGCAGCAAGTAATGCAGCTTCATTCAACAAACTTTGTAAATCTGCACCGGTAAACCCTGGTGTACGTTTTGCTAATACTTTTAAATCAACATCTTTATCCAATGGTTTTCCTTTTGCATGAACAGCCAAAATTTGTTCCCTTCCTTTTACATCAGGAAGACTAACCATAATTTGTCTGTCAAATCTTCCAGGTCTTAAAAGAGCATTATCCAAAATATCTGGTCTATTAGTTGCAGCCAAAATAATTATATTCGTATTTCCATCAAAACCATCCATCTCAACTAATAATTGATTTAATGTTTGTTCTCTTTCATCATGACCGCCTCCAAGACCTGCTCCACGCTGCCTACCTACAGCATCGATTTCATCTATAAAAACAATACACGGCTGATGTTTTTTAGCTTGTTCAAACAGATCTCTAACTCTTGAAGCACCAACACCAACAAACATTTCTACAAAGTCAGAACCGCTTATAGAGAAAAAAGGAACTCCTGCTTCTCCTGCAACAGCCTTAGCCATTAAGGTTTTACCTGTACCCGGTGCACCAACTAATAGTACACCTTTTGGAATTTTAGCTCCTAATTTTAAATATTTTTCACCATTTTTCAAGAAATCTACAATTTCTTCCAGTTCCTGTCTTTCTTCATCGATACCGGCTACATCTTTGAATGTAACTTTTACTTTACTATCAAGCATCATTTTGGCTTTACTTTTTCCAAAAGACAATGCTTGAGAACCACCTGTCTGAATTATTTTTGCAAGTATTATAAAGAAAGCTATTATTAATAGGATAGGAAGTGCCGTTCCCATAATTCCCATAAAAGATGATGATTCATTAGATTTTTTAATTTCAACATTTACATTATTTTCATCTAACGTAGAATATAACGTATTATCATTAGCCGGGATATTAGCCTTGTATCTTAAAGAAGCAGTTATTTCTTCTTTACCGCTAACTTTTGTTTTTATCCCATCTTCAACAGGTATTGCAGTAACTGTATCATTTTCTATGATTACCTCTTTTATTTCTGCATTTTTAACCTTATTGATAAACTCAGTATAAGATAATATTTTTGTTGAAGTAGTAGGACCTGTAAATAGCATAGAGACTAAGGCTAAAACCAAGATTCCAACTACCAGCCAAATACCCATTGATTGATTTTTATTCATATTAAATCCCTTATAATAACAACCCTTTTTATATAATTATAGCATTAAAATACTGTTTGAAAACAGAATTTATAGCTATTTTACTCGTCCATACATATCTTCATAACGTATTATATCATCTTCTCCAATGTATTCTCCTTTTTGAACTTCCAATATTTTAAGAGGTTCTTTTGTATGATTCTGCAGAGAATGTTTTGATTTTATAGGAATATCTATACTTTGATGCTTATTAAGAACATGTTTTTGTTCGTCTAAAATCACAGTCGCCTTTCCTTCTAAAACGACCCAATGTTCACTTCTATAATTATGTGATTGTAGTGACAATTTATGACCAGGAGATACAGTAATAATTTTAGTCAGCCATCCGGCTCCCGAATTTAAACAAGTATAAAAGCCCCAAGGTCTAAACACTGTTTTTCTCGAATGTGTAGTTGAATCATTATTTTTCTTCAATTCTTTTACAAGTTGATTAATATCAGAAGCTCTAGACTTATCACAAACTAAAACAGCATCCTCTGTCTCAATTAATATTGTGTTTTTCATACCTGAAACAGCAACTAATTCTTTTGAAGAATATACAAAAGAATCTTTTAACTTTTCTGTTATTACATTACCTTCTATAACGTTACCTTTGGTGTCTTTTTCTCTATCATTATATATTGCCTGCCAAGAACCATAGTCTTTCCATTCTGTATCTAGTTCAACACAAACAATATTTTCAGCCTTTTCCATTATTGCATAATCTATTGAAATTTCAGGAATATTCTCATAAAATTCATATTTTATCTTATTTGTTTCATCAAACATTTCTTTATTAAATACACGATATTCTTTTGGTGCATACTTTTCATATGCTTCTAAGAAAGTTGACATTTTAGCAAGATATATTCCAGTATTCCAATAAAAATCTTCTTGTTTTATAAATATTGAAACATCCTCTTTGCAAGGTTTTTCAATGAACTTTTTTACTTTTTTCCCATCAAGTATATTTTCATCAGTCTGAATATATCCAAATCCAGATTCTTCATATAAAGGTTTAACCCCAAATGAAACAATAAATCCTTTTTTTGCAAGCAACTTCGCTTTTTCTATTGCTGATATAAATGAATCTGTATTTTCAATAGAAAAATCAACTGGAAGAATTAATATAATTTCATCTTTTTGATTTTTTAAATAAGTCAAAGCAGACGCAACAGCCGGTGCCGTATTTCGAGACATAGGTTCCGAAAGAATCACAGGTTTTGAATATAATTCCTTTAACTGTAATCTTGTATCTTCAACTTGTCTAATGTTTGTTATAGTTAATATATTCTTTTCAGGCGTCACTTTTGATGCTATTTCGAAAACATTTTGAATTAAAGTTTTTCCGCCAAAAAGATTTAATAATGATTTAGGATACAAATCCCTTGATACAGGCCATAATCTCTCTCCCGAACCACCCGCCAAAATTACACATTTCATTTAAAAGCTCCGGTTAACTTAATATTTTTATAGTAACACAAATTAATTTTTTTTTAACTTTAATACGAAATGAAAAGTTATGTAAAGATACATTTATTTCTTAGACAAAATTTTCTAAAATAGATATAATATTTTTAGGCTGTGTCATGCTTTTAATTAAAGGGGATTTTTGTTAAATGGGAACATCTACGGTAGATAAGTTTGATAGTAAAGAATTTTCACCAAAAGAAATTAGAGAAATGTTAGGTATTGATAACTCGCAAATTCAGGAGTTATGTAAAATAGCATCAATAAAATTGAAGAAGAATAATAGAGGTCTTACTTATTTTACTCAAGATGATGCCAAAAAGCTTAAAGATATTTCAATGGGTGGAAAAATGAAATATGTTACTCCTGCTCCATCTAAAAATGTGGTACATAAAGGAACGAATTCTATTTCAAGTGCTTCTATAATTCAATTAGTAGAAACTTTAAGAGGTATTGAAAAATCAATGACTGAAAGGATAACTTCTGTTCTTGATGAAAAGCTTGACGGCATGGATGATGTTGTTATGGAACTTATCAGAGTAAAAACTGAAAATGAAACAATGCGTTTTAAAATAAATGAATTAAATAAAGAAAACTATAAATTAAAGAAAGAAATTAATTCATTTAAGAAAGTTCCGTTTGGATTTTATGCAAAAACAACTCCTGAAACGAGTCTATTTTAAATAAATTCAATTTTTTCTATTTTATTTTGACTATTCCAATAAACTTTAATATTATTTTCTATTTTATGATAATTTAGTTGATTAGAAGATGTGGCGAGAATCGCATCTTCTATTTTTAAAATATTTTTATCTGCAAGATTTTTAACTATATCACACAAAAGCATTGAACTACCAGCAAAAATCCCATCAGAATTAACAAGCTTTCCATTTCTGTTATATATTTTCTGACCGGCAAATGCTTGTTCTTTTTTGTCGCTATGCGCCAGAGGTAGCGCATCACTTATAAGCAAAACTTTATTCAAAGGTTTTTGTTTAAAAGTTATTTTAAGTACATTATCACTTACATGCATTGAATCCGCAATAATTTCAGTATAAATATCATCATTAACTAAAGCTGAAACAACTGTAGAATCACCTCTATGACAAAAACTTCCCATGGCATTGTATAAATGAGTTACTTGATTTACATTTGAAAGATTAGAAACAATACAATGTCCTGCTGATATTTTTACATTCTTAGATTTTAAATATTTTATGAAAGATAAATCTTTATCTAATTCAGGTGCTAATGTAACTATTTTTATAATTTTATCATCAATTTTCTTGTACAAATTAACATCCAAAGGAAGAATATATTTTTTTTCATGAATTCCAGCTTTCTCCTGATTAATAAAAGGACCTTCCAAATGAACGCCAACAATTTGCGCAGACTTTGCTTTTTGTTTACTTTTAGCCTCTTTAATAATTTCAATTCTTTCTTTTATTTTCTCTAAACTATCTGTCATAACAGTAGGAAAAAATGCAGTAACACCGTTTTCTAAAAGCATTTCAGAAACACAACAAATATCATCAACGCTGCAATTCATAAAATCATAACCAAATGCACCGTGAATATGTTGTTCTACAATCCCATCAGTTATATACATATTTACCTCAATGAAGCAATTGCTTCCTTTATATTATCACTTGAAAATATATAATTACCTGCCACTAAGGCATCTACGCCTAATTTTTTACAATAGGAAGCTGTTTCTATATTAATGCCTCCATCTACCTCTACGATAACTTGCATTGATATATTTTTAATTTCTTTTATTTTTTCGGCGCAATCCGGCATAAATTTTTGACCGCCAAAACCCGGTTCAACTGTCATAATTAGAACCAAGTCAACATCTTTTATATATTTTTCTATCTCTGAAACTTTTGTTTTAGGTTTTATAGACAGTCCAACTTTTTTTCCATATGAACGGATTAAGTCAATTATTTCATTCACATTATTTTTAGAAGCCTCATAATGAAAAGTAATAATATCAGAACCTGCTAATGCAAAATCTTTTATATATTTTTCAGGATTTTCAATCATTAAATGGACATCAAGAGGAATATTTGTTACACGCCTTAAAGCCTTAACAACAGGAGCTCCTATTGTAAGGTTTGGAACAAAATGCCCATCCATCACATCAACATGTATCCAGTCTGCACCATTTTTTTCTAATTTTTTAATTTCTGATTCTAAATTTGCAAAATCACTTGATAATATTGATGGTGCAATAATAATTTTATTCATTTTTACAACTTTCCATTATTTTTAGTTTTTTTATTGCATTCACAGCCGCAACCTTTTCTGCTTCTTTTTTAGTTTTTGCAATGCCTGTTCCTAAGTGTTCATCATGATAAAAAACCGCTACTTCATATATTTTATTATGTGCTTGACCTGATTCGGAAACTAATTTATAGACAGGCAAATCTTTATTTTTAGATTGTGTATACTGTTGCAATATTTCTTTTGAGTTATAGAAATATAATATCTCGTCACTATCAATATTCATATTATTATATATTTTATACAAAAAATCTTTAACACATTCAAAACCGCTATTTTTATATATTGCCCCAAGAATAGCTTCCATCGCACAAGCATTTATAGATTCTTTATTTCTTCCCCCGTCTTTTTCTTCATGAACACCAATATTAATATATTTATCGACTTTTAATAATTTGGCTATTTTAGCTAAAAGTTCATCACTAACCAAATAACTTCTTATTTTTGTTAACTTTCCCTCACTATAATCTTCATATTTATCAAATAGATATTCACTAATAACTAATCTGAGCACAGAATCGCCAAGAAATTCCAAACGTTCATAATCCGGCTCATTTTCCCTACCATCTTCAAAATTATATGACGGATGAGTTAACGCAATGTCCAAAAGTTTTTCATCCGTCATATTTATATCTAATATTTTAATAAGTTTCTTTATTTGTTTTTTTCTATCCGCAGATAACATGAAATACTTTCTTTATAAATTCACCGACCATGGGCAAAGTTAAATTTGTAAGAATAAAGAACTTTATATAATAATATGCAACAGGGACTGAAAACAAATAACTGTCAGCCCTATCAAGAAAACCGCCATGACCCGGTAAAGAATTACCGGAATCTTTAACTCCTGCATCTCTCTTTATTAAAGATTCGGATAAATCACCCAATTGTGCCATTACAGTTACAATTAAAGCCAAAACAAAAGAATGATATAATGAAATTCCAATAAGTTTTCCAATTATCAAACCTGCAATAATAGCACATAATCCACCGGCAACAGCACCTTCTATAGTTTTTTTAGGACTTATTACCGGTGATAATTTATGCTTCCCATACTTTACACCAAAATAATATGCGGCAATATCAGTAAATAAAATCACAAAAAATATAAATACTAAGAAATATAATCCTTGCCGAAATGATATACCAAATAATGAAACATCAGGGCCCATTTCTCTAATAAGGCATATATGACAAGGCATCCAAGCTATTAGAAAGCCAAGAATAGTCGTCGCAACATTGGCTATATATGGCTGCCTGCCTCTAAAAAGTACAGCAAGAAAAGAACCGATTGTTCCAAATAAAAGGACCAATGGAAGCAACTCTCCATATCCGCAAGCCGAAACAAGCACCATTGAAACTGAAACGATTAATATCACTTTAAAAAAAGGAAGGAATCCTTTATTTTTCAAAATATCTGCATACTCTTTTGAAGCAGTTATAATAAACAGGAGCAATAAAGCAAGTAACCATTTCCCGCCAAGTAAAATGCAAGAAAATACAAGAGCGCCCATTGCAAATCCTGTTATTAAACGATTTTTTGCGATTGTATCTAAAACGGCCACTATACTGTTAAGACCTCTTTTTCTTTTTCTGCACAATTATCATCAGCTATCTTAATATATTTATCTGTTAATTTTTGAATTTTATCCTGATTATCTTTTACCATATCTTCTGAAAGGTTTTCTGACTTTTCTAATTTTTTCAGTTCATCAGCCATATCTCTTCTAATATTACGTATAGCAACTTTTGTCTCTTCACAAACCTTTTTAACATCTTTACATATTTCTTTTCTTTTGTCTTGAGTTAAAGGCGGGAATATTAATCTTACGACAATACCGTCACTATTTGGATTAATGCCTAAATCGGCTTTAACCAAAGCTTTCTCAACGTCTTTTAGAATAGTTTTATCGTAAGGAGCTATAACTAATGTAGTACCATCCTGAACACTTACTTGAGATAACTGTCTTAAAGGAGTAGGAGCACCATAATACTCTACTAAAACTTTATCTAAAATCATAGGATTAGCTCTTCCTGTACGAATTGAAGAAAATTCTTTCTTCATTTGATTAATAGCTTTTTCCATTTTATCCGAACCTGAACTAAACATTGAATCAACCGTCATTTTATCCTCCTACGTATGTACCTATATTTTCACCTTTTAATATTTTTATAATGCTGCCTTTTGCCGCAAAATCAAATACCACAATCGGTATAGAATTCTGTTTACATAAAGCACAAGATGCAGTATCCATAACTTTTAAACCTTTGATAATTATATCATCATAGGTTATATTACTATATTTCTTAGCATTCGGATTAACTCTTGGATCATCAGAATATACACCATCCACTCCGTTTTTAGCCATTAACATAGCTTCAGCTCCTATTTCTGAAGCTCGTAATGCAGCTGCTGTATCTGTTGTAAAGAATGGATTTCCTGTTCCGGCTGCAAAAATAACAACTCTTGCTTTTTCAAGATGTCTGATTGCTTTAAATCTAATATAAGGTTCAGCTATTTTATTCATATCAATTGCCGTTTGAACTCTGCATTGAACATTTATTTTTCTTAAAGCACTTTGAAGAGCAAGCGCATTCATCACTGTTGCAAGCATACCGATATAATCACCGGTAGCTTGATCCATACCGTATTTTGCAGAGTTTTTTACACCTCTAAAAATATTACCGCCACCAACAACTATTGCAATTTCAGCACCTGCATCATATGCTTGTTTTACTTCATTTGCAATCATTTCTAATGGATTTTGATCAATCCCAAATTCTTGTTTTCCCAAAAGAGCTTCACCGCTTAGTTTTAGCAGAATTCTCTTATACTTTAATTTCTCTTCCATATAAACCTATTTAAAAACTATAAAACAATACGCTTATTATACCTTAAATTCGTCTGAATTGTATATACATTAATTAATTTTAATTATTATTTATACATTTCTTTAACCTGATTAAATTTATGTTTTGCCATAAAAGCTTGCACAAAACCCATTACACATAAAGATACAGCAAGGGCCATCCAATAACCTTTTAATGACATTCCACATTTATAAACAAACAAAACAGCAAGAGGCATACCAACTATCCAATATCCAAAAAATACTGCATTAGAAACAAAAGATGTTAATTTGAACCCTTTTAAAATCCCACCTGAAACGACCTGAAATCCGTCAAATATCTGATACATAGCAGCTACCATCATTATAGGCAAAGCAACATTCAAAACTTCTTGATTATCCGTAAATAAACTTATTATCTGACTTGGGAACAGAGCAAAACAAATTCCTGCCATTGCCATAAACCCAACACCTATAATTAAACCAGCAAGCGAAAATCTTTTTATTTCTATAGTTTTTCTTGCACCATAATAATATGCAACTTTTACTGATACAGCTGTAGATATAGCCAACGGAACCATAAAGGTAGCAGATGAAATTGTAGTTAAAATACTGTGTGTCGCCGCAAGTAAACCTGATTCACGACCAACCAGTATGGTAACTATATTAAAAGCAAGAAATTCAAGTAATAATGCTGCACCTATAGGATAACCTATTTTCATCAGGATTTTCATATATGAAAAATCTATTTTAGATTTAAAATCAATAAATCTAAATACATATATAATCATTATTATTCCCATTAATGTTCTAACTGATAATGTCGCAATTGCAGCACCTTTTGACCCCATCGCAGGAATAATTCCAAATCCAAAAACTAAAGTTACGTCAAAAATAAGATTTACAACTACTGCCAACAAAAGTATCAAATTTGGGAAATTAACAATTTCATATGATTGTAAAAATTGTTTTACCCCCTCATATAAAAACATTCCTAACATTGAAAAAGATACTATTGTAATATATTCCTCTATATAAGGTATTAAATGTTTTTCAAACCCAATATAAGGTATTACAAACTTTGAACAATAACAAATTATAGAAAAGAATAAAGCCAAAATTATTGAAAAAATTAATGTTGAAAATAAATATTTTTTTGTTTTTTGCCTTGAGCCTCTTTTATTAGCAAGAACTATAGAAACAGCACATATTAAACCGATTCCAAATATAAAGATAGTAAATAAAATAGAATTTGCAATACTTATAGCTGCAAGAGAATCTATTTTATACTTTGCAACAACTAAAACATCTGTTGCGCCAATTAAAGTATGACCAAGATTTCCTATCAAAAGAGGAAGCGCCAATATTAATAAATCTATAAAATAGTGCTTATAATTTTTAATTTTTTCGGCAATATTACTATTTATTTTGTCCATTGTCTCTCAATTGTTTATATTCTTCTTTATGAATGCGCATATCATTTGCTCTATCATAATATTCTACAAATTTCATACCAAGTTCGTCTGCTTTTTTACCGGCATATTCAAGAAGTTCATACATTTCATCAGGAATATTAAATTTGTTATTAATATACCAACCACCTTCTACATCAAGAACTACACTTCTTATACCTGATTTAACCGTTAAATCAAACCATTTTTCAAGTTCTTCTTTGTTATCGTTATATCCGGGATATATGATATATTTAGTCTTAGCTTTATATTTATTATCCGTTTGGGATGCTGCATATTTAGCAAGATTTTCCCATACCTTATCAAAATGATTAACTCTTTTTATATCAGTATATGTTTCCGGTGTACCTGAATCAACAGAACAAACGAGAGTAACTTTCCCTTCCCTTAATCCTCTTTCAATTGCAGGTGAATATTTAACACAAGAAGAATGGACTCTAATATTATCACATCCTGCATCCATCAACATATTCATCATTGGCTCAAATTCAGGTAATAATGCAGGTTCTCCACCTCCAAAACCAATTTCTCCACCGCCTCTTACTTTTCCCATATCAACAAGCTTTTTTATTACAGGATACATATTGTAATTTTCTCTTTTATTAAAGAAGTCAGATTGTTCATTTGTAAAACAATACTTACATTTACAATTACATTGAGTCCAATGATTAAAAACCATATAACTGATATAATCTTCATCATCCCACTCACGTTCTTTTAAGAAAAAACAACCTTTACAACGTTCAAGGATAATTCCTTTCTTATTTAGTTCTCTCATTTTTCTTTTTTCTTTAAAGAACTTATTCCAATCAATCATTTGCCCCTTATAATTATCAATTAAAATCTGTCTTCCACCGCCTTCATGACAGTTAAAACAGCACATCTTTATATCTTCATAGTCAACATTAAAGCCATGTTGAATGTACTCGCAACTTATATATTTCTTATTTTTTTCTTCTTTTACTAATAAAGATTTTATTTTTTCAAACATTGTTTTTACCTATTAATTAATAGTATATAAAAAATGCAAGACAAAATATAGTCTATTAAAACTATAATAAAATTTTAATCTTTCAACCAATTATTAAAGAACTGTAATCCTGCCTCAGCACTTTTTTCAGGATGGAACTGGACAGCAGTAATATTTTCTCGTTGGACAGCTGCACAAAACTTACCGTTATAATCGGTATATGCACTTATTATATTTTCATCTTTGGGTAATACATAGTATGAATTTACATAGTAAAAATAGCCCTCAGGAATATATATATTATTCTGAGTAGGTATTACTTTATTCCAACCTATTTGAGGGATTTTCCCTTTTGTAAATCGTTTTACTTCACCTTGAAAGATCCCGAGCCCATTAACATTAGGAGCTTCTTCACTACTTTCAAAAAGAATTTGAAGTCCGATACAAATACCAAGAAAAGGAATCCCCTTTTGACAACATTCTTTTATAACAGGAACTAACCCTTTTCTTTCCAAATTGCTTATAGCTTGAGCAAAATGACCTTGTCCCGGGAAAATAATTTTATCTGCAGTAAAAATCTCTTTTTCATCAGATGTGATGGAAAAAGGAACATTAAGAAATGTCAGCATATTTGCGACACTTCTTAAATTTCCCGCTTCATAATCTACAATTACAACTTTATTCAAAATAGAAACCGTCTTCTTTTAATCTTCTGATGACTTCGTGCATTTGTTCTTCAGATGCAACAATGGACATTCTAACCCATCCTTCGCCGTTTTCGCCAAAACCACTGCCTGGGACTAAAACAATACCTGATTTTTGTAATACTGCATCAGTAAATTCTTTTGAAGTTTTGTATTTTGGCGGAATTGGCAGCCATAGATAGAATGTAGCTTTTGGAGGATTAATCTTATCCATAGGCCAACCAAGTTCCTTAAAACCATCTACTACGACTTTTTGTTTTCTTTCAAATCTTTTATTTGCCTCTACTATGTACTCATCACCTTCTTTTGAATTCAAAATAGCAGCTGCAGCTTTTTGAATAGGCTTATAAATACCTGTATCTATAGTTGATTTTAATTTTGCTAAAATACCGACAGCATCTTTATTACCGCAAACCCAACCTATTCTCCATCCTGTCATTGAATATGGTTTTGAAAAACTGTAAAATTCTACAGCAATATCTTTAGCACCTTCCACTTCGAATACACTGGGAGCTTTTGGTGCACCTTCAAACACCATATCTATATATGCGGCATCTGACATCAATAAAATATTATGTTTTTTACAAAATTCAACCGTATGTTTCATATAATCTAAATTTGCAACAGCTCCTAACGGATTATTAGGATAGTTAATAATAAGAGCTTTTACCTTTTTCATTGAATATCCGTCTTTTTCAAGATTTGCAGCTACTTCATCTAAATTCGGCATAAAATTATTTTCAGGTTTTAATGGCACACCATAAGCCAAACCTCCTGATACTTTTACCATTTCTTTGTATGAAGCATACCCCGGATCCGGTATTAAAATTATATCTTGTTTAGAAACATCGGTAGTCGGATTAACCAATGCTCTAATCATGTTTGCAATACCTTCTTTTGAACCAATTAAAGAGCAGATTTCAGTCTTAGTATCTAAATCTATACCAAAACGATTTTTCATTCTTTCGGCAACCGCTTCAACAAAATATGATTCACCTTTTGGAACTGTATATGTGTGTAAGCCATCTTCATTTGCAGCTTCTATCAATTTTTTTGTAACAAACTCAGGAGGTGCTTCAACAGGAGCTCCCATTGATAAAGAAATCGGTTTCCTTCCCTTTGCAGTTAATTCAGGAGTCAAACGCTGAGTTTCTTGTTTAATTTGGAACATAATGTATGTTTCCAAAGATTGAACATAATCGTTAAATAATTCTTTCATTTTATGTCTCCAACTAGCTTTACACTTTATTTTTTGATTGCCAAGCCCAAGCATTATGATTATGAATACTTTCTTGAGCTTCGACTTCTACTTCATAAAAAGTAACCTTTTCATCTTTTTCTAAAAGACAAATAACATCACGTAAAACATCCTCAACAAACTTAGGGTTTTCATATGCTGATTCCGTAACATATTTTTCATCACATCTCTTTAAAATTGAATAAACTTGACTTGAACCGCAACTCTCAATTTTTTCAACCAAATCTTCAATCCAAATTATATCCTTTTCATCGTAACTTACTTTTACTTTTACCATTGTTCTTTGATTATGAGCCGAATACTTTGAAATTTCCTTAGAACAAGGGCACAAAGTTGTAACCGGAACTTTTACACCTAGTATAAACTTGTAATTATCCCCTGTTAAATCACCTTGAAAAGAGCAGTCATAACCTACAGGAAATTCAATCTCACTAACAGGTGCTTTTTTATTTATAAAATATTTAAATTCAAATTTAACATGTGCAGACTCAGATTCTAAGCGTTTCTTTACATCTTGCAATAGACCTTTTATATCTACACCCAAAGTTCTTTTATTTGAATATTCACTTAATATCTCAATAAAACGAGACATATGTGTTCCTCTATAATCATGAGGTAAAGTAACACTCAAACGTGCTTTAGCCGAAACAACTTGGCTATCAGAACCTTTTCTGTCAATTAATAAAGGAACCTCCACTCCATTGACTCCTACTTTTTGAATATCAATTCCTCTTTTATCTTTTTGATTTTGTATATCTTTTAACTGACTATTCATTATCATCTTTTTCTAAAGAATCCATATCATTACTTTCCATAGCTAAAAGCAATTTTAATGCAGCTATCCTTTGAGTTTGTGGCGGTGCTACTCTTAATAATTCTATAGCTCTTAACATAACAGGATCATTATCATACCAACGATTTCCTTTGCCGGCAAATTGTAGAGTTATCTCATAAATTCTTTCAATAACATCTTGAGCAACTTGCTCTTGAAGAGAAATAATAAAATCAGCTGCAGTTGATTTCTTATCATCTGTTTGTAATTTTAAAAGTTCCAATGCTTCTTTTAATATAGGGTCATTATCATACCAACGTCTATAACCTTCAGGCATTTTTTCTCCTTATTGCTCTTGTAATAATTTTATTATAATATCTTTTGTCTCTTCAAACACAGTTTCTATAGAATTATTTGCATTTATTAACTTTATTCGTTCAGGTTCCTCTTTTTGAAGCTGAATGTATCCGTTTCTTACTTTTTTATGAAACTCAAATCCTGCGGATTCCATTCTGTCTTTTTCACTCCCTACACGAGTCTGTGCTATTTCGGTAGAAACATCATATAGTAATGTCAAATCAGGCTTTAAACCATTTACAGCTATTTTATTCAGTTCTTTCAATAAAGATATATCTTGTCCCCTGCCATATCCCTGATACGCAATTGTTGAATCCGTATGTCTGTCACACAGAACTATCTTCTTACTTTCAATTGCAGGTTTTATAAATGTTTCGACATGTTGTGCACGATCTGCCAAAAATAAAAACATTTCACACCTATCTGCAACAATACCTTTATGATGTAATAGTATATTTCTTATTTTTTGACCAATATCTAATGCACCGGGTTCTCTCGTTACTACAACACTATAACCCTTTTCTTCTAAGAATTTTTTAACATTGTTTAATTGTGTAGTTTTTCCTGAGCCATCGGCACCTTCAAAAGTAATAAATAAGCCCTTTTGCATATTATAAGATATCCCAGCCTGTATATTTTCTTAATGCTTTTGGTATTGTGACTGTTCCATCTTCGTTTTGGAAATTTTCCAAAATGGCTGCAAATGTTCTTCCAACAGCAAGACCTGAACCATTCAATGTATGTACAAAAACAGGCTTTCCTGTTTCTTTACTTCTATATCTTATGTTTGCTCTTCTGGCTTGGAAATCACCAAAATTAGAACAGCTTGAAATTTCTTTATAATTATTATAAGAAGGTAACCAAACTTCCAAGTCAAAACATTTTCTTGCAGAGAAACCAATATCTCCTGTTGAAAGTGCAACTCTTCTATACGGAAGTTCTAATAATTCAAGTACTCTTTCTGCATTTCTTGTCAATTTTTCATGTTCTTCGATGCTTGTTTCAGGAGTACAAAGTTTTACCAATTCAACTTTATTAAATTGGTGCTGTCTTATTAATCCTCTTGTATCTTTACCGGCACTACCGGCTTCTCTTCTGAAACAAGGTGTGTAAGCTGTCATATACTTTGGCAAATCTTCTTCATTTAAAATTTCACCAGAATATATATTTGTCACAGGTACTTCTGCCGTTGGAATCAAGTATAAATCTTCTTCTTCGCACTTATACATATCTTGTGCAAATTTTGGAAGCTGACCTGTTCCAGTCATAGCCGCAGCATTTACCATTACAGGCGGTAATATTTCTTCATAACCGTGCTCTTGTGTATGAGTATCCAAAAAGAAATTTATTATTGCACGTTCCAATTGTGCGCCTTTTCCTCTATACAAAGAAAATCTTGATTGAGAAAGTTTAACACCACGTTCGAAATCTACTATATTTTTTTCTACACATATATCCCAATGTGCTTTTTGTTCAAAGTTTACTTTACGAGGTTCACCATACCTTTTTACTTCAACATTATCGTCTTCTGATAAACCTATAGGCGTAGTCTCATCAGGAATATTAGGTGTTGATAGAAGAAGATTTTTTTGTTCCATATCAAGTTGTTGTTCTTTTTCTTCCAAAGCTTTGATTTCATCAGCCATTTCTTTAACTTGTGCCTGAATTTCATCTGTATTTTTGCCTTGTTTCTTTAATATGCCAATTTCTTGCGACATGGATTTTCTTTTTGCTCTAAGTTCATCTGCTTGAGTTTGAACTTTTCTTCTTTGAACATCAATATCTAAAATACCATTAATTGAAAGATCCGGATTTCTTCTTTTTAATAATTCATTTACCTTTTCGGGATTTTCCCTAATCATTCTAATATCTAACATAATCACACCTCGTATTCACCATTAATATTTTATTAAAAACACATTTAAAATAAAAGCTATTTTTTTGTTATAATAAGAATCAAGGAAAAAGATATGACAGAGAAGAAGTATAAAAAGAGAATTTTATTCATTGGAATGCCGGATATGGCATTGATTTGTCTAAGTAAATTAGCGGCAAAAGGAATAAATATAGTAGGTGTTATTCCGCCTGCAAAAGATGACCCTACAAACAAATTAATGGTTGATACAGCCCAAAGCCTCGGTTTTGATATTATAGATTATAATATAAGCTTAAGCGACAAAGGCTTTTTACAAAGAATAAAAAATCTTAATGCTGATTTAGGTGTTGTTGCTTCTTTTAACAAAAAATTACCTAAAGAATTACTTCAACTTACTAAAGACGGATTTATAAATCTTCATCCATCCAAATTACCTGATTATAGAGGAGCAAATCCATATTCACACGTAATTATAAATGGCGAAGAAGAATCTGCTATTACACTACATTTTATGGATGAAAATTTTGATACGGGAGATATAATTTCCCAATACAGATTTAATCTCGATTTAAATGAAACAATGGGAACATTATTTTACAGAACCAATCAAATGTGTGCATCAATGCTGTATGAAGCGTTAGATTATTATGAAACTCACGATTTTCCCAGAAAACCACAACCAAAAGACGGTGAATATAAAAAAGCAGAAGCCCTTTCTTTTGAAAAGAAAAATATTTTTATAGACTGGAATAAATCAGCAGAAGAAATTGAACGTTTTATTAGAGGATTAAATCCTTATATTGGAGCAATTACTTGTTATAACGGAACTATTTTAAGAATAAATTCCGCATATGTTATTGAAAAAAATCATAACTTTACACCGGGAACTATATGTGATACAAAAAATTCTTTAAAAGTAGCTTGCGGAGAAGACATTCTGGAAATAGATTCTATACAATACGGAGCATTTTTTATTTCATCAGGAAGAGATTTTGTTGAACGTTTAAATCCAAAAAAAGGAGAAATTTTATACAGTGAATAAACTTCATTTTCTAACAGCCGGTTTACCTTTAGCCGCAGAAGGAAAAGGATACAAAAATGGACTTGATTTAATTAATCAAATGGATTTGGATGGACTTGAAGTTGAATTCGTTCACGGCGTAAAAATGAATGAAGTAAATCAAACTCTTGTAAAACAATTCAGTCAACTTCAAGATAAAAAAATCACTTGCCACGGTCCATATTATATAAACCTTAATTCTCAAGAAGAAGAAAAAATTGATGCAAGTATTAACAGAATATTAGAAACTGCAAGAATGGGAGAAAAAATAGGCGCCTACAGTATAACTTTTCACGCAGCTTTTTATATGAAACAATCAATAGACGAAGTTTATAAAACCGTATATAAATCAATGGAAAAAATTTGTTCTATTTTAGAAGAAGAAAATAATAACATTTGGATACGTCCTGAAACTACAGGAAAAGGCACGCAATGGGGAACTTTGGAAGAGATTGTAAAACTTTCGAAAGAGTTTAGAAATGTGTTGCCTTGCGTAGACTTTGCACATATTCATGCCAGAAATAACGGAATATATAATACTTATGACGAATTTTCCAAGATGTTTGAATATATGGGGAATGAATTAGGAAGTGATATTTTTGATAATTTCCACGCGCATTTAGCCGGTATAGAATATGGCGCAAAGGGTGAGAAGAATCATCTTATTTTAGAAGAAAGTGATATGAATTATAAAGCTCTTTTAAAAGTATTTAAAGAATATAATGTAAAAGGCGTTTTAGTATGCGAAAGTCCTAATATAGAAACGGATACAAAACTTTTAAAAGATTATTATTTAAGTTTGTAAAAAAATAGAGCAGTAAATCTGCCCTATTTTTTATTTTGTAATATATTATTCTATTTCTTTGACACTACATATATTAAATGATAGCCAAATTGTGTTTTAACTGGATCTGAAACAGTACCTTCAGTGAGGCTAAAAGCTGCATCTTCAAAAGGTTTAACCATATCACCTTTACCAAACCAACCTAATTTGCCCCCATCAGCACCTGATGGACATTTAGAATATTTTCTTGCGGCAGCGGTAAAATTACTAAATACTTCAGCTCTATTTTGACCTTTATTAATTTCATTTTTTAGGTCAATTGCCTCTTGTTCCGTAGGTACTAAGATATGATATGCTTGAACTTGCTTATATTCTGCAGCCTCAACTCTTGATGAAACTGAATTTAAAGAACATAAATCAGTACCAGAAAGACAAATTAATGCCGAAACAAATAAAATTAATGATAAAAATTTTTTCATAAATACCCTTTCTATATTGTATAGAAAATTATAATAAAATATTTTACTTATTTAAATTAATAAACTGGTTTTCTCTTGTGATAGCAACAACACCTGAACGAACTAATTCTTTTACTCCCAATGGTTTTAGAAGTGCCAATATAGTTGCAACCTGTCTTGAGTCACCGCAAAATTCCAATGTATATGTTTCTGTTGATACATCAATAATCTTTGCATCAAAAATTTCCGCAATTCTCAAAATTTCATTTCTTGCATTATCTTTTGCAGTAACTTTACAAAAAATCAATTCTTTTTCTATGCATTTTTCAGCAGACTTAGGAAGTTCTACTACTTTAATTGTATTTATCAATCTGTTCAATTGCTTACAGATTTGTTCAATAACAAATTCATCTCCGACCGTAACTATTGTTATTCTTGAAAAAGATGGATCAATAGTAGCAGCTACTGATAAACTTTCTATATTATATCCTCTCGTCGAGAATAAATCACAAACACAAGATAAAATCCCTGGTTCATTTTTTACTAAAACAGATATAGTATGTCGCATAATTACTCTCCTACTCCCGTTTCATTTGATAAAAGAACTTCATCTAAAGGTTTACCTGCTAAAACCCAAGGGTAAACCATTTCAAACGGTTCAACAACAAAATCAATAATCACAGGTCCATTGTATGCTATTGCTTTATCAAGCGCAGAATTAATTTCTTCTTCTTTTGTTACTCTTATACCTAAAATTCCGTATGCCTCAGCTAATTTTACATAATCAGGAGAAGTTATAGGCGTTTGAGAATAATGTTTATTAAACATCTTTTCCTGCCATTGTCTGACCATTCCAAGATATCCATTATTTATAACAGCAATTTTTACTGGTATTTTGTAATCAACACAAGTCATAAGCTCTTGTATATTCATTTGAATACTGCCATCACCTGCAATATTAAATACTAATTTATCAGGGGCAGCAATCTGTGCACCGATAGCAGCAGGGAAGCCAAATCCCATAGTTCCCAAACCACCTGAAGTTACTAATTGACGTGGCTTTGAAAATTTATACAACTGCGCTGTCCACATCTGGTGTTGACCTACTTCTGTTGCTATGATTACATCTTTATCTTTTGTTTTATTGTATATAGCTTCAATAACATCTTGAGGACTCATAATTCCATCTTTAACAGCTTTCAGCCCCCTATTATGTTTCCATTCATTAACTTGTGAAATCCAAGTTCTTCTTTCCGCCATATCATATGAATATTTTCCTGTGTTATATTCATTTAACATCAGGTTTAAAACCTTTTTAGCATCACCGACAATAGGTGTATCAACTGGAACATTCTTACTTATAGAACAAGGATCAATATCAACATGTATAACTTTTGCATCTTTACAAAAACGTTTTAGACATCCTGTAATTCTATCATTAAATCTTGTTCCAACCGCAAAAAGTACATCACAATTACTTACAGCATGATTAGCCCAAAAAGTTCCATGCATACCAAGCATACCAAGTGAAAGTTCCTCTCCTTGAGGGAAAGTACCAATACCCATAAGAGTTGTTGCAACTGGAATATTTAAGTTTCTAGCAAGTTCTCTTATTTCTTGCCAAGCATCTGAATGAATAACACCACCACCTGATATTATTACAGGACGCTTTGCATCACACAATGCTTTCAATGCACGTCTACATTGAATTGGGTGTCCTTCATATGTCGGGTTATAACCAGGAAGATCTATCTTATCTGGATATTTAAATTCACGAACAGATGTTAAAACATCCTTTGGCAGTGAAACTACAACAGGTCCAGGCTTACCTGTTCGTGCAATATGGAAAGATTCTTTTATTATACGTGGTAAATCACTAACGTTTTTTACCAAATAATTATGTTTACAACAAGTACGAGTAATACCGACAATATCAGACTCTTGGAATGCATCGTTTCCAATTAAACGAGAATCTACCTGCCCGGTAAATACAACCAAAGGATAACTGTCATAATATGCATTTGCTATACCTGTTATTGCATTACAAGCACCGGGGCCTGACGTAACTAAAACAACACCCGGTTTTCCTGTAATTCTTGCATAACCTTCAGCAGCGTGAACAGCCGCTTGTTCATGCCTTACAAGATAGTGCTTAATAAAATCACAGTTGTATAGTTCATCATATATATGAAGAATTGAACCGCCGGGATATCCAAATATTTTATCTACACCTTCTTTTCTAAGGCATTCTAAGAAAATTCTGGCACCCGTCATTTTTTCTGTTTTATTAATTTGCTCGGCTGTCATTTTAATCTCCATTTTTGTCTTTTTCACACCTAAAAAATACTTATTTAAGAATATAGTATACTAAATTTTAACTTAGTAAATATCCAAGTGCAAATTTTTTGGCTTTTTTGATAATTTTATTAAATTTTTTGCAAAAAATCTAAATATTGACTATCATTTTTTTAAGTTTTACACTAGAAACTAGCCATTAGAGTAATAAAAATTAAGAAATGAGGTAATTATGGCAAAAATTTATTACGCAGCAGACTGTAATTTAAGTTTATTAAAGGGAAAAACTGTTGCTATTATTGGTTATGGAAGCCAAGGACATGCTCACGCTTTAAATTTACACGAAAGCGGAATTAACGTTGTAGTAGGCTTGTACAATGGTTCAAAATCTTGGGAAAAAGCAGAAGCAGCAGGTTTAAAAGTTGCAACCGTTGAAGAAGCAGCAAAAATTGCTGACATGATTATGATTTTATTACCTGATGAAAAACAAGCTGATATTTACAAAAAACAAATTGCACCAAATCTAACAGCAGGAAAGACTTTAGCATTTGCTCACGGTTTTAACATTCACTTTGCACAAATTGTTCCACCTAGCGATGTAGATGTTGTTATGATTGCACCAAAGGGTCCCGGACACACAGTAAGAAGTGAATATGTCGAAGGCAAAGGTGTTCCTTGCTTAGTTGCAGTTCACCAAAATGCAACAGGAAAAGCAATGGAAACAGCTTTAGCTTATGCAGCCGGTATTGGCGGAGCCAGAGCCGGTGTTCTTGAAACAACTTTCAGACAAGAAACAGAAACTGATTTATTTGGCGAACAAGCTGTTCTTTGCGGTGGTGTTACTGCTTTAATGCAGGCAGGTTTTGAAACACTTGTTGAAGCTGGTTATGACCCACAAAATGCTTATTTTGAATGTATACACGAAATGAAATTAATAGTTGACTTAATTTATCAAGGCGGATTCTCAAAAATGAGATATTCTATTTCTGATACAGCTGAATTTGGTGACTACGAAATAGGTAAACGTATTATTACTGAAGAAACTAAAAAAGAAATGAAAAAAGTTCTTGCTGAAATTCAAGATGGCACTTTTGCCGGTAAATGGATTACTGAAAATAAAGCAGCAGGAAGAGCTCATTTCTTAGCTACAAGAAAAGTTAAAGCTGAACACCAATTAGAAAAAGTTGGTAAAGAACTTAGAAAAATGTATTCTTGGAATGAAGAAAAATAGTTAAATGAAATATATAACAAGTAGAAAAGAGGGAAATATAAATTTCCCTCTTTTTTATATTCCTACTCAAAAATATAACTACATCATCATCATTTGATGTTGCATATTAAGTTGATTTTGCATCATCATTTGCTGTTGTTGTTGAAACATGATAGATTGCATTAACTGATCATTATTAGCTTGCTGTGAAAGAGATAAATTTCCGAAAGATTGATTATCAATATTAAATTTACAGCCATTTAATGCCGCAATTGTTGTAATTATATCATTTTCACCCTTTGCAGCTTCCAAATCAGATCCTTTTGTTATATTTATTTCCTTATCTCCAATTTTACCATTTATTGAATATGGTTTAAAAAATAAAAAACCTTTGTCAAAACTCAAATCTATATTTTTGTCGCCTATTTTGCCTGTAACTTTATTTTTATCTATTGTTATATCTGCTTGTTCATTACCGATTGTACCGGAGTATGAACATGTTCCATTAAACAGAGAAGTCTTGTTAAAAGTCTGTCTTAAATATACACATTTATCATTTACTGAACCTTCATATGTATTATGACCTTTTAGGAACCCGTCTGAATTATATTTTCTTACCAAAGCTTCATTAAATTGTGCCTTAGATAAATTTACTTCTCCCTTTGGAGATTCTGCTAAGAAAGTTGAGGTTTTCTTAATCTTATCCCCTGAACTTATATTTACTACACCGGAAGGTTTTGAAATATTTTGCAAAGATGCTACTACATTCATACTATTGTCCTTCTTTCTGATTATATTGATGATAAAAAGAAACATTGTTCAAACTTGATATAAATATTCAAAATATTTTACAAAACTTTATATTAGAAATATTCAAAATAAAAGAATTATTTGTTATACAAATAATTCTTTATTTTATATAATCTATATAATTTAATTATACAAGACCGAGTTCATGATGTTTATTATATATTTCTTGAGCCATAACATCAATTTTAGCAAAATCTTCTGCTTTAGCACGTCCTTTCACCAAAATCGGTTCAATAACATCTAATTTCAACGGTGCTAACATATCTGTCATTTTACCAAATAAATTACCGCCCCAACCGTATGAGCCTATAAATGAAGCAATCTTAGCTTTCGGTTTCAATACACTGGCTAAATATACCGTATTAAATGCTGCCGGATGCGGTCCTGCTAATACCATTGATGTTCCAAGTACAATAGTTGTTCCATCAACAAGAGCTATAGCCAAATCTCCTAAATTTCCGTCTACCATATCATATTTTATAGACGGAATTCCTTTTTCTGCAAGCTTATTTGCAAGATAATCAATCATCTCTGTCGTTGAATGGTACATCGATACATACGGTAATAGAACTAAATTTTTACCTTTCTCGCCAGCCCAATCTTCATACAAATCAAGTATATAATTAGGATTTTTATGAATTGGACCATGGCTTGGCATTACCATATCAACATTCATATTTCTAATTTGCTGAATATATTTTCTGCAAACTGTAGCAAATGGCATCATAATCTCTGCATAATACTTTTTTGCACTTCTTTCAAGTTCTTTAGAAGGAACAGCAAATACATCTTCAAAAACATAATGTGCTCCAAGAAAATCACAAGTACAAATAATATTATCTTCTTTTAAATAAGTAAACATTGTATCAGGCCAATGAACTCCCGGCGCAATTTTAAACTGAAGAGTTTTATCACCTAATGATAATTCCTCATCATTTTTTACAATTTTTATTTTGTCTGAAGGAATTAATAACATTTCCTTCAAATTTCCTGCACATACCGCATTTGTAACAACTACAGCTTCCGGAAATTTTTCTAACATTGCAGGAATACTTCCTGAATGATCCTGTTCACCATGGTTGGCTATAATATAATCTACTTTTTTTATACAGTTTTCATCAAAAGATTTCAAATATTCTTGAGTAAATTTAGGATACATTGTATCAATAACAGCAGTCTTTTCACTACCTATAACGATATAAGAATTATAACTGGTACCGTGATCTAATGGAATTAACTCATCAAAAATTAACCTGTCACAATCATTCATACCTGCATATAGGATATTATCCCTTATCTTTTTATATATCATAGCCTAACCTGCCTCTCCCAACTTTAAACAAGAATTTTTTAATTACTGTTGTCTTTCAAACAAATCTTTACCTACACCGCATAATGGGCAAACATAATCCTCCGGTAAATCTTCAAAAGCAACATTTCCGTTTTCTGCCGGTTCATAAACATAATGACATACTGTACAAATATAATTATCCATTTTTATCTCCTTTACTTCTCTACCATAATATCATATAAAATTTAAAATAAATCAGACAATATACTAATTTTCTTTTGCTTGACATTCCTTACAAATACCGTGAAATACAATATCATAAGAATCTATTATAAATCCTGTTTCTTTCTGAGTATTTTCAATAATTTCAGGCGCAACCTTAGCATCTATATCAAATACTTTATTACACTTTTTACACAAAAAATGATAGTGAGTATGTGTATTATGATCAAAATGCTCTGCTTCTTCCAGTCCGCTAATTCTTTTTATACTACCTGAATTTGCCATACGTCTAAGGTTACGATATACAGTTGCTATACCAATATTTGAATCAGGCTGTTCGCCCTTTATTATATTATATAAGCGTTCTGCCGTAGGATGTACCGCATGCCTCCTTAATGTATCAAAAATTATTTCTCTCTGTCTTGAATAATTCATACAAATTGATATCCATTATCATTTTTACATATATATATTATGTACTATTTTTTTTATTTTTACACATTTTATTTTTCAAATATTAAAAAAGTTTACAATAGTAAAAAATTATTTTTTATTTGCGCATTTTATCAAGTAGCCAATATATATTTTCACCAAGATTTTCCATATTTTGCATTGCTTCTTCGTCCGATAAAACCTCCCCTTTATCTCTTCCAAAGCCTAAATTCCAATATGTGGACCCCGGGATAATCATCTCAGACATTAAAAACATATGATGAATAGATGCTTGTATTGCAGAACCTCCACCTCTCCTTTGAGCAATTATGGCAGCCCCTATTTTATGTTTTAATAATTTTCCGTTGCCTAAAGCAATAACTCCGGCTCTATCTATAAAAGCTTTCATTTCGGGTGTCATTGCAGAGAAATAAGAAGGTGTTCCAAGAACTATAGCGTCAGCTGTATATACATCTTCCAAAATATCATTTAGAATATCATCAGTAAATGCACATTTTCTGTTTTGAAGTTTCTTACAAGCCCAACAGCCTCTACAACCGTGAATATTTGTCCCACCTATTTGAATTAATTTTGTTTCGACACCTTTTTTTTCAAGAGTTTCCAAAACTTTTCCCAACATTATTTCTGTATTTCCACCTTTACGTGGACTTCCGTTAATTGCAACTACATTCATATTATCATCCTCTTTTTCTAATCTTTAACAATTTTAAATACAGCTTTTAATAATTGTCAATCTAAGCAACAGAATATATACTACCTGCTATTTTGTTTTTTCTAACTAATAAGTAGACTTACAAAAAAAGGTTGAGAAAAATGAAAAAAGTATTTGTAATTATATTTTTAATATTAGGACTTCCTTCTTTTGCAAAAACAATTACAGGTGAAATAAAAAAAGAACTAAGAAAAGATGTAAATCAAGTATATGATTCTAACAGCAACACTCCCATCGAAGGAGTAGTAGTTAAAATACCGTCAAAGAACTATGTAACAAAAACTAAAGAAGACGGAACATTTAAACTTGAAACCCAAATAAACTCACCTACTATAATGTCTTTGGAAAAATCAGGATACAAGCCTTTCTCAATGACTATAAATTCTCAACCTAAGAATCCTATTAGTATAGGAATAGAAAAAACAACGCCTAAAGACATAATTGTAGAAACCAATATGATTCATATTGGAGATGATTCTTTTTCTGAAAGAAGTGCAAATGCCTACGACTTTAGTGCAAATTCAAAAGGTTCTTTCTACACAAAAGATTTTAAAATAAAACCGTTAAAACCGAACGAACAATTAAAACTTATTATAGGTTCCATAATAGGAATTGATACAATTGAAGCTCAAAGAATAGGTCAATCAAGAGTATTAACTGCATATTCAAGCCCTCCTGAATTATATTTCAACGGAAACAAAATATCCGAAATTAAAATAAACGGTGATAATCAAAAAATTAATATTCCGAAAGGTTTAATTGAAGAAAATCAAAATAACAACGTAACAATAAGAACAGGCAGAAACCTTTATAAAACAACAGCAATTGACTATGACGATATAGAATTTACAAATCTTCTTTTAGAAATTCAATAATAAATACCTTTCTCATTAGATTTCTGATATAATGATACCAAAAGGGAGAGTTAATATTTATGCCATTTGAATTCAGAAAACTAAATATTGAGGATGTTCAACTTATAATCCCAAAAGTTTTTAAGGATGAAAGAGGGTTTTTCCTTGAAAGTTATAAAAAATCAGATTTTATCAATAACGGAATAAATATTGATTTTAATCAGGATAACCATTCACGCTCAACAAAAGGAGTTTTAAGAGGTCTGCATTATCAAGCATCACCAAAAGGTCAAGCCAAAATAGTACGCTGTATAAAAGGGGAAATTTTTGATGTTGCTGTTGATATCAGAAAAAATTCACCGACTTTTGGGAAATGGGTCGGAGAAAAATTATCTGAAGAGAATAAGCATATGTTATATATTCCTGATGGTTTTGCACATGGTTTTGTTGTTCTAAGTGATATTGCAGAAATTCTTTATAAAGCTTCGAATGAATACTCAAAAGAACACGATAGAGGCATTTTATGGTGCGATCCTGATATTGGAATAGATTGGGGTATAGATTTCGAGCCTATATTAAGTGAAAAAGATAGAGTTCAACCGAAATTGAAAGAAATAGAGGATTAAAATGAATATACTTGTTACAGGTGGTGCAGGTTTTATTGGAAGTTGTTTCATAAGACACATACTAAAAAAATATCAAAATTATAAAGTTATAAATATTGATGCTTTAACTTATGCCGGAAATATAGAAAATCTTGATGACATAAAAGACAATTCAAATTATAAATTTGTTCACGGTAATATTTGTGACAAAGAGCTTGTCTACGACTTAATGAAGCAAGTTGATTGTGTTGTCAATTTTGCAGCTGAAAGCCATGTTGACCGTTCAATAACAGGGCCTGAAATATTTATAGAAACAAATGTAAAAGGAACTTTAAACTTATTACAAGCAGCGAAAGATGCTAAAATTGAAAGATATCTTCAAGTTTCAACTGATGAGGTATATGGTTCATTAGGAAAAACCGGTTATTTCTATGAAACAACCCCCCTTGCTCCAAACAGTCCATATTCTGCATCGAAAGCTAGTGCTGATTTATTAGTTAGAGCTTACTATGAAACTTATAAAATGCCTGTTTTAAATACACGTTGTTCAAATAATTATGGTCCATACCAATACCCGGAAAAATTGATTCCATTTTTCATATCCAAACTTTTAAAAGGCGAAAAAGTACCTGTATATGGTGATGGTTTAAATGTACGTGATTGGTTATATGTATATGATCATTGCAGTGCAATTGATACGGTATTACATAAAGGAAAAATCGGAGAAATATATAATATTGGGGGTCATAATGAAAAAACTAATATTGAAATTACAAAATTAATATTAAATGCTATGGGAAAAGATGAATCTTCAATTGAATATGTTAAAGACAGATTAGGTCATGACAGGCGATATGCGATAAGCAATGATAAAATTCAATCTCAACTTGGATGGGAACCGTCTTTAACTTTTGAAGATGGTATTAAAATCACAATCGACTGGTATTTGAATAATCAAGACTGGATAAAGAGCATTGAAAAAAAGAAATCAGGAGTTATATAAAATGAAAATTCTTGTTACTGGAGCGAAAGGAATGCTTGGACAAGACCTATGCCCGATATTAGAAGATGAAAATTTTGAAGTTTTAGAAACAGATATAGATAATCTTGACATTACAAATATTCAAAATGTTGAAGAAATCCTTTCTTTGAACAAACCTGATTATGTTATACATTGTGCGGCATATACAAATGTCGATAAAGCAGAAGATGAAACAGATACTGCTTTCAAAATAAATGCTCAAGGAACAAAAAATATTGCAAACATTTGTAAGAAATTAGGAATAACTTTAATATACATCTCAACAGATTATGTTTTTGACGGAACAAAAAAAGATAAATATTTACCAAATGATAAAACAAACCCCATAAATGTATATGGAAAATCGAAACTTGAAGGGGAAAAAGCTGTACAAGAATGCGAGAAATACTATATTACAAGAACAAGTTGGTTATACGGGCATCACGGAAAGAATTTTGTTGAAACAATGATTAGTTTAAAAGATAAAGATGAATTAAAAGTTGTTGATGATCAAATAGGCTGCCCTACTTGGACTGTAGAACTTTCAAACGGAATCGTAAAACTTATAAACGAGAAAATGCCGTTTGGGATATATCAAATATGCGGAAGCGGACATACAAGCTGGTATGGCTTTGCCAAAAAGATATTTGAACTATGTAATTATAATGTAAATTTGAAACCTTGCACAACTGATGAATTTCCAAGAAAAGCAAAACGTCCGAAAAACAGCATTATGGAAAACAACAAAATATGCAGGAAATGGGAAACTGCATTGAAAGAATATTTAGAATTGAGGTGCGAATGAAAGGTATAGTATTAGCAGGCGGAGCCGGTACTCGTCTATATCCGTCAACAATAGCAATTTCGAAGCAATTATTGCCCGTATATGATAAACCAATGATTTATCACCCAATTTCAGTATTAATGCTTGCGGGAATAAAAGAAATTTTGATTATTTCTACCCCAAAAGATTTACCCGATTTTAAAAAATTATTAGGTGATGGCAGCGAAATAGGAGTTCAATTTTCATACAAAGAGCAGCCAAGTCCTGATGGTTTAGCTCAAGCATTTATTTTAGGAAAAGAGTTTATCGGAAATAATTCTGTTGCCTTGATTCTTGGAGATAATATCTTTTATGGACCTTCTTTTTCAAAAATGTTGAAAGATGCAGTAAAAAGAACTGAAAATGAAGTAGGGGCTACTTTATTTGCTTATGAAGTAAAAGATCCTCAACGCTTTGGAGTTGTTGAATTTGATAAAAATAAAAAAGTAATTTCCATTGAAGAAAAACCACAAAATCCAAAATCAAAATATGCTGTTACAGGACTATATTTCTACAATAATCATGTTGTTGAATATGTCAAAAATCAAAAGCCCTCAAAAAGAAATGAACTGGAAATCACTGATTTGAATAACACATATCTTGCTAAAGAAAAAGTTCACGTTGAAATCCTCGGACGAGGGTTTGCTTGGCTTGACACAGGTACTCATGAATCACTTCTTCAAGCTTCACAATTTATAAGAACCATAGAAGATAACCAAGGTATTAAAATAGCTTGTCTTGAAGAAGTGGCATTTAGAATGGGTTTTATTTCTAAAAAACAATTACATGCAATCGCTGATAAATATCCTAACAATCCATACTATCAATATATTAAGAATATTAATTAGCAGGCTTTTGACAATAACTGTTTAAGATATGAATAATCTGAAATATTTTTTATTCCGGCAAAAATAAAATTAATACCTACCAGCATTCCGACAAACCATAATGCACTATAAGGCAGCCCGATTAATATTATTATTGAAAGTAATAATTGAACAATACCTGTAAATAAAGCAACCCAAAATATTTGTTTAAATCCTTTTACTGTTACTGCTGTTGAAAATGAACTTATGCTTTCCAGTAAGAAGTATAATGCAGCAGCAACCGTCAAAACCAATGTATTAAATAAAGGATGAAAAACCAAATATAAACCTATAACTAAAAGTAAAAGCCCTGACATTATTGATAGAAAAGGAGATGCTATTTCCTTTCTGGCAATAATTGAATTTATAATTCTATATATCCCGATAAAAGACAATCCTATACTTAAAAGAAAAGCTAATATTATTGTTGTTGACTGAGATAAATATAGCATAATAGCACCAATAATAATTAAAAAGATTCCTTCCGAAAGAAGAATATCACCGGTTCGTTTTATAACGTTTAACATATATAACCTCCATTTTTAAATTATTATGGGAAATTTTTAAAATATATTCATCACCAAATATCTTTAGCCCAATTCTACAATGTTTTTTTTATCATAATCCGATATATTTTTTTCGGGAGAAAAAATATGCGCAACAAGAAAAAATCATTACTTAATGCTTTAAAAAATAAATGCACAAAAACTGTAAGAGTATGTACTATAAGATTTTGTGCAACTGGCTGTTTGGTTGAAGACTATGAAGATGATGACATTGTCTGCTTGGAAAATGTAAATGTTGTTTATACAGATGGTTGCCAAAAAAATGAACACAGAGATTCAATTTGTATTTGTGATGACCATATAATTGCTTTTGAAGCAATAGATAAAAAAATATAAAAAATTACCGATTTCTCGGTAATTTTAATCTAAAACTGAACAACAATTTTATTGACAACTATTCTACAAAACCGCTCTTTATGTCAGGTTGTTCATTAAAATTAAATATAAAATGAGAATATCTTTCCATTCTTAATTTGAACCAACTTAACATTGTATCAGAGCCATAAATCTTTATAGTTCGCATTCTATCGAACTTTTTATTACTTCTATTATATGATTCATCAATATATGTTTGACATTTACAATTAAGTTCCTCAACTAAATCGTAAAGTGTCTTTAACCACGCAGCTTGAACATATGAATCATTAACTTTGTACTCTAAAATCATACCATTCCTGACTATTTTGCAAAGAGAACATCTCGCATAACTATTATCTATATGCCTGTATATTCAAATTTTTAAACATGTTTTTTCAGAAAAATTAAAATTAATTTTTTATAGAAAAAAACAAAATTGTGAAAAACAGCACAATACAACAGTTTATCCAATGTATATACTTTGGATATTCATTAAGTTATATTAAGATTTTTATAAAATCAGGCTCCTTTGAATTTTAAATAATTCATATGTATTTTCCAAAAGCTCTGCAATCGTCATCGGACCAACACCACCGGGTACAGGAGTAATAAATGATGCTTTTTCATACACAGAAGGAAAATCAACATCCCCAAAAATGCCTGCTTCAGTTCTATTAATACCGACATCAATAACAACTGCACCTTGTTTTATAAATGAACCATCAATAAAATTTGATTTACCGACAGCAGAAACAATTATATCAGCATTTTTTGTAATTTCTTTAAGATTTTTAGTATAGCTGTTTGCCATTGTAACAGTAGCATTTCTTTGTTGAAGCATAAGAGATAAAGGTTTTCCTACAATATTGGAACGTCCTATTACAATTACATTTTTACCTTCTATCTCTATATTATACGCATCTAAAAGTTTAACAATTCCTTTGGGAGTACAAGGAAAAACATATGGCATATATCCCAATGCTAATCTGCCAAAGTTATATGACGTAAAACCGTCAACATCTTTAATCGGGTCAATAGCTTCAAGTATTTTCTTTTGATTTATACCTTTAGGCAGTGGAAGCTGCACTAATATGGCATTAATATTTTCATCTTCATTTAAAATATAAATATGTTCTAATATATTTTCTTCTGTAACATCCGATGGCAGTGGAATAACTATTGAATCAAACCCAACATATTCAGCTTTTTTTTGTTTATTTTTAACATAAATTTGACTGGCAGAATCATCACCAACCAAAATTACTGCAAGTTTTGGTTTTTTTGATAAATTCGCAGTATTTATCTTTATGTTTTCTATAGTTTTATTTGCAAGTGATTTTCCATCTAGAATAACTGTCATTGTATTTCCTCGCTTTGCGGGATATTTAGTCTGTAATATAGCTCATCCATTGCTGTTTCAACAATTTTTGATTCTTTTGAAACTCTGTTTTCCTTTAATGTATCATCTTTAGGAATTGTACCTAATGTGGTCAAATCATACTTTTGAAGCAATTGAAGCAATGGTTCTATTTCTTGTTTATTTACTTTATTTAAAATTACGCCAAGTTGTTCACCTGCCGCATATTTAGCACTATATTCTTCAATCCTTTTAGCTAAATGAATAGAAGCTTCATTTGGTCTTGCAATTACTAACGTAACATTAATAGGAATATCAACAAGTTGATGCAAATATTTCAAATCAAATTCACAATCAAAAATAACATAATCATAACGGGAAATTAATTTAACTAAAGCGTCATTAATTTGCTTTGTTATGGGACATCTGCAATCTTTTGAACCAATTAACCAAGAGACAATAATATCGGTATTATCATCTAACGGTTCAAGAATATCCTCAAGCGCCCATTCTATATATTCTTGTTTAGTCATATTTTCAGGAATACCGGTTTTATATTCATGTTTCCCGCTTCTTATACCATATATAGTTTGTCTTATATCCTTACCAAAGCTATGACCAAGTTCGGCAGTTAAGTCATTATCAAACAGTAAAATTGTCTTATCAGGATGTTTCTGACGAAGCACTCGCCATAATGCTTTTACTACTGTCGTTTTACCACTCCCACTCTTTCCCGTAATAGCTATTGATACAGTCATTAAAATCTCCCAAATCCTATTTATAGTCATATTATAACAAATATGATTACTATGTAAAACCCATATAAAATTGTAAAAAACAATTGTAATATTCAAATTTATAAAAATAGGAGGGTCTATTTTTCATAGAACCTCCTATTTCTTTATATAAAGATTATTAACTAAATACTAGTAACAGCTCCTTTATCTGAAGAAGAAACAACAGTTGAATATCTTTTTAAGTATCCTTTTTTAATCTTTGTAGGAAGCGGTTTAAAGTTTTTTCTTCTTTCTTCAAGAACAGAATCAGAAACATTCAATGTTAATTTTCTGTTTGGAATATCAATATGAATTTCATCTCCATTTTCTATCAAGCCAATAATACCGCCAGCTGGAGCTTCAGGTGATATATGACCTATACAAAGTCCTCTTGTACCGCCTGAGAATCTGCCGTCAGTTATAAGTGCAACATATTTTCCAAGTCCTTTTCCAACAATAGCAGATGTCGGTGACAACATTTCTCTCATACCGGGCCCGCCTTTTGGACCTTCATATCTAATAACGACAACATCACCTTTTACAATTTTATCATCCATAATTGCTTGCATAGCATCTTCTTCGCTATTAAAAGTTTTAGCTTTACCGGTAAATACCAAAGCTCCTTTTTCAACACCTGAAATTTTTACCACTGCACCGTTTGGAGCCAAATTACCATGTAAAACAGCAAGCCCCGGATTTGAAGTAACAGGATCAGAGATTGGTCTTATTACTTCATTATCACACCAAATATCAGCAGAGGCAATTTGTGATAACTTAAGACCTGATACACCTGTTGTATCAGACATTTCTTTTACATTGCCATATATGGTTTTTAATACGGCAGGAATACCGCCTGCATTATCTAAGTCAGTCATTGTTTTTGCCGCAGATGGGTCAAGTTTAATAATTTGAGGAACTTTAAAGCTTAATTCTTCAAAATCTTTTAATGTAACATCAACACCTGCTTCATTAGCTATCGCGAGCAAGTGCAAAATAGAATTTGTTGAACCGCCTAAAGCTAAATCCACAATTATTGCATTTCTGATTGAATCTTTTGTGATTATTGAAGAAGGGCGAATATCTTTTTCAATTAACTCATTAATAATAACACCGGAATCAAAAGCAATTCGTTTGGTTTTTGCGCTAACTGCAGCAGAAGTAGCACAGCCAGGCAAACTCATACCTATAACTTCTGTCAAACAAGCCATAGTATTTGCAGTATATAAACCTTGGCAAGCACCTGCTGTAGGACAAGATGTTATTTCCATTTTCTTAAGCATTTTTTCATCTATTTCGCCATTTGAAAACTTACCGATTGCTTCAAATGTACCCTTTATCATAGTAAGAGTATTATTATGACATTTGCCGTCTGACATTGGACCTACTGTAACAACAATACAAGGAATATCAAGTCTTGCTGCAGCCATAATCATACCGGGAGTAATTTTATCGCAGTTAGTTAACAAAACTAACCCGTCTAATTTATGAGCTATTGCAACGGATTCGACACAATCTGCAATCAAATCACGAGACGGAAGAGAATAATTCATTCCGCTATGTCCCATTGCAATACCGTCACAAATAGCAGGGACGCCAAAAATAAATGCCTGACCGCCACCTGTATGAATACCTTTTTCTATTTGACGTTCAATTTCTCTCATTCCGCAATGTCCGGGAACCAAATCAGTAAAACTGCTTGCTATACCTATGAATCTTTTATTCATTTGTTTTTCACTAACACCTGTCGCATATAATAGAGACCTGTGCGGAGTACGTTGCAATCCTTGTTTTATTTCATCGCTTCTCATAAAAATCTCCAAATTACTAACAATATATACATAATATCAAAGAGATTGTATTTTGTTAAATCTATATAATTATCTTACATTCAAAAATTTATGAACTTGAGGAATAAGTCTTACATTTTGATACTTATTCAAAAATCTGTAATATGTATCATTAATAAAATCAGAAGTTAAATTTAAATATTCACCATCCATTTTAGGTTGTAAAACAATAAGTATATTATATTTTTTTGCCAGACTAACAGTTTTAATAATTTCATCTTCTGTTATATTTATATCAAAAACCACTTTTAAAAAAAGTTCCTTTTCTTTTGCTATTTCTATAAACTTTGCATGTTCTTGCCAGTGTGGTTTCATTTTTGTAGTAGAGGGCAGTTTTATATCCATTGAAACAATATCTGTATAATCAATTACTTTTTCAAGATTTTCATATAAAGTTCCATTAGTTTCCAAATATATTTTTTTATTCACATTTTTTAGTAATTCAGAAAGAAAATCTTTTTCAATTAAAGGTTCTCCCCCGGTAAGACTTACAGAGTGAATATTTTCATATTTGTTAATTTCACAAATAAGGTCTTCTACAGTATATTCTTTTAAATCCGTTTTAAAGTCAGTATCACAATATGCACAATTCAAATTACAAGAAGAGAATCTGATAAATAATTGGTTCACTCCAATATATGGTCCTTCCCCTTGTATAGATTCAAAAATTTCTTTTATTAATACTTTATTTTGCATCATTCATATCTTTTCTGATGTCGCTTTTTGATAGTTCCTTTAACTGTGAATAAAGTTCTTTTTCTTTTTCTGAAAGTTTTTCAGGAAGTTTTATAAGAACATTAATAATAATATCACCTTTTTTAGTTTTAGATTTATTCTCAATACCAAGTCCTGACAAACGCAGTTTTTGACCTGAAGATGTCATCGGAGGAATCTTCACTGTAATTTTTTGATTAAAAACATTAATCGGAATTTCAGCACCTAAAACAGCTTCAAAAGGTGTTACAGGCAAATTGCACAATATATTATAGCCTTCTATTTCAAAATAAGGATTTTTGTCTATATTAATAATTAGATATAAATCACCATCTTTACCACCATTTAATCCTTTATTTCCTTCCTTTTTTATTCGAACTTTTGAACCTTTAGAAACACCTTTAGGAATTTTTACATTAATCTTTTTCTGTAAAGAAATTTGCCCTGTTCCATTACACATATTACATTGAGCACCATTTATAAACATTCTTCCTTCACATTTAGGACAAGGCTGCGTATGTAATATATTAACCTTTCTGTTTGTACCTTCCAATGCTTCAAAACAAGATATTGTTAAGTCAAGATTTATATCTTCACCATTAACAGATTGTTTTTGCTCATTTTTTTTATATGTTTGCTTCCCAGAATGGAATAAATTATCTAGTGCTTCATTTATCGACTTAGAAAAATTTTCAGGTTTATCAGAATTTCTTTTGGCTTTTTTTATATATTCCTCATATTTATTTCTCTTTGTTGATTCATATTCTTTCTTGATTTTTTCTTTATAGTAACCACGAAGAACATCATATTTTTTTCGTTTTTCTGAATCTGTTAATATTTCGTATGCTTCTTGAATTTCTTTGAATTTACTAATACCCAAATCATTTCCCGTAACATCAGGATGATAGATTCTCACAAGTTTACGGTAAGAAAGCTTGATTTCTTCAATCGAAGCATCATAATTCACTTCAAGAATTTTATATAAATCTTTATTATAATAATTAGCCAAAAATCTCTCTCCTATTTTAATTTTACGGAAGAGGAAAAAAATATCAAACACTTTTTATAATTAATGTACTTTTTTTTACAAGTAAAATGTATTAAAATACATTTAGCTTAGAGATTATAGGTTGGGGAGTTTAACATGGAATTAGACGTAATAAAAGAAACAGATATAGAAGTAGCTGAATTAATAGAAAAAGAATTAAAAAGGCAGCAAAACACAATTGAATTAATAGCAAGTGAAAATTTCACATCACCGGCAGTAATGGCAGCATGCGGAAGTGTATTAACAAACAAATACGCAGAAGGCAAACCATATAAAAGATTTTATAACGGATGCGATAATGTTGATAAAATAGAAGAGCTTGCCCAAGAAAGAGCAAAAAAATTATTTAATGCAGAGCATGCTAATGTACAACCACATAGCGGAGCACAAGCGAATATGGCTGTATTTATGTATGCTCTAAAACCGGGTGACACTGTAATGGGAATGGATTTATCCAATGGCGGACACTTATCCCACGGTTCACCGGTTAACTTTTCAGGCTTATATTTTAACATTGTTTCGTACGGTATTAATGCTGAAGGAGAAATTGACTACAATAATGTAAGAGAAATGGCTCATAAACATAAACCCAAACTTATTATTTGCGGAGCAAGCAATTATTCAAAAGTTATAGATTTCAAGAAGTTTAAAGAAATAGCAGATGAAGTAGGGGCTTTACTTCTTGCAGATATAGCACATATTGCAGCTCTCGTAGCAACAGGTGAGCACCCAAGCCCATTTCCATATGCAGATTTTGTAACAACAACAACCCACAAAACATTAAGAGGACCAAGAGGCGGCATAATAATGTGCAAACAAGAACACGCACTTGGTATCGATAAGGCTGTATTTCCGGGGATTCAGGGGGGGCCCTTGGAACACATTATTGCAGGCAAAGCAATCGCATTAAAAGAAGCTCTATCTGATGATTTTAAAACATATGCAAAACAAGTTAAGTTAAATGCCAAAGCTCTTGCAAAATCATTGATGGATGAAGGTCTTGACATAGTTGGTAATGGAACTGAAAACCATTTAATGACACTTGATTTGAGAAAATTAAATAAAACAGGTAAAGACATTGCAAATATACTTGAGCTTGTAGGAATCACAGCGAACAAAAATACGGTACCTAATGACCCGCAAAGTCCTTTTGTAACAAGCGGAGTAAGACTTGGCTCACCGGCTATGACAACAAGAGGATTTAAAGAAGAAGATATGATTGAAGTAGGTAAAATTATAGCCGAAGCAGTAAAAATATCAGATACTAAAGATGAAACAAAGATAAAAGAACTAAGAGCACGTTCATTAAAACTCTGTGAACAATACCCATTATATAAGGATTAATTATGACATTCTTACAATTATCAGAAGCAAATATAATTGGCGCAGTTATTGCCTTCATATTAGGGTTATTTATAGTACCTTTAGTTATTGCATTCTCCGAAAAAAAAGGACTGATGGACAAACCTAACGCAAGAAAAATCCACTCACATCCAATACCAAGATTAGGCGGTGTTGCAATTTGGATATGTTCAATACTATCATTCTTCTCATTAATATTATTGAGTTATTATCCTCATCGTTCATTATTATCAGGGCTATTATTGGGAAGTTCTTTAATTTTTCTTTTAGGTCTGATTGATGATATATATGGACTAGGAGCAAAATTCAAATTTATAAACCAAATTACAATAGCATCAATTGTTTTTTGTTTGGGAGTAAAAATAACACAAATCTTTGTTCCGTTTATAGGATTAGTCGAATTACACCCAATATTATCTTATTTTGGAACAATTGCGTGGATTGTAGGAATCAGCAACGCTGTTAATTTTATAGATGGTGTAGACGGTTTAGCCGGATCCGTAATTACAATAAGTTCTGTTACTTTAGGATTAATAGCAGTTGCACTTGTTCCATCTGACACGGTAAGTTCACTAATAGCATTTATTTTAGCCGGTTCTATGCTTGGATTTTTAACATTTAATTTTCATCCTGCGAAAATTTTTATGGGAGACTCGGGCGCTTTATTTGCAGGTTTTTTACTTTCTGTATTATCGATAATGTACCAAATGAAAGCAACAGATATAAAAATGTATGTACCTCTTTTGATATTAGCTGTGCCAATATTAGATATTACATTTTCTTCATTAAGAAGAATTTTAAAAGGAACATCACCTTTTGTTGCAGATGCAGAACACATACATCATAAACTCTTAAAATTCGGATTTTCACAAAATAAAGCAGTACTTATTTTAGTAGCATTTTCAATATTAATGGGTGGTATTGCAACTTATATTGCGGCATCAGATACTACAAAATACTTCTTATATGCTGTTATAATATCTACAGTAATGATTATTTTAAACAGACACGCAAAATTTGGTGAAGGAAAGACAGACTAATGACAGTAAGAAAAATAGTAAAATATGGAACACCTTCTTTAAGAGAAAAATCAAAGGAAGTTCATAAAATATCAAAGAAAATACAAACTTTAGTTGACGATTTATACGACACAATGTATGCAACTAATGGTGTTGGTCTTGCAGCACCTCAGCTTGGTGAAAATTTAAGAGTTTTTGTTGTAGATGTTGGAACAGACCCTAAAACAATGAATCCTATTACATTTATAAATCCCAAAATAATAAAAAAAGAAGGTGCTATAAATTCATACGAAGGCTGTTTAAGTTTTCCAGAAGCATATACTAACGTAAGAAGATACAAATCAGTAAAAATAAAAGCACTCGATATAAAGGGGAAACCATTTATATTGGAGGTTACAGACGGTTCACTTTTAGCCAGAGCTATTCAGCATGAATTTGATCATTTAGACGGAATATTATTCATTGACCATTGCAGAAATCGTTTTGAAACAGATAAAATATTATCAGAAAAAGGACTTGGCGGAGTTGATTCAAATTATCTTTTAGAAGAAAAAGAATTAGAAGAAGAAATACAAAAAAATCCTCAGCAGGAGGAAAATAATTGATTAACGTAGTATATATGGCAACACCGGACATTGCCGTAAAAAGTTTGGAAGAATTATATAAAAATAATGAAATTAATATACTTGCAGTTGTAACTCAACCGGATAGACCAAAAGGGAGGGGGAATAAAGTAACGCCTCCACCTGTAAAGGTGTTTGCGATGGAAAATAATATTCCTTGTTATCAAACTGAAAAAATAAGTAAAGATATTGATTTAATTGAAATATTAAAGAAGCTAGCCCCTGATTTTTTTGTTACTTTTGCATTCGGGCAGATATTGTCACAAGAGGTATTAGATATACCAAAGTATTCGACAGTAAATTTGCACGCTTCATTACTTCCTAAATATAGAGGGGCAAATCCTATACAAAGATGTATATATAATGGGGACAAAATTACAGGCATAACAACGATGCTAACTGTACTTGAACTTGATGCAGGTGATATTTGTGAAACTCAAGAGATTACAATCACTGAAAACATGACTGATATTGAATTAAAAGAAATAATTTGTCAAAAATCTCCACAACTTATTTGTTCAACATTGAAAGGTTTATATACAGGTGAATTAATTCCACAAAAACAATGCAACGAAGGTGTAACAATAGCAAAAAAATTTAATAAACAAGACGGATTAATTGATTGGAATAAAGCAGCTGAATGTATACATAATCAAGTACGCTCAATGGTAGATTTCCCCTGTGCATATACATTTATAAACAATAAGATGGTGAAAATACTTGAAACTAGATTAACAAACAGAAAAAGCAATTTATGCTGCGGAACAATAACATCAGTTTCTAAAGATGGGATTGAAATAAATACAGGTGAAGGCTGTATATTAATAACAAAAGTAAAACCGGAAAGCAAGGGAATAATGAATGCCTTTGATTATGCAAACGGAGCAAAAATAAAAACAAATATGAAAATTGGAGAATAAAATGTATCAACGTGGGATAAGAGGTGCAATTACTGTTGATTCAAACAGTATTGAAGATATAAAAAAAGCAACAATAGAACTTATTTCAGCAATTAAAAAAAACAATAACTACAATGAAGCAGACATATCTAATGTAATATTCACAATGACAAAAGATTTAGATGCTGCATATCCTGCTAAATTTGCACGAGAAAAATTTATGGAGTGGCAATATATACCTATGATGTGTGTTCAGGAATTAGATATTGAAAATTCATTACCAAAATGTTTAAGGATTCTTATTGTAATCAATACAGACCTTGCACAAAATGAAATAAAACATGTATATTTAAAAGGTGCTGAGAAATTAAGAAAAGATTTAAAGTAAGTTATGAAGATATTAATAGCAGGCTCAGATCTTAACGCTATATTACTTGCAGAATATATAAAGCTGCAAGATAATGCACATGACATATTTATAACAACATTAGAAAAATCAGAAGATAAATCATACACATCAATAAATATAAGAGAAAATGACGTAAGCTCTATATGTGACTTTGTAAAATATAACCAAATAGAATTTACTATAGTGACCTCCCAACTTGCAATTATTAACGGAATTGCCGACACTTTTAAGAAGGAAGGATTCCCAATTTTTGCTCCATTTTCTGAAGCTGCAAGAATTACATTTTTTAATAGCATTGCAAAAAAAATAATGTATAAATTAAAGATAAACACTCCTAAATTCGGTATATTCGACAGGGAAAATCTTGCAATAGACTATGTAAGACATGCAAAATTGCCAATTGTAATAGAAAATGATTTTACATTAATTTCAAGAGATAGTGAAATATATAAAACATTTTCTCAAGCAAAACGAGGTCTGCAAAAAATTTTTGAAAACAATAATGAAAGAGTTGTAATAGAAAGTTATATTGATATAGAACCTATATATTTATACTTCATTACAGATGGGTTTAATGCACTACCTTTAATTGGATTAGAAAGACATTTTGAGAAAGATTTTTCAATAATAACAGCACCAAGCTCTAAATTATGTGAAGAAATGGTTGTAAAAATATTGAGAACAGCAATATATCCGCTGCTTGATGATATATCAAAATATGCAGGAAATTATACAGGAATAATTGGTCTAAAATTAAAGATATTTAAAGACAACTATTGTATTTTAGAATTTTATAACGGATTTCAAGAGTTCGATTTCCAAGCATTTCTGCCTTTATTAAGCGAAAATTTCTTTAATCTTTTATATGACACATCAAACGGCGTTTTGGCTGAAAATCATAATTATGTGAATTTAAATGATAAATTTTCATATTCTGTTGCAATAAAAAAAGAGAAAATAATAAAAAGCGAAAAAAAATATAATGATTACACAGAAAGCTATGATAACGATAAAATTATTATAACAAATACAGCCTCCACGCTAAATTATGCAAAAGAAGATTTGCTTGATTACCTAAAAATAATCTGCGAAGAAACAACATATAAAGAAATAACGAACCTAGAAAAGAAAGCTATTAAATTTTGAAACCAGATAGAAAATTTTTGAGACAATGTATTTCTTGTAAAGAATATAGAAATAAAAAAGAATTAATTAAAATTACAAAAGATACAAATAATGGAAATATCAAACTTAACAATGATTCACTCATACAAGGACGCTCTGTTTACATATGTAAAAATGAAAAATGTATCGCAAATGCATTAAAAAAGAAGAAAATCGAGAGTTCACTAAAGTCAAATCTTCCCGAAATTGTAAAAGAAGAACTGTCTACTGTACTTAAAAAGTAAATTGTGTTACAACTATAATATGGTTGTATAAAAGACGGGAAAATATAATGGCAATTGAAAATAAAAGAGTATATGAACTGGCAAAAGAATATGAAATGTCTAACAAAGATTTCATTGAATATCTTGAAAATAATTTAGGAATAAAAGTCAAATCACATTCTAGTAACTTGCTTCCTGCCCAAATTGAAAAGATAAGAAATTCTTTTTCCAAAAATAAAGTAAATGAAACTGTAAAAAAACCAAAAGCTTTTATTATAAAAAAAGCAAAGCCTGTCTTTGAAGAAGAAAAAGAAACAAAAAGTACTATAAAAAACGAAACAGAAAAAACAATTTCAAATAAGCAGCCAGAAATACAACCAAAAAATGAAACAAAAAATATAATTCAAGAGAAAATAGTGGAAACAAAGACAGATACTCAAAAAGAAGAAACTCCGCAAATTCGTTCATTACTTGAATATAACAACAGAAACAGTCAACAAAAAAGACGTCAGGAAATGATGGCGAAACAACAAGCAAGAGAAGAGCGGAACAATCAAAAAAAAGAACAAAGACCTGCAAATGCTAAATTTCCACCTCGTAATCCAAATGACAAAGGTGTTCGACAAGAAAAAAGATCTGTTGATAGGACCAGAACAGATGAAAGAAAGAATGAAACAAATAGAGAACAACAACCAAAAAAACCATTGCAGCACCATATTATTTCACAAGAAATATATGATGTAAAATCAGCTCCGAATTCTGCTTTCAAGAAAAAAGGACCAAAAGAAAAGAAAAAACAATATAAAAATAAAGAAGAAGAACAAGAATTAATTAGTTTAGAAAAGGCAATTACACAAAAACATAAAAAGAAGTCAAAAGATGAAAATTCCGCAGAAACAGTAAAACAGGTTGTAATTAATCAACCGATTACAGTAGGAGAATTAGCGGAAAAAATAAAGAAAACACCTGCTGACATTGTTAAATTTTTAATGATGCAAGGTATATTAACAACTGTAAATGAAGTAATTTCTGTTGAAACACAAAAGAAAATCTGCGAAAATTTTGAACTTGAAGTTCTTGAAGAAGATTTAGAAGAATATATGCAGCAAGAACTTGAAAAAGAAGAAAAAGCAAAAGCTATAAAAGAAGTTGATGAATCATTATTAGAAACGAGAGCACCTGTAATAAGTATTATGGGACACGTAGACCACGGTAAAACAACTTTATTAGATTCAATAAGAGCATCAAAACATAAAATAGTATCAACAGAAGTTGGCGGTATAACACAATCTATCGGTGCATATTCTGTATACTTGGATAACGACAAAAATAAAAAGATAGTATTTGTTGATACACCCGGTCACGAAGCTTTCACAGAAATGAGAGCAAGAGGTGCCAAAGCGACAGATATAGCAATATTAGTAGTTGCGGCAGATGATGGGATTATGCCTCAAACAATAGAAGCTATAAATCACGCCAAGGCTGCAGAAGTTCCGATTATTGTAGCTGTTAACAAAATTGATAAACCAAGTGCTGACCCTGATAAAATATTACAACAATTAACAGAATATGGGTTGGTACCTGAAGAATGGGGTGGAGATACAATCTGTGTTAAAGTCAGTGCATTACAAGGCAAAGGAATTGATGAATTATTAGAATATATCCTTTTACTTGCAGAAGTTCAAAACTTACGTGCAAATAAGCACGCATTAGCTTCAGGTGTTGTAATAGAAGCAAAACTTGATAAAGGGAAAGGTCCTGTTGCTACATTACTAGTTCAAAATGGAACTTTACATACAGGTGACTGCTTTGTAGTTGGTAGCGTATGCGGTAAAGTAAGAGCATTATTATCAGATTCAGGAGAAAGAATAAAAGAAGCAGGACCATCAACTCCTGTTGAAATTTTAGGCTTAACAGAAGTTCCTCAAGCAGGTGATACATTTGAAGCTGTTGAAAATGAAAAAGTAATGAGAACTATTTGGGAAGAAAGAAAAGAAAAAGAAAGAATTTCAAAACTGGACAGCATGAAGCCAGCACATATAAGAAATGAACATGTCGGTAATGCTGATGACAATATAAAGAGATTAAATTTAATAATTAAGGCAAATACTCATGGTGCAGCTGAAGCTGTATCTCAGGCAGTATCACAACTTGAATCTAAGGAGATCATTACAAAAATTGTACACGTAGGCGTAGGAGATATTTCTGAAGCTGATGTTATGCTTGCAAGTGCAAGTAATGCAATAATACTTGGATTCACGGTAAAAGAAGATACTAATGCACAAATAGCTGCTGAAAAGGAAAATGTTACAATTAAAAAATACAATATAATATACCAAGTTCTTGAAGATTTAGAACAGACAATGTTGAATTTATTACAACCTGAAATAAAGGAAGTAGCCCTTGGTCAAGCAGAAGTAAGGCAAGTATTTACGGTTGGAAAAACAACAAAAATAGCAGGTTGTTACGTACTAGAAGGCAAAATCATCAGAAACAAAACTGCAACTGTTGTAAGAAACGGTATTGAAGTATTCAAAGGGCAAATCGACCAATTAAAGAGATTTAAAGATGACGTAAAAGAAGTTGCTCAAGGATTCGAATGCGGTATTTCTTTCGATAAATTTAACGATATAAAAGAAGGGGATATTATTAAAGTATCTACAACTGAAGAAATAGAAAGACAAGTTTTAGTATAGGTAAGGATATTATGTCTTTAAGAAATGAACGTGTAAGAAAAACCTTAATGAAAGAAATAGCTGATATTATTCAAAGAGAGCTTAAAGATTCGAGAATACATGGGGTTGTTTCAATAACAGATATTGAAATAGCACATGATAATTCATTTGCAAAAGTATACTACTCTGTACTTGCATCTGAAGAAGAAAAAGCAAATACAATAAAAGCAATTACAGATAATACACCCAAAATAAGATATGAAGTAGGGAAAAGAATACGCTTAAGATTAACTCCGGAATTAAGATTTATCCCTGATGATTCCTTAGAAAGAGGGGCACAAGTAACAGAACTTATAAATAAAATCTCTAGAGGCGAGATTTAGCTTGGATGTTTGGATTTCTAAATATTAACAAACAATCCGGAATGACATCACATAAAATTATTTCTATTTTACGCAAAATTACAGGAATAAAACAAATAGGACATGCCGGCACATTAGATCCCTTAGCTTCAGGGGTTTTGCCTGTAGCAATAGGGAAGGCTTCAAAGTTAATCGATTATTTAGAAGAAGATAAAGCATATCAAGTCGGAATGTACTTAGGAAAAGTATCTGACACTTATGATACAGAAGGAATCTTAACAAATACTAATTACAGAAAAATAGAAACAGAAGAAATCCAATCTGTTCTAAATAAATTAAGAGGAACAATACAACAAATCCCACCTGCATATTCAGCAGTGCATTACAACGGTAAAAGATTATATGAATTAGCCAGAATTGGAAAAATCCCTAATGATATTCCTTCAAGAGAAATAAACATATACAAAAATGAACTAATTTCTTTTGACTATGACAATCAGATTTTAGAACTAAGTATAGAATGTTCAAAGGGAACATATATCAGAACGATAGTAAATGATATAGGACAAGAGCTCAATTGTGGAGCAGTAATGTTTAAACTAATAAGAACAAAATCAGCAGGAATGAATTTAGCTGACAGTTTTACATTAACAGATAAGACAACACCAAAAGAAATAGAAAATCATCTTATAGATCCTCTCAGCGTGCTTAAAATTAATACTTATGAAATTAATGAATATGAATATAATAAATTATTAAACGGAAATCAATTTAAGAACAGAAAAAATTTAAAAGATACAATTCTATTAACAAAAAATAATAAAGTTGTGGCAATAGCAACCGGAAATGATAAAATAATTCAACCAAGGAAAGTTTTGATATGAAAAAAATCATTTGCACTTTAATTTGTATACTAATTTCTTTAACAGCATATGGAAATAGCTGTAATATCACTTGTCCATCTGAAACAATGAAAGTTATCGAAGATGAAAATGTTTTTCTTAAAGTAACAGGAATAAATTTCTTAACTAAAAAGATTGTAGAAACAGCAATTGAAAAAGAATTAAAAGATGAATTAAATTCAAAATTCAATGCCGACTTAGATATTTTTACATTAAAAAGACTTAAAAACGGAGAATTTAAAAACTTACTGTTAGCAAGTGATAATTTCAGATACAAGGCAATGAGTATTTCTGATTTTAAAGCAGAAACAATTTGTCCTTATAACCAAATAGTTTATAAAAGTAAAAAAGTATATTATCCAAATGATTTACCGTTTAAATTCAATGCTAATATAACAAATAATGATATAAAAAACATAATAAAATCAAAAGAATTTCAAAAGCAAATACAAAGAAGTTCAGTTAAAATTAATGGCTTTGCTACATTTGAGATACAAGAACCAAATGTGATAATTAATAATGGACAATTGGAATTTGCTCTTCCAATAAAAACATTCCTATCAAATGAACCATTTATTTTTAACATAAAATCAAATATAAACGTAACAAACAATAAAATTGTATTAAGAGATACCACTTTTTCATCAAATAGTAATATAATTAACATAGATATATTGGGTGGTATTATAAACCAAATAAATCCAGTTGCTTTTCAAATAAACAGTATAAACAGTAAATATTGCAAAATTTATATAACAAGTGCAAAAATTCAAGGAAGCATAATTAAAACAGAAGGTATATTTATAATAAATAAAAACTACGAAAGGTAAAATGAGTAATTTTTCTAAAATAGTTATTATAATTTTGTTAATCCTTTCATTTTTCTTCATCAAAGAGAAATGGGGGAATAATATAACTAATTTTTTATCCTCTATTGAAGGAATGCCCAAAATAGAATTTCCATCATTAAAAAAAGATGATAAGAAAAAAGAGGAAATAGTAAAAAAACCGACAGAAATTCCTACCCAAAAAGAAATAAAGAATGAAAAAAATACTGTTTCTATATATTTTCTGGCACTGGATGCAAATGATAACGGAATATACAAGAAAGTACAAAGGGAAATTCCTATTGGACAAAACAAACTTGAATTTGCAATAACAGAATTATTAAAAGGTCCGAATATAGTTGAAAAATCAACAGGTGCATACAGCGAAATACCGAAAACAACAAAATTATTAAAAATAAAACAAAACGGAAATAAAATAATTATAGATTTTAGTTCAGATTTCCAATATGGAGGAGGAACTGACAGTATTTATTCCAGAATGATGCAACTTATAAAAACGGCTTTAGCGAACACTGAAAATAAAAAAATATACTTATATTTAGATGGTAAACAGGTTAATTTTATTGGCGGAGAAGGAATTATGATTACTCAGCCGTTAAATGAAAAATCTTTAGAAGTATAAAAAGAAAATATGTTAGATTTTTTCAATATTATTCTGCCAAAATATCCTTATAACTAGTTTATAAGAGAGCCGTTGATGATAGAAAATAAAATCAAAACAAACATTATAAAAAAAACACAATTTTTTTTAACAGAAAGAGAAATTGAAATTCTGAGATTAGTAATAGAAGGCAAAACAAATATAGAAATATCAGAAGAGATGAATATTAGTGTACACACAGTAAAAGCACATATTACAAATATTTTAGTAAAAATGAACGTAAAATATAGAATCCAAGCCGCAGTAAAAGCAATAACAGAAAATATTATTAATATCTGATTACAAATAAAAGCTTATGTGGTAAAATTAGTTTATACTACATTTTAAGGATATACATTTTGTTTGAGAAATTTACTGAAAAAGCAGTTAATATTGTTAAATCAGCTCAAATATGTGCTATTGAGCATAACCACGAGAAGATATACCCTGAACATCTTTTACTTGCCTTATTAAATGATACAAACAGTTTAATTGTAAAAACATTTTCAATATATAAAATTGAAATTAATGAATTAAAAAAGGAAATAGAAAAACTACTAAACAAAAGAGCAGTAATTAGACCTGCAGAATTTGTTGTTTTCAGTGATTCATCAAAAGATATATTTACAAGGACCTTAGATATTGCAAGAATACTTGGGAATTCATATGTAAAGCCTGAGCATCTTTTTCTCGCGATTTGGGACTATCCTAAATTAGAATTAACAAATGTTTTAAAAGAAAAGGGTATAGACGTAGAAAAAATGAAAACAATGTTCTACAATGTGCTATCAGCAAATAAGCCCAAAAAGGTAAGACACCCTGAAAGTATTGAAAAAAGAAGAAGAATAGATAAAAACGATAATATTATTTCATTAATTGAAAGTTCTGACAGTAGAAAAATATTTGATAGAGCAATAGCAAAATTATCTACATCAAAATATGAAATATTAGGCACAGAACAGATAATGCAATCTATTTTAGAAGATAATGAATCAAATATAGCCCATATTTTGGCAGATTTTGGAGTAACTGCTGAGACTTTCTCAAAAAAACTAAATGAAATATCATCAAGACAAGCAGAATATGAAGATAAACAAATTATATTTACACCTAATGCACTAAAAACACTTGCTAATGCAATAGATATAGTAAGAGAAGAAGGCACAGCATCAATATTGCCTGAACACATTATATTAGGCTTACTAAAATCAAAAAAAGGTATTGCATATAATATATTAAAAGAACTCAATGTAAATGAATATCTTTTAGAAGATAAGATTTTACAACCAATAGAAAAGCAAGTAAACGAAACATTATATATTATGAGACTGGCGAAACAAGAAGCAAGAAGAATAGGAAATAATGTCGTAGGAAGCGAATTAATTTTATTAGGTATTGTTCTTGAAGCAAATTCTATAGCAGCAGAGGTCTTAAGAGATCTTGGTGTTATAGTAAAAGATGCAAGAGAAGTAATCGAAGAATTAATAGGGGTTTCAGACGATTATAATACATCGGAAATAACCTTCAGCCAGAGAGCAAAATTAATTTTAGAGGATGCTTGGAATATAGCGAAATCTCAAAATAAAACAAGAACAACCGCTGATGATTTATTGGTTGCAATATGCAATCAACCTGATTCCGTTGCTATGAAGGCATTAAGTAGATTAGGGGTAGATGCACTTGAAATCAGACAAGGAATTAAGAACAGAATTACAGACAGCAGAATTTGAATTACTCGTCCCTGCAAATAATAAAGATATAGCAATAAAAGCAATAAAAGCCGGAGCAGATGCGGTTTATATAGGTTATGAGAAATATGGAGCACGAATTCAGGCCGGTAATTCAATGCAAGATTTAATTGAACTGATTGAATTTGCACATATTTACAGAGCAAAAGTGTATATTACAATAAACACCATTTTAAAAAATGAAGAAATTCAAAAAGTAGAAAAGCTAATTTGGCATCTATACGCAATAAAAGCAGACGGAATAATAATTCAAGATATGGGAATTTTGGAATGCAATCTGCCGCCCATTCAAATAATAGCAAGTACTCAATGTCATAATAATACTATTGAAAAAATTAAGTTTTTAGAAGATACGGGATTTAAAAGAGTAATATTACCACGTGAAATAAGTCTTGACGAAATAAAAGAAATACATAAAAACACAAATATACAGCTGGAATGTTTTGTTCATGGTGCTTTATGTATGTCATACAGCGGGCAATGCTATTTAAGCTATGAAATAGGAGGAAGAAGTGCAAACAGAGGAGAATGTGCACAGCCTTGCAGAAAAAAATACTCATTAAAAGATGCCGAAGGAAAATACATAGTAAGAAACAAAAATATTTTAAGTTTAAAAGATCTAAATCTTTCAGAAAAACTTGAAGAGCTTATATTAGCGGGAATAACCTCATTCAAAATTGAAGGCAGATTAAAAAATGAAGCCTATGTAGTAAATACAACAGCATATTATAGGCAATTATTAGATAAAGTAATAGATAATTTAAAATTAAAAAGAGCATCAAAAGGGATATCTAACTACGATTTTGAACCTGATATCTATAAAACATTTAACAGAGGTTTTACTACTTTTAATATAGACAATAATAAAAAAGATTTAAGTACATATACATATACATCATCACTTGGTGAATACCTTGGTGTTGTACAGTCTACAAAAAAGAATTATTTTTCAATGAAAACAAACATTCTAAATAATGGAGACGGCATATGTTTTTTCAATGAAGAAAAAGAATTAATAGGTACAAAAATAAATAAAATAGAAGGCAACTTAATATTTCCGGCAGAAATAAAAGGAATAAAACCGGGCATAAAAATATACAGAAATTACAATAAAGTTTTTGATACCAAAATAAATAATACCAATATAACAAGAAAACTATCAACAAAACTAAGAGGAAGAGAAATATCAATAGGATATATATTTTTCTTAGAAGATGAAGATGGTAATTGCGCACAACAAATGATTTCAAACGAAGTAGAACTTGCCGAAAACAAAGAAAAAGCATTAAATACAATAATTGTACAATTATCAAAATCAGGCAATACTGAGTTTAAAATTGAAGAAACTAATATAAAGTTTAAAAATATTCCGCATCTAAAGGTTTCCAAAATAAATGAGATAAGAAGAAACTTAACAAACCAACTAAGAAAAATAAGAAAGAAAAACTACAAATATAAATATAGAAAAACACCAATCAAAATAGTTGAATATCCGATTTCAAAATTAAACTATAAAGCAAATATTTTAAATGATAAAGCAGCACTATTCTATAAAAAGAGAGGTTGCTGTATAGAAGAAATGGCACTAGAAAGCCAAAAGAATACTTCAGAAAAAGAAGTAATGATTTCAAAATACTGTATAAAAAATCAACTAGGACTTTGTTCTAAACATACAGCAGTAAGGAAATTCGTCGAACCATACACCTTAATAGACGAATTCAACAAGGAGTACCTTGTTGAATTCAATTGTAAGGATTGTGTTATGAAAATAAGGACTAAGAATTAAGATCTTTTTAATGAAGAATATGCAGGATTTGTAGCGATTAAGTTAGCGATTGAAGTCATTTGATTACCATCTTTTGTATATAATTTAGATAAGTAATTTAATCTTTTAACTAATTTAGAATCAGCTGTTTTTAAAGAAGGATTATATTGAGTGAATGACATCCAAGTTTGAACTTCCATTGTCCAAGCTCTAACTTCTTCTTCGTAAGTTTTTGTATTTTCGTGGTGAACACTTTCGTGAGCAATTAAACAAGCAACTGCTTCAACAGGAGCTGTTTTATAATTAGAGCTAATTAATATAACCAAACCACCATCAGCTGTTTTTGCAGTAACTGCTTCACAAGTACCATAACCTAAAGCAGCTAAGTTTCTAAACATTATTCTGATAGGTCTATTAGTAGAATTTTGACCTTGAATTACATCTAAAACTTTTCTATTATTCATTGCTTCTAATTTGTTTAATGCAGCTGTTAATACCGGTTGTTTAGTATTAGCAGAGAAATCTGCAGCTAAAGCAATATTTGAAACACTCATCAAAATTAATGCGCTAAAAAGCACAACTATCTTACTCATAAATTTCATAACAGGGAATCCTTTGAGAACAACTATCTTTTACACTTATTAAGAATTTTGTTTAATCCTTACATTTTGAGATATCGGTGTTTGAAAAAAATACTTTAGTTTTTAAATTAGTTTTTTTATCTTTTTGTAACATTTCTTAAAATTTAAATTTTCAAAATCGCTCAAATCCAATAACAACAAGGATTTTTATTTTTAGATAAATCTCTATATAATAAGAAAATGTTTATTGTATAATCAAATAAAAAAGAGGCTTTTATGTTTGATATAGGAATAATAGGTTCAGGACCGGCAGGCTACGCAGCAGCAATAAGAGCAAGTCAAAGAGGTTTAAGCGTAGTTTTATTTGAAAAGGAACATATTGGAGGCACATGTTTAAATAGAGGATGCATTCCAACAAAAACAATTCTTCATTCTTGTAAATTATTTTCAGAAATAAAGAACGCACAAAAATGCGGAATAGCAGCAGAAAATATATCTTTTGATTTTGAGAAAATCCAAGAAAGACAAAAAAACGTTTCTGAAAAAATAAGAAAATCTCTAACAATGTTAATAAAAGGATATGGAATAACAATTGTAGAAGAAGAAGCATTTATTGAATCAAAAAACATAATCAAAACACAGACAAGCAGTTATGAAGTTAAAAATATAATTATTGCAACAGGTTCAAAACCTAATATATTAAATTTCCCAGGGGAATATGCAAAAGATTTTATTTTAACATCAGATGATGTTCTCAATATGACAAAACTTCCGCAAAGTATATTAATTGTTGGAACAGGTGCAATTGGTATAGAATGGGCAAGAATATTTTCCTGCCTTGGAGTAAAAGTCACTTTGGTCGAAATGATGGAACATATTATTCCAACAGCAGATTATGAAGTGTCAGAACGTGTTATTAGGTTACTAAAAAAAAGCAGAATAGATTTCTATACTTCTACAACAGTAAAAAATATAAATGATAATGAAATAACTTTATCAAACGATAAAGTTATTAAAGCAGATAAAATACTTTTAGGTGCAGGAAGGCAGCCTGAAACAAACTGTACAAAAGTGCCTTCATACATAAAAATAAATAAATATATAGATACAGACTGTAATTTCAAAACAAACATTGAGAATATCTTTGCAATAGGTGATGTAAACGGTCTATCAATGCTTGCACACAGCGCAATGAAACAGGCTGAAGAAGTAATAGAATATATTATAAAAGGAGAATGCCCCAAATTTAATAAAAACCTTGTACCCTCAGTAATATATGGCACACCGGAAATTGCTTCTATCGGAAAAACAGAACAAGAATTACAAAAAAATAATATAGAATATAAGAAATCATTTTTCCCGATTTCTGCATTAGGGAAAGCCTATGCTGATGATAAAATAGAAGGATTTGTAAAAATTTTAGCAAATGATAATGAAATACTAGGTGCTCATATTATTTCAGAAGAAGCAAGTGCTATGATAGAGCAAATCGCAATAGCAATGACAAATAATATATCACCATCTAAATTGCAAGATGTAATTTTTGCACATCCAACATATTCTGAAGGTATATTTGAAAGTATTTTAGGACTTGATAATATAGCTATACATATTCCGAGACAATAAAGAAAGATTAAAATATGAATCAAATAAGAAACAAAACAAAAATAGTAGCAACACTTGGACCGTCAAGTAATGATTATGAAACAATAAAAAAGCTTGTACTCGCTGGAGTTTCAATGTTCAGAATTAACACCTCACATGGAGAAAAAGAAGAACACGCTGAAAAAATTAAAATAATAAGACAAGTAAGTGAAGAACTAAACCAAAACATACCAATATTGGTAGATTTACAAGGTCCAAAGATTCGTGTAGGACAAATTCCGGAACCAATAGAAATAAAAAAAGGTCAAGAAATTATACTTGAACATACAGATGAAATAAAAGAAGGAATAATTCCTGTTGATTATAAAGGAATAGCAAATGATGTAACAGTTGGCGAAAAAATCTTATTAGATGATGGCAGAGTAGGTCTAAGAGTAGAAAAAGTAATAGATACAAAAGTTTATACAAAAGTTGAGCATGGTAATTTAATTAAGCCAAGAAAAGGTATAAATATTCCAGGGGTACAAGCAAGTTTAGAAGCAGTAACAAAAAAGGATAAACAATATATAAAATTTGCCCTGGAACAGAATGCCGATTACATAGCACTTTCTTTTGTAAGGAAAGCAGAAGATATTAAATGTGCAAGATATTATACTAAAGCTTATGGAGATAAAGAAATTCCTATAATTGCAAAAATAGAAAAACCACAAGCTGTTGAGAATCTCAGAGAAATTGTAAAAGAAGCAGATGGAATTATGGTTGCAAGAGGTGATTTAGGAATAGAGATGTCACCCCAGGAAGTTCCAATTGCGCAAAAAGAGATTATAAGACTAACAAATATTCAAAAGAAGCCTTGCATTGTAGCAACACAAATGCTTGAATCTATGATGGAAGAACCAATCCCAACAAGAGCAGAAGCAAACGATGTAGCAAATGCAATATATGACGGTACTGATGCAATTATGTTATCAGGCGAAACTGCAGCAGGGAAATATCCTGTTGAAGCCGTTGAAATGATGTCTTGTATATCAAATAAAGTTGAAAACAGCCAATTTATTAAAACAGACTACGACATAGACTTAATTGCAGAATTGAGTCCAATTTCACAAGCAATATCAAGTAGTGCGGTTAATATAGCAAAAAAATTAGGTGCAAGCGCAATATTAATCTTCACTGAAACAGGCTATACACCACCTATTATATCAAAGCTAAAACCTTCAGTACCCATAATTGTATTCACAAATTCAGAAGTAACAGCGAGAAAATTAAGTTTATATTGGGGTATATATACATATGTAGACAAGAACTGTAACAGTGTACTGGATGAAGCTCTTTTTAATAAAATTGATGATCTTTTAACCGAGAGGGTTGGTTTTAGAAAAGGAGATGATATTGTAATTGTAAATTCTGTTCCAAAATTAATGACAGGAAAAATCAATACAATTAGAGTTCATAAAATAGGAGAGACACAATAAAAATAAATAAAAAGAGCCAAATTTGGCTCTTTTTTATTGAATATATTTTTATAACTTATAAAATCTTTTGGAATGAAATCGAGTCATTATTCTCAATATAAGCATGGAGTTTCTGTATTAAAGACGGAGAAAAATTATAATCATTATCTGCAGGAATTATTTTTATAAAAGAATTATAACCATCCTGCGCAGAAACAGAAGCTATAAACTCTTTTGTATATGCTTTAAACAATACACTTCCTGTTTTAAATTGAATTTCTTCAATAGAATAATTATGTGCATTTATTGCAGATAATAACAAATATAATAAATTTTCAGAAGAAGTTCTGTATGTTTTAGCAAAATCCAAACTTGTAGGAATAGTTCTTATTGCAGTTGCAGAAGGGACAACGTCCTCTGCTAAAACTTGTTGAGAACAAAATATACTTAAACAAAATAAAATATAAATTATTTTCCTCATTAAATCTCCATCCAAGACTTACCGGCATAAATATCTACTTTTAAAGGAACCAAAAACGGCTGATTAAGTTCCATAGCATTTTTTACCAAAGATTTAACCTCTTCTATTTCAGTATTAACTGTTTCTATAACGAGTTCATCATGCACTTGTATGATTATTTTAGACTTAATGTTATTTTTTTCAAAGTCATTTTGTAAACGAACCATAGCAAGTTTCATAACATCAGCTGCAGTTCCTTGTATTGGAGCATTAATGGCAGCTCTTTGAGCAGCTTCTTGTATTTTGCCGTTTGTACTTAACAGACCTGAACTTAAATATCTTTTTCTTCCGTATAAAGTTTCAACATACCCATGAGCATAAGCAAACTTTATAGTATCATCCATATATTTTTTTACATCAGGATATGTAGCAAAGTACCTGTCTATAAAGTCTTGCGCTTCATAAGGAGTAATTCCAAGACTTGAAGCCAAGCCATATCTTGATTGACCGTATACTATACCAAAATTAACAGCCTTTGCTTTTGAACGCATTTCTTTTGTAACTTGTTCTATTGGTACTTCAAAAACCTTACTGGCAGTAGCACTATGAACATCTTCATCATCACAAAAAGCTTCTATTAAATTATCATCACGAGAAATATGTGCAAGCAGTCTAAGTTCAATTTGAGAATAATCCGCAGAAATTATCAGATTTTCTTTATTTTCAGCAACAAATGCACCTCTTATTCGATTTCCCAATTCAGTTCTAATCGGAATATTTTGTAAATTAGGATTAGATGAAGATAATCTTCCTGTTGTCGTGATTGTTTGGTTAAAACTTGTATGAATTCTGCCGTCTTTAACACTTCTTAGTTCGGGAAGAGTATCAACATAAGTGCTTTTTAATTTTGCAAGATGTCTTTGTTCCAAAATATCTCTTGCTACTTGATATTCTTCCGCTAATGTTTCCAATACTTTCGCACTTGTTGAAAACCCTGTTTTTGATTTCATTCCCTTTGCTTTAAGGTTCATTTTTCCAAAAAGCATATCTCCAACTTGTTTTGGCGAATTTATATTAAATCTTTCACCAACTTCGTTATAAATTTTTTCTTCAATAACAGATAACTTTTCATTAATTTCTTTATCAATAACACTTAAATATTCTACATCTATACTTGCACCGTTTTCCTCCATAACAGCAAGTACAATTGTCAGAGGAACTTCAATGTCATAAAGCAAATCAAGTTCTTTTTCATCTAAGTTTTCTTGCCAATACTTTGTTAAGAGTAAAGTAGCAAAAGCATCATCACAAGCATAAGAAGCGGCATCTTCAATAGGAACGGTTTCAATTGTTAAAGAGGACGAACTGTTTTTCAATAATTCATCATACTCAACCATAATATAATCAAGATAATCGCTGGCTTGTTGTTTTAATCCGTGTTTTCGTGATGAGTCTTTGATATAGCTTGCAAGCATTGTGTCAAAAATAACATTATTTAAAGGCATATTGTGATGTTTTAAAACGTGCCAATCAAATTTTGCATTTTGCAATGTTTTTGCAATATTTTTATCAGATAATATTGGAGCTAAATAATTTATAATAACTTCCAAATCAAGCTGTTGACCTACCAGATGAAAAACCGGAATATAATAAGACTGAACCAAATCACTTTTATTTGAATCTATCTTCACTCTATTATTTTTTACTTGTATTTGATCAGAAAACGCTATTGAAATTCCAACCAAGTCACACTCTAATGGATTAATACCGGTAGTTTCAACATCAATAGAAAAAATTGTTTGTTCTTTTAATTTTTCAACAAGAGTAACAAGCTTATCTTCAGTATCAACAATGTTTTTCTCATGGTTATATACCTTATGAGATTGATTTACCAATAGATTACCAATTCCCAAACCAAGCTGCATTTGTCCTTGCTGGTTTACTTGAACTGTTTCTTTACAATCAGGCGCAACAACTGACGAAAGAGAAGCTATTTTAAAAGGTTTTAACAAATTATCAGAATTTTTTAAAAAGCTATAAAATTGATTTTTTTTGAAAAATTCAATTACTGCATCATAATCAGGCATTTCCAATTTAGCACAATCAAAATCAAAGTTAATATCCAAATCTTTTTGAATTGTAGCAAGTTCTTTGCTTAAAACAGCAACATCTTTACCTTCAACCAATTTCTTATTTAATGCTTTTTCCGTTATATTATCGATATTTTCGTAGATTTGTTCAAGTTTATCAAACCTATTTAATAATTTACAGGCAGTTTTTTCGCCAATACCTTTAATACCGGGGATATTATCTGAAGTATCTCCGCTTAAACCTTTATAGTCGGTTATTTGATAAGGGTATACTCCCATTTTTTCATATACTTTATACCAATCATATTCTATTAATTCACCTTTAGACGGCATTATAACTTTTATGTAGCCATCTCTGTCTACAAGTTGAAAAGAATCTCTATCACCTGTCAAAATATAAGTCTTATGATGTTTTTGTTTCGCTTTAGTAGAAATAGTACCAATTACATCATCAGCTTCGTAACCTTCTTTTGTATAAATTGGTATATTTAAGGCATTAAGCCCTTCAACAATTAAAGCTATTTGACTTCTTAAAGTATCAGGCATACTTTCTCTGTTTGCTTTATAATCAGCAAACATTTCTGTTCTGTATGTATGCCTTGAAACATCAAAAGTAACAGCAATTGCATCAGGTTTAATTGAATCATTTTGTAATAAATCAAATAATGCTTTGAAAAAACCAAAAACAGCCCAGGTCGGCTGGTTATCTGATGTTTTCATTCCTGTTCTTTCAAGTGCAAAGAAGTATCTGTATGCCAGTGCGTGACCATCAATTAATATAAAACTTTTATCAGACATTTAAATTCCCCAAATCTATTATTCTATTTTAATAAAATTAGGGCTGTTTAACAATCATATTTAAATTTATGTTTATTTAAATTTATTTTTATTCAATATCATCCCCAAAAGTAAATAGGTGAAATTATATATTTTTGTTGATTATGGGAAATCAAAGATTTTGTTTTATTGTTTCCGTTGGTTTATGGGAAACCAGACATTTTTCACAAAATCAAAGATTTTGGAAAAAGCAGCCAAAACAAACCTACATACTTTTATTTTCTGGTAACATATATGAAACTCCATTCTAGTATTTATAAACCCATACTTTTTTTCCATCTGTAATTAATACTTTATCTTGACTAATATTCAGCATTTTATAACCCAGATTCTTTTTACCAAAATAATATTGTACTTTTAATTTTTCAAAGCGCATATTTTTTATATCAAATATTTGTCGAAGTATACCATTCTCCAATATTAAAATTTTATTATTAGATAGTTTAATAAAGTCTACAACTGTATATTCTGAATTTATTTCAGTATATGCCGGCATAATTTGAGTTATAATTTTATGTTTTTCAGCATTATATACTTTAGCTTTCTCATATACAAATTTTTTATTATTATGAGTTCTTTCTTTTAGTTGTGTTTTTCCAAAAATAAAAAAATTTTCATCGTTAATTTTAATTGCACTGTTGAAACTCAAATCATAATCAATTGACGATTTTGGGATAAATGAATTCTTGGAAAATGAATATTCAAATGAAGAAAGTTTATTTGTTTTGTCTATATGTTGATAATATGGTAATTTTCTAATATCATAAAATAAGATTTTATCTTTATATTGTATGTAATTTTGAGTTAAATCCGCTTTATTATATTTCTGAAAGTAATTACTTTTACTCTTAATAGAGTTGTTATTAATATCATAAATTAATTCCATTCCTTCGTTATTTGAGTGAACAAATACTATTATTTCTCCTTCATAATATATTGGATTATATAGATATGATAAATGGTTATTTTCACATAGCATTTTCTTTATCTTAAATAAATTCGTTTTTATATCGTATTCTTCAATTCCACAGTTTGAAAATAGTATAAATTTGTTATTATGAAAAAACACATCCCTATAAGATGAAAAGTTACTTTTGGAGTATTTCATTATAGTGTTACTTTCAATATTTATTTTTTCAATAGAGTTGGTATAATTTAGATGACCACCTAAAATCAAAACTTCTTTTTCGGAAATTGGCAATAATACATAATCAAAACGTCTGTCAATATTTAAATCTCCAATATAATATAAGCCATTTTTTAAGTATTGTTTTTGTGTCGATATTTTAAGTTTATTTGCATTAATTACACACTGTGTATCATTAAACTTCTTTCTAAGGATTTCATAAAAGAACAAAATACAAATAATAATAAATAATAAAACTAAAAAAACCAACAACTTTTTCCACCAGTTTTTATTTACTTCTAGTTTATTTTGATTTTCTTCTTGATTATTTTCTATATTCTTATTCTCGTCTGTCATTAAATTTTCCTATTTCTTATAAAAGTAATATTTAGTTTATATTCCACTTTTTTAGCTTGTTGAAACATTTCTCATTATTATCATATTGTTTCTATTGGGTTATGGGAAACCAGACATTTTTCACAAAATCAAAGATTTTGGAAAAAGCAGTCATGATCTGTACCCATTAAATAGGACTATTTTGGTAGGATAAAAGAAAATTTCTATAAATAACAGGTGCCATTTTCTT
>CALUPV010000001.1 GCA_944322745.1 Candidatus Gastranaerophilales bacterium | reverse complement strand
TCATCTCCATTTACATATCCATCTATAATCAAATCTACTTGCGATTTTAAAAGATCAAATTCATGTTGAGTTTTAAACGATGTAGCTTTATCTGCTTCATCAGATCTTCTCGGATCAAAGTTCTTTTGCTTGAATCCTTGGGTATTTGTTACTATAGGTGTACAGTAATATTTCATTGCTTCTATATCTGTTAATCCGCAAGGCTCAAATCTGGATGTAAAAACTGCTGCGTCTGCTGCACTTGCCATGGCATATGCTGGTGCCCATCCGTCAATATGGACTATTCTTCCTTGTAAGTCAGGATCTTTTAATAATTCTTTTACTTTACTTTCTATTTTTGCTGATTCAGCTCCCTTATCCAGTCCTGCTCCAAGTATGAATATAGCGTTTTTACCTTCTTCTGTTTTGGCAAATTTCTCAAATGCAGTTAATGAAATATCGTGACCTTTTTGTGTATCTATTCTTCCCCAACTTACAAATAACGGTACTTTGTCGCCTTCGCCGTTTTTTATCATTTCTATTAAATCAGGACGAATTACAGGACCATCATATATGCCTTTTGCTTCCGGATTTATTTTTGCTGGTCTGTTTTTATCTCCTGTTGCTATTGTTGTATCTTCCGCAGACAAACGTTCTAAAAGTTTTTGCTTGTTTGAATTTTTGATTCTTCTCATTTCATCAAAAGATACATTTTCAGGATATCTTTCAAATGCAGGATATATGGTTCCGTCTTTATCTGTGCAGTCTTCATTATATCTTGGGTTTGGTAATTTCTTTGTTGCATCTATAGAGTTATCTTCCAGAGGGTTTAAAATTCCATTGAAAACCCCGTCTTTGTATAGTTTTTGTACAGTATGATAAATATTATAAGCAGCTTGCGGGTTTGTTGCTAAACTGTCTGCATAATCTTCTGCTACAACACTAAATGATTTTACAAAGCCTTTCCCTTCTGCTCTCTTTTTATCAGCGTGATGCAGTGCTATTTGTGTTGCACTTGCTGTTCCTGTTTCATCCAAAGTTTCTGCTACGAATGGTTTAAAGTAGTTGTCTCCTAATATTCCTTGTTTGTACATTGGATCATTTTCAATCATTTCTATTTGTTTTGGTGTTGCACCTAAGTTGACGAACATATTTTGCATTGAAGTTTCTCCGCAATAGCCCGGTCCTAGGTTATGTCCTACATGTGTTGTTTTTATTTCATCGTAGTCTTTATCTTTTATTGCTTTTTGAACAATGTATTCATGTGTATATGCTGTTTGCGAGTCTGAACAAACTACTGTTGCCGGATTAAAATCTTTTTTACTTGCGATTAATTCCGGAAGAAGTTCTACAAATGCTTTTGAATTTTTTGCATATGGGTCGCCATTCCATTCATTTGTTTGGCTTTTTGCCCCTGAAGCATATACTGTTCCGCCTTCATATGGCTTTGTATAATGCGCTGTTGCATCATCAAATACAAAATAGTGTACTTTTTCTGCTTCATCTCTTAAATTAAACAGCATAATTTTACTATTTTCATTTTTCCCCCATTGCATACTTTTTTCTGCTATAAGGTCAAGTTTTAAATCTCCGCTGTTTGTATGCAGAATGTAGTCTCCGTCTTCATCTTTTGCAGGGGTTACCTTCCCTGTCTTTTTATCTACATCAGCTCTGTAATATGGTGAAACTACTACTTCATTTTGCGGATCAAGTAGAAACCCGTAGTCTTTCATTACTACACCAACACCGCCTGCTTTTGAGTATGGTGCAACTTCTGCTCCATAAAATATTGCTTGTTCTTTATTTCTTCCTTTGAAGCTTATCGGTGTTCGCATATATTCCGATAATGATACGACTTTCAAATTATTGTTTGTTTTAACTTCATTTGAATTGATTTTACTAACCCATGCATTTTTAAACATGGGTAATGCAGAATTAACTGAATTTACTCTCATAATACACCCTATATAATAAACACACTACAACCTATAAAACATATAAAACAAATATTTTGCTAGTGCAAGATTGTAACTTGTAAATAATTATTAAGATTAGGCTATGATTCTTTTTTGAACTTATCTTTTTATTAAGTCGTTATAAAAAATGTAAGATGAAAAGTGAGGTTTTTATGAAAAAGGTATTTATTTTAGCAATGTTATGTTTATTTTCTGTTGTAAGTATTCAAAGTGTCGAAGCAAAATCCATTGATTCCCATCATAAAACTAAAGATGCAGGTAAAATTGAAAGAAAAGCCGATTTTAAAAAGCATGATAAGCAAATAAATAACAGACATAATAAATTTGAAAAGAAAGATAATCATAAACAAGCAATTCATAAAAATAATAAAAAGATAGGTCAATATAATCATAAAAAGCTTGAAAAAGTTCATAAACAAAACCGTCATACAAATATGAATCATAATAAAAAACATAATAATTTTAATAAAATGAAAAAACACGATAGAAAAAAATCTTTTCACAAGTAATTTGTTCCTAAACCCCAATCCTGAGTACTACCCTGCGATTTTTCGCAGGGTATGTTGTAAAAAAATTTATAAAACTATTTTCTATTGATGTTATTATTTTTTTTTTATCATATTATTTAGTTATGAAATATATTAGCCGTTTAATATTAATAATATTTTTATTTTTAATTACAATTAGCGCAAATGCTTTTTTGAGTGATTTTTCGTCTTTGGAAATAAAAACAGTTGATACAATATCATCTATTAGTGTTTTACATCAGGATTATATAGGGGTTAAAATAGGCGAGTCTTATTCTCTGACTACGCAAAAAAATGATGGTCTCTTTGTTAACGGGAGAAAATCAGATTGTTCTTTTGATAATTCTTTTAGTAATTGTCTTTTAGGAAATACAGAACAATATAGAAGTTTATTATCATATTTGTATAACCAATCATTTTTACATAACAAATCCAAAGTTCATTTCTCTGTTAGTTTATCCGAAATACAGCCTAATGCTCCATAGTTTTTAGTACTATTCTTTTAAAAAGATTTTTATTTAGATCGTATTTATACGGAATTTAAGTAGTACAAAAAATTTAAAATTGGAGATTTTATGAATACAGAATTTTTAATTCAGACGATATATTCAGGTTTAATGATTTCCATTATAGGGATGGGAGTCGTTATGTTGTTTTTAACTCTAATGATGGGAGTTATGAGAATTACTGAAAAAGTTATGGCAGTGATTGCTGTTTGGTTCCCTGAAGAAGTTAAAGAAGAACCAAAGAAAAGTGTTAAGTCAAGTTCTGATAATGAATTGGCTATTGCAATTGCTGCAGCCAGAAACTTTCTTATAAAAGGAGGAAATTAATGGAAGCACTTCATTCTTTTGTTGCGGCTCATAATGTTATGATATCTGCAATTTTATTAATTTTTGCATATATCTTCATTGCTACGGAAAAAATTCCAAAAGTAACTATAGCATTGTTAGGTGGAGCAATTACAATTATTTTAGGATTGGTAAGTCAATCTAAAATGGTAGATGGAAATGTAAATCCTTTATATTTTGTTAATTTTGTTGATTTTAATGTAATTTTTTTACTTGTATCAATGATGATTATTGTTTCAATAACTACAAGGAGCGGTGTATTTAGCTGGCTTGCAAATGAACTTTTAAAACTGACAAAGGGACATCCTGTAAGTGTACTTGTTGTTCTTGGATTATTTACTGCCTTTGTTAGTGCTTTTTTGGATAATGTAACTACGGTTATTTTAATTATGCCTATTACTTTCTCCATTGCGAAAAAATTGGATATTAATCCTATACCATTCTTATTAACAGAAATTGTAGCATCTAATATAGGTGGTACTGCAACTTTAATTGGTGATCCGCCAAACATTATTATTGGTAGCGCTGCAGGATTTACATTTATGGATTTTATAAAAGAACTTACAGGTGTTGTAGCTGTTATATTGGTTTGTGTTATTGCTATGTTGGCAATTTGTTTTAGAAAGTCTCTTAAAGCTGATCCTGAAAAGATGAATGAAATTACTAAAATAGACAATACTCATACTATTACGGATAAAAAATTAATGATTCGTTCTTTGATTGTTTTATCGTTTGTAATACTTGGATTTGTTCTTCATGATATGATTCATATTGAAACTTGTATTGTTGCTATGTTAGGCGCAAGTATATTACTTCTATTCGAAAAACCCACCGAGATATTGCGTGATGTTGAATGGAATACAATATTCTTCTTTATTGGTTTATTCATTATCATTGGCGGTTTGGAAGCCTCAGGCGGTATTAAATTAATGGCTGAGTGGGTTTTAAATGTTACAAAAGGTTCTGAAAGTGCTACAGCTATGATTATTCTTTGGGCTTCTGGTATTATTTCAGGTGTTATTGATAATATACCTTATACGGCTACTATGGCTCCAATGATTGCTGAAATTCAAAAAGTTATGGGACAAACTTATGCTTATCCACTATGGTGGTGCTTGTCATTAGGTGCTTGTTTAGGTGGAAATATGACTATTATTGGTGCCGCTGCAAACGTAATTGTTTCTGAAAATGCAGCTAAAGAAGGTCATCCTATAAGTTTTATGGGCTTTCTTAAATATGGTATTCCTATAGTATTTATTTCTCTTGCTATAAGTACTGCTTATATTTATATAAGATTTTTAAGATAAGGATTTAAATATGGAAAAGGGAAATAATAAAAACACTAAATATAAAGATTCCCACGGTTCAGAAATATTAGGTGCAATAATATTTACTATAGTATTGATATTATTGATGTGGGGTGCATCTGTTTGGTTACTTTAATTAATATAATAAAAGCCACCTATTTAGGTGGCTTTTTTATTATTATATTTCCATCTCTTTTAGATATTTACTCACTCTGAAATCTGCTTCTGTTGATGCTTTTATATCATCTATTGTGAACAGTGGATTTATTTCTGTTAAAACTAATCCTTCCAGAGTTACCTGAAAAACACATCTTTCAGTAACAATCATATTAACTTCTTTATAGGCTGTTAACGGTAAAGTACATCTTTTCATAATTTTAATTTCATCTTTTGATGTATGTGTCATTGCAACAATTACCCTCTTTGAACCTATAATTAAATCCATTGAACCGCCAATACCCGGGACAAATTTCCCCGGAATTTGCCAAGAGGCAATACTGCCTTCTTCATCTACTTGCAGTGCGCCTAATACTGTCGCATCTATATGACCGCCTCGCATAATTGTAAACGCCATTTGTGAATCGTAAAAGCTTGCGCCTTTATTTACTTCTACACAAACTCCACCGGCATTTATAATTTTTTCATTGTAATTAGGACCTTTTTGATCTTTACCGAGTCCTAAAATTCCATTTTCTGATTGAAATATGATATTTATATTCTCATTAACATAATTCGCAGCTTCAGTCGGTAAACCTATGCCCAGAGTTACGATATCGTTTTCTTTAAATTCTTTTGCAATTCTTCTTGCAATGATTTCTTTAATCTTTTCTTTTGTTAAGCTCTCCATTGTTAAGGTCATTAGTTTTCCTCGCTATTAACAATGTAATCAATAAATATTCCCGGAATTATTACTTCATTAGGGTCTATTGCTTCTACAATCCTTTCAGCCTGCACAATAACAATATCAGCTGCTGTTGCCATTGATGTATTAAAGTTCCTTGTTGTTCCTTCATATTTTACATTGCCAAATTTATCAACAATTGTTCCATAAATAATTGCTATGTCTGCTCCTAAAGGTTCTTCAAAAATATATTTTTTCCCATCTATCTGTATTGTTTTTTTCCCATTCTCAAGAATTGTACCAACACCTGTTGGTGTTAAAACACCTCCAAGTCCGGAACCTTTTGCGTGGATTTTTTCAACTAATGTTCCCATCGGGTAAAATTCTACTTCGATTTCTCCCGAGTGCATTTTTTTACCTGTTGTCGGGTTTGTTCCAATATGTGTTGTAATAACTTTTTTTAGCATTCCTTCTTTTTGAATTAATAATCCCTTATCCTTATCAGGAAAAGAGGTATCATTACATATCAATGTTAAGCCTTTTATATCTTCTTTTATAAGTTCTGATATGATTTTATCAGGAGCACCGCAGCTCAAAAATCCTCCAACCATAATTGTTGAGTTGCTTTTTACTAATTTTGCCGCTTCGTTCGCTGAGATTATTTTTTTCAAAGAATATTCCACCTAAATCGACTTTCTTCCTTGTTAATACTAACATAAACTTGTTTCTATTTTTTATTTATTAACAATTTGTAATGTCTTATTGTATAACGCTCAAGAATGTTTTAATTCTTTCGATAATAATATATATATTTGTGTGTAAAAGAATGGTATTTTTATGGATTTTCAGAGTGTAAATGGAAAAGAAATTAGTTTGGATGTTAATAAGAACCATTCAGAAAAAAATGTAAAAAATATACAATCAGTAGAATCATCGACTCAAGATGATCTGACAAAACTGCCTAATGATCCTGCCTATTGGCAAAATTCTGTAGGTATAAAAAGTAAGATTAGTTTTAAAGGCTGTAATGCCGATTCTATTATTGAAAGTAAAGTACAAGAACTTATTCAACGTGGTCTCTCTGAAAACTATGCTTTAGCGGTCGCAGAAACTTGTATTAATCCTCAAAGTGGTGAATTTAGTCCAATTGCTGAAAATTTACTTGATTTTTTTTATCCTTTTCAGACCGAAAACGGAATAAAAGGGAAAATTAAATATTTAAAGAGTAACCTAAAAAATAAAAGAATTACAAAATCTAAAGTTGATATTGTTGTTGATTGTGATCCTTTAAAAATCTTAGACTCTGTAAAAAATAGCAGTGGTGAGTTTGATAAGAAAAATCTTACTTTTTTATACAAAGTTATCAAAACTATTGGAGATAATTTTAGTTTCTGTTCACTTCCCTTTACAGACGTTAGTCATATTTTAGATATGTTAAAAAATAAAGATGGTGTTGTTGATGATGATAAATTTGCTCGATTTGCATCTTTGTATAAAAGTCATGAGGATGGAGAAATAGAAAGTATATTGAAGGTGTTGGATTTGTTCCCACAAAATAAAAGAGATAAGATATATTCGATTTGTAGCAGACTTATACAAGATAATGAAGTATTATTTGATAATTTCTCTGGTTTAGCTCATTATTGTTTTGATAAAGATGGAAATAGTTTGGATGAGAATATTAACGATGCTCAAAAAATAATTACTTTTAATAAAAGTTTAGTATTTAAAGATGAATTTTTTGATATATATGGAAATTTCCCTGAGCTAAGATCCTTTATTATGAATATTATTACTAATATTGATAATCAAACTTCATTGGACATGTTGGTTTCTTTTCTAAGTAATCAGATAAAATTGTGTGGAACTGTTTCGGATTTTGCAAAGAATAAACTTTTAGAATATTTAGCATCCGGTAACAATTTAGATGATTTTCAATATATTTACAATGCTTGTTGTATGGAAAAATCCGGAGTGAATAACGATTTTGATGATGATTTATTCCAAAAAGTAGTTGAGCTTAGAAATATTATAAGAATTACAGGCGCAAATAAATCTTCCAAGAACGGTAAAGATTATTTAAGTCTAATTAGTGGTGATATTAAGCCATATGAAATTAGTTTTAATAATAAGGTTAATTTATTAAATGATTTAACTAAGATTAGTTCGTATATTTCTAAAAATAATATTGACGGATTTAAAAACTTGAGTACAGTTATTTTAACTCTTGAATCCAGTCTAAAAATGGAAAATATCTCTCTTCCTGTCGACAAGAAATTTATAGCGGAGTTTAATAAAGAAATATTACATTCACGTGATTCTTATACAAAATTTGAAAATGTAATGGTTTCTTCAATGCCAATGTTAGAAAAATTGGCGAAGAAAGATGGTTTACCTTTGTTATATTCCAGAAAAGCCTTTTTAGAGGATTTATCATCAATATGCAAAAGTGATGAAGATATAGATCTTTTAATTCAGAAAACAGGGATAACGCCTATTTTGGATGATAATGAATCTGATAGAAAAATTATAGGATATAATGGATTAATTCAGTTAAAAGAATTGAATCTGGATAATCCTAAAGAAAAACAAATTTATAGCATAATGCATAAATTTATGTACGCTAATAAAGTTATTACTGGTAATGATTCCTTTGATGAGCAGATAAATATTATTTTGAAAGCTTGCCCTGAGTTTATAAATACTATAGGAAAAAAGCAACATCGTACTCATAATTATACTTTAGATGTACATTCATTATTGTTATTAGCATATTCTATTAACAATCCTGCATATTTGACCAAACTTAATTCATTAGATAAAACTTTATTAAAAATATCTGCTATATTCCATGACATAATGAAACAAGAAAATACAGTTGATAAAGGACATCAGAATTTATCATCTTTATATGCACGAAGTATAATTAGCAAAATCTTTACTTCGGCAGAAACTAAGGATAGAGTTTTTGGACTGATTGATAATCATCATTGGCTTCAGGAATATTCGGAGTCTAGGGATAGAAAAGAAACAGCGAAAAAACTTGCTTTCCAATTTAGAATGCCTAATGATTTTGAGATAGCTAAAATTATGGCTGATTCTGATTTGAAAGCCGTAAGTCCATCATTTTATGACCATCATAAAGAAATGCTTGATTCTGAAAAACTTGACTTGATTCAGAAAAATATTGATTATATGTATTCTAATGGAAATGCAATATTTTCTGATTATATTATCAAGCCTTCTTGTCTAGATGATAATATTCAATTTAAAGATGGTAAAGAATATTGTGTAATAAATTTGCATGAACTTTCAAATACATGTGATATGGGAAAATATGGATTTATGAGCGGTGTTAATAAAGAAGATCTCGTTTTCCTTGTGCATATGGTTGATGAAAATAGTATTTATGACAGCTTGTCTACAGTTAAAATGCTTACTTCTCCTTTTAACGGCGGAGTGCTCTCAGAATCAATAATCACACCTGAAAATAAAAGAACCTATCAGAATAGAAAATATGGAGTTTTGCTGTCTCAAGAAAATATGAATCTTGTAAATGAGTCTAATTCAAATCAAGGCTCAGGCGTTAAAAAGAGTTTTTCTAATGTAATATCTTTAATATTTGATGATAACCTGAAAGCAAAAAGAAATAATTTTAAGTCTGAATTATTTAAAAATTTAGGAATATCAGAAGGAGATGTTTCTGATGAGGATTATGCTGAGTTTTTCAAGAATGTTTTGGCATATAAAAGGTCTTTAAAGCAAATTAATCCTAATAAAAGCTATAAATTAGGTAATTTTAATATTACAGGTGAGCAGCTAATATTGGCTTTAAATAAATATCAACGTGATCTTATTCATGAAAAAGAAGAAACTCACAATGAGATAGTTGGTTACTTACCTAAAATACAAGCTGTCATTGCAAAAGTCCAAAATCTTGACGAAGTTCCTGATGATTTATTAAAATTTGCTAACGAAAATAACTATCCAATTATTTTGATATAGTTTATAATATTATTTTATAGTGGTGTTGGAGGTAATAAATGAGCAGAATAAACGTATGTATTACTTGTGATAATAATTATGCGAAATATGCTTCTGTAACAATGGCTTCTATATTGTCAAATGCATTAGAAACGGATTCTTATAAGTTTTATATTGTTTCAAATGATATTTCAAAAGAGAGTAAAGAAAAGATATTACAACTCTTAAAAATAAAAAATTTTGAGATAGAATTTATTACTCCAGAACACAATACCTTTCAGGAATATATTAATATTCGCACAACTGATCATTTGACTATTGCTTCATTTTTTAGATTGAAATTACCGACTTTGATTCCTAAAGAAGATAAAATTATATATTTGGATTGTGATCTTATTGTAAATACCAGTTTGTCTTCGTTATTTAATATAGATATTGATAATTATTATTGCGCAGCAGTAAAAGATGTAGGATATAAAAGGCTTGGTAAAAGAATTGGGCTTGGGAAAGAACAATTTTATATAAACTCTGGAGTTATGCTTGTAAATTTAAAAAAATGGAGAAAAGATAATGCCGAACTTAAATTATCAAACTTTGCTAAAGAACATCCCGAAAAATTATTTTTAGGTGATCAAGATTTGATTAATATTTGTTTCGCAAATGAGATATTGTTGTTAGATGGCAAATGGAATGTACAAGTTGTAAATTTCTGTTCACGTTCTGATTATTCTAATAAATTTAATATTTTGCATTATATAGGTGGTTCTAAACCTTGGAAAATGGGGTCGTATATTCCGCTTAAAAAATATTATTTTAAATATTTGGAAATGACACAATGGGAAAGTCCTGGTATTGCTTGGCATTTAAAATCTAATATACTTGGTGCGTTATTGTATTTTAAACATAGGCCTTTATTTATGTTTCGTCCGGGTTTCTTTAAAGCCTTATTTTATTCAATAACCGGAAAATAATTTATATATTGTCTGACTTTTTCATGTAAAACTTATATAAAGATTTTAATAAATTGATGAATCTGTTTTCTATTTATGTTATACTGTTTTAAGATAAAATGATATTTGTTATCAAATTTGTATGAATAAAAAATAAGATTATGGGAGATGTAAATGGCGATTGCTTCTTTAAGTGATATTTCAGATAAAACAGAATTTAAACTCGGTAAATGGCAACAAGAAATTAATGTTAGAGATTTTATTCAAAAAAACTATACATTATATGAAGGTGATGCAAGTTTCTTAGCTGATCCTACCAAGGCTACAGTTCAATTGTGGGAAGAGTGTTGTGACCTCTTCAAAAAAGAACGTGAAAATGGCGGTGTCCTTGATATGGATACTAAAGTTGTATCAACAATTACTTCACACGGTGCAGGTTATATTGATAAAGATTTAGAAAAAATTGTAGGACTTCAAACCGATAAACCTTTAAAACGTTCAATGCAGCCTTTTGGCGGTATTAGAATGGCAGAAGGTGCTTGTAAATCTTATGGCTATGAGGTTGATCCAGAAGTAACTGAGATATTTACAAAATATAGAAAAACCCATAATCAAGGTGTTTTTGATTGTTATACCCCTGAAATGAAAGCTGCAAGACATGCGGCTATTCTTACAGGATTACCTGACGCATATGGGCGCGGAAGAATTATAGGCGACTATAGAAGAGTTGCTCTCTATGGTATTGATAGATTAATTGAAGATAAAAAAGAACAGCATGCTTCTTTAGACGGAGAAATGAATGCCGAAAAAATTCAGTTAAAAGAAGAAATTGCAGAACAAATAAGAGCACTTCAAGAAATAGCTGAGCTTGGCAGAATATATGGATTTGATATTACAAAACCGGCTCAAAATGCTAAAGAAGCAATTCAATGGTTGTATTTCGGTTATTTGGCTGCTGTTAAAGAGCAAAATGGGGCTGCTATGAGTATTGGCAGAACTTCTACTTTCTTGGATATTTATATCGAAAGAGATTTAAAACGCGGTCTTATAACAGAAGAAGAAGCCCAAGAAATGATTGACCATTTTATTATGAAATTAAGATTGGTTAAGTTTGCCAGAACCCCTGAATATAATTCTTTGTTCTCAGGTGATCCTACTTGGGTTACAGAATCAATTGGCGGTGTTGGTATTGACGGTCGTCCTTTAGTTACAAAAAATTCTTTCAGATATTTACATACACTTGAGAATTTAGGCACTGCGCCTGAACCAAATCTTACTGTACTTTGGTCTACCAGATTACCTAAAGCTTTTAAAGAATATTGTGCAAGAATTTCTATCGCTACTTCATCTATTCAATATGAAAATGATGACTTAATGAGGGTGACTCATGGTGATGATTATGCAATAGCTTGCTGTGTTTCATCAATGGTTGTCGGTAAAGAAATGCAGTTCTTCGGAGCTCGTGCTAATTTGGCAAAATGTTTGTTATATGCAATCAATGGCGGTGTTGATGAAAGATTAAAAGAACAAATCGGACCTAAATATCGTCCTATTACTTCTGAATACTTAGATTTTGATGAAGTTATGGAAAAATATGATGATATGATGGAGTGGTTAGCAGGTCTATATGTTAATACTTTAAACGTAATTCACTATATGCATGACAAATATTGCTATGAAAGAGCACAAATGGCATTGCATGACAGAGATGTAAAACGTTACTTTGCAACTGGTATTGCAGGACTTTCTGTTGTTGCTGATTCATTATCTGCTATTAAATATGCAAGAGTAAGAACAATAAGAGATGAAGACGGTATTGTTGTTGACTATGAAGTTGAAGGTGATTTCCCGAAATATGGTAATGATGATGACAGAGTTGACCAATTAGCTGTTGATCTTGTAAAAAGATTTATGGCTAAGATAAGAAAACATCATACTTATAGAAATTCTATTCCTACAATGTCAATTTTGACAATCACATCAAATGTTGTTTATGGCAAAAAGACAGGAAATACACCGGATGGAAGAAAAGCAGGTATTCCGTTGGCACCGGGTGCTAACCCAATGCACAGACGTGATACAAATGGTGCTGTTGCTTCTTTAGCGTCAGTTGCTAAATTACCTTTTAATGATGCTCAAGATGGTATTTCAAATACATTCTCTATTATTCCTAATGCTTTAGGAAAAGATGAAGTATTTATGGGTGACCTTGCAATTGATTTGGATTGCGGTTGCTGCGAAGATAATATTAGATAATTAATAGAAAGAGGTTTTATAAAATGGCTACAATGCAAGAAGAAAACTTAATTAATCTTTTAGATGGTTATGTTGAAAAGGGCGGTCATCATTTAAATGTTAATGTTTTCAATCGTGAAACATTATTAGATGCTCAAAAGCATCCTGAAAAATATCCTCAACTTACAGTCAGAGTATCAGGTTATGCTGTTAACTTTATTAAATTAACAAAAGAACAGCAAGATGATGTTATTTCAAGAACTTTCCATTCTGGTTTGAGTTGCGGTTGTTAATCAATTATTATAAAAAAGAGACTGTTTTGACAGTCTCTTTTTTTATTATTTATAAGTTAATATGGTATTGATATATACACCATAACTCCAATAATTATGAGCATAATAAGTATAAAAAATATAAAAAAGAATATAACATAAGGCGGTTGTGAATCATATGTGTATAGAAGTTGCTCTTTTGCATTAAGACCTCTACCATATTGTATATGGTTTTCTATGTCTTTTTTAGCAAAATAATAGTTCCCTTGTATTTCATATTTAAAATTTGGAATTTCTCTTGAAAATTTTATCAAATCTAAAATAAACTGGTATGGGCATCCATAAAGTCGATTTGTTGAGTCTACTAAAAAATTAATGCACTTTTCATCAGTTAAATTAATTTTGATAAGTGTAGTACTTTTTATTTCATTTCTTCTGCTTATTATATTTTTATCAATAGTTGCAATTGCTTCAAATGAAACTATATCATTCTTGAAAATTATTTCTCTTTTTGACTCTATTAACCCTTTTTTATATATTATTTCGATGTGATTATGTGATATTCTTATTTCAGATACATATTCTGAACTGTTAATAAGATTGAAAATAATAACAAGTATAAAAATGGCTATGAATATACAAATTTCTATTTGAAAATCTTTGCCATGTATTTGAAATAAGAATATGTATATCCCTGCTAATATCGTGATTAAAATAACGTATAGTAATAACGTAATATATTTTTGTTCTGCTTTTATTTTTATCATTCCACAATAATACCTTGTTGAAAAAAATTATAAACATCTGAATTATTGATTTTTTCAATAATTATTTGTATTTTTGCATGCTGAAATCCACTTTTCTATATTGATCAAATCTTTTTCATCATATGTTGGATTTGTATGTCTGAATTCAGGAGTTTCTTCTTCTTGATCCAGTATATATTGTTGTATTATTTCTTTATGTTTATAAAAATCTTTAAGGGCAGAGTTAAAATCTGATAAATAATATTGAGCATATCCTCTTTGAAAATATGCGTTTGTATATTTATATTTTATGTGCGTGATTACATAGTCATAACATAATTTCATTTCTTCATAGTTCTTTGTCTTTTTGTACAATCTGCCAAGCAGAGAGTATAATTCTATGTCTTTTTTGCCTGCAAATTTAAAATTATGATATTTCCTGTATATAGATTTTGAATCTATATATTTTAACCCTTCTTTTGCAGTTTTTATTGCTTTATCATATTCTTTTAACTTGTTATAACAGTATGCTTTAGCTAAATATGTTTCTGCTGTGTTTGGAAAGTATTCTTCTGCTTTATTTAATTCGTTGATTGCTTCTTGATACTGCTTTTTCTTTGTTCGTAATTCGTAGGCTTGATTATAATGCTTCATATATGCTTGTTCTTCTTTTGTCAGTTTACCTGCCGGCATGGATAAGTAACCCATAAAGCATAAATTTCCTATTAAAATAAATATCAAAATAAGGTATATAATTTTGATAATTTTGGGCTGGCTTTTATATTCATATTTTAATTGTTCACTAAAAGGGAGTCGCTTTTTATATATACTATAATTTTCTATATCGTTTTTTGCAAATTCATAATTACCTTCAATTTGATATTTAAAATTTGGAATTTCTATTGAATTTTTTATTAAATCTAAGATAAATTTATATGGACTTCCACATAATTTGTTTGAAGAATCTTGTAAAAATTCGATTTGACTTTCATTCTTAAGCTTAATTGTAACTATCGAATTGCAATATATGTAACTGGTCTTTCCTGAGTTTACTTTATTAATATTTACTATTGCTTCGAATACTTCTATATCGTCCTTTAAAATTCTTGTTCTTTTGGTTTCTTTCTGCTTTTCTTTGTATATTAATTCAATGTAATCTGCCGATATTATTATGTCTGATACATATTCAGTTTTATTCTTTATTGAAGTGAAAATAAATGGAACAATAGCGAATAATAATATTCCTATCAGTGCATAAAAATCAGAACGGGTTTTGCTGCTAATATCGGTTTCTGTCATAAACAGGAAATATACTATAAAACCGATTATTACAAATATTGCAATAAGGGCAAGAATTGATATAAAAATTGAAAACTGTTGCTGGACTTTAATTTTTATCATTTTACTATAATACCCTTTTTTTAAATATGATAAACGGCTAAATTATTGATATTTTTTTTATATAATAAAGGTTATGACAGGTCAGATATTTGGAAATGTTCATTCTATAGAATCTTTTGGGACTGTTGACGGTCCGGGGATTCGGCTTGTTGTTTTTTTACAAGGTTGTCCTATGAGATGTTTATATTGCCATAATCCTGATACTTGGTCTTATGAGGAAAATAAAAAAGTTTTTGTATCTGAAATTCTTGATAAATATGACAGAGTAAAAGAATTTTTAAAAAATGGCGGAATAACTGTAACAGGAGGAGAACCTTTATCTCAAATAGATTTTGTTACGGAACTTTTTAAACAGGCAAAACAGAAGAATATTCATACTGCTCTTGATACGTCGGGTGTTATATTTAACAGAAATAATTTAGGACAATTTGATAGGCTTTTAAAATATACAGATTTAGTATTGTTAGATATTAAGCATATTAATGATGAAGAACATAAAAAACTTACGGGGTTTTCTAATAAGAGTATTTTAGATTTTGCGATATATCTTTCTGAAAAAAATATTCCGATATGGGTAAGGCATGTTGTCGTTCCTACTATTACAGATGATGAAAAATATTTAAAAGAACTTGGGGTATTTCTTTCAAATATAAAATCTTTAAAAGCTTTGGATATTTTGCCTTATCATAATATGGCAATCTCAAAGTATGAAAATTTAAATATTGATTATCCTTTAAAAAATATTTCTCCATTAACAAAAGAAGAAGCAATGATAGCACGTCAAATTATTATTAATTCTTATAAACAAGCTAAACAAAATTGATTTTTGTTTATTAAACAAAATGGTAATGATTTTAATGTAATTAGTGTTTAAAATGGATATATGCAAAACTTGGAATGGTTTGATAGTTTGAATAAACCCTACTTAAGTCCGCCCGATTGGGTGTTTATGCCTGTGTGGTCAATTCTTTATGTAATGATTATTCTTTCTTTGTTTTTATTTGTAAAAGGCGGACTTTACAAGGGAAAGCGATTACCTTTATTCTTTTTCTTTGTTCAAATTATTCTTAATTTTTCTTGGTCACCTGTATTTTTTGGTTTACAAAATATATTTGCAGCTTTTCTTATTATCTTTTTAATGTATATATTTATTATTCTGACAATAATTACGTTTTATAAATATTCTAAAATATCGGCTTTACTGTTAATTCCATATTTAATATGGGTAAGTTTTGCTGCATATTTAAATTTTGCTTATTTAGTGTTAAATTAAAACTTGTTAATAAAGATATATATACAAGAAAGATAAGACATATGAACACTAAGCCGATAGGATATAATACTCCTACTTTAGTTAAGATAAAAACTAAAGATGATAAAAAAGAACATTTTATTAATTCTTCAATGATTGTTGCATTTGAACCTTCAAAAAAAGATGAAGATACAGATGTAGTCATGATAAATGGTACAACATATACCATAAAAGGTACGCCCGCTTATTACGCCGAAGCATACAGGCAAAATGTTAATCAGGGAAATACAATATTGAATTTGATTAGATAATTTATAGAATATTTTTGATTTCTTCCAGACTTGTTATTTCATAATCGGGTTCTATCTTTGTTATATTATGTCTTTTTGTAGGATTGAACCAGCAGGTTTTTATTCCTGCATTATAACCGCCTTTGATGTCTGATGAAAGAGAATCTCCTATAATAATTGCGTTCTGGTTTTCAAAGTTTGGTATTCTTGCAAAACAGCAATTGAAAAATTCTTTTGTCGGTTTTTGATATCCGAATATATCTGAAACAAATAAATCCTTGAAATATTGAATTATTCCTGCCGCTGTTAGCCTTCTTCTTTGTGTATCAATTAAAGAATTTGAGACTATGTATAAATCATATTTTTCACTGAGGTATTTTATAATTTCTACGGCACCTTCTATTAATTTATATTCTGTTTTGAAATATTTTTGAAAAGATTCTTCAAATTTGATTCCATCAATCTCTATACCATATTCTTTAAATAATTCGGGAAATCTTTTTCTGAATATATCTTCACGGGTTATAATTCTTTTCTCATATTGTTGCCATAAGAACTCATTTTGTTCCATATAGTGCTCTATCATCTTGTCTGTAAATTCAATATTGTAATCTTTACAGCATTTTATTATTGTTGCTTTTGCACTTTCATAAAAATCAAAAATTGTATCATCAATATCTAGTAAAACTATTTTCATATTATTTCAAGGTTTTTTCTAATAAATCATTATATACTTCAATTGTTTGAAAACAAATTGGAAGTTTCCTTTTTAAAAGACTTTTTATTGTGATTTTAAAGCTTTTCAGCATAGCGTCATCTAAATTATTCCTTTTATTTAATGCTTTTTCTATCTTTTCTCTAAAATCCGCTTCTCTTGTTCTTTGTTCAATTTTGTCTGCAATAAATATGATTTTTTCAAAATCTGTCATATCTATTTTCCCTATAGTATGCCATCTGATAGAAGAAAGTATTTCTTTATCAGTTACACCATAATTTCTTTGAGCTATAATTTCTCCAACAGGTGCATGCCAAGTTTTATAGCTTAATTTTTCACATTCTTCAAAAGATTCTTTGTATTTCTCCAGTTCTTCATTAGTAAGACATTTTGCACAATCGTGTAAAAGCCCTGCAACTTGTGCTTTTGCTCTATCAAGATTAAATCTTTCTGCAAGCTCCATGGCCTTTTCCATTGTTCCAATGGAGTGAATATATCTTTCATAGGAAAGACAAAGTTTTAGTTTCTCTTTTATTTCTTCAATGCTATATGTTGTATACATTATTTTGTTTTATATATTCTGCTACCTTCTTTGGTACTATATCACAAATATCCTTGCCTTGCTTAATTCTTTCCCTTATTTCACTCGATGAAATATTAATATATGGCATTTTCATTAATTGATATTCGTACCCTTTTTCCTTTAGCTGTAAGTATGGGGTTTCATCAAAATTATCTTCTCTTACAAAAAGAATAAATTTTATTAAATCTTTCAATTTTTGAGATTGGTTCCAAGATTCAATCTTTTTAAAGGCATCTGTTCCGATAATAAAGTTTATTTTCTCTTTCGGTTTTACAACTTGATATATCTGCAGAATTGTATCATAAGTATATGATGGTCCGTTTCTTGTATATTCTATCGCTGAAACCTCAAAATAAGGGTAGTCTTCCAATGCTAGTTCTACCATGTTTAATCTGTGTATTGCATTATCTGCATCAAAATTTCTTATATCTTTATGTGGCGGTTTAAATGCCGGTATAAATACAATTCTCTTGAATCCAAATTGTTCGATTGCATATTTCGCTACTTCTATATGAGCATTATGAATTGGATTAAAACTGCCTTGATATAAACACTCACTCATTTTTTTTCCTATTTCGAAAAATGTAATTCTTCAACTATTGCTAATATTTTATTTAAAAATATTTTATATCCGCTTCTTTTAGCTTCGCCTGAAAGAACAATATCGGCATCTTTTCTGCAAGGTCTTATATATATTTGAGCTTTTTCAGAAGCATTTTCATATATTTTATGAGCAGAGTCCCCAAGCCCTCTTTCTTCTGCTCTTACATAAAATCTTTCTTTTTGTATTTCACTGTCAATATCAACATATATTTTAAAGTCAAAAGCATCTTTAATCTTTTCCGTAAGTGTAAATAAACCTTCAGATATAATAATTCTTGAAGGTTCTGCTAAACTGTAATTATCCCATCTGATTGTAGTTCCTGACATGTCATATTTTGGAAGCATTACAGATTTACCTGATAATAATTCATTAATATGTTTATACATCAAATCAAGTTCAAGAGCTTCAGGAACATCAAAATCATAATTTTTTGCGAACTCTGCCATTCCTCCGGCTTTTTTCACTTCTTCAGAACGGTCATAATAGTAATCGTCAGTATTAACTCTTGTTATTACATTTTTCGAACTGAATAATTTTGCAAAAATTTCAATAGTTTCAATAATATCTAATGTGATAGTTGATTTTCCGCTCGCTGTTTCTCCTGCGATACCTATAGAAGCAGAACGCTTTATTTTTCCTGTTATAAATCTTGCAAGTTTTCTTATTGCATATGGCTTATATGAAAGTAAAATCGAATTTTTTGATTTTAGTTCATCTTCAAATATTTTGAATAATCGATTTTCTATGTAATCGGTCTTATTAATTGGGGAAGAAACATACTTATTATAAAATTGTTCTTGTTTTTCAATCTCTCGACTAAGTGTATCTGTCACGATTAAGTTCCTTTTTGTTTACTTAGTTTTTCATGAATATACCAAAACAAAATATAAAACAAAATAATTTTCTTTATTTTGTAACGATAAATGTATGTAAAATTTACAAAAAAAGTTAACGAAAATTGACTTGTTTGTTAAAAATAATTATCATAATAGAATAGGTTGTACGGAGTGAACATTAATTATGAGATTGGTTGATAAACTCAAATTATTTGAAAGACAGCTTGTATTTATGAAATGGGGCTCAAGTGAAGGCTATGGAAGAATTAACTATGTAGGTTATGACTTTCTTGAGTTTGAAGTTTTTGATACAGATAACTTGGAATATACGGATAAGATATTAATTAATGCTCAATTGATTTTAGAGGTTGTTATTAAAGGTTCTGATATAGCAAGAATCCTTGCTGAATATGCAGCTTCCTTACCTGATCATAATAAGGATAATGTTTAGTCCTAGACAACACCTTTTGCTTCTAATACTTGCCATTTTTGGTTTTCATCAAAGGCTTTACAGTAAAAAGAAAATGGAATACTGTTAATTAAATTGAAAAATTCGTAAGAGCATTCATCTCTGTTAAATTTTTCGCCTTTATTCTTCATTGCTTGTATAAATTTATCTATAATCTTTACAGTATCTTCAAATGCTTTGCTTATTTCTTCATTCCCCATTGGACAGCTATCGTATTGACTTCTAAATGTTGAAAAATAGTTTATGTTTGTTAATGCATACAATACATTTCCTAAATTTGCTGGAAGTTTGTTCTTGTCCATATCTATAAGATTTATTGATCCTTTTTCTTCATCAATAAGTAAATTATTAGAATTTAAATGATCAAAGCAATAACCTGCTTTTTCTGCTGCTCTGATATCGTTAATAAGCTTTTCATATGTTTCGACAGGAAGTTGTGCAACAGTATGTATTGTAGAAGCATATTGTTCTTTTCTTTCTCGGGCTTCATATGGTATTTCACCGTCCCTTAGTATGTCTGTATCTTCAATATAAACGGCTTGAGATGGAGGAACGCCTATGGGTTTCCCTGTCTGTTTCTTTAATACTTGAATTTGAATTGATATACCTTCGTCTGTCGGTACTTCAATGCTTGCTACTTCTTGACCTATATTTACATTTAAATCTTTATCTTCGGTATCTTTAATATCTGCATTTTTAAAATTATAATCCTTTTGAACTTTAGTATTTGGTGTTCTAAGGATATAAGCTTCGTTACCCGGTATCATATAAGCACTATGGGAAAACCCTGAACCTAATTTGTATTTCGGATTAGCTAAAATTTCAGGTAATTGTGTTTTTATAAAATCTGTTTCTTGAGCCCATTTTATAAAAGAATTATTGTTTGCAGATTCACAGCCTTTAAAACTTACATTGTTGCTTGAGCGTACAAATGTATCTGATTTCAATCCTATTTGTTTTTGGGGATATTTATTTTGTATATTATTGAAACTTACAAATTTTATCGGGTTTATGTTTAGCATATTTTTCTCCTGTTAATTTATTATGTCTTTTTAAATTAACTGAAGAAATGAAATTGCTCAAATTAGACGCATAATTTTATAAAGTTTACATTAATCTTTAAAATTAGGGAACATATTCAGTGTTCCATCATCATTACGCCAATTGAACCAGCCTACTTTTGCTTGTTTTGACATATCATTAACGGTTGCTAAAAGCCAGTTTCCTCTTATTACTGTAAAACTTATATATTTAGGATATGTTAACTCTTCCAATACTTGAGAATCTTTTGATTCAGAAGCATATAATACCTTTTCTTCCTTGGGTAAATCATTGAAAATCCTTATTCCATATTTTTTGCCATATTTATAGAAAAGTTCTCTATATGTCAAGAAAGAATTAGGAGATTCATTATATACCCAGCCAGTTTCACCTGTTTCTTGATTTAGATATATATTATACCAGTTATTACCAGGATTTTGATCAACAGTTAATAATGCAACATTATTGGATGGAATGTGTGCTATATATGAAACTTTTCTCATATCAATAGAATTTACTATTGCAGATCTTTTTAAATCAGCATAATTTACTTCTCTTATAACATCAGAGTCTCTATCAGGATATTTATAAACGGTATAACTTTTTGGCATATTTAATGTGCCTATCCCGTAATATTTGATGCTTTTTGTACTTGAGGGTATTATATCGGCAAATGCTGATGTCGAAAATATAAATAATATTAAAAATATTAATAATGGAAAAATCTTTTTCATAGTTATATTATATCAAAATTTCAAGAATAAAGTCTATTACAATTCTTCGCCAAATTTTCTTTTAATATCACTTATTAGCTCTTGTGCATTTTGCACAAGCTCTTCATAACTTCCATTGTTATAGATTATATAATCCCAGTCCTTTATATCATCTAAAGCTGTTTCAGTATTATCATTTTTTGATGATAATGTACCCCTTTTGCTTCTTGTTTCTTCACTCGCTTCAACACGTACAGAATAAGCCCCATATTGTTTGAATAAATTCAATTCGTGTTTTACTCTTATATCTGTAACGATGGTATTACCTTCATAAGCTATAATTGAGTTTAACCAATAGTCAGGATTTTGTGCCCTACCCCAATCTCCAAGTTCAATTAAATCTTGTCTGTATTGTGATTTATTTTTTTCGATCTCTTCTAATGTTAATCCTGTTTTTTGGGCGTACTTCATTTTTATTGCATCAGCAATACCAATTCTTTTAAAAGATTTGAAATTTTCTAATAAAATTTTTGCAACAGTATCTTTTCCGGAAAATTGTTTTCCGGAAAAAACAATAATTTTTCTATTATTCTTCATTTTTAATACTTAAACTGATTCTTCTGTCATCAGGATTGAATTTCAATATTGTTGTTTGGATTTTGTCTCCAACCTTTAAAATCAGATTCTTTTGATTTTGATATTCTATAAGTTCGTTGTTAGGAAGTAAAGCTTCAACCCCGGGGAATACTTCTACAAAAGCACCGAAATGTTTGATTCTGGTAATTGTACCTTCTATCTTATCGCCGTCTTTTATTTTATCTTTTGCTTCCAGCCAAGGGTCTTTTTCTAAATTCTTTAAACTTAAGCTAATACGTTGTTTATCTTGATCAACAACTATAACCTCCACGTCAACTATATCACCGACTTTAAGAATGTCAGACGGATGGTCTACCCATCTCCAAGAAATTTGAGATAATGGAAGTAAAGCGTCTACTCCGCCAATATCAATAAATGCTCCGAAGTCGGTAATTCTTACAACTTCGCCTTTTACTATTTGTCCAATTTTTATAGTTTCAAATAAATCTTTTTTTGTTTCTTCTTTATCTTCTGAATATACTTTTCTGTTTGATAGTATAAAATTACCTTGTTGAATGTCCATTGTAAGTATTTTTAGCTCTAATGTTTCTCCAACAACATCATCTGTTGATTTTAGTTTTAAGTGGCTTGATGGAACAAAACCCTTTACTCCTTTTACTTCAACCAGAACACCGCCTTTAACAACCGAAACAATTGTGCCTTCAACAGTAGCATCTTCAGCTTTTAATTGTTCAAGTTCTCTCCAGTTATATGCCATTGCAACTTTTTTATAAGATAATGTAAATCTACCGTCTTCATCCTCTTCTCGTATAATAAGAAATTCATATTCGTGATTTTTCTTTAATGTTTCTTCTATGCTCACAGCTGTATCGACTATTGCTTCTTTGACCGGAACATATGCTGTTGTTTTAGCCCCTATATCTACAATAACTCCCAATGAATCGTATGAACAAACTATACCTTTTACCAAATCGCCCTTTTGAAAACTATAATCATACTTGTTAAGTAATGCTTCAAATTCAGCATCTGTATACTTTTGTTCTGACATCTCTTTTACCTCATAAATCTGCAGACATATTTATAATATATGCCCTATTATACAGTTTTTTCTACATATTGTAAATAATTTGACGAAATTATCCTTTTAAACCCTTGTAAAAACTGTATTATGTTTTGTTAAATCAGTGTTTGTAGCTTACAGATGTAATAATTTCCTATTTTGAAATGTTTATATCTTTGTTTTAGCATACATAGTCTTTGTATAAATTAATTGAAAAATTATTGTTTTTTAATTTGTTTAATGCTCTTGCTTCTGTTTGTCTTATACATTCTTTTGTTACACCGTATATTTTCCCTATTTCTTCTAGCGTTTGCTTCTCTTTACCGGCAATCCCGAATCTCATCGTAATTACTTTTTGTTCTCTTTCTTTTAAATTTTTTATTAAAAGCATAATATCTTTTTTTAAAGATTCTCTTTCTATTTCTTTTGATATGGAACTTCTTTTATCTTCAATAATATCTATTAATTTGACCTCTGAACCGTTTTGCATTTCATAATCACCTTCAAGTGACAATGTTTTTTTATATGCATTCAGATAGTTATTTATTTTGCCGGAATCGGTATTCATTTTTTTTGCAACATCATCAATGCTTATTTCTTGTTTTCCTTCCTTTTCCATTTCAGATCTTATTTTTGAATATTTAGACAGAGTTTCTTGGATGTAAACAGGAATTTTTACGCTGTGAGATTGTTCTGATATTGCTTTAAACATTGCTTGCTTTATCCACCAGCTTGCATATGTTGCAAATCTGTAGCCGAATTTCCAGTTAAATTTATCTATTGCTATCATCAAACCAATGTTTCCTTCTTGTATTAAGTCTATCATTGGTAATTTACTGGTATGTATAACTTTTCTTGCAATCATTACCACTAATTTTAGGTTCGCTTTTGTAAGTTTATCTTTTGCTTCTTTTGAACCGTTTTGTATTTGTCTTGCAAGTTCTTGTTCTTCTTCTATTGTTAATGATTTATATTTTGAAATTTTTTTAACATAATTTACCAGATTTGTTTCTGTAAAAAGATTTGTTGAAAAATTTTCCGAATCTGATTTTGATACACAATTTAATGCCATAATATTTTACTCCTGATTTTTAGTAACACACACTTGCTTTATATCTGCAGAACACATTTTGCCTGTATTAGGCAAATAACACTATTATTAATGCAAACGACACACTTTTTACACCGCATTAATTTGAATATTGTATATAATTTGTATATCTTTAATATATCACTTTATAATTTTTATTTCAATCCATGTGTTAAGACATGTTAAACAAAATTTAAAAAACAACATTTTTTCTTAATATCTTGTAATATTTATGCTTTAAACTGTCTTTTTAATTACAATCTAATTATGTTAGTAGAAGGCTCAGTAAATAGTAACAGAACGGATTTTCTTGCTGAAAGATATGTGGAATTAATCAAGCAGGGAAATAGTTCTGAGGATATTTTAGTTATTCTTTTAAATCCATATAAAAAAGCAAATTTTATAAATAAAGTTTGCGCTTTAAATCCTCAGTTAAGACAAGAAAAACATCAGGTATATACTTTTTGGGGGCTTTGCTATAATTCGATTAATGATAATTGGGAATATATTTCAAGTTTAATAAATAGGTCAGAAAGCACTTCAAGACCAAATTTATGCGGATTGGAAGTTTCTCAATTTATTTTTAAACAGAGTATAAAAGAGGCAGATTTCTCTGATTATATATCTAAGGTTAATCTTCTTCATCAGCTTTTTAGAAGATATTCTTTAATTGTTCAAAATGGACTTACTACTGATGAAATAAAAGAACGTTCGGAATTGCTAAGAGAAAGTTTTTATATTGATGCTCAAAAGGCGATTGACGATTATAAATTGAAAACTATTAAATATACCAGTTTTGATTATTTAAGACAGCTTGCTATATTGCCCTTTGTTTATAAAAATACGGATTACTTTAAGAAGATAAAATTTCTTTTGGTTGATGATGCAGATGAGTTTTCATTTGCGTTTTGGTCTTTTATTCATCATTTAGTCCCTCAATTAAATAAATATTATATAGCCTATGACCAAAATGGTTCATCAAGGTGCGGATATTTATGTGCTTATAAATCGGGTGTTTTAGAATTTTCAAGAAAATATAAACCTGAAATTATTAGATTAAAAGATGATTGTATTTTGTCAAAAACAGCTGAAGATTTCTTTATCAATATTCAACAAGGTAAAAAGATAAAAATTGCTGATATAAAATACACTATTCAGCCAAAACGTTTGGATATGTTTGAGTCTGTAATTTGTGAGATAAATAAACTCATAAGAAAAGGGATAAAACTTTCTGATATTTCTGTAATTACTCCGGTTGTAGATGAAATATTAATGCAATATTTTAAAGAACAAAAGTGGGGTATAAAATTTCAGGTAATATCAGGAAGTGAGAAACTTGTTCAAAATAATATCGTTAAGTATATTCTAATATTACTTAAAATTATTAATGGCTTTGATGTGCAAGATTATGAGTTAAAAAGTTTATTAATTAATCTTTTGAAAATACCATATCGTAAATGTATTGAAATTATTAGGGAATATTCTTCTTCTTCTGGATTAAAGGATTATATTTTTTCAGAAGATATAAATAATTACAGATATAAAAAATTGTGTTCTGTAATTGCTTCTGAATTAAAAAGTAAAAATAGTATTTCCAATCAAATAAAAATAATTTTTTCAAATATTATACTGGAATTTGAAGCAGAAGTTGATAGAGAAAAATATGATTTCCTTCTTAAAGAAGCGGAAAATTTCGAAAAAGCCTTTTCTGATAAAGTATCAGATATTGCAAAAGAGTTTATTACGCAAATAGAAAATAGTGTAATAAGTGAAAATCCTATAGATTCTTTTGCATTGCAAAAAGATGCAATTATAGTTTCAAGTCCTCAAAAAATAATTGACTTCTCTATTAAAACAAAGTATCAACTTTGGCTTGATATTTCTAATTGTGAGTGGTTAAAACAAGATACAGGTACATTGTATAATGCGTGGGTTTTAAGCAGGGATTGGGAAAAGAAAGAATATACATTAGAAGATAATATTTTATTAACAAGAGAAAAAACAGCCAGAATTGTTAGAAAATTAATGCTGTGTGCACAAGAAAGCATTATGTTTTTTGCAAGTGTATATGATAATACTGGAAATGAAAATTTTGGCGGTTTGTCTGATTTTCTTGAAATAAAAGAAGAAAAGAAACAAGAATTTAAGATAATTCCTAGGGATGATCAAAAATGTGTTTTAGAATATAGAAAAGGTAAAATGGGTGTAATGGCGGTTCCAGGTGCCGGGAAAACAACTATATTATTAGCTCTTATTATTAAGCTCCTAAATGAAGGTATTATGCCTGAACATATATTTGTTCTGACATATATGGAATCTGCGGCTAAAAATTTTAAGGAAAAAATAAAAAATGCACTTTCTGAAGATTCTTTACTTCCTAATATCTCAACTATTCATGGGCTTGCATTAAGAATAATAAAAGAAAATGCAAATTATAATAAAATAGGTTTGGACGAAAATTTTGAAATCTGTGATGATACGTTAAAAGAAAGAATTATAAAAGAGTTATTTTTTAAACTAAAAATAGAAGATGACAAATATGATAATTTTTTAAGATGTATATCTATAGTCAAATTATCTGCTTATAATGGCGAGATCTATTCAAAATATAAAGATATCCAAGAATTTTACAGGTTTTATGAAGAATACAATAAAATTCTCAAACAAAGTAATCTGCTGGATTATGATGATATGCTTTGTTATGCGGTTAAAATTCTTGAAAAAAATACTGAAATATTAAATTATTATCAAAATATCTGTAGATATATAATAGAAGATGAAGCACAAGATTCAACCGAAATACAACAGAAATTAATTGCTTTATTGAATGGGAAATATAATAACTATGTCCGCTGTGGTGATATTAATCAGGCAATTACTTCTACTTTTACAAATAGTGATTTGGAAAGTTTTAGAAATTTTATCGGAATAAATAATAAAGTTGAGATGGTATCTTCTCAAAGATGTGCAAAACCAATATATTCTTTTGCTAATTCTTTTATAAATGAAGTCTCTCAAAATGAAGAGACAAAAAATGCTTTTTATAATATTCAAATAAAAGGAACAGATAAAAACCCTATAAATAATAAAAAACCTGAATATATATTATTCCAAGAAGAAAGAGAAGAAAAAACTTTTATAATAAACAAGATAAAAGAAATTTATAACTCTGATTCTTCTGCATCAATTGCAGTTTTATTGAGGTTGAATTCTCAAGTTAATGAATATAATGAATTATTATTATCTCAAGGCATAAAAACTTCAATAAGGTCTGATTGCTTAGCACAGAAAAATATATACAGACTTATACATTCTGTTTTAAATGTTATTAATAATCCGGTAAGTAACATTAGGGTATATGAGTTGGCTCAAGAATATAATAAAAGTAATATTTATGAATTTGGTGAAGAAACAATTAATTATTTAAGAAATTTGAAAACACCATTTATGAAAATAAATCCTGATGAAATTAATAATGAAGGACTTCTGCAGTTGTTCTGGGATATTGATTATTGGCTTAATAATTCTTCTATCGAAACCGATATTTTAATTTTAAATATAGGTTTATTTTATTCTAAGAATTCTGTTGATAAATCCAATTCATATATGATTTCTGCAATGGTAAAAAGGATGTTCTCAGAAAATGAAAGCTTAGAAAATATAATAAAAAAACTTGAATATTCAGCTCAAAAATCTTTGAGTGCATATAGATTCTTTGAAAATGAACTTGTTGAAGCGAATGATATCCCTATAGAAATAATGACAATGCATAAATCGAAAGGTGATGAATTTGATTATGTGTTTATTCCGGAACTAAATGAAGAAAATTATCCGACATCAATAAAAAATGTAAAACTCAAAAGTGGTGGTCACTTTGTCCAAATAATAAAAAATTCAATTGACAACAAAGGGATTAAAACCCCTGATGAACTTAAGAAAGAACAAGTTGAAGAAACTTTAAGACTTTTATATGTGGGTTTTACCCGTGCTAAAAAAGAACTTTATTTGACTGATGCTTTAAATTATAAAAAACGTAAAAATACAAAGCCTCTAGAAATAATAAAAAAAATATTTCTTGAAATATAGTAAAGTTTATATTAATAATATTTCATAAAATAGTGCTTTTTTAGAAAACAAGTGCTATAATGGTAGTAATTAATCTTTAAAAGATTAAATGGGTTGTAGTAATATAAAAATATTTAAGATATAAAAATTTAAAAGGATGGATTAATGGCATTTACACACGGAACTCTCGAAAATGAGATATTGAATGCAGTTTGGCAAATGGAAGAAAACGGTGTTTCAACAAAAAATATCTCAGTTAGTGAAGTATTATCAGTAATAAATGATAACGGAAATATTAGAGCATACACTACAGTTAAGACAGTTATGGATAGGCTTGTTGATAAGAATCTTTTAAAAAGACAAAAAAGTGGAAAAAAATTTTGTTATAAATCTGTAGAATCAAGAGAAAAAATGGCGGCAAGTGCTATATCGAAATTAGCAGGGCAATATTTTAATAATGATGTTCGTTCTTTAATGAAAGCTCTTGAAAAGCAATGTATGAGCGTAAAAGTGTAAATTATTCAGAAATTAGAAAGAAAGTTTCCAGATTGTTCTTTGGAGTTTTAACTAAAAAACTTCCGGTTAGAGAGGCGCTTGTTCGTTTTCCTAAAGATTGTGAAGATAAAACTCTCATTGCAAGCTGGCATGCATTGTGTCATCTTGAAGCTGATGAGGATATAAGAAAAAGAGACTTAATGTATAAACAGGAACAGGATGAATATATTGAATTTATTGCATATACTCTTCAAAAAGGAGATCCTTTGCCTGAAAATATCATAAAATCATATATCCCATATCATAATGAAGCTTTGATTCCAATGACAAATACTTTTCACGGAATTATTAGTCAGTTAAAAAAATTTTTGTGCTGTTAATATTGTTGTGTATAATTGCAATATTTGATGTATTCCTTTCTGTTTTTAAATTTGATAAAATTTAATAAAAGAGGAGAATATTATGAGAAAACTGACGTATTTGGGGCATAGCGCTTTCTTTATTGAAAAAGATTGGGATGGCATTCTTATAGACCCTTTTATAACAGGAAATCCTTCTGCTGATTTTGATTATAAAAAGAAACGAATTACTCATATTATTGTTACTCACGCACATCTTGATCATTTGGGTGATGCAATTGCTATATCAAAGAATACCGGAGCTCCTATTATTGCTGTATTTGAGCTTGCTAATTATTGTATAGAAAAAGGAGCAAAGGCAATAGGTGTCAATATAGGTGGGAAATTAAAGTTTAATTGGGGAAGTGTTAAATTTTTGCCTGCTGTTCATTCTAGTTCTAATCCTGATTTGCCTTATGGTGGTTTAGCTGCAAGTTTATTATTTGATATTGATGGGACAACAATATATCATGCCGGTGATACTGCATTAATGCCTGATTTTTCTTTAATTGGAGAGTTATATAATCCTTATTATGCACTATTACCGGTTGGCGGATATTATACTATGGATATAAATGATGCCGCAATCGCTGCAAAAATGTTATATGCGATGGAAGTTATTCCAATGCATTATAATACTTTTCCAAATATAAAAACAGATATACAAAAATTTGTTGATTTGCTTGAAGCTCAAGGGCAAAAATGTTTGCCATTGAAAGCTAATGAATATGTTGAGTTATAATAAAGAAAAATCATTAATTGCATTTGTTGTTCCGACAGGAATTGGTGCTTCTATTGGCGGTTTTGCCGGTGATGCTTCCCAAATAGCTAGAAATTTTGCGAGAAGTTATAATGTTATAGTTAATCCGAATGTTGTTAATGCCGCTTGTTTCTCCGGTATTACTGATAATATGCTTTATGTGGAAGGTTGGACTTTGTCTCAATTTATGAAAGGTAATTTAGGTATAGTTCCTTCTTACAAGAATAAGATAGGTGTAATATTTGATAAAGGAATTTCTCAAGGTATTATTAATGTACATATAAATACTATCAATGCAGTAAAAACTGTTTATGGCGTCGACATAATAGGCTACGAAATAACAGAAGAACCTTGTAAAGTTGAATTCTATAATACTGAATGCGGTATATCTTCAGGTAGTGTTTTAAATAATGAGACTCTTTTAGAAGCAGGAAAAAAACTGCTAAATAGAGGAGCTGAAACTATCGCTGTTGTTTGTAAGTTTCAAGAACCGCCAGAAGATAATTATCAGGATGGAGAAGGTGTTGATATAGTAGGCGGGGTTGAAGCTGTTATTTCTCATTATTTGACTCGAGAATTAAAAGTTCCTGTTGTGCATTCACCTGCTTTTGAAGATATTACGATTTCTAAAGAAATTGTTAATCCCAAGGTTGCAGCAGAATATATAACCCCAACATTTTTACCATGTATTTTATTGGGTTTGAGTAATGCACCGTTAATTTCATATGAAAAAGTGGAACATTATATAGGAGTAGAATCTTTAAAAGCATTAATAATGCCGTATAATTCTTTAGGAGCATCAATTGTTCTGGATGCAATTTCTAAAAACATAAAGGTATATGCTGTAAAAGAAAATTCTTCTGTACTTAATATAACAAAAAATATTATTAATAAGGATGTTATAATAGAAGTAAATACATATAAAGAATGTTTGAAAATGTTAGAGGAAATATAGATGAATAAAAATAAGTTTGGTTTTACATTGGCAGAAGTTCTTCTTTCAGTTGCAGTAATAGGTGTTATTATGGCTATTTCTGTGAATTCAATAAAAATAATAAAATCCTCTTATACGTCTCTTGCATATTTTACACATAAGAATATTGTAAATATGGTTGGAGTTTTAAATGCCGGTGATTCTCCATATGAAAATCTTAAGGATAATGAAGGAAATTCACTTCCTTCAATGATTGCCCAATGTAAAAATTCAAACGGTGCTATTGTTCAGGTCTTAAAATCTGATAGAGAATATCAGAATGATTTCGGTACTCCTAATTGTTCTGACCGTCATCTTTCTGAGCAAGAAGTAAAAAATCTTTTTTGTAAAAGCATGGTTGCTATAGCAAATACAGCAGGTAAAACAAGATGTGATAATCTTTTTCAAACAAATCTTTCTGAAAGTGGTAGTTCATCAACTGCTTTTGAAGAACCTTATATAACTAATTTGGACTATAATAATCCAACATTCATTGCAACAAATGGTCAGCGATATTATTTATCAGAGTGGACATATAATCCTGTTATATCGGATACTTATGGATATAGGTTAATTGCTGTTGATTTAAATGGTACAAGCAGACCTAATACGACAGAAAGAGACGGTCTTACTCCTCCACCGGATATAATTACATTTATGGTTTTGGATAATGGTATTGTATATCCGCTTGGCGTTGCTGCAACAAATATAAAATTAAATACAGGAAGAGTTATACAATATCTCAATTCGAAAGTTAAAGGGTATTATTATACATATGATCCTAATAGAACGGTTAATGTTGCTCCGGAATGTACACAGGTAATAAAAGGAGAGAAAAAGCAGACATGTAATTATGCTATTGTATATTTGCAAAATAATGCAGGTACATCGTTCTTTAATTATAGAGAGGCGTATTGTTTGTCTTTAGGCGGAAAAGAAAATGCCTATGCAGAATATTGTAGTGGTATTGCACCAAGCGAATATTGTCCTCCATCTACCAGCGATAAAGTTTTTGATTTATGTACAATGACAAATATAAAACCGATGTTTAGATATAACTTTAATTAATAAATATAGCAAAATAAAAAATCACCACATTAACTATAAATGTGGTGATTTTTTAGGTAGAGATCATGATGAGAGTAAGTTTTAAAGCAGAAATTCCGGTAAATATAAATCCTAAATACCAGACTAAAAATTCTAGAAAAAATACTATTGGTATACTTGGAAGTTCAAAGTCTACGGATGAAATAATGAATTATATGGAGCTTTGTGCTTCAGTAACAAAAAGCATGGTATGTAAAGGAAAGAATCTTGTACACGGATGTGGTAATTCAGGGATTATGGGTACGGCATATAATGCAGGTAAAAAATATTCGAAAAAGGATTTTAATGGTAGACCAATACAAAATCTTGCTATTATAACTCAACCTCTTTGGGGTGATGAAGATTTAGATAATTGTATCCCTTTAACAACATCCAAAAGTGAAGCTGACAGAATAGAAAAGTTTTCTACAGTTGCAGATAACTTTGTAATTTTTCCTGGAAGTTCGACTACATTGCAAGAAGCAACTACATTAATTACTAAAAATTATTACGGTAAATCTGAAGATAAAAAGAAAATAATATTAGTAGGACGAGATTTTTTTAAGGGATTACAAGAACAGTATCAAAAACTGTATGATTCAAAATTAATTAAATGTCCTCCGTCAGAATTATTTACTGTTGTTGATACTGAAGAAGAAATAAATGCTTTGATTAAGTAAAATATTTTAGATTTTATAAGAAAAAGAGCTACTACATTAGTAGCTCTTTTCTTATTTTTTTTTTATTAGTCTTTGTTTGTAACAGCATTGTAGCAGTCTTCGCAAATAGTTTCGTAGCCTTCAATTTTACCTAAAGGTCTATATTTCCAGCAACGTTCACATTTCTCTCCTATTGCTTTTGTTACATATATACTATAACCATCTTCTGTATATTCATTCATAACATCAGCAGGTTTTTCGCTAACTACAAATGCTTGAGAGGTTATGAATATATTGCATAATTCTTTTTCATATTTTTTCAATAGATTTGAATTTTCAGAAATAATATAAACAGCAGTTTCTAAAGAACTTCCTATTTTCTTTTCTGCTCTTAATGGTTCAATAGCTTTTGTTACAATTTCACGAACTTTTAATATTTGAGTGAATTCTTGTTCCAAAGTCTCATTATGCCATTCTTCTTTAACGGTTGGCCAATCAGAAAGAAGAATACTTTCCAATCCGTCTTTTTGTGCTTCAGGGGTATTCATCCAGATATCTTCAGCTTGATGAGGCATAACAGGAACTAAGATTCTTGTTAAGGCTTGAGCTATTTCATAAAGTACAGTTTGACAAGCTCTTCTTGATAGCGATTTTTTGCCGCTTGTATATAATCTGTCTTTTACAATATCAAGATAGAATGAACTTAAATCTACCGCTGCAAAATTTTGAAGATATTGGAAATATCTGTAAAATTCATAATCATCAAATGCTTCAGTTACATTCGCAATTAATGTATTTAGTTTGTGAAGTGCAAACTTATCTATTTCTTTCAAATCTTCATATTTTACATAATCTGTTTTTGGATCAAAATCATATAAATTTCCAAGTAAAAATCTTGCAGTATTTCTTGTCTTTTTAAATATTTCTACAAGTTGTTTAATAATTGTATCACCGATTTTAACATCATTTCTGTAGTCGATAGATGCCGCCCAAAGTCTTAATACATCAGTACCATATACTTTGATTACTTCTTGAGGTAAAACAACATTGCCTAAAGATTTACTCATTTTTCTGCCTTCGCCGTCAAGAACAAAACCGTGAGTTAGTACTGTTTTGTAAGGGGCTTTACCTGTTGTAGCAACAGAAGTTAATAATGATGATTGGAACCAGCCTCTGTGTTGGTCAGAACCTTCTAAATACATTTCAACAGGAAGTTCACCAAGTTCTTCGCTTCTTTTTTGAACAACTGCTCTATGTGTACATCCCGAATCAAACCAAACATCCATAATGTCTGTTTCTTTCCTAAAGTGTACACCGCCACATTTCGGGCATTTATATCCTTTTGGCATAAGTTCTTCAGTTGTATGATTTACCCAAGCATCTGAACTTTCTTTCTCGAATAAATCAGCAACATGATTGATAGTTTCATCATTAACAATAACTTCACCGCAGTCTTTGCAATAGAATACCGGAATTGGTACACCCCAAGCACGTTGACGAGAAATGCACCAGTCAGAACGGTTTTCAACCATATTGGTTATTCTTGTTTCACCTGCAGATGGAATCCATTTTACATTTCTTATTGCTTCCAAAGTCTGCTCTTTGAACATATCAACTTTAACAAACCATTGGTCTGTTGCTCTATAAATAACAGGTTTTTTGCATCTCCAGCAGTGAGGATAGCTGTGAGTTATATCTTGTTTTGCCAAAAGGGCTGTTTTTTCTTCAAGTTTGTTTATAACAATTTCATTACCCTTATAATAAGGAATGCCTTCTAACTCAGGGTCCTCAAATTTATCACTTTTTTCCCAAATACCTTTTGAATTAAGAGGTGAAAGAGTTTCTATACCATATTTTTGGCAAACTTCCCAGTCTTCAAGACCGTGTCCCGGTGCGGTATGTACACAACCTGTACCTGCATCTAATGTAACGTGGTCTCCGAGAATTATACGGCTTAATCTGTTATATAAAGGATGGAATACATTTAGGTTCTCAATTTCTGCACCTTTTAGTGTTCCTATAGTTTTTATATCTGTTTCTTCCCAAGCTACATCTTTTAAGAAATTATTTAATAATTCCGTAGCTACAATATATCTGTCATTTTTATATTCAAACACAGTATATTCAAGTCTTGCATTTAAACAAACAGCTAAGTTTGACGGGATAGTCCAAGGAGTTGTTGTCCAAATAACAACGTATAAATCTTTTTCTGCTTTTTCGTTGATAAGTGAATATACTTTTTCTTGGTCTTTATTATCAAATTTGAAACGAACATAAATACTTGTAGATGTATGATCAGCATATTCAACTTCTGCTTCTGCTAAAGCAGTTTCGCAAGAAGCACACCAATAAACCGGTTTTAAACCTTTTTGAATATAGCCTTTTTTATACATTTCGCCAAAGACTCTGATTTGTTCAGCTTCGAAATCAGGTGCTATAGTTAAATAAGGTTTTTCCCAGTTGCCCCATACACCAAGTCTTTTAAAGTTTTCTTCTTGTCCTTTAAGATTTTTTAGTGCAAATTCTCTGCATTTTGCTCTTAATTCACCAGGAGTAAGTGCTTCTCTGCCGCCTTTTATATTTTTTACGACGGCATTTTCGATAGGAAGTCCATGTGCGTCATATCCCGGAACATATGGTGCATAATAACCTCTTTGTGCTTTATATTTAAGTATTATATCTTTTAAAATTTTATTTAAAGCAGTACCGATATGAATCTTATCTGAACTTAAGTATGGCGGACCATCATGAAGAATAAATTTATTTTTTTTGTCTCTTTGATTAATACTTTTTTCATAAATTTTGTTATCTTCCCAAAACTTTTGAGTTAAAGGCTCTTTTTGAGCTGCATTTGCTCTCATCTCTAATGAAGTTTTAGGTAAATTTATACTGTCCTTATAGTCCTTTTTTGTAGCTTCTGTCATAATATCCACCTATTACATATTTACCGATTAATATTTTAATATAAACACATATAATAGTAAAAATATCTTATAATTATTTGTATATCTTTACTAATTTTATTGATTAATTACTTTGTGTATTTAATATGATATAATCATTGCAAAAAAGGAGACACAAATGTTTTGGAACAAGCCTGTTTATCTTAAAAATACAATGTTTGTAATTGTTGCTATCTTGTTAATATTGTTTATAATGCAGATGCAAGGAATTGCTCTTTTAATATTTGCTTCGTTTGTACTTGCTTGTTCATTGAATCCGGCAGTTGATAAATTATGTACAAAAATGCCTCGTTCTTTGGCTTCTACTATTGTTATTACTTCTACTATAATAGTGGCTGTATTATTTTTGATTCCAATTGTATCTATCTCTGTTAAGGAAATTCAACAGGTAATTGATAATCTGCCTGTTTTTATAAAAAACATTATTGATTTTTTAAGTAATAAAACAATTATGGGAAAACCTATAATTGAGTATGTTGATATAAATGCATTAACTAATACATCATCTCAAATGGCTTCTGGTATTGTAAATAAATCAATAAACTTTACAGTTGCTTTTATGGAAACAATAACAATTGCAATTACGATGGGAGTTATTGTTTTTTATATGGTAAATGAAAAAAATCTGGTACGTGATGCTGTTGTGCTTGTTTTCCCTCCTAAGATGAAAAAAAGAGCAAAAGAGGTATATGAAAACATTGAACATAAAGTAGGCGGATATGTAATAGCTCAAGTTTTATCAATGTCAACAGTTGCAATATTTACAGCTATAGGTTTAATTGTTTTAAAAGTCCAATATGCAGTATTATTGGGATTAATTGCAGGTATTTTAGATATTGTTCCTATAGTTGGTCCTACATTAGCGTTTATTCTGGGCATTTTATGTGCATCACCTAAAGGTTGGTTGATTGTTGTTTTGACTGCTATTGTTTATCTTGCTGCACAGTGGATATCTAATAATTTTGTAAGACCTTTGGTCTTTGGTAAATTTTTAGATTTACATCCATTGATAATTATATTTGCATTTTTGATTGCAGCACAATTTCTTGGTGTTTGGGGAGTTATACTTTCTCCTGCAATAGCTGCTTTATTATTAACATTATTTGATGAACTATATCTCAAAACGATTAATGGGAAGCTAGAAAAGTTAGAAGAAGAAAAATCATGACAGAAACATATTTGTATTCTGCAAATAAAGAAATTAACCAAAATTTAAATGTATGGTGTTGTTTTCCTGCTGTTTATAGTTTTGGAATGTCGGCTTTAGGTTTTCTTACGGTTTTTAAGCAAATAAGTACGATGGAAGGTATTTTTGCTGAAAGAATCTTTACGGATACTCAAAAAACACAAATAAAACCTTCTTTTGTTGATGTTATGGCTTTTTCTTTTTCTTTTGAACTTGATTATCTTGGAATTTTAAGTATATTAAAAACTTATGATATCCCTTTTCTTTCTAAAGATAGAGACGAATCATACCCCTTGATTTCGGCAGGTGGTCCTGTTGTAAGTGCAAATCCCGAACCATTTGCAGAATTTTTTGATTTCATTACTATTGGTGATTCGGAAAATAATATAAATAAAATATATGAAATACTTAGAGATAATAAGGATAAATCAAGGATAGAAAAACTTGAACTTTTATCAAAAGTAGAGGGGGTTTATATTCCGACTTTTAAAAAAGACGGATATGTTGTTAAAAAGTCTTCTGCTTGTTTGGATTGTTGTGTATCAACACCAATTTTAACTGAAAAAAGTTTCTTCCCCGATACTTTTATAGTAGAAGTGGAAAGGGGTTGTCCTCAAAGTTGTGCTTTTTGTTTGACTTCGTTCATCAATAATCCTGTTAGATTTGCGCCATATGAAGAAATTATTAAAGAAATTGATTTTGGGTTAAATTATACAAATAAAATAGCCTTGCTTGGAGCTTTAATATGTTCTCATCCAAAGATTGATGATATTTGTCAGTATATTATTGATAAAGTTGACTCAGGTATGAATCTTGAAGTAACAGTATCCTCTTTAAGAGCTGATTATGTTTCTGATACTGTACTTGAAATGCTTCATAAATGCGGGCAAAAATCTGCAACAATAGCAGTTGAAGCCGGAAGTGAAAGATTAAGAAAGGTAATTAATAAACATCTTAATAAAGAAGATATATTATGCATTATAGATAAAATGGTTAAACATGGTTTTACCGGAGTCAAAATGTATGGTATTATAGGTCTCCCTACAGAAACTTATGAAGATTTGGATGAGTTTGTAAATCTGTGCAAGGAAATAAAACAAAAGTATAAAGGGTTTATAATAACGCCAAGTTTTTCTACATTTGTTCAAAAAGCTCATACTCCATTTCAATTTGCAGGTCGAGAAGATATTAAAACTCTTGAAAAGAAAAACGAATATATAAAAAAAGAATTTGCAAAAATAGGCATAAAGGCAAGAACAAGCAGTGTAAAATGGGATTATATACAATCTCTTCTTTCAAGAGGTGATAGAACTCTCACTCCGTATTTAATAGAAGTATTTAATCAAGGCGGAAATATTGGGGCGTTTAAGTCTGTATATAAAGATTTTGAAAAGAATAATAAATTAAAACCTTCTGATGAAATTGTTTTAAAAGAAATAAGTATAGAAGATGAATTGCATTGGGATTTTATTTTGTATCCAAAAAATAAAGAAGTCTTAAAGTCCGAATATAAAAGACTTTTGGCTTTACAATAAATTTGTATTTACAATTTGTAATATTATAAAAAAATAACACTTGACATAAGAATAATATATGTCATAATGATAATGTAAGATTTAAGTGTAAGCAATACACTAAACGAAACATTACAACCCCGAACACATATAAACTCCTAAATAATAAACACAAAAGAGACCATTAGGATGCAGAAATAGACCACTGAAAAGTGGCTTTTTTTTGTCTAAAAATAGATTTTTAAGTTTAAAACTGCAAATAAAATAATTTTAAGTGTTTAAAGTACAATTTAAACACTTATTTGAAAAACACTTATTTTAGATTACTGATTTTATAGTCGTTAAATAATTAAATATTTTAGTTTTTGCTATTATCAAATACATATCTTTACACTTTGTTTCTATAAATATTAGCTTTTGGTTTATAATAAGTGGGTAAGAGCCATGTCTAAGAAAGGGCATATTATGAAAAATACTGTAGTAGTCGGTGCTCAATGGGGAGATGAGGGAAAAGCTAAAATTACTGACCTTTTGGCTGAGTATGCTGATGTTATTATTCGTTATCAAGGCGGTTGTAATGCAGGACATACTGTTGTAGTTAATAATGAAACGTATAAATTTCATTTGATACCATCTGGTGTGTTGTATAAAAATAAGTTCTGTTTTATTGGTGCAGGTACAGTTATTCATCCTGAAACTTTCTTAAAAGAAACTCAAGAACTTATTGAAAGAGGTGTAAACTTATCTACACTTAAAATAAGTCCTTTAGCTACTATTACCCTTCCTTATCATATTGATATAGATGGGATTAGCGAGAATACTTCAGGAAAAAATAAAATAGGAACTACAAAAAAAGGAATAGGTCCTACTTATTCAGATAAAATCGGAAGATATGGTTTAAAAATACAAGATTTATATGACGAAGAACTTTTAAATATACGTTTAGATGCCATACTTCCATTAAAAAATAAAATGCTAGAAAAAGTTTACGGAACAAAAACGTATTCAAAAGAAGAAATGCTTGAATATTGCAGAAAATATGCTGAAATATTTAAACCTTATGTTTGTGAAAATTGGGTTGATAAATTAACAGGAGCATTAAAAGAAGACAAAAAAATTCTTTTTGAAGGTGCTCAAGGAATAATGCTTGATATTGACTATGGAACTTATCCTTATGTAACAAGTTCAAGTCCTATTGGAGGCGGTGCCGCAACCGGTTCGGGTATTGGTCCTACTAATATAAAAAATGTAATCGGTGTTACAAAAGCATATATTACAAGAGTTGGTGAAGGTCCTTTTGTTACGGAATTATTAGATGAAACAGGCGAACAAATAAGAACAATCGGCGGTGAGTTTGGTACAACTACAGGCAGACCGAGACGCTGCGGTTGGTTTGATGCTGTTCTTTCAAGATATTGTGTTCTTGTTGGCGGTTTAACAGAAATGGCAATAACTAAGCTTGATGTTTTTGATACTTTTGATGAATTAAAAGTTTGTGTTGCTTATAAAGATAAACGAGACGGAAAAATTTATAAAGATTATCCGACTAATATAAATATGCATAAATACTTAGAGCCTGTATATGAAACTTATAAAGGCTGGAAGACTGATATTACGAAATCTAAAAAAATGGAAGATTTACCGGAAAATGCTAAAATATATTTAAAGAAGCTTGAAGAATTAGTTGGTATTCCAATAAAAATTGTGAGTGTCGGTCCGGATAGAGAACAAACCATTATGTTAGAAAATCCGTTCAGATAATTTAAATTACTTTAAAGAGTGCGATTATAAAGCACTCTTTTTTATAACATGAAAAAATCAGTTCAAATTTAAAATAAATTTGAACTTTTTTGTTTCTACCTCGTTTTAAATGGTACGAGGAATTGAAATTTATTTTATTCTTTCGACATCGAACAACTCTAAATACTACTTATTTATTCCATAACAGAACTCTCAGTGACTTAATAAAGTCACTTTTTCTTTTGTGAATAAATATAAAAAAACCTGTTGACTCTAAAATATGTTCTTGATATTTTAATAAAGAAGTTAGACAAATGCGTCTGTAGCTCAGCAGGTAGAGCACTCCCCTTTTAAGGGATAGGTCGCGCGTTCGAATCGCGCCAGACGCACCATTTTAAGCCTCGGGAACGAGGCTTTTTTATTATCAGGAGTTTGAGAATGAAAAAAATTGCAAGTTTTACTGTTAACCATGATATTCTAGAAAAAGGAATGTATATTTCAAGAACTGACGGTGACATTGTTACTTATGATATAAGAATGAAAAAACCAAATAATAATGATTATTTGGAAAATGCAGCAATGCATACATTTGAACATTTGTTTGCAACTTATGCAAGAAATACTGAATTTGCTCAAAATATTGTTTATATTGGTCCTATGGGGTGCAGAACGGGATTTTATTTTCTTGTTCGTGATGCAATAAGCCATAATGATGCTTTAAAAATAATGAAGGATTGTTTTGAGTTTATAAAGAATTTTGACGGAGAAATTCCGGGTACTAAAAAAGAAGAATGCGGTAATTATTTAGAACACAATCTTCAAGGTGCAAAAGAAATTGCAATTGATATGGCTGATGTATTAAAAAATTGGACAGTGGAGAAAATGAAATATGCAGAATAAGTTTACCTTTGGAATTATTGGGGCTATGGAGTGTGAGGTTAACAGTTTAAAATCTAAACTTCAAAATCTCGAAGAGTTAACAGTCGGCACTCGTATATTTTATGTTGGGAAACTTAATTCTCATAAAGTTATTTTGGTTCAAAGTGGTGTTGGTAAGGTTAATTCCGCTATTTGTGTTCAATATATTATAGATAAGTTTAATCCTGATTTTATTATAAATACAGGTATAGCCGGCGGCTTGGGTGAAAATATGCAAGTCGGAGATATTGTTATAGGAACAGAATTTGTTCAATATGATTTTGATGTTACTGCTATTGGTTATGCTTTGGGATATATGTGTACAGGTATTGAGAAAGATAAACCTACAAAATTTTATTCTGACACAAAGTTAATTAATGAATTTGAAAAAGCACTTCAGCATACTGCTCCAAATATCAGATATCATAAAGGAGTTATTGCTTCAGGTGATTGTTTTGTTTCTTCTTTGGATAAGAAATTGCAGATAAAAAATATGTTTAATGCTTTAGCCGTAGAAATGGAAGGAGCTGCTATTGCTCAAACTGCAAATTTAAATAAAGTACCTTGTGTTATTGTAAGAGCAATTTCTGATTTGGCAGACGATAACGCTGCAAAGGATCATGAATTTGTTGAAGAAGACATGGCCGAACATTGTTCTTCAACTATAGAAAATCTTTTGAAACACATTTCTTAGTATTTATGATTCAAGTTAATCTTGAAACATTACACTTGAAAGGTATCTCATACCGGTATCAGGCAGAATGACTACAATTAATTTGCCTTTATTTTCTTGTCTTTGTGATAATTCAATTGCGGCGTGTAACGCAGCTCCGGAGGAAATTCCGGCAAAGATACCTTCTTTATCGGCTAAATTTCTTGCAGTATTTACAGCATCTTCATTTTTTACGGTTATAACTTCATCAATTAAATCTGCATTATAATTCTTTGGTATAAAATTTGCACCGATTCCTTGTATTTGATGTGCACCTGCTTTTCCTTGCGTTATTACAGGCGATGAATATGGTTCTACTGCTATAGCTTTAACGTTAGGATTTTTTTCTTTTAGCTTTTTTGCTATCCCTGAAATGGTTCCGCCTGTACCAACACCGGCTACAATAATATCAACTTTTCCGTCTGTATCATTCCAAATTTCTTCTGCTGTTGTTTCATAATGAATTTTAGGATTTGCAGGATTGTTGAACTGTTGCGGGATAAACGAGTCTTTATTTTCTTTATGAAGTCTTTCAGCTTCATCAACAGCTCCTTGCATTCCTTTTGTTCCATCCGTTAGAACTAATTCTGCTCCATATGCTTTTAGAATATCTCGTCTTTCTTTACTCATTGAATCAGGCATGGTAAGTATAAGTTTGTATCCTTTTAATAGGCAAACAAGTGCAAGTCCTATTCCTGTATTTCCACTTGTAGGCTCTATTATTGTTGTTTTTTCAGGTTCGATTAATCCTTCTTCCTCTGCTTCTTCTATCATACTTAAAGCAGCTCTGTCTTTTATTGAACCTGCAGGGTTGAAAAATTCAACTTTTGCAGCAATATCACTATAACCTGTATTTAATTTGTTTATTCTTACAAGCGGAGTATTTCCTATTAATTCAATTAAATTGTTATATATTTTCATTATTACACCTTTCTCAAATTTTTGTTTAGCTTCTTAAGTGTATTAATATCTTCTTGTGGGCTTTTGCCTGTTGTTGTAAGGTAATTGCCTGTTAGAATCCCTTCAACACAAGTTTTTAGTGCAAGTTCTTGATTTTTATCAGATAATTTCATTCTGCCTCCACAAAATCTTATAATAGATTTTGGATTTGCTATTTTGAATATTGCAATGGTTCTTAGAATATTTTCTTCATCTATTTTATTATTATAATTTTCAAAAGGAGTCTTTGGAATTGGCATTAATATGTTAATTGGTATAGATTCAGGTTCTATTTCACTTAATTCGATTGCCATTTCTATTCTTTGTTCAACAGTTTCGCCCATGCCGAGAATTACTCCGCAGCATAATTCCATTCCGTATTTTTTTACCAGTTTACAGGTATTTAATCTGTCTTGCCATGTGTGTGTTGTACATATGTCTTTATAATATGATTCTGAAGTATTTATATTATGATGGAATCTTTTAAGTCCGTGCTTAGAAAGTTCTTTTGCTTGTTCTTCATTTAAAATACCGATTGAAGCACAGCTTCTTATTCCTTCAATTTTATTTAGTTCATCAATAAATCCAAGGATTTTATCAAAATTTTCTTCATCCGGAGATTTTCCGGAAGTTACAACTGCAAATCTGATAACGCCATTAGTTTTTGCTTCTTCAGCCGCTTTTATGACTTCTTCTTTTGAAATTAAAGGGTATTCTTCTATATCAGTCCTATAATGTGCGCTTTGTGCACAGTATTTACAATCTTGCGAACATTTTCCGCTTCTTGCATTGATTAGTGAACAAAATTCCACTTCATTTTTTATATATTTTGAAGCTTTCTCTAAAAGTTGTTCTAAATCAGAATTATATAGTTTTAAAAGTTCTTCTTTATTCATTAAAATACACTTTCTATAATGCCTCCGCCAAGTACAATTTCTCCGTCATAAAAAACTGCTGATTGACCTGTTGCTATTGGAGGCTGCATATCATCAAAAATGACTTCTATGTTTCCATTTTGCAATGGTTTTATTGTTGCAGGTTTTGGCTCTTGTGAAGATCTAATTTTTACTTGACAGCTTATTGGAGTAGTTAGATTTTCTATAGCCGAAAAATTAATTTCAGAGGCTATCAAACCTTTGTTTAAAGAATCTTCTTTAAATGCTACAACAACTTCATTTGTATCTTTTCTTAATTCTATAACATACAATGGGGCACTTGCTGCAACTCCGATTCCTTTTCTTTGTCCTATTGTATAGTTCCAAAAACCTTGATGAGTTCCTAATATATTTCCTTTAATATCAACAATATTACCTTTTTTGGGTTTTTCATTAAGAATGTCATTATAGTCGCCATTATAAAAATCTTGACTGTCTGGTTTATCTGCTACAATTAATCCGTGTTCTCTTGCTATTTCTCTGATTTGTTCTTTCGTGTATGTTCCAAGCGGCATTATTGTTTTTGAAAGCTGTTCTTGTGTTAATCCATATAAAAAATATGACTGGTCCTTCTTTGGATTAATTCCTCTTTTTAATATGTATCTGTTATTTTCCTTTATTATTTGTGCATAATGACCTGTTGCAAACTTATCAAATTTAATGCCTGCTTTTCTCACCAGTTCGGGAAATATTCCGAATTTTATATATCTGTTGCAGCATACGCAAGGGTTTGGGGTGCGCCCTTCCATATATTCTTTCTTAAAATAATTTATAACTATTTCTTCATATTCCTTTGAACAATCAATGACGTGAAATTCTATTCCGAGTTTTTCTGCAATCTTTTTTGTTTGATTTATATCTTCTTCTTTATTCGGGCAAAGGCAAGCTGAATGAGTTGAAATTTTTGTATCTTGATTTGTTATTTTTGTGTTTAATGCATTAAAAAAATCACTGCTGCCCCATTGAGACATAGTTGCACCTATTACTTCATAACCTTGTTCTTTTAGTAAAAGTGCCGCGACTGAAGAATCAACGCCCCCTGACATTCCGACAAGAACTTTCATTTTACTATGCCTCCAATTGCTACTTTTTAATTATAATTCAAAAAATTTGTCAAATAAAAATGATTTTGAAAGTAAATATGTTTAACCTATAATTTAAACAGGAAAAAGAAAGGGCGAAATATGATTATTCCAAGTATTGACTTAATGGACGGAAAAGCAGTCCAATTAAGACAAGGAAAAGAAAAGGTATTAGAAAGAGAAAACGTATTAGAACTTGCAAAATATTATTCACGTTTCGGAGAAATCAGTGTAATAGATTTAGATGCCGCTATGAATAAGGGGGATAATGAAGCTCTTATTAAAGAAATCTGCAAAATCGCCCATTGCAGAGTAGGTGGTGGTATTAGAGATAAGGAAAAAGCAAAAAGAATTCTTGCTAATGGCGCAAAACAAATTATTATTGGCACTGCCGCAAATGAAGAATTTCTTTCAAAATTGCCAAAAGATAAGGTTATTGTTGCTATTGATGCTAAAAAAGGTAAAGTAACAACTGAAGGTTGGACAAAAGAAGTTGAAGCAACTCCTGCTGATTATGTTAAAAGATTTGATAATTTATGTGCAGGATATCTATATACTATTGTAGATAAAGAAGGAATGATGCAAGGTACTGACATCGAAGCTATTAAAGAAATCAGAAAACTTACTAAAAAAACTTTAATTGCAGCAGGTGGTATTTCTACAATTGATGAAATTAAAACTCTAGTTAAAATGAATGTTTCAACTCAACTTGGTATGAGTATTTATACCGGTGCCGTAAATCTTGAAGATGCTTATATTGCTGTTATGGATTTTGATAAACAAAATGGTTTGATTCCGACTATTGTTCAAGATGTTGAAACAAAACAAGTATTAATGCTTGCATATTCAAATAAAGAATCATTGAAAAAATCATTATCAGAAGGTTTAGCTACATATTGGAGTCGTTCAAGAAATGAGTTGTGGACAAAAGGATTAACATCAGGTCATACTCAAGAGCTAATAAGCGCTAAATTTGATTGTGATCAAGATGCATTATTATTCAAGGTTAAACAAAATGGAGTTGCTTGCCATACCGGGCGATATTCTTGTTTTGAAGATAGGGAATTTTGTATAAATGAACTGTATAATTTACTATTAGATAGAAAAGCAAAGCTTCCTGATGGTTCTTATACAACAAAGTTGTTTAAAAATGAATTCTATTTAAAAAGAAAAGTTATGGAAGAAGCATTTGAATCTGTTAATTTTGAACAAGGTGACGGGTTAGAATGGGAAGCAAGTGATTTGGCTTATCATATGCTTACTTTTATGGCAATGCATAATGTAACTCCGCAAGATATAATAAATAACTTGGCTTCAAGAACAAAATAACTGATAATTTTGTTAGAATGTATATATAAATTTCAATAAAAAGAAAAGGATGAAAAATGCAGATAAGTACTTATGATGAATTGGATAAAAATTTCTTTTCTAAGATAGAGTTTGAAAGTATATCTTCTGTTAATGACATTATTAATGCTGTTAGAAAAGATGGTGATAATGCTGTTAGAAAATATGCTAAAAAATTTGGTGATGGAGATTTATCTGTTTTCAAATTGACTGAAGATGAGATAAAAGAAGCAATAAAACAAGTAGATGAAAAAACTATTGAAACAATAAAGTTTGCGGTAAAAAATGTAAAAGAATTTGCAAAGGCTCAGTTATCAAGTATAAAAGAATTGGAAGTTGAAGTTAACGGAAATATTCTTGGACATAAAATTATCCCTATAGAGTCTGTTGGTTGTTATATACCGGGCGGAAATTATCCACTTCCTAGTAGTGCAATAATGACTGTAGTTCCTGCGAAAGTTGCAGGAGTAAAAAGAGTTGTTGCAATGTCACCTAAAATACAACCTGTAACAGTTGCTGCGGCATATTATGCAGGTGCTGATGAAATATACAGAATAGGCGGAGTCCAAGCAATAGCTGCAATGGCTTATGGAACGGAATCTATTCAAAAAGTAAACAAAATAGTAGGCCCCGGGAATAAATTTGTAACATCAGCAAAAAAACAAGTTTATGGGGAATGCGGTATAGACTTTTTGGCTGGACCATCTGAAGTGTTAATTATTGCAGATGAAACGGCTAAACCAGAGTTTGTTGCTGCTGATATTCTTGCTCAATGTGAACATGATAAGGATGCCCGTGCATTTTTAATATGTTTTTCTAACGAATTTGCTCAAAAAGTTGATGAAAAGGCTAAAGAATATTTAAAAAACCTTCAAACACGTGAAATTGCTGAACAATCTTACAATAAATCATATGCCGTTGTTGTGAGATATTTAGATGAAGCTGTTGCTTTATCTAATAAAAAAGCACCTGAACATTTGGAATTATGTTTAGAAAATGCGGAAAATCTTATTAATAAGTTTAATAATTACGGTTCATTATTTATTGGTAATTATAGTGCAGAAGTTTTTGGTGATTATGTATCAGGTACTAATCATACTTTGCCAACCAATCAAGTCGCCAAATATTCTGGCGGTTTAAGTGTATTTGATTATGTAAAAATCCAAACTTATCAAATAATAAGAGAAAAGTCTATAAAAGAAACAGCAATAAATGCATCTTATCTTGCAGAGAAGGAAGGACTCTTTGCACATAAACTGGCTGCTGATGTAAGATTGCAAAAGTTTTAGTCTTCTTTATATTCGTTTTTTATTTCGTCATATAGGTTACGGTTTCCTTCCATAGCACAATGCATGTTACCGGCTACTCCGTGGTTTATATTGAGTTTTTCCGCATATTTTTCCATAAATACTAATAGTTTAAATAGTTTTACCAGCTTTTCTTTGTCCTGCTTTATTTTTGAATATGCCGTAATATCTATTTCTGGTTTTATATAACTTACATTTGCTTCAACCACCTTATTAAAAAATTTTTTTATTTCTTCTTCATTATCATTTATAGTTGGAAGTATAATGTATTTCGTGCGTACTTGGTTTCTATTTTCATTCTGAGCTGCTGCATATTTTTGTATATTACTCCATACTTCATCAAATTTATCGACACCTTTAATTCTTTTATATAATTCTCTATCTCCACAGTCAGGTGTAATAACAAGCTCACAATTTCCGGTATTTAAACATTGTTCGATTGAGGGGCTGTATTTAATACCGGATGAGTATATCTTGATTTTGCAGTTAGGATATTGAGAAAATAAACTCAGAAGATCTTCAAATTCCTTATTTATTGTTGGTTCTCCTCCTCCAAACAAAATAGATACATTCTCATCAATTAAATTATCTTTAATGCATTTTTTAAAAAAATTAAGTATTGGAATATCATCAAGTTTGTTAAAAAACTCTTTTCTTGAATGAGTATAGCAATATATACAATTTGCATTACATTTAGTATTTGTGCTAATTGCAAGTTGTTTGATTTTAAAATTAGTATCCCAAGTTTTTTTTTCTAAACGTTGACAACCTTTGCATCGGTCAATGATTTTACCTTTTCTATGTAATTTTATGAATTTCTTTTTCTCTTTTAAAAAAGAGTCAAAATCATAAGTCCAATCTTTATTTATTGGTGTTACTGGCTTGAAAGCTACTGTATTATGAGCAAACATACAACAATTGTATATGCCTTCATATGTAAAACTAATTCCTGATTCTAGCCATTCACAGCTTATATATTCTTGATTTTTCTCTGATAAATTAAACATTGTTTTTATATTATATTCTTTTTATATGAAAATTAGTATCTTTTTAATTTAGTTTAATATTTATTAACCTAAAAACAAAAAAAAATAATCATATGTTTTAGTCTGTTCAGAAAAGACTTTAAAAAATGAAAATATCCAATATAAATAATGTATATAAATATAATCAACAAGTTGATTACTCAAATTACAGACAATTATTGCCTGTAAATCAACAATTAAGTTTTTCAGCAGGATCTAATAATGAAATAGGATTAAAAATAAAACAGCAACTTCAGGGGCCTCTTTCATATATTGCTGTTTTAGGCATAATTTGGGGTTCAATATCAGGACTTACAGCAAAAATTGAAGAGAAAAAGGCAAATGAAATAACCGTTGTTCACAATACCTCAATAGTAGAACAATTTAATGAAGAAAAGATTGAAACTGCCATAGATATTCTTAATTCTAACCCTGAACTTAAAGAAGAATATGATAAAATAATGCAAGCGGTAAATACTTTTTCTGAACAACTGGGTGAAGATGCAATATCTTTAATAAAAGAAAGAGTGGATTTGCTTGGTAATGGACAAGTTGATGTTATGGATGTACTCAAAATTCTTTGGATTGAATCTAACGGTAGAATATATGACGATGATGGTGAACTATTAAAAAGTATTTCCGGGGCATATGGGGCTTTCCAAATAACCGAAGATACTCAGAATTACCTTAATTATTATTTTGGTTTAGAAGGAACTCCAAATGAATTGGATATAAAAAATCCTTATGATAATTTAGATGCGTGTATTTATAATCTAAGATTTTTACAAGATAAGAGGAATGATGATCTTCAAAATGGAATGGATTTGCCAACAGGTAATGATATAAAAACAGCTGTTGCATGGAGTTATCATGATGGTGCTTGGGCTGATGAAATCACAGATTACGGTCAAGACTATATTCAAAAATATGAGAACCTAAGCAGACTAGATAAATATCCCCAAATTATTAACTTTATATTGGAAGGTTAGGAAAAGGATAATAATAATAAAAAGAAGGGGTTAAACCCTTCTCTTTATTATTATAATATTTGCTATTTTACTATGCTCCTATTTTTTCTTGCAGGATTTCTTCAATACTTGCTTTAGAATCCATTCTTTCTTGTATATCAGATAATTGTTTTTCTATATTAAATCGGATTGCTTTTTTGCTTTTATTCGTTGAAACGCCTTTCATAATTTCATCATATACGATAAATGAATTGAGTTGCATATATGTTTTTATATCTTTAGCTTTTTTATTTGATTTCAGAAGGTTCTCACTTTTACCTAAAGTGTATTTTAATATTGAATCGACAATAAACTTATTTTGGCGGAATGATTGCTTTTCACTTCCATTAATTAATGTGTTTAACAGAACTCTAAAGTGTGTTTGAATTGTATTAGTCAGTCCTTTTCTTTGAATCCAAGGAATAGATTTAGATAAATGACTGCTACATTCGTTTACTCTTGTTTCGGCATATTTTACAAGTAAATACTTTTTGATGTTCTCTTTTAATTCATTCATTACTAGTGTATCCTTCTTTCACTCTCATCCTCGTCAAATAAAGACGTTTAGCTTAATTCCTGTTTATAAAAGTCTTTTAAACTTTTATATCTAAAAATCTTTCTCAACTATATCTGTTTTATAGCATAAAACTTATTTTTCTCCCTACTCCATATGGAGGGGATATTAATAAAATTTTTTTGTTATTATTTTTCGGTAGGATGAATATGGTTACAAATTTTCAGTTTTTAAAAAAAGTAAATAAGAATTTATTTGAAATTATCTCTGAAGCAGAAAAATTATATAGAGATGAATATTTTGAACAGTGTATGACTCAGACCAGACGCTTTGGAGAACAAATTTGTATGGAGATGCTTATTGAAAATAATAAGCAAACAGGCTCTTTTGATGAAATGTTAGCGACATTGAAAGATAATTCTACAGGTAGTATTCAAGAAAAAGAATTTATTGATGATTTGTATTTCCTCAAAAAAAACGGGAATCAATCGGTTCATTCAGGTAAAGTAAAAAAAGATGCAATGACTGCACTTGAATGTTTAAAACGTTCTTTTGAAATTGCAATAAATTACAGTGTATATAATTTGGGAGCTTCAGCAAATATTTTAAAGCTTAACTATGATGTTGAACTGCTTATAACCGAGAAAAAATCCAAACCATCATTAAAAGAAAAATACGAAGCTGAAAAAAAGAGGCAGTCAGACTATAAATTTGATAAAACTTCCAAAAGACAAGATGTTGATAAAAATAAATTCGAAAAAAGAGTTCAAAAAAAAGAGATTAAACTTTCTTTATTCTGGAAATTGATAGGTTTTTTATCTTGTATTTCTATTTTTATTATTACTTTTGTGTCTATAGCTGTTCTTATAAACTCAAAACCCTAAGTAAATATACTTAGGGTTAGTTTTTTATGAGATAGATTCTTAATTTTCTTTTTCGTCAGAATCTTCATAGTGTGGTGAGTCGGTTTTAATTATATCTAAATCAAATTTTTTCCATTCTTTGAATCCGCCTCTTAGAGTAATTGCGGGATAGTGTTTTTCTACGAGAGCTAAAGCTGTATTATATGCTCTCGGACAAGAGTCTGAATATGTATAAATTACTGTGATTTTGTCTTTTTCGAGCATTTCCATATGATTTTGAATTTCTTTATATGGAATATGGACAGCATAGGGAATGTGTCCCTTGATATAGTCATCATATTCTCTTACATCAACTATATTGATAGAGTTTGTTTTATTTATTATTATGTCATCAAGAGTGAATGGCCCAATTGTATAAGAAATTATATCTTCAAAGAATTTTTTTGCCCTTGATAAATCTTTTGTAATTTCGCCGTGTAAAAACATATAAATTCCTTTCATAAATATTACAAGGGTAATTTATTACGAACGATTAATTTTCAAAATGCCCTAGTTTACTATATTTGAGGATGATAAAAAAACTTAATGTAAAAAAGTTTTGTTTTTAAATTGACTTTAAGTATTATTGGTCAGATAATACTTAAAAATAAGGTAAATGACATGAAACATTATTTGATAAAAATTGAATAAATATAGAAAAAAGAAAAACTGTCTGTTTTTCTTTTTTTTTTGAACTTTTTTGAAAATTAATAAGAAAGAGTATTATGAAGAAGATATATAAAGCAAAAGTTAATAAAATAGAGAAAGTGAGTTCAAGTTCTTATTTTATTGAAATTGAATGCGAGAATCCTGTTTTTGTGGAAGCAGGTCAATTTATATCAATATATTGTAACGGTTTAACTTTGAGAAGACCATTTAGTGTTTATTCAAATAATGATGGAAGAATTGGTATTCTCTTTAAAGAAAGAGGCAAAGGTACAAAGTACATAAAGTCGTTAAAAGTTGGTGATGATATAGATATTGCAGGTCCTTTCGGTAATTCATTTGATATAAAGAATAAAAAATCATTGTTGGTTGGAGCAGGTATTGGAGCCGCTCCTATTTCTTATTTAAAGACAAAATTAGATAATGAAAATATAGAAAATTGTTTTATTTCAGGTTTCTTGAATAAAAATGAAATACCTAAGGGTATGGAAATAGATAAAATCTGCACTGATGATGGCTCTTTTGGTGAAAAAGGCAGTGTTTTAAATTATATAGGTGTAATTATCAATGAATATAAACCTGAAGTCATATATGCTTGTGGTCCTCATATAGTATTGAAAATAATTTCAGAATTGGGTGAAAAATACGGAATTGAAACTCAAGTAGCAATGGAAAAAGTTATGGCTTGCGGTATCGGTGTATGTAGAGGTTGTGTTATTGATATTAAAAAGAACGGTAAAATTATAAATGCTACTGTTTGCAAAGACGGACCTGTATTTAAAGGAGAAGAGGTAGTATGGGAAAATTAAGCGTAAATTTTAATGGTTTTGAACTGAAAAATCCTATTCTGACCGCATCCGGTACATATGGTTATGCAAATGAATTTGATGAATTTATAGATGTTTCGAAGTTAGGTGCTATTGTAACTAAGGCTATTTCTTTGTATCCTCGTGCGGGGAATAAACATATCAGAATTACAGAAACTGAAGCAGGCATGATAAATTCCATAGGACTTGAAAATGTCGGGATTGAAAAATTTATAGAAACTAAAATTCCAGAACTTAAACAAAATAATATTAACTATATTATGAATGTAGCAGGTTCTACCATTGATGAATATGTACAAGTTGCAAAAAAATGTGAAAATGAAAAAATTAAAGCGATTGAACTAAATGTATCTTGTCCTAATGTAAAATCAGGCTGCTTAGAGTTCGGAACAGATGAGAATTCTTTATATGAACTTGTTAGTTCTGTAAGAGCTGTTTATAGTGGATTTTTAATAATAAAACTGACTCCGAATGTTACTTCTATAGAAAAATTAGGAATTGCCGCAGAAAAAGCCGGTGCAAACGCTGTAAGTGCAATAAATACCCTTAAAGGTACTTCTATAAATATAGAATTAATAAACGGGAAGTATAAAAAAACAATAGTTCAGGGCGGATATTCCGGTAAAGGGATTAAACCTGTTGCAATTAATGCTATTTCTCGTTTATATAAAGTGATTAATATTCCAATAATCGGAATAGGAGGAATAGAAACCTTGGATGATGTTCTTGAATTTTTTGCGGCAGGAGCTCAGGCTGTTCAAATCGGAACATCTAATTTTACGCATCCTAATACAGCAGAAAGACTTGTTGAAGAACTGGATGAATATATAAATAAAAACGGATTTAAAAGTTTAGATGAATTAAAGAAAGAATTGAGGGCATAATGACAAATGAAGTTTTAAATTTATTAGAGCAGGCGGAAGGTGTTTTACACGGACATTTTTGCCTTACATCAGGTTTGCATTCAGATATTTATTTTCAATGTGCAAAGTTGTATCAATATCCTGAAATAACTTCAGAGTTAGGGAAAAGACTTGCTGAGAAGCTTGCTGATATTGAATTTGATACTATAGTAGCTCCCGCTATAGGTGCTGTAATTATAGGTTATGAAACAGCAAAAAATGCGAAGAAACGTAATCTCTTTGTTGAAAGAAAAGACGGTGTAATGCAATTAAGAAGAGGTTATACTTTAAAGAAAGGCGAAAAAGTTGTAATTATAGAAGATGTAATAACAACAGCCAGAACTATAAAAGAAACGATGGAAGCTATTAAAGAATATGAACCTGAAGTTGTTGCAGTCGGTTGTATTGTTGACCGAACAAAAGGAAAAACAGAGTATAACATCAAGTCGTTATTGCAAATAGACCCTGTTGTATATGATCCTAATGATTGTCCTTTATGCAAAGAAGGTATAGAACTTGTTAAACCGGGAAGCAGAACTGAAGTAAAGGCAAACGCATAATGAAACATTTAATTGATATTAAAAGCATTTCTAAAGAAGAAATAGAAAATATCATAAATTTAGCAAAAGAATTTAAAACAGGAAGAAAAAAGTCTGATGTTGAAAAAAAGACTCTTTCTTTAATGTTTTACGAAAATTCAACAAGAACACGCTGTAGTTTTGAGATAGCCGCTCAAAAACTTGGTATGAATATAATAAATTTTGATGCTAATCATTCATCGCTTTCAAAGGGTGAAAGTCTAAAAGATACAATCGAAAATTTATACTTTTTAGGTGTAAATGCGGTTGTTATAAGACATTCTTTATCAGGAATAATCAATAACGTAATGAGATTGGTTAAATATCCTATTCATTTTGTAAATGGCGGAGACGGAACCCATGCACATCCATCTCAAGCATTGCTTGATTATTATACAATGCTTGAAAAAATAGGTAGTGTAGAAAGCAAAAAAATTACAATAGTTGGTGATGTTTCTCATTCCAGAGTCGCAAAATCAAACATAAGTTTGCTTTCTAAATTTGGTGCAGACATTCATTTATGTGCTCCAACATATTTACAGTTTGAAAATGAACAGGCTTTTAATATTCATTATCATAACGAAGTAAAAGAAGCTATTGATAGTTCAAATGTAGTAATGGTACTAAGAGTTCAAAATGAAAGACATGAAAAAGAAGGTTATCCTGATTCTTCCGAATACAAAAGATTGTACGAAATAGATACTGAATTATTAGAAAAATATGCAGCAAAAGATGTTATCTTAATGCACCCCGGACCAGCAAACAGAAATATAGAAGTTTCATCTGAACTTCTTGATAATCAAGTTGGAAAAACTATATTAGAACAAGCTCAAAATGGTGTATATGTAAGAATGGCAATATTGAATACATTATTGAAAGGGGACAATAATGCTTCTTAAAAATGCAAAAATAATAAATCCAAAAACAAATTATGAAGGTATTTCTGATATACGTATAGAAAATGGTATTGTAAAAGAAATTGCTGTTAATATTGTTCCAAGTCAGAGTGAAGAAATCATTGATTTGACGGGGAAAATAATAACTCCCGGACTTGTTGATATCCATTGTCATCTGCGTGAACCCGGTTTCAACGCAAAAGAAACAATAAAAACAGGAATATCTTCTGCTATAAATGGAGGTTATACCGCAATTTGTCCTATGGCAAATACAAATCCGCCTGTCGATAATTCTACAACATTAATGTATACAATAATAAAAGCAAAAGAGGTATCTGATATTGGCTTCCACCCTATATGTGCTGTTACAAAAGTACTTTCAAACGAGAAGATAGTTAATGTTTCAGAACTTATTTCAAACGGTGCAATTGCATTTTCTGATGATGGTAAGCCTGTTGAAAATATGCATTTATTAAAAGAAGCATTGAAATATGTAAATTCTCATAATGCAGTAATTATTTCACATTCGGAGGATTCATCATTAGCTAATGGCGGAGTAATAAATGAAGGTAAAGTTTCAACTCGTCTTGGGTTGAAGGGAATACCTGATATTACAGAGTCATTGGCTGTTGCCAGAGAACTTGAAGTGGTAAGAGCCGTAAATGGGAAATATCATTTTGCACATATATCAACAAAACGCTCTATTGAACTTATCAGACAAGCAAAAAAAGAAGGTTTGAATGTAACGGCAGAAACAGCTCCTCATTATTTTAGTTTGACTGAAGACGATATCGTTGATTATGATGCAAAATACAAAGTTAATCCGCCATTGAGAACAAAAGAAGATTTAGAAGCAGTAATAACTGGTCTTCAGGATGGAACAATAGATGTAATAGCTACAGATCACGCTCCACATACTGTTCATGAAAAACAACTTCCTATCCAAATGGCTCCAATGGGACTTGCAGGGTTTGAAACATCACTGGGGATTACACTTACTTATCTTGTTCATACAGGGAAATTGAGTTTAATGGACGCAATTAAAAAATTAACATATTTACCTGCTTCTATTTTAAATATTCCAAATCAAGGCGCTATAGAAATTGGAAAAGAAGCAAATATGACAGTAATTGATTTGAATGAAGAGTGGGTTGTCGATGCTTCAAAATTTAAATCAAAATGCCGTATTTCTCCATTTGACGGTTATAAATTAAAAGGTAAACCTAAAATGACAATAATAAAAGGTAAAATAATTAATATAGGATAAATAAAAATGCAAATCAGACCAGAAATCAAAGAAAAAATCGTACTTGCTTTAGATGTTGATACACCTGAACAAGCAAAACAATTAATTACCGAACTTAAAGATTATGTCGGTATATTTAAAGTCGGCTTGCAAATGTATACAGGTAACGGCTATGAAATTTTTAACTTTATGAAAGAACAAAATATAAAGTTCTTTTTTGATGTTAAGCTCCATGATATACCCAATACAGTTGCAAAAGCATCCGAAAATATAATCAGAAACGGTGCCTCATTTTTTAATCTTCACACAACAGGTGGTGAAGAAATGATGAGAATTGCTCAAGAGTCAGCAAGAAAAACAGCAAAAGAACTTGGTAAAGAAAATCCGGTTATACTGGGTGTTACGGTTCTAACAAGTATAAGTGAAGAAAGTTTGCAAAAAGAACTTAAAGTTCCTTATAAACCTAATGAATATGCTATTCATCTGGCATTGATGGCAAAAAATGCAGGTTTGGATGGTGTTGTTGCAAGTGTTTGGGAAGCTAAGAAAATCAAGCAGGTATGCGGTAAAGACTTTAAAGTTCTATGTCCCGGCATAAGACCTGATTGGTCAAATAAGAATGATCAAAAACGTCTTGCTACACCAAGCATTGCAATAAAAGAAGGTGCTGATTATTTGGTTATAGGAAGAGCTGTTACAAATGCAGAAGATAGAGTTAAAGCAATTCAAATGATATATGAAGAAATTGAAAATGCAATGCTTACTCAAAATAAATCCTACGCAGTTTCAAAAGGTAAATTGATTCTTGAAAATGGCTTGATTTTTGAAGGTGAATCAATTGGTGCGGACGGAACTTCTTATGGCGAGATTGTATTTAATACATCAATGGTTGGTTATCAAGAAATACTTACTGATCCTTCTTATGCAGGTCAAACAATAGTTATGACATATCCTGAAATAGGTAATTACGGAATTAATAAAGATGATTTTGAATCAGGGAAAATTCACGCTAAAGGTTTTATTGTTAAGAATATGTGTGAACATGAATCACATTATAAGAGTGCATTACCTTTGACAGAATATCTAAAACAAAATAATATAGTAGGCTTAAAAGGTATAGATACAAGGCATCTTACTCAAATTATAAGAAACTATGGTGCAATGAATTGTGCTATAACGACAGGTGATATTACTCCTGAAATAAAAGAAAAGATGAGAAATTACAAAATAAGTAAAGATATTACAATGGATGTTACTACTTATAAAGTAGAAAAATATTCAGGAACAGGAATAAAGCTTGCAATTATAGATATGGGTATAAAAAAGAGTATACTTGAAAATTTCAAGGCTTTAGATTGTGATATTACAGTTTTCCCGGCTGATACAAAAGCTGAAGATATTCTAAATGAAAATCCTGATGCTGTACTTATCTCAAACGGACCCGGAAATCCTGAAGATGCAAAGCAAACAATAGAAACAGCAAAAGAATTAATAGGTAAATTACCTTTATTTGGAATTTGTCTTGGACATCAAATAATATCTCTTGCATTAGGAGCAAGAACTTATAAACTAAAATACGGTCATAGGGGCGGAAATCATCCTGTAATGAATAAGGAAACAAATGAAATATTTATTACAGCTCAAAACCATAGTTATGCGGTTGATTCAGATTCAATTCCAAATGATGTAAAAACAACATTTATAAACTTAAATGATAATACTATAGAAGGAATCAGCTGTGATAAGTATAAAATCAGAACAGTTCAATTCCACCCAGAATTAACTGCAGGACCATATGATGCAAATAAAGTTATATCAAGCTGGATAGAAAATGTAGAACAAGAGAAAAAGCTTTTTGTTTAACAAGTTGAAAGTTTGAAAAAGTAATTGAAATTATAGAAAGAGATAGAAATGCCAATAAATACAAAAATAAAAAAAGTTTTAGTAATAGGTTCAGGTCCTATAGTTATAGGTCAGGCTGCAGAGTTCGATTATGCCGGAGTTCAAGCTTGCAGAGCCTTGAAAGAAGAAAATATTGAAGTAGTCCTTGTAAACTCAAATCCTGCAACAATTATGACAGATGAAAATATTGCGGATAAAGTTTATATAGAACCTTTAACGGTAGAATCGTTAACTTATATAATAGATAAAGAAAGACCAAACGGAATTATAGCAACTTTAGGCGGACAAACAGGTTTAAATTTAGCAGTAAGCTTATATGAAGCTGGAATTTTGGAAAAATACAATGTTGAACTTTTAGGTACAAAAATTGAATCAATAAAAAAAGCAGAAGATAGAGAGCTATTTAAAAATCTTATGCTGGAAATAGGTGAACCCATACCTGAAAGTGACATTGTTTCGAGTTTTGAAGAAGCAAAGAAATTTGCTCAAAAGATAGGTTTCCCTATTATTGTAAGACCTGCATATACCCTTGGTGGTACAGGAGGCGGTATTGCAAATAACTATGGTGAGTATGAAGAGATAGTATACACCGGTTTATCTTTAAGCCCTATTTCTCAAGTTCTCGTTGAAAAAAGTATTGCAGGATATAAAGAAATTGAATATGAAGTAATTCGAGATGCAAATAATACAAGTATTTCGATATGTAATATGGAAAATATTGATCCTATTGGTATTCATACAGGTGATAGTTTTGTAGTTGCACCAACACAGACCTTAACTAATAAAGAATGCCAAATGTTAAGAAGTGCAGCATTGAAGATTATTAAAGCATTAAAAATTGAAGGCGGATGTAACGTTCAATTTGCTTTAGATACCGTAAGTAATCAATATTATGTAATAGAAGTTAATCCAAGAGTAAGCCGTTCATCTGCTCTTGCGTCTAAAGCAACAGGCTATCCTATTGCTAAAATAACAACAAAAATAGCAATCGGATATAATCTCCACGAAATACCTAATTCAATTACAAAGAAAACAGTTGCAGCATTTGAACCGGCAATAGATTATGTTGTAACTAAAATACCTAAATGGCCGTTTGATAAATTTAAACACGGAGATAGAATTCTTGGTACAAAAATGAAAGCTACAGGCGAAGTAATGGCAATAGGAAGAACATTTGAAAGTTCATTCAAAAAAGCTATAACTTCAATTGAATCTAAATATACAGGTTTACTAAGAGGTCGTCATATTGAATGTAGTGAAGAAGAACTAAAAGCACTTTTGCATGTTCAAGATGATAGAAGAATTTTTAGAGTTGCAGAAGCTATAAATCGTGGTATTAGTGTTGATGAAATCAATAAAATAACAAAAATAGATAAATGGTTTATATATAAAATCAAAAGTTTGGTTGATTTTGAAAATAGACTAAAGAGTGAAACCTTAACTCCCGATTTATATTTAGAAGCAAAAGAAAAAGGCTTTTTAGATGAAGAGATAGCCAAATATACTCAAAATTCATTGTCTGATATTGAAAAAATGAGAAAAGAAAACTCAATAAGTGCTTCATTTAAAATTGTTGATACTTGTGCGGCTGAATTTAAAGCTTATACGCCGTATTATTATTCAACATACAATGAATTTGATGAAAGTAATTCAAATAGTGAAGATAAGAAAATTTTAATTTTAGGCTCGGGCCCGATAAGAATAGGTCAAGGTATAGAATTTGACTATTGTTCAGTCCATGCGGCTTGGGAGGTGAGAAATCATAATTATAAGTCATTAATAGTTAATTCAAATCCTGAAACGCTTTCAACAGATTTTGATGTTGCAGATAAATTATATTTTGAACCAATGCATATTGAAAACATAATGAATATAATTGAAAAAGAAAATCCTGAAGGTGTAATGGTTCAATTTGGAGGACAAACGGCTATTAATTTGGCTCCAAAACTCCACGCAAGAGGTGTTAAGATTTTAGGTACGTCATTAGATTCAATTAATATAGCGGAAGATAGGAAATTATTTGAACAATTATTGAGAGAATTGAACATTCCGCAACCAAAAGGATTTGCTATAAAAAAACAATCAGAAGCATTAGAAGTTGCTAGAACACTTGGTTATCCTCTTTTGGTAAGACCATCTTATGTAATCGGTGGAAGAGGAATGCAGGTAGTTTATAATAAAGATGAACTTATTTCATATATTGAAGGAGCATTGAAATTCTCAGATGAACATCCTATTTTAATCGACCAATATATTGAAGGTACAGAACTTGAATTTGATGCAATTTCAGATGGTGAAAATGTATTGATTCCTGCAATTACTGAACATATAGAAAGAGCGGGTATTCATTCTGGTGATTCTATAGCACTATATCCAACAAGAACAATATCTGATGAAGTTATTAAAAATTTGATAGATTATACTGAAAAAATAGCACGAGCACTTAAAGTAAAAGGGCTTATGAATATTCAATTTGTACTGAAGGATGATATTGCATATATCATTGAGGTAAATCCGCGTGCTTCAAGAACAGTACCGATTTTAAGTAAAGTTACCGGAATACCGATGGTAAAAATTGCAATCGATGCAATAATGGGTAAATCAATTGTAGAACAAGGTTATAAACCTGGATTGGTAGATACTACGAATCTTGTATGTGCAAAGATACCAATATTCTCGTTCCAAAAATTAAACAGGATAGATCCTGCTTTGGCTCCTGAAATGAAGTCTACAGGTGAAGTCTTAGGTGTAGATACTAATTATGAAAGAGCTTTGATTAAAGGATTTTTAGCTGCCGGATATAAACTTTCAAAGGAAAGAGGTAATGTATTAATTTCGATAAATGATCATTATAAGAAAGATAGCGTAGAAGTGGCAAAAACACTTGTTGATTTGGGCTATAATCTTGTTGCGACAACCGGTACTCATAAATTTTTGAAACTTCATAATATAGAATCAAAAGAGATAGAAAAATTTGATATTCAAAAGATTCAAAGAAATATGAAAAATAAAGAACTTTGCTTTATTATAAATACACCTACAACTAATAATAATTCAGCTAGATATGGTAGTGAAGACAGAGGTTTCTTGATAAGGACAATTGCCGAAATGTATTCAACGCCGTGCTTTACTGTTTTAGATACTGCTAAGGCTTATTTGGAAGCATTGAAATATTATATGAAGGATGATAAATTGACTTATGATAGTATTGATAAATATAGAAATTCAGAATTAATTTGTCGGTAGGAAATATTTATGGACGAAAAAATTAAAGTACAAAAGAAAAAGAAGAAATTCCAAATAAATATCAAAAATATGGGAATTGATATAGATAAAAATGAATACCGAGAAATAGTTTTATCTAATTCAAATCATCCGGAAATATTTAAGAAATAAGTATATAAGAGGCGATTATAACCCGCCTCTTATTTCTTATGAACCACTAAGAATAACATATATTAAAATTACAGGAATAATAAATTTTAATAAAATATTAAATGAATATCCAAAAAAGTTTTCTCCGATTTCGTTTTTCCAAAGTCCTTTTATGCACCAACCTGCAATTAGACAGATTAATAAAGTATTAAAAGGGAGTAAAATATTAGAAGTAGTGTAATCTAAAAAATCAAAAAAGTTTTTTTCAGCTAAGCTAAAATGACTTAAAAGACTAAATGAAAGAGTAGAAGGAATAGTAATTAGTCCTATTATAATACTCAAAATAACAGTTGCTTTTTGTCTTGAAATTTTGAATTGGTTAATAAAAGAAGCAACAGCAGTTTCCATAATGCTAATACCGGAGGTTATCGCCGCAAAAAACAGAAGAGTAAAAAATAGCAGTCCAGTTATAGCAGGAAAAGGTAATTTTGCAAACATTTCCGGTAATGAGATAAATACTAAAGTTGCTCCGGCAGATGGAGTTACACCGAAAGAAAATACAATAGGGAAAATCATTATACCTGCAATAACTGCTATTAATGTATCAAAAAATATTAAAGTATATGCAGATTTAATAATATTAGTATCTTTTTTCATGTAACTACCGTAAGTTATTATTGCCCCCATGCCAATACTTAAAGTAAAAAGGGCTTGTCCTAAAGCGGTAAGAACCATCTTTGAATTAAATTGAGAAAAATCAGGTTTAAACATAAAAGTTAAACCTTCTTTCGCTCCGGGCAGAGTTATTGCATATACAGCCATAATAATTAGCATTAAAGCAAAAAGCGGCATCATTATATTATTAGCTTTTTCTATTCCTTTATTTACACCTCGAAATGGAAATATTGCTGTCATTAATAGGAAAAGAATAGAAAGAAAACAAGGTATTGTTACTTGGGAGCTGAAAGAAGAAAAATACTGTGCAAAATTGTCTGGAATTCTATTAGTTAGAAAAATCCATATATAGTTTAAAATCCAGCCACCAACAACAAAATAGAAACAAGGTATTAAAATAACAGTTATTATGCATAACCAGCCAAACCATTTAAACTTAGGATTTATTTCAGCAAAGGCAGAAACGGTATCTTTTTTATATATTTTACCAATAAATAATTCACACAATAACGGAATAATACAAATAAATGCAATTAACAATAAATATGTTAAAAGGAAAATAGCTCCACCATTTTTTCCCATAATATATGGAAAACGCCAGATGTTACCCAAACCTACGGCGCTTCCAACAGTCGCAATAATAAAACTAATATGAGAACTCCATTGCGCCTTCTCCATAGCTCCTCCAAGCAAGTAACTATCCAAAAAGATAACATATTTTATCTTTTTTGTTAAGTTTATTTCTGAATAAGGTTATTTTCATTTATGTTTAAAACAAAATTTTTATTTGTTAAATCCGCAAAATGATAGTTGCCTTTATATATTTCATTATAACTACCGCCCTTTTCTTTAAATGTTTTTAAAGCTTTTTTGTCGCTAACAAGAATAAAGTCTTTATTTTCATTATTCATATTTTCTAATTTGTATGTATGTTTGTAATAGTGATTTTCAAGCCATTGATGGAAAGTATGTTTTTCATTATCTTTATTTATTTCTATATCACTTTGTCCAAATTCTATATTTTTATTTTGTATAAGGTAGAAGAAAGAAAATAAAACACCAAAATTAGGAACAGTAGGTTCTTCATTTCTATAAACATAAAAAAGTCTTATTTTGTCCCGCAAGTATGAATGTGCTTTTATATTTTGACTTGAATGTTTCAATGTTTGAACTGAGTTTATAAATGCCGGTAACAAGGAAAAATTTATAATTAGTAGTGATATAAAAACATAATTTTGTATTTTGGGATTTTCTGTTTCAATGAAATTAAATAATAGAATAACAATATTGAATATAAAAAGAGGAATTAAGATTGTATAAATATCATTATGATTTAGCCAATATCCTCCGCTATAATGAGTTTTACCTAAAAATATAAGACAATAAGCGAAAACTAGAGTACTTATATTAATGAAAATGGCCAAAATAACAGATTCTATATTCCTTTTTTTTATATTTAAAATAAGTAAAATAATTAAGATAGCATAATATATTGCAAAGTCGATAAAAAATTTTTTTATAAAAAGCTTTGTATATTCAATAAAAGAAGATGTTAATATTTCTAAGGCAGTTGTATGACATAAAGTTTTGTAGCTTATGTTATTTTGAAACCCATTATTATTGACAAGAATTAGTGTCCCTGTAACTACAGCAAAAAATATCATTGATAATAAATAAGTTTTTTTTGTATTTCTTGATTTTTCAAATAGAGAATGTAACAGGGCAAGGAAGGTTGTTCCTAATAGTATAAAGAAAGCTATTTCGGAAGAACAGGAAGTAAGTATTGCCAAAAATATCAGGTGAAATATTTTGTTTTCTTTTTTTATGTAGAATTTATAGAAATAATAGAAAAATATTAGTAACAATAAAGAAGCAAATGTAAATCTAAAAAATCCGGAATATATTATAAAATCTACAAAAAATATCTTTTTTGCAAAGATGAAGAGAAGAAAATAAATAATAGAACAAGATATTATAATAATCTTATTATTTATTTTATTTAATGTTCCTAATTTATAAAAACAATATATTATGCCAGTTATTACCGATGCTTTAAAAAATGTACCGAATGATAATGCCCAGTCATTAAAATTAATATTTAAAAGAGAAGGAATATAGTATAAAAATAAATTTTGAAACTCCATAACCCAAGTTCCATAGAGGAAATTTTTATAAGGTTTTATTCCATCTTGTATGAAATAGAAAAAAATATCATCAGCAACTAAAACTCCATTGCATAAAATAAAACAACTTAAAATAAATATAATTAATAAATAGATTCCTTTTCTCATATATAAAATTATATCGTTGAGTTTGTTTTTTGTTTTATTGTTACAAACTAGCAAAAAAAATTTTTACATGTATTATATATGCAGGTCTTTATATATTTTATTAGGAGAATGTGTATGAAAATTTCTGCAGTGAACAATACACCATCATTTGGTAGAGCATTAACAACGAAAGAAACACGGGAGTTTGAAAAATTACAACAATCAGCAAGAAGGGAACTTGGTCTTGATAAAACAACGGCAACAATATTTGATTTTAGTGTTCCGTCATTAAAAAATGACACTGGAATTGGAACAAGTTTTTCTAAAGAAGCTCAAGACTTAGCAGGATTATTAAGGGTAATGTGTGGGGTAAATTCTATACAGTTACAACCGCAAGGAGAAATATCGAATTATGTACGTTCTCCATATTCTGGTACTGGTTTTTCTCTTGGCATGCATATTATTGATTTAAATAAGTTAAGTGAAGATTCTTATGGAAATTTATTGACCGCTGAAGATTTGAGAACTTCATACATGACAAGAGTTTCGGACCATGATTCAGTAAATTATGATAATGTTTTTTCAGAGGATGGACAAAGAGCAATGTTAAAGAAAGCATATGTCCGTTTTGAAAAACTGGATGAGTCGTCACCATTGAGAAAAGAATTTGATCAGTTTGAAAGAGAAAACAGTTATTGGGTAGAACGAGATGCTTTATTTGAAGCAGCTGCATTTGTTAATGGTTCTGAGGATATGAAAACATGGAACTATAGAGATCAAAATATATTTGCTACAAAAGAAGGCGATAAGGCACGAATATCAGAATTAAAACAAGTTCGGGATGAAGAAGGTCATAATATTGTAGATTTTGAAAAGTTTGTTCAATTTATTGCGGATAAACAGCAGAAAGAATCAAAAGTCAATTTTAACAATCAGGGTATCGATATATATGGTGATTGTCAAATAGGATTTTCTCAAAAAGATTTTTGGGCACACAAATCAGCATTTTACCCGAATTATGAATTTGGATGTGATATAGGTGACGGAAAGTATTCTTGTTGGTCACCTGCTATTAATTTTGATAAAATTAATGGAGAAGCTGGAGAATTACTATATAATAAATTTAATTTGTTCTTTAAGAGATATGACGGTGTTAGGATAGATGCAGCTTGGCAACTGATTCATCCTATGATTTGTGAACCATGGAAAAATCAAGGTAAAGATGTATTCGACTCAAATGGTAATAAATTGGGACGAAAACTTGACCATCAGCCAAAAGTTGGTAATAATGGACAACAAATTATAAAAGATATAGTTTTGAGAGCTGCAGATGAAAATAATGTTCCCCATGATAAGGTCCTTTTAGAATTATTAGGAGGTAATTCTTATGCTTCTTTGGATGCGGTTAAGAATCTCGGAACTACATTAATTCATATTACAAGGTATGGTGGTGAGAAATGGGGTCGTGTAAAATATTATGAATCAAAAGGTAATAATAAATATCAAAATATGAAACCCGGAGATTATACAATCGGACCCGGTACTCACGATGATTATAGTCTATTAGAACAAGTCGAAAACGGTAAAGAACGTGCAGGTTATTTATCAAAAGATTTGCATTTAAATAAGCATGAATTGGAACATTCTCAAGAAGCACTCTCAAAGGCGGTTTTTGCTGAATTATTTACAACAAAAAATCAATTTGCAACGCTTCCTGATATATTAGGTTCCAGAAGAAGAATAAATGTTCCAAATACAACAGCAGGGAATTGGTCATATAGAGCATCACAAGACTATGAACAAGAATACTTTAGAAATTTGTCTCAGGGTAAAGGTTTAAATAGTGCTGATGCTTTAAGTAAAGCAATTAAGGCAAAACAAAACGGAAGACATTCTGCCATTACTGATAAGTTAGATTATTTCGCAAATATTCTGAGACAAGATGGTCCAATGACAAGAAAAGATGCTGATAGAATGATTTTAAATGCATAAAATATATTAAGAGAAAGAGGCGGTTTTTTAACCGCCTCTTTTTTCTTTATATTATCTTAATACAGAACTTAATTGACTTTAATTTATATTTATGGTCTATTATAAATAGAGATTTTAATCACGAAAGGATTTGAAACATTATGACAACGAAAAGTAAGAAGACTGTTGAATCTTTAGAAAAAGCTTTGAATAAGTCAGATGTTGTTGAAACACTTGATCAATTAGAAGTTCTTATTTCTAAAGTAAAAAAAGCTCAAAAAATCTATGAAACATTCTCTCAAGAAAAAGTAGATGCTATTTTTAAGGCAGCAGCTACAGCTGCTGATAAAGCTAGAATTCCACTTGCAAGAATGGCCGTTGAAGAAACAGGCATGGGCGTATTAGAAGATAAGATTATTAAAAATCACTTTGCTTCTGAATACATTTACAATAAACATAAAAATGCAAAAACATGTGGAATAATAAAAGAAGATAAAGCAAATGGTATTAAAATAGTAGCTGAACCTTTGGGTGTAATAGCAGGTATTATTCCTACTACAAACCCAACATCAACAGCTATTTTTAAATCATTAATAGCTTTAAAAACAAGAAATGGTATTATATTTTCACCACACCCGAGAGCAACAAAATGTACAATTGCTGCAGCAAAATTGGTATTAGAAGCGGCAGTTAAAGCAGGTGCTCCCGAAGATATTATCGGTTGGATTGATGTTCCATCTATTGAATTATCAAATACTTTAATGCAACACCCATCAATATCGTGTATTGTTGCAACAGGTGGTCCTGGAATGGTTAAAGCAGCATATTCTTCAGGTAATCCGGCATTAGGTGTAGGTCCTGGTAATACATCAGCAGTTATTGATGAAACTGCTGATATAAAAATGGCTGTTTCTTCAATATTAATGTCAAAAACATTTGATAATGGTATGATTTGTGCTTCAGAACAATCTGTAGTTGTTGTTGATAGTGTTTATGAAGAAGTTAAAAAAGAATTTGAATACAGAGGTGCATATCTCGTAAATAAAGCAGAGCAAAAGAAAATGGTAGATCTTCCTTTCATTGATCCTAAGAGAGGAACTGCTCATCCTGCTATAGTTGGTCAACCGGCTCATAAGATAGCTGAACTTGCAGGATTTAAAACTCCTGATAATGCTAAAATATTGTTGGTAGAAAGACCGGCTGTAGATTGGGATGATCCATTCTCAAGAGAAAAATTATCTCCAATTCTTACAATGTATAGAGCAAAGAACTTCGAAAAAGCTGCAGAAATAGCATATGAACTTGTTATAAAAGGCGGTGCAGGTCATACAGCTGTTTTATATACAGATGAAAGATCAAAAACAAGAATTGACCAATATGCAGAAAAAATGCCTGCTTGCAGAATATTAATAAACTCTCCTTCATCACAAGGCGGTATTGGTGATTTATATAACTTTAAATTAGAACCATCTCTTTCACTTGGTTGTGGTTCTTGGGGTAAAAATGCAATATCCGGAAATATTGGAGTTGAAAACTTATTGAACTACAAAACAGTTGCTGAAAGGAGAGAGAATATGTTATGGTTTAAAGTTCCTTCAAAAGTATACTTCAAGAGAGGTGCTATAGACTTGGCTCTCCGTGAGTTGGCTGGTAAAAAACGTGCATTTATTGTTACAGACAGATTCTTGTTTAATTCAGGTGCTGTTGATAGTATTACAAATGTATTAGATGAAATCGGTATTGAACATGAAGTATTCTTTGATGTAAAACCGGATCCAACATTATCAACAATTAATCAAGCACTTTCTATATTGAGACCTTTTGAACCTGATGTAATCATTGCATTAGGTGGCGGTTCTCCTATGGATGCTGCTAAAATTATGTGGTTAATGTATGAACAACCTGATACAAACTTTGAAGATATTTCAATGAGATTTATGGATATCAGAAAGAGAATTTGTGCTATTCCAGAATTGGGCAAGAAAGCAATGATGGTTGCTATTCCGACAACTTCTGGTACAGGTTCAGAAGTAACTCCATTTGCTATTATTACAGATGATGAAACTCATGTTAAATATGCAATTGCAGATTATGCTTTAACACCGAATATGGCAATTGTAGATCCAAACTTTGTTGACGGAATGCCAAAAGGTTTAACGTCTGCATCCGGTATTGATGCATTAGTTCACGCTATTGAAGCATATGTTTCTTGTATGGCTACAAACTTTACAAATTCAAATGCTTTAGAAGCAACAAAGCTGGTATTCAGATATTTAGAACGTTCATATAATGAAGGTGCTAATGATCCTGTTGCAAGAGAAAAAATGCACTATGCAGCAACTATAGCAGGTATGGCATTTGCTAACTCATTCTTAGGATTATGTCACTCAATGGCACATAAGCTTGGTGCAATGTATCATGTTCCTCACGGTGTAGCTAATGCTTTATTAATCAGACAAATTATTAAATATAATTCATCTGATGCTCCTAAAAAGCAAGCTATATTCCCACAATACAAGTTCCCTTGTGCAAAAACAAAATATGGTCAAATCGCAGATGAACTTGGATTGGGCGGTAAGAATGATGATGAAAAAGTTAAATTGTTGTTAGAAGCAGTTGATAAATTAATGAAATCAATCAATCTTCCAAATTCAATTAAAGACTTTGGCGTTGATGAAAAGACATTTATGGATAATTTGGATGAATTAGTCGAATTAGCATATGATGATCAATGTACAGGCGCTAACCCGGTATATCCGTTAATGGAAGATATTAAGAAAATCTATATTGATGCTTATAACGGTGTAGTGTAGTAAAACAAAACAAAAGAGGAACGTAGAAATGCGTTCCTCTTTTTATTTTTTAAACTTGTGTTTTTTAATATAATTTGTTATAAATGTGTTTGTTTCAGAAAAGGTTATTTTATGGAGAAGAATCTTCCTGATAAAGTAATAAATAGATTAACTTTATATCATAGTATTTTGACTGATTATATAGAAAAAAGTATTGAATATATTTCAAGCCCTCAAATTGCTGAGTTATTACATGTTGATAATACTCAGGTGAGGAAGGATATTGCCCTTTTGCATTATAAAGGCAAGTGTAAAGTTGGATATAAGGTAAAAGAACTAAAGATTTTGATTGAAGAAACATTGAAATTTAAAAAAGTAAAAACAGCATTTATTGTCGGGTCCGGAAATTTGGGCATGGCGCTTGCGAAATATGATAATTTTGAAGCCTATGGATTTAATATATCAGCATTATTCGATATAAGTCCTGAAAAAGTTGGGACAAGTATTAATGGAAAAGATATTTTCCATTTAAATGACTTGCCAAAGATAGCTGAGAAAAATGATGCAAAGATAGTAATTTTAACAGTGCCTCGGAAAAATGCACAAGAGGTTACTGATTTTATTGTAAAAGCAGGAATTAGATATATATGGAATTTTACTCCGTGTGTTTTATCTGTTCCTAAAAATGTTCAGGTCTGGAATGAAAATTTAATAGGAAATTTTTTACAGTTTACGGTAAATCATAGTGTAGAGGATAATTAATGGTAAAAGAAATAAAAATATGTATGGGCAGCGCCTGTTTCGCAAGAGGAAATGCTGATAATTTAAGATTTATAGAAGACTATATAAAAGAAAATAATCTAAGTACTCAAGTTGAAATATATGGTTCAAGATGTAAAAATCTTTGTGAAAAAGGACCAACTATTGAAATAGATGGTACAATTTATTATGAAATGAATCCGGAAAAAATTATTGAAATATTAAGGAAGTAAAAATTGAATAATCTATATCCTGTTTATACACTAAAAAATGAGTGTCATGATTGTTATAAGTGTATTAGAGAATGTCACGTAAAAGCAATAAAAATACAAGATAACAGTGCATATGTTATAGGAGAAAGGTGTGTTGCCTGCGGTCACTGTGTTATGGTTTGTCCTTCAGGTGCTAAGAGAGTAAGAAATGATATTGATAAAGTAAAAAAATTATTTCTTCAGAATAAGAAGGTATATGTATCTTTGGCTCCAAGTTGGGTTGGAGTATATAGTGTGAAAAAAGAAAAAATGATTTCTGCACTTAAAAAATTAGGTTTTGAAGGTGTTAGTGAGACGGCCTTAGGTGCTCAGGAAGTATCTATAGAATGTGCAAAAATTATTAATTCTTCAGACAAAAATGAGATGCTTATATCAAGTGCTTGTCCTGTTATTGTTGATTATATAAGAATGTATAAACCAAAGTTTGCAAAAAATATTGTACCTATAGTTTCACCTGCGTTGACTCATGCCGGTTTACTTAAAAAGACATTTGGTGATGATATAGCTATTGTCTTTATTGGTCCTTGTATAGCAAAAAAGAAGGAATCTGACTCTCACCAAGAATTAATTAATGCGTCTTTGACATTTGAAGAATTAAATCTTTGGTTAAAAGATGAGGATATTAATATTCATGATATAGAAGAACTTGAAGGTTCTGATTTTGTTCCTAAAGGTGCATATGAGGGGGCGCTATATCCTATTGAAGGCGGCATGAATGAAACAATTCGAAAAGTAGGGGTTGATGAAAGTAAAGTTTCATTGATTAGTATAAGTTCTATAAATAATTTTGATAAAGCATTGGATGGTATAGAAGAAGATAAATTAACAAGAAAAATATTTATAGAAGCATTGGGTTGTGAAGGTGGTTGTGTAAATGGTCCTTGTCTGTCAACGGAAAGGGGTATTATAGCAGTAACTTCTGATGTTTTAACGACAACAAAATATCGTGATACAGTTCCTAAAGAACCTGACGTTGTAGTAAGTGAAAATTATAAACCACAACCTGTTGAAAAACGTAAATATACAATAGAACAAATAGATGAAGCACTAAAAAGAATAAGTAAACATTCACAAGAAGATGAATTAAATTGCAGTGGATGCGGGTATTCAACATGTCGAGATTTTGTGAATGCGTTAATTGCCGGAGACGCAGAAACATCTATGTGTGTATCATATATGCGAAAAATAGCAGTAAGAAAAGCTGCCGCTTTGGTTAGATGTATGCCTGCTGCTGTTGTTATGGTTGATAAAAATTATAATATATTAGAAACTAATGATGCTTTTCTTAAGATGTTTTGTTCTGATATGTATGATGTTTTTTCATCAAGAGAAGAAGGATTAAAAGGTGCTGCTATTGAAAGAATAGTGCCATTTGGCGATATTTTTAAAACAGCATTACGTTCAGGACAAGATATACACAAAGAACACTATGCCATAGGTGATAAATTATATGATATAAGTGCTTTTACTATTGAATCAGGGGAGATCGCCGGTGCCGTTATAACAGATGTAACAAAATCTGAAATGGATAGAGAAAAAATTGCCAAAAAGGCAAGAGATGTAATTGCCAAAAATATAGCAACTGTTCAAGAAATAGCTTGTTTATTAGGTGAACATATGGTCGAAACTGAAGTATTATTGGATTCAATAGCAAAAGACTATGAAAGTAATACCGAAGAGGATAAATAATGTTCATAGATGTAGGATGCAGTCAAGAAAAAAAATATAACCAGAATGCTTATGGCGATTATTTTATTTCAAAAAGGTATAAAGACAATGGTCGAGTTATAGGTATATTGTCTGATGGTTTAGGAAGTGGAATAAAAGCAAATATTTTAGCGAGCATGACTGCTACTATGCTATTGAAATTTATAGAGGCTCAATCTGATATAAAAGTAGCCTGTGAAACAATTATGAATTCCTTACCTGTTTGTAAAGTAAGAAAAATTAGCTATTCTACATTTTCTGCTATAGACTGCGATGAAGAAGGAAATGCAAAGATAGTAGAAGAAGGTAATCCACAGTTTTTATGGATTAGAAATAATCAAATTCTTAATCCTGAAGAAAGAGTAATTACGTCCAAAACTTTTCCAAATCGTCATATGCATTTATATCATATAAAATTAGAGAAAGATGATAGAATCATATTCTGTTCTGATGGTGTAACTCAAGCTGCTTTAGGTACGAAAGAACTAAGATTAGGCGTTAGAAGAGAAGGTCTTATTGAGATAGTCTTAAATAAATTAAAGGAAACACCATTTATATCTTCTGACGAACTGACAAAACATATTGTGAGACAGATTGAATTAATTGAACCGGACCACAAGTTAAAAGATGATACATCTGTCGTTTGCTTCTATTTTAGAGAACCTAGAAAATCTATAGTATTTACAGGTCCTCCTTATGATATGGAACAAGATGCATTATATGCCAAGAGTTTCTACAGCTTTAACGGTAAAAAAGCAATTGCAGGAGGAACTACAGCTAATCTTATTGCAAGAGAGTTAAACCTGGAAATAGAAACAGATAGAAATTTAAATGTCGGAAAACTTCCCGGAATTTCTTATATGAAAGGGATAGATTTAATTACCGAAGGTATTTTGACTTTAACTAAGACCATGGAGTATCTTGAAAAAGGTATAGCAGAAAATGATGCTGCAGGTAAATTAATTAATTTTTTATTAGATAGTGATGAAATTAAATTTATGGTCGGCGTTAAATTAAATCAAGCTCATTATAATCCTAATATGCCTGTAGAAATAGAAATAAGAAGAAATGTTGTAAAAAGAATAGTTGAAATTTTAGAAGAAAAGTATACAAAAAAAGTCGATGTAAGATATATTTAAAAATATGATAAAATAGTTATATTAAATGCTTGTTAAGGGGTATATATGGAAACATTAGAAGTAAGAATATGTTCGGGAACTACGTGTTTTGTTATGGGAAGCTCTTTTTTAAATGAATTATATGATTTGATCCCTCAAAAATACGGTGATAAAGTTATAGTCAAACCAAGTTTATGTTTAGGACAATGTTCGTCAAATGATAAGCATTCAAAGGCACCATATGTAAAAGTTGGAGAAGAAGTTATATCATCTGCAACCATTGAAAAGGTACTATTGGCTATTGAAAAAAAGGTTGGTGAAAATGAATAACAATAGTCAATCAATTCATATAAAAAGAGATATTTTAATTAGACTTGTGCAAGCTTTTGATTCTAATGATTTTGAGAAAAACACAGCTTCAATTCCTTTTCAAATGAGACCAAAGGATTGCGAAGTCCCATATAGATGTTGTATTTATAAAGAACGTGAAATTATAAAAGACAGAATAATTGCAGACTTGGGTTTTTCTCTTGAAAATCTTGATGAAACAGAAAAATTAGAAGATTTTGCAACTCAATCACTTGATAGAAAAGAAATAGAAGAAAATCCGTTGACGATTATAGATGCAGCTTGTAAGGGATGTGTTCCTTCAAGAGTATACGTAACAGATTTGTGTCAGGGCTGTGTTGCTCGTTCTTGCGAGAAAACATGTAGGTTTGGCGCAATTGAAATTGCAGGCGGAAAAAGTAATATAGATGCTTCAAAATGTAAAAATTGCGGTATGTGTATTAGCGCTTGTCCGTATAATGCAATTGTACGTTTGATTGTTCCTTGTGAACAGGCATGTCCTGTTGGCGCTATTTCAAAAGGAGATAACGGAACTGCGGTTATAGATTTTGAAAAATGTATATCTTGCGGTAAATGTGTTGCTGCATGTCCATTTGGTGCTGTTAATGAAAAAAGTCAATTGATTGATATTTTAAAAGCTATAAAAATTGGGAAAAAAGTCGTTGCAATGTTTGCTCCTGCTATTGCAGGTCAATTTCCGGGAAATATTTTCCAGTTAAAGTCTGCAATGATAAAAGCAGGATTTTATGATGTTGTAGAGGTTGCTCAAGGTGCTGATGTTACAACAAGGAAAGAGTCTGCTGAATTTATTGAAAGAATGGAAAAAGGTGCAACTTTTATGACCACATCATGTTGTGCCGGTTATAATAATCTTATAGAAAAACATCTACCTGAAATAAAACCATATGTATCTGATACAAAAACACCATTGTTCTATACTGCTGAGATAGTAAAAGAAAAATATCCGGATGCCGTGACTGTATTTATAAGTCCTTGTGTTGCTAAGCGGAAAGAAGTTCAGCTAAATGATAAAATAGATTACGTAATGAATGCAGATGAGCTTGGTGCAGTTTTTGTCGGAAGAAAGATTGAGATTTTAGAAATGAATGAATGTGAATATTCTGTTGAAAGTTCAAGACAAGGCCGTAATTATGGCGTAACCTGCGGTGTAGCAGGTGCTGTTAATTCATTGCTCCCTGATGGAAAAAAGGCAAAACCTTGTTATATTGATGGTTTAACCAAGGAAACTATAAGACAATTGAAAAAGTATGCAAAAGATGGTGCTTGCCAAGATGGCAATTTAATAGAAGTTATGTGCTGTGAAGGTGGTTGTATCGGCGGTAATTCTACAATTGCAAATCCTAAAATAGCAAAGAAAATAATAAATGCACTTCTTGAAAAGAGTAATGATTTAAAATAATTTGTAATTTTTTGCTCAAAAGTAAGCAATTTTGATTGTTAAATATTCTTTATATATTTAATAAAGAATATTTAATGGTTTATTATGACTCATAATTATGTAGATTCTAATTTGTGTGATTTCAAGGATCAGATAATGGATATCTGGGCAGAGAGACGTGCTGAAAAAAGATATTTCCCTGATTCTGCGCTTTCTGGAAAGATAGATAAAGATATATTGCAAAAAACTACAAATGCAAAACCATCTGCTCAAAATATTAATCTCGAAAATTCGGTTACAACTTCTGATGGAAAAGATGATGGTAAAATTTCATTTAAAGAAAAAATGAAAAATTTTGGAGAAGGTCTTGTAAAACCAATAAAAAATATATTTGCATCGCCTAAAAATATGCTAATAACAGCTGCTACAATTGCCGGTGGTGCTGCATTAATTGCTCTAACCAGCGGAGCTGCTGCTCCCGTGATGGTTGCTGCCGGACTTATAGGTGGGGCTGTACAAATTGGTAAAGGTATTTATAAACAGGTAAATGCTAAAACAGATAATGAAGCAAAACAAGCATGGCAAGAGATGGGGACAGGAACATTTACTTTAGGTGTTTCTGCTGCAGGTGCTAAATCTTCATTAAAGGCAGCGAATGTTGATGGTGCGAAAGACATGTCTGTTTTAAAAGCTGCCGGAAAATGCTTGATTGATTTGCCAAAAAATATAAAAACAAGTTTCAAGAATATTTCGTCAAAGGTTTCTGCAACTCCTGTAACGAATGTTCCTCCGGAAGCAACATCTTCTCCAACAGTTCCATCACAACCAACAGTTGATGTAACTCCTGAACCGACAGTTGCGCCTACAACTCCTTCACAACCTACAGTTGTAGTCCCTCCGGAACCTGCAGTTACGCCTACAGTTCCTTCAAAACCAATTGTTGATGTTACTCCGGAACCGTTAGTTGCACCTACTGTTTCATCAAAACCAATTGTTGATGTGACACCTGAGGCAGCTTCTATAAGACAAAATAATATATTGGCTTTGCCTGAACCCAAAATAATGCCAACAATGCAAGAAAAACCAAGATTTGTAATAAAACCGGAACAAATATTGAGTTCTAAGGGGGCACCTAAATCTAATGAGATTTTAGCACTTCCACCAGCTCAAGAAAGATTGGCATTACCCGCTCCAAAAAATTCTACAGTTTCTGAAAAACTTGGAATTTTGGATAGAATAAAAAGATTTTTAAATGTTTTTGGTTTGTTTCTACCAAAGAAAAATTAATTCTTTTTAATTGTTCTTGAATTCGTATATCTTATATCCTTCGTTAGGTTCTATTCCGGGAGTTGAAGAGAATATAAGTCTAAAGTTATTTTGATATTCTTTGTTTAATTTCTCTTGTTTCATTTTGGGATTTGTTTCATCAACAAATGAACGGATTATGTATATGTTGTTATTATATGTTTCAGAAAATATTTTTGCATATTGAGACCAAGCTTTATTTGAAAGTCTTTGACCGTTTATTTTATCCCATATTACATAATCTAAATTCTTATTTCTTATTACAGAAAGAAGTTCATATTCATTTTGCAAGTAGTAAGCTAAAGATATCATATAAGCTTCATTATCTATTAATAGAGTTGCTTTTTTATTAATATTATTTTTAATGAATTCAGAAGTTTCTTTTGCTCCTGCATAATTATAATTAAAATCCATTCTGTAATAATTTAAACCGTTGTAACTTGTTAAAAAGAAGAAGATTGATAATATTATTGTTGTTATCTTCTTATTACATATCTTTAGTTTTCCGTTAAAATCATTTTGTTCATATAATATCCAAAAACAAAATATCAATATGATTAATGCTGAAAAAATTCTTGTTACGTATGTGTTTGCGCTATATGTAAAAATATAAATTCCAAATTGAAATCCAATACCAATAAGACTTATTAAAAATAGCTTTTTATTATTAAAGTAAAGGTTTACAAATAAAAGTACAAAACTTGTTATTAACGTAAAAATAGCTATAATGTCTAAAATAGGGCAAAGCAGAGATTTTTCGACCGTAATCATTTTATTGTATGCGTTGATAAAGAAAAATAGAGTAACTTTTATAAAATTTGTAATGATTTCTTTTTGTTGAAATGTTATGTATAAATTACTTGAGGTCGTATTATGAAGTTGTAATATAACAAAAGCAAGTCCTAATAATATTATGATTATTGAAATTACTCTGCCTTTGAAAAATTCTTTTTCTTTTAAAGTTTCATAGATAAATAAAAATGCAAGAATAGATACGAAGCCAAACATAATAGCGTGTGTGTTAGCAAGTAGAAATAACGGTATTGCATATAAAATAGGATTTTCTTTTCTTCTTGAATATAAAATTGCAGATATAAAAATCAGAGCAGGAATTATTGAGTAGCTTCTTGCTATTACCGGTAAAAAATATAAAAATCCAGCACTTGAAATAATAGCGAACTTAATAATTGGTGGGAACTTTGATTTGTACATTAGTAAAAATACGGAAAAACACATTGCCAGCCAACAAACTATTTGCATATATATAATATCTGAAAATAGTTTCGCAAATGGCATTACCAGTAGGTAAAAAAATGATGGATGGCCTTCATTATGAAGATGATTAATTAATTGAGGAATTGATAAATGCTTACATAACATCCATACTTGAGCTTCATCAGCCCAGATTTCATGTTTGAATACCGCAATTAATGTAATAATTGCGTATAATATTGTGATAATAATTGAATAAACAATTTCTTTTTTCATAATATATCCCTCAAAAGTAAATAAGAGAACTAATTAAATAGTTCTCTTATTTATTATATACTATACACGTCTTTTACGAGCTGCTTCAGATTTGCGTTTTTTCTTTATGCTAGGCTTCTCGTATCTTTCGCGACGTTTTATTTCTGAAAGTATACCGGCTTTTTGGATTTTTTTCTTAAATCTTTTAAGAGCGCTTTCAATACTTTCGTTATCACCAACTCTTACTTCAGGCATTTTATTCACCACCTTTAATAATTATAATTTTTACTATGCCAAGATATTAGCAAGAACATGTTTTTATTTCAACCCTTTTGTATGAAGACATTAAAAAAGCCTCTTGGTATTCCAAAAGGCTTTTTTTAATAGAAAATTTCAATTATTAGTTAGGAATAGACAAATCCTGAGTTAGTTCTAACCAAACATATTCACCATTATTAGCTTTGTATGTTCTACCCGGAGTTGCTAAACCTGTCAAAAGACCAACACCGGCACCGACAGGAGCACCTATTGCAATACCTTCACCAAAATGATCATCATCTTGAGCTGCAATAGCAGCAATTCCCATACCAACACCAGTACCAACTACAGCACCGCCAACAGTGTAACCAACGGGTTTTGCCCATCTGTTTTCTGTTAATACGCCATTGTTGTTAATAACTTCTGCTTTAAATGGAACACAAGTTCCACATGGTAAAGTCATAGATTCAAATTCTACAGTAACTTTATCGTTTTTGTTCCACCATTTTTTAGGTTCAATTGAAGTTATTTTGGCTTTCATTGTTGTATCAGCAGGTATTACTAAAGTTCCTTCTTCTGTACATATATCATTTTTTGCTGTAAATGTAACAGTATCACCAACTTGAGCATCCTTAGAAGAGAAGTAAGTATAGAAGTAACCCTTAATAATATTTTTAGCTAGAACAATTTTTCTTTGATTAGTGATTTGAACTTCATTCACTTCTGCCTTTTTTGTAACATTTAAGTGTTCTGTAGAAAGAATTTTTTCATCGCTGACATATTCTTTTTTTACAGAGTTGATTTTCTCTTTTAGTTTATACAATAATACAGCAGCTTCAGCTCTGTTTAAATTTTTATTTGGTAATAATTCATTTGCATCAGGATAATTTACATAGACACCTAAATCTATAGTTTTTGCGTATTGTTGTACAGCCCATGCCGGAATGCTGTCTTTATCAGCAAATGCATCTAAAGATTTAACATTGCCTTTAAAGTCTTTTGTTATATGACTTATAACAGAAGCAGCTTCAGATTTTGTCATAAGTCTATCAGGTTTAAAAGTGCCATCATTGTAACCGTAAATTAAACCTAATTTGTAGGATAATAAAATGTCTCCATAATCTGCTCTTGAAGAAACAACATCAGAAAATGGATTTGTTTCAGACAATGTTGTCATTCTGTGACCTAAAGTTCTTAATAATGCTGAATTGAAATCAGATCTGGAAACTTCTTTTTCTGGGTAGAAAGATTCTTTTTCAAGAAGAGGAAGTACTCCGTCACTAACAACTGCTGTGATTTCTTTGTTAGCCCAAAAATCGGCAGGAACATCGCTGTATACAGCGGCATTTGCGGAGTTAAAAGCTGACATCATGAAAAATACAGCAAGTAAAGCTAAAATCTTTTTCATTTTTTTCTCCATATTTGTAGTAAAACTAAACTAATCATTCAAATTATATAATACTAAAATTATTAATGCAATATTTTTTGTCAAGAAGCTTGCGTTTATTGATAAATTGCAATATTTAAAAAGGTAACATGTTATTTTAAAATATAATTTACAAATTATTTTTTTTTGTTTTATAATAATCAAAGATGCACTTGTAGCTCAGTTGGTAGAGCAGTTGACTCTTAATCAATTGGTCGAGAGTTCGAGTCTCTCCAAGTGCATTTTCTATAGAGTTGACAATTGTAATCGCTTATTATAGATTGTATTTATTGGAAAGTTGAAAATTAAATATGGGCGTGTGGCGAAATTGGTAGACGCACTTGACTTAGGATCAAGCGCCTTCGGCATGGGAGTTCGAGTCTCTTCACGCCCACCATATTATTAAAAGACAATAACCAAAGTTATTGTCTTTTTAATTTTCTAGAAAAAAGAGACGAGACCTCCACAAAACGAGGTTTGGTATGGTGTTTGATGTGAGAGAGCAAAGGCCGAAATGGAAGAGTCGTAGAGTATTCAACAAGAAGCCGTTTATCACGAACGAGCATGATAAGTCTCTTCATACCCACCATATCATAGAAAGGTAACAATATTTTGCTACCTTTCTATAACTTATTAAAATAAATTTATCTAAGTTTTTATTCCTTTAATATTTTAAGAATAGAGTTTGCTTTTTTATAATAATTCTCGGTCTCTGCTTTATTTTTGTTTGCGTTTGATAAGTTACCATAAGTCAGGTAAAGTTCATAAAATTCAAAAGATTCTTCTGGTATCGTTTTTTTATAGCTTTCTATTGCTCGTTCTAAATATAATTTTGCTTCTGCTATATTTCCTTCTTGGATCTTAATTTCTGCTGCTTTTCTTAAAAATTTACCATACAGTTTTGGTACATATTCTTTTACAGGTTCAATTTTATTTAATGCATTTTGGGCATATTTATTTGCTTCTTCAATTTTACCTAAAGTTCTATATAAATCAATTTGTTTTTCTGCAAGGGTAAGAAATAATAATGAATCAGACGGTAACGAATTATAAAAATTATTAATTTTTCTTGCATATAAGTTGAACTTAAATAGATTTTTTTTGTCTTTATAGCAGTCTATAAATTGTTGTATAATATTCGTTTTTTGGTATTTTTTTCCATATTTGTATATTAATTTTTTGTTCTTTTTTAATAAATTTAATGCTTTATCAAATTCTTTTGTATCTATGAAATATTGTACTTTTTCTATGTTTAATAATATTTCTAAATCTGGTCTTGAGTTGTTGTATGTTTTAAGAATATTTTCTGCTTTATCTAATTCTTCTTTAAAAATATCTACAGCTTTTTCATTTTGATATAACATTGCCATTAATAGATGATATTCGAATAATTCTATATTTTGGTTTTCTTTTTTATTTTTTATTGTGCTATAGTACTTATTAAAATATTTTTTTGCTTTTCCGTTTGCTCTCATATTTGAATATATTTGTCCATATGTTTTGTATGCAAATGCTGTGTCCTGTTTGTTTCCAAGTGCTTTATATAAGTATTTGATTGCTTCATAATATTCTTCAATATTGGAATAATAATTAACATAACTATATAGAATATTATTTTTAAGATCTAAATTTTCTTTATTTTGTTCATATATTTTATAAACTATATCCAGATCTTTTTTGGCGAGATCGGGAATTATAAGTTCTGTATAATATCTTGCTCTTGCCAAATAAGCAAAACCTGTTTGCGGATGATTTTCGCCAAAATACTTGATTGATGCATTTATTAAATAATTTACTGTATTTAGAGCAGTATCGTAATCTTGTGCATCTCTCTGTTCATAAAATAACTTTTCTACTTCGAAAAGATATTCAGGAGAAAGGCTGTCCATCTTCATTTCGATAACTGATTTGTTTATATCTTTATTTGTATAATTATCAGAAGTCAATCCTGGCGATGTTGTTAAAATAAATAAAATAGTTAGTAATAATATTTTGCTATTAATTTCATAAAATTTTTGTGTCATAAAAACTCCTTTTTAATAATGAAAAAATGTATAATATTTTATAATTCCACAACTTTTAATATTTTTATCTGTTTTGTGTATAGAGTTTATAAATATATAGAATTTTATTAATAAAATTTTATATGCTGTTTCTTAAATGGTCAATCTGGCAAAAAAAAATATGTCCGTTTTTATATAATCAAAATATGTATATGCAATTAATGTTTCTACATTAATAGGCGTAGTTTTATTGCCTAAAAATAAAATTTAACATATAATTCTGTTAAGAGTGGAATAGTATTAATATTTTTATAGTTTAAGTGAGGTACAAATGGATATTAAAAAAAATTTAGCAACAATTTTCTTATCAGTATCATTGTTGTTAACCGGTGCTTGTACTGCATTGGCAAAAGATTACACTGATGTTCCTGATGATTATTGGGCTGCAGAAGAAATTGAAGATGTTGTAACGAAAAATATTGTTCCTATATATGGTGATAACACATATAGACCATTGGATACTGTTACAAGAGTTGATTGGACTGAGTGGCTATTAAGAGCTTTAGGCTTATCTCAAGCTCCTATAACATCAGAACCTAATTATTCAGATGTAACTCAAGAAACATTTGGTTATCCTTCAATTGCAAGATCTGACCAATTCGGTTTGATATACGGTTATACTGATGGTGAATTTAAGCCTCAACGTTTTATTACAAAAGTTGAAACAGCTTCTATAATGAGCCATATTACAAAAGATACTGAAGTTGATACTTCTGTATTGAATCAGTTTGCTGACTCAAAAGAAATTCCTGATTGGGGTATAATTCCTTTCTCGAAAGCGATTAAGTATGGTTTATACGTAAACTATCCTTTAGAAACAGAATTGAATCCAAATAGAGAATTAAACAGAGCAGAAGCTGCTGTCCTTCTTGCAAGACTTATGAAAGCATTAGATTTAGTTGATTCAAACTATAAAGCAGAAGAACCTATTGAAGAACCTGTTGTAGAAGAACCTCAAGAATATCTTTTATCTGTTGAACATTTAGAAAATTATGGTAAAGCTGTAGTAGACAGAGTTAATATTACTAATTTGAGAAGAATTATTTTAGCGAAGAATGTATTTAAAGTTTCTTTCTTAGAAAAATTTAATTCAACAAAAGCTCAAATCGGAGATGTTGTTCCTTTCTATTTTAAGAAGGATGTTGTAACTAAAGAGGGTACATTAATTATCCCGGCAAATACAAAATTGTATGCAACAATTGAAGAACTTAGAGATAAAAAATGGGTTAATAAAAACGCTGAAGTATATTTACATTTTACAAAAATGGTATTCCCGAATGGTAATGAATATCCATTTATAGCAAGAGTTCTTAATAATCAAGAAGGTGTATTAAGTGAAAATAAATGGTTAAAACCATTAGAATATACAGTTGCAGGTGCTGCTATCGGTGGTGCTGCTATTGGGCTTCCAATTGGTGCTGCTAATGACAGATCTGGTGATGGTATGGCTATTGGTTTCCCTGTTGGTGCAGGTGTCGGTCTTGCTACAGGTTGGTTAACACCAGGTGTAAACTTTAAAGCTAGTAAAGATGAAGATGTCCTTGTTGAATTGAAGGTTGATTGCAGCTTGTATAATGATTATGTTCAACAATATTCAAATACAACAACGACAATTATTGACAAACCTGTTTCAAATACTACTCCTGTTGCTCCTGAAAATCAAACAACAGAACCTGTTCCTCAAACAGATGATGCTGTTCAACAATTTGCTCAATAGTATTTTGATTAAATTTATACAATAAAAACCTTTGATTAACATCAAGGGTTTTTATTGTAAAACATCATTTTTCAATTTATAATAGCAGTATGAATGATTTAGAATTATATTTAAAAGATTTGACTTCAAAAGATAAGAATAAGGCACAAGAAGCGGCTTCTTATTTAGTGAATAGCGGTGATATTGAATTATTTAAAATGCTTGTTGATAAATCTGATTTTCTCTTTGATTTTATAAGAAATAATATTTCTAAGTATATAGAATTAGCTGTATCTAATGAAAATTATTGGAATCTTTTAAAGTTTTTTGATATTTATTCTGTTTATTATGATGATTTATTTGCAAGTATTTTGTCTAAACATGCTAATCAAAATTTAACTGAAGAAATCTTTAAAATGCTGGAAAAGGGTACAGAGTCGCAAAAGATGTATGCTGCAAAGTATTTTTCCTATATTCCTGATACTGTAGCTTTAGAGTTGTTGAGTAAGTACGCTTTCTCTGATAATGAATTGTTAAGTTATAATTCAGCAGAAGCACTTGGACAGATGCAAGATGATATTTCTTTTGATATTGCATTGAATACGCTAGCTTCTGATGATGATTTTGAAAAATTGAAAGCAGTAAAATTCTTTAATGCTTATGGTAGAAATTATCCTCTTAACGCAATATTTAAAGCCATGAAAACTTCAAAAATGCCTGAAAATATTGCAGGCCAAATTCCTTATATGGATAGTTTATTGAATTTATTATCTTCTGAATATATGTGTGATACATTATTAGTCATTGATAATATACTAAGTGGATTTGGTGAAATTCTTCCTCTTTCTGATATTTTCCAATTTGAACTTTTCGAAGTGTTGGAATTCTTAATAAACAATAACAAATCAGAAAATGTTAATTCCAGTAAAATTGCTGAAATTTTACTTAGTGCTTATTCTAAATTTAGTATGTTTTGTGAAAACCAAGAGTATATTTTTGATGAAGATAAAGACACAAAATATGAAATTTCTTCTGTATTGAAATTATTGCAATTCCAAGGTGATGATTTTTGGAAGCAGCAGAAAAGTTTTGTATTGAATGAATTAAAAAAGTCAAAAGATAGTATTCACTCTGTTCTTCCTGTGATTATTGAGTATAATTTAAAAGAAGCTATTCCTGACTTAATTCAATTATTAAATTCTAATGATGAAATTATTTTATGTGAAGTTTTAACTGCTTTGAATGCTTTAAATGCAGTTGATGGAATTGATTTTGATAAAATTATTTCAGAAATTAAAAATCCGAATATAAAAGCAATTATTGAAAATATAAAGCCTAAGTTATAAACTTAGGCTTTTATGTTTTCATATTATAATTTATAATCTAAAAAACAATTTTGCTGAAATCTGCAAGTTTTGCAAATTTTTGTTTTACCAAATATAGTAAATTTAATCTGTTTTTCTTTATATTTGTGTCATTGTCCATTACTAAAACTTTATCAAAAAATTCAGTAATAAACGGAATAATTTTTACTAATTTATCTTCTAATTGTTTATAGGTGAGAGTATTTTCCTCTATATTTTTAACTGCGTTATATAAGTCTTTTTCTGCTTGTATTGTAAATAAATTTTCATTAACAGAAGCGAAATCTTTTTCTGTCTTTAGAAGTCTTATGATTCTGTTGATACTTTCATGAAACTGTGAATAATTATCTTTATTAATAATATCTGAAACTATATTAAGTCTTGCAATTAAATCTCTTAAATCAGATAGTACATCTTTTTCTGAAATACACGCTTCAAGAGTATCGTGTTTATATTTATCAGATAGAAGAATAATTAATCTCTGTTCTATAAAGTTTTTTACTGTTTCAAAAAGTTTATTAGTATCTTCAATTTGAACAGGAAGAATTTCAATTGTCTGTTTTAATAATTGTGTAAGGTTTATTCTTAGGTCTTTATTAAGAATTGTTTTTAATATTCCAAGGGTTGCACGCCTTACACCAAGAGGATCTTGTGACCCTGATATTTTCTTACCGTCTGCAAATACGGTTACAACGGTATCTATTTTATCTGCAATACCAACAACCTGACCTTCAATACTTTCTGCTACTTCAGAATCTGCATTTAATGGGAAATAATGTTCCATAATGCCGTTAGCCACTTCTTCTTGTTCACCGCTTCTTAGGGCATAATCTGCTCCAATATAGCCTTGAAGTTCTGTGAATTCAAAAACAAGTTTCGTAACTAAATCTGCTTTGCATAATAGAGCTGTTCTTTCTATTGTTTGTGTGGGTATATTTAATTCTTTTGCTATATTTTTAGATAGTTGACATATTCTTTGTGTTTTATCATATACAGAACCGAATCCTTTTTGGAATGTAACGCCCTTTAGTGCTTCTAAATAAGCTAAAAGCGGTTTTTGAGTGTCTTCTTGTACGAAGAAAATAGCATCTTCCAGTCTCGCTTTAACTACTCTTTCGTTCCCTGCTTTTATATTTTCAAATGTATCTCCAACATAATTGCTTATTGTTATAAATTTATTTAATAACTTTCCTTCTTTATATAATGGGAAATATCTTTGATGTACTGCCATTACTGTAACTACAACTTTTTCAGGAATTTGAAGATATTTTTCTTCAAATGAACATATTACGGGTATTGGCCATTCTGTTATAAAAGTTACTTCATCCAGTAAATCTTCATCAATTGCAATGTCAGCTCCAATTTCTTTTGCTTTTTCTTTTGCAAGTTTTACTATAGTTTCTTTCCTTTTTTGAACATCCGCTATAACATTTGCTGATTCCAGTACTGTAAGATACTCATCTGGATTTTTTATTTCGATTTCTGTTTTGGAAAATCTATGTCCTCGTGTAATATTAGAAGATTTTATATTTGCTATTTCAATCTCAACTTTTTCTTCGTTAAACAAAGAAACAATCCATCTTATTGGGCGTTGAAATTTTATGTCTAAATCAGCCCACCTCATAAAGTGTGTGCCTTTTAGTTTTAATATAATATTAGGTACTGCGGATTTTAGAAGTTCTTTTGTATCCTTGCCTTTTTGTTCTATTTTTGCCCAAATATAATTATCTTTTTTAAATAATTTATAAGGATTAATGCCGTTTTTATTTGCAAAACCGATTGCGGCTTTTGTTAAATTTCCGTTTTCGTCATATGCAATATTTGAAATGGGTCCTTTTATTGTTTTTTCAATATCATCTTGTTTATCAGCAATATTTTCTATAATGACTGCTAAACGTCTTGGTGTTGCATATACTTTTATATCTGAAAACTTTATTTCATTTTCTTCTAATGTTTTTGAAAATTCATTTTTTAATTGTTCCATTGCTGAAGGAATAAATTTGTATGCAAGTTCTTCTGTTCCTATTTCCAACAAATACTTATTCATAATTATCCTCTTAATCCTTTATTGTTATCTAAATTATATTGCAAAAAGAATATTAGTAAAATGTTCTGACTGTATTTAAATTGAGAATTAATAAAAAACATTAGGAAATTAAGAATAACACTGTTGCAATTTTTTTTTGTTCCGCATATAATAGTTTTGCAGTTGGGATCGTAGCTCAGTTTGGTTAGAGTGTCTGCCTGTCACGCAGAAGGTCGCGAGTTCGAGCCTCGTCGGTCCCGCCATTTTAAAGACACCGTTGGGTGTCTTTTTTAGTATGTACATTCCTCAGCTCTCACTACGTTCTCGCCTGTCTTGAATTTCCTCCACGCTCGAATAGTCTCGTTTTTAAAATCTGTGATTTTAGTAAACTCGATATTCTCGCTATCCGGACTAACACGCCTTCGCTCGTGTCGTCCGTACGGAAATTCGCTCGTCGGTCCCGCCATTTTAAAGACACCTTCGGGTGTTTTTTTGTTTTATATTTTGTAAGTTTTGAGATGAGAACTTCACAGAGCAAAGCCTTATTTGGGGAAATGTATTAAAGCTTTTTTAGCATATTTTTATTTATTTTACGATTCATAAATTATTTTTATTTATTTCTTCAAAAATAATATAATTTGAATGAAATATAATAATTAAAATGCGAAATATGTTAGTTGAAAAATGAAAAAACGTTTTTCGAAACATATATATAAACTTATAAAAACAAAAATTACAAAAGCACGTATTAGAATTAGATTAAATATTTAATGGATAATATGTATACTTTATAAGAAGAAAAATAATATAGGAATATAAAATGGCGAATTTAGAGGATCTTCCAGAACAGCTAAAGCCTTATTACAAGGACTTACAAAGAGCAAAATCAAAAACAGAAATTTTGTATGCTTTATCAAAATTATTGCAAGAACAAGAGAAACTTCCTGCAGATGAAAAATCTAAACTTGAGAAAATTATGTTAAATACTCCGATGGGCAGACACAAAAAATGTAATACATATAACTTTTGAGTATTATTTAGATTTAATTATGAATAAATATAAATGCTTATATGTAGAAGAATTTTTGAGAACGGGAATAATATATAAAAAAGAGGATTGGTAGTAAGACAAAAACGAGGTATTTATGTTAGCATTAACTGAAGATCAAATTAAACAAGAAATAGAGACTATTCTTAGAGATAATCAACAAAATTATCCCAAACTGAGACAATGGTACGTATTTAACCCGAATTGGTTAATTGAAACAATAAAAATCAAAGCTGATAAGACTAATATGCCATTCTCTCAAATGATTTCTGAGTTAGAAAAAGACGATAATAATTTATCTTAAAGATGATTGGATTATAAATTTTCCTGGATATATAGTTTATTTATTTTGCTTTATATATCCATACTTCCGCTGCGTAAACATTCCAAATCTAAGGTGATATATTTTATATCCAGAACTTTTAGTTTATTCAAAATATCTTTTCTGTATCTTATGAATTTTTCAATTTCTTCTTGATTAATTTCAATTCTGGCTATATTATCGTGGATTCTAAATCTGCAGTTTGTAAAACCAAAATTTTTTATTATTTCTTCTCCTTTTTTTGCTTTTTCTATTAATTCTTCATTCAATAAAGTGTTATATGGGAAACGTGTTGCTATACAAGGTGAAGACGGTTTTGCATAGTTCTTTATACTTTCTTCTTTTGAAAAATCTATGATTTCTTTTTTTGTAATTCCAAAATCAGCAAATGGGGAATAAATTCCTAATTCTTTCAATGCTTTAAGTCCGGGTCTATATGTTTTTGTATCATCTGCATTTGTTCCGTCCAGTATTATTCTTTTTCCTGCATATTCTTTAAGTTTTGAAAAAATAAGTTTTTTGCAATGATAGCATCTATCTTTGGGGTTATTTCTTATTATGTTATTTTCAAGCGGATAATATTCTATTATTTTTTGTTTTATTCCATAAAAATTGCAAAATTCTTTTGCTTCATTAATCTCTTGTTCTGTTTGAAAAATTGATTTAAATGTCACAGCTATAACATTTAAATCTTTACATAAATATAAAAGTGCACAGCTGTCTATTCCGCCTGAAAAAGCAAGACATAGGCCTTGCTTATCCAGTTCTCTTAAATATTGTTTTAATTTATCAAATTTTTTTTTCATTTAATTTTTAACTTTTTGTTTATTCATAAAGAAACATAGTAAATACATTATAAAACCAAGTATTAAGATGCCTGATAAATTTGAATATACAGGTTCTATATTGGTCAAAATTGCTGTTTTATTTTGTAATGTTTCAGATATTATGAATATTTGACTTTGAATTTGTGGAATAATTGAATCTTCTATTTTTAATAATGACCATTCAAGTCCATCAGGTTTTGTAGAAGCAAATTTAAATATAAAAGAAGCAAATATCAACGATAACAAACCAAATGAAATCGATGCTTTTTTGTAATTGGTTTTCTTAACTGCAAGAATTACTATTCCCGTTATAAGACCTTCTATTATACCAATAGGAAGATGTATTATTTGCATTAAACCTGAGAAATTCGCTATTGAATTTAATGCTATTGAACCTGATAATACTCCCTCTATTACAACTGCCAAAGCTCCTAATTGTAATGCAAAAACTGAAGATAGTATTGCTCCTATAAATTCTTTATTGTTTTTTGAAAAAGGTTTATAAATTAAAGGATATGCTGCAAAACTGGCAAAAGCTCCCATATTTATTATGTTACATCCAAGTGCTAAAAGGTCTCCGTCTGCAAAGAATATTCCTTGAATAAGTAGAATACTACACATTGCAAGAAATCCAACATAAGGACCAATTAGTACTGCAAGTAACATTGCTCCGATTATGTGCCCGCTTGAACCTGTGTGCGGTATTGAAAAATTTATCATTTGCAGAGTAAATACTAAAATAGTTAAAGTTATTGTATATAGGATTTTCTCTTTGTTAAAATCAGTTTTAGCTTTTTTAAAAGCATAATAAGCTGTTATTCCTGCTAACATTAGCATAGGTATTCCTGTTGTTGGGCATATTATTCCGTTTCCTAAATGCATAATATCTCCTTTAGTTTATTCTCATAACTCTTAAAATAGGATTTTTATAGGGCCTTTTACCTCTACCATATCCTACTTTTTCTATAATGATTTTTTCAGGGATTTGTTCTCCTGTATATAATGCTGCAACAATTGCTGCGCCCGTTGGAGTTATCATTTCTCCTTCATTATTTGTTATTTTAATTGGAATTTTGTATTTTGAAACTATTTCACAAACTGCCGGAACCGGTACTGATAGTGTACCATGCTGGCACGTTACGGTTCCTTGACCTTCTGTTAGTGTTGAAAAATACGTTTTATTCGGTTTTAGATAATCATATAAAACTGCAAAACTTACAATATCAATAATTGAATCAATTGCACCAACTTCATGAAAATGAACTTCTGAAAGATCTTTATTATGAACTTTACTTTCTGCTTCTGCAACTATTTTAAATATTTTTTTTGCTAAGTTCTTTGCATTTTGATTAATATTTGCTTTGTCAATAATTTTATTTATATCATCCAGATTTCTATGCTCGTGGTGATGTTCGTGGTTATGCTCATAATTGTGCTCGTGATGATTGCGTAAAGGTAAAATAACATTAAAATCTGTGGTTGAGATTGCATTTACCATCTTCTTTGTAATTTTGTATTGGAATTCATTATCAAGTTTCATTGATGAAAGGGCATTATCTAAAATATTTTCGTTATCTATCAAGTCTAATAATGCTCCAACAGACATATCTCCTGAAATACCTGAATTACATTCAAAATATAAATTCATTTATTTTTCCTTTCAATTAATCTGTTTATTTGACAGGCACTATATCCCGCATTATAGCCGTTGTCAATATTTACAACGCTCATTCCTTCTGCACAAGAGTTTAACATTGTAAGAAGTGCTGAAAGTCCTTTAAAACTGCTTCCATAACCTACAGAAGTAGGTAGTGCTATAACAGGTATATCAACAAGTCCTGCAATTATTCCTCCTAATGTACCTTCCATTCCTGCTGCTACTATTATTGCATTTGCTTTTTTTATTTCATCAATTTTATCAAAAAGTCTGTGTATGCCTGCAATACCTATATCATAATATTTTTTTACATTGCTCCCGTAAAATTCAGCTGTTTCTGCAGCTTCTTCCGCAACAGGAATATCGCCTGTTCCTCCTGTACAAACTGCAATTTCTCCAATTCTTTCAATTTCTTTTTGTATTAGTGTTACAACTCTTCCTTGTTCATTGTATTTTATAATTTCTCCAAATTTATTTTTTAGTATTTCATATTGATTCTTGGAACAACGGGTTCCTATTACATTGGAACCAATATCTTTGAATGATTGGAATATTTTTATTAATTGCTCATCATTTTTACATTCACAAAAAACAGCTTCTGAGTATCCTCGTCTTTTTACTCTATCTGTATCAAGTTTTGCAAAATCAAGTTCTATATATTTATCCATTATTTTTGTCTTTCTTAATTCTTAATTTTGAAAAAAATAATCCTGCTTCAAATAACATATATGTAGGCGTAAACAGTAATATTTGGCTTATAATATCAGGCGGAGTTAGTATTCCGGCTATAACGAGTATTATTACAACAACATATGGTCTTATATTTTCAAATGTTTTGTATTCTACAAACCCTGATTTTATTAAAGAATATGTTATTATTGGCAATTGAAACATTAAACCGAAAGATAGTGTAAGCCAAAATGATAAATTAACAATATTTGAAATTCCTAACACTGCATTTATCTTTTCAGATGTAAAACTTATCCCAAAATCTATAATAAGAGGTAAAATAACAAATAAACAAAATATTACACCGGAAATAAATAGTGTTGTCGAGGTAAAAACAATTGATTTTATAAATTTTCTTTCGTGTTGATAAAGTGCAGGTGCAAAAAATTTCCATATTTGTCTTGCTATATACGGAAAGCAAAGTATTATATCAAGAATAAATGCCAGTTTTATTTGTATTATGAAGACTTCTACCGGCGAAAAATAGTTAAGAGATATATTATTATCCTTAATTAGTAATTTTATCAGTAAATCTAAGCATTTAGGCGCAATAAAAAGCATAGGAATTATAAATATTCCCAAACAAACAAAACTTTTTAATAACATTTCTCTGAATGCTTCAATATGAGAAATTATATTTTCATCTTTATCTTCCATATCGCTCATTTTATACATCTTGCGGTTTATATTCTTCCGGCTTTTCTTGATTATTTTCTATTACATTTTTAAGTTCTTCTGTTTCTTTTTTTATAACGTCTTTGGCTTTTTTATATTCATATGATGCCCTACCGAGTGCTCTGGCTATTTCCGGAATTCTCTTTCCTCCGAAAAGTAAAATTATAACAACTAAGATTAATATTATTTCTGTTATTCCCAGTGACATTTTATTATTCTCCTTTCAACTATATTATACTTTGTTTTTTTACGGCATAAATCTCTATTGCATCAGAATTGCACGCTTTTTTACAAGCTCCGCAGCCTATACATTTTTCTGCATTAATGCTGGTTCCTTCTTTAGTTATAATTATTGCTCCATATGGGCATGCTGATTGACATAGTCCGCATTCAATACAATTTTCTTTTTCTATCATTGCCATTGCTATTCTTGTTTTTTGTTTTTCTTCTATACTAAGTCTTTTTATAGCACCTGTCGGACAAACTTGTGAGCATTTATTACATTCTTTTTCGCAGCTTCCATTTTTATAATCAATATGAATTGTCGGGAATTCGTTATTTGCTTTTACAATAATCTTAGTTGGGCAATTTTTAACACATAGATTGCAATTGTAACAGGTATTTATTAATCTTTCTTCGCTTTCTGCACCGGGTGGTAAAATTATGTCTTTATATTTTTCTGCGATTTTATTTTTGATTATTATTCCTGTTTTAATCATTGAGCCAAAAACAGCTAAAACTGCTGTACTTATTATTATTTTTCGTCTTTGTATACTAAATTTTATTTGTTCTTTTGGTTCTTTTCCGTATTTGATACCACCTTTAGGACATATTTCAATACATTTTAAACATTTTATACAGGTTTCATTATTAACTGTTTTATTTTTTGAATCTATACAGCCAGCTGGGCATTTGCTCTCGCAGTTGCTACAGGAAATACAATTATGTTTCTCTATATAGATTTTATTTCTTGAAAATTTTGATATAAGACCAAGTATTGTTCCTGCCGGACAAATATTTGTACAGAAAAACCTGTTTTTGAAAAATATTAGAATAATTATACCTAGTAATGCAATTATTCCGACAATTGAAAACGTAAATGCTGAACCAAAATATGTATATGGTTCTATATATCTTATAAATGTTGCGCTTCCACCAAATAAAATCCCTAATGAAATCGCTAATATAAAATATTTTATTGAATAATTTTTTGTATATTTATTTTTTCTTTTTTAATCAAAAAATAATATACTTATAAGTTCTTGAATTATTCCTAATGGGCAGATTACAGAACAATATATACGTCCAAATAATACAGTTAAAATTATAATACCTGTAAGTAATGATAATGCAATAATTGAAAAATCAACAATACATCTTTGCAATAATGGTAAAATCTGAATATCAAAAATTTCTACGGAATAAAAAACTCCATATATACCCAAAATAGCCAGTAATAAAACAATAATTGCTATTATTAATCTTGTTTTATATACTTTTTTCATTAATTCATACTCTTTTCAACTTCTTTTACTGTTTTGTCTACTTGGGCTAAAAGTTCAGGAATATCAAGGTTTTGCGGGCAGTTTTTATTACACAAACCGCATTTTATACATTTGTCTGCTCTTGTTGATTCTTCAAGGGCATTATAATTATATACAAACATAAATTTTGCATTTGGTGCATTATTCCCTTTATACATATTGTATAATCCAAATATGGCAGGTATATTTATTCCTCTCGGACAAACTTCAAGGCAGTATTTGCAAGCTGTACAGCTTATTGCTCCACCTGATTGTATAATTTTTGCAATTTCGTATGCTACTTGTTCTTCTTTTTCTGTCATTGCTTTGTAGTTTACAAAGGTATTAACATTTTCTTTAAGTTGTTGTAAATTGCTCATTCCGCTTAAGATTGTGAATACTCTTTTCTTATTTGCAACCCATCTTAAACCAAATGAAGCTTGTGTATCATTAGGACATTCTTGTTTTAGTTTCTCAGCAGCTTTCGTTGGAAGATTGCATAGTACTCCGCCTCTTAAAGGTTCCATAACAATAACAGGAACACCTGCTTCATCAGCTATTTTATATAATTCATCTGCATTAATTACTTCCCAGTCAAGATAATTAATCTGCAATTGGCAAAAATCCCATTTGTGTTCATTTATAACTTCCCTTAGCATTTGTGGGTCGCCATGGAAAGAAAAACCTATATGTTTTACCAAACCTTCTTTTTTTAGTTTAACAAGTTCATCATACATTTTATTATCACGATAATTATTTATAGTGTTTTTATTAATATTATGAACCATATAATTGTCAAAATATTTTACTTGACACTTCTTTAGCTGTTCTTCACACAGTCTTCTTGTATCTGTTTGTGTTTTTACAAGATATGCAGGGCATTTATCTGCTAATATAAAGCTCTCTCTGGGATATTTTTTTAAGACTTCACCAATTGCATTTTCAGATTTTCCATCAACATACATATATGCTGTATCAAAGTAGTTTGCACCATGTGTCATAGCATATTCTACCATTTTGTCAAGTTCAGCCATATCTATCTTTCCGTTGAGTATAGGAAGCCTCATACAGCCAAGTGCTATTAATGGAGTATCTGTGTTGGAAAATTTTCTTCTTACTACTTGATATTCGGATTTTTTTATTTCATTTTTTCCGCATCCTGACAATAGTATAGTTCCGCCTAACGTTAATGCAGAATTTATTATGAAATCTCGTCTTTTCATCTTATCCCTCTTATAAAATAAAGATACCTGTTATAGATGTCTTTACTTAATTTTATCAGAATTTTTATAAGAAGTATATCAGACAATATTCCTTTTTTATTTGAGTTTTATTCTTTATCCCTAAAGAATTTAAGAATATCCTCTATGTGTTCATCAACATCAACTTTATTCCAATATTTTATAATTTGACCTTCTTTATCGAGTATAAAAGTTGCTCGATGCAAGTTCTGAATGTGAATATCGTGTTTCTGAAAGGTATTTTTTAATTTATTATCAGTGTCAGATAGTAATATGAAATTTAAGTTATATTTTTTTTGAAAATCTAAATGGTCGTTTATATCATTATCACTGACTCCTATTATTTGTGCGTATTTTTTTAGCTCTGTCATAGCATCTCTAAATTCTTGTGCTTCTTTTGTGCATACGGGCGTATCATCTTTTGGATAAAAATAAACTATTAAATTTTCTCCTTTAAAATCATAAAGTTTATATTCTTTTTCTTCCCCATTTTGATTAATGCCTTTTAGTTTTATATCTAAATAATTCATAATTTACCTCCTTTTTGTTATTTTAATTTTGTAGTAAATTCCTTTGTATTCACTTATTGATTAAATCAGAAGGCTATTTATGTAGTGAGTGAAACTTTATTGCTGTAAATTAGTCATATACTCTTGAGGGATAATAAACAAATATCGAATTTTATATTATAATTAGATTAACAAGGAGAGAGTTGTGAAAAAGTTTTTAAAAAATACTGCATTAATAACACTTGCATTAGTTATGGTAAGTATTACTTGTAATAGAAGTAATACTGCAATGGCTGAATCAGAAACTGTATTATATGATATGGTATGGAAAATAGTTAATTCAAGGTTCTTAGATCAAACAAATAATGGTCAAGATTGGAACAAATGGCGTCATAAGTATGATGATAAGATTAAAACGCCTGAAGATGCTTATGTAGCTATAGATACTATGGTTGCAAGCTTGAATGATAAATATACTCGATTTGTAACTCCAAAAGAGTTTGAAGAAGAAAAAAGCATGATAAAAGGCTCTTTATTTGGTATCGGAATTCAGATGGGGTTAAGAGACGGTAAAATATTAGTCATTGCGCCTATTGAAGATACTCCCGGAGAAAAAGCAGGTCTTCTTGCTGAAGATGAAATTTTAGCAATTGACGGTGTTTCAACTAAGGATATGTCAATAGATAAAGCAGCTGATAAAATCAGAGGAAAAAAAGGTACAACGGTAGAACTTCTTATAAAAAGAAAAGGTGTGCCCAATAAAACATACAAAATTGTCAGAGATGAAATTCAAATAAAATCAATTTCTCAAAAGTTGCCTGATAATTTTAAGTTGGATGAAAAAATAGGTTATATTAGACTTAGTTCTTTTATGGGGAGAAATGTTAGTGCAGATTTTAAAAATATAATGCAATCTTATAAAGATAAAGAAGGTATAATAATTGATCTTAGAGCCAATACCGGTGGATTATTAACAAATGCTATTGAAATATCAGATTTGTTCTTAGATGATGAAATAATTGTTAGCACTGTTGATAGAGATGGGTATAAAGATACTTCCCGCTCTTCAAAAAGATATTTTTCAACTCAGCCTTTGGTTATTTTAATTAATAAAGGCAGTGCTTCTGCAAGTGAAATTATGTCGGGAGCTTTAAAAGATAACCAAAGGGCAATTCTTATAGGTGAAAATACTTTCGGAAAGGGTTTAGTTCAAGAAGTGAAACCATTGACCCCTTTTGGTGCAGGTCTTAATATTACCGTACAAAAATATTTGACACCCAACGGTACAGATATTAATAAAAAAGGAATTGCACCGGACATTGAAGTTAAAATTACCGAAGCAGATATAAAAGCTAAAAATGATGTGCAGCTAAAAAAAGCACAAGAAGTTCTATTACAAATGATTCAAAATGAAAAAATGTCTGCTAACCGTTAATATAAATTACAGTTTTATGTATTTTATGGTATAGAATAATAAAACCAGTATATGTAACAATATACTGGTTTTTTATTTCATAATGTTTTATTGTTTTTTATATATTTTTATTGGAATCTATATGAAAATCTGATTTTCTAATGCATTCGCAGAAATACTCCCATTTCTGTTGTTCTTCTTCCTCTGAAATATTATTATTTTTATACATAATACAATATGAAAACTCTTCAGCACCAAGTGCTTTTACGCCATATTTGTCTGCATTTTTTGCGATTATACTATTCTTCATTATGGCAAATCGACCGGGACTAATAGTAGCATATTGTTTAATTTTACTAAGAAATTCAAGTGTTTCGTTATATTCTTTTGTTGTCTCAGTTGGAAAATTGACAATTATTCCTACCATATTTTCTATGCCTATTTCGTTTGCATCTTTTAATATCCTAGCAACATTTTCTAGATTTATTCCTTTATTCATGTCGTTAAGGATTTTTTGACTTCCGGATTCAAGCCCCCAGTATATTGACCTTAAACCTGATTTATATAATTTTTGCAATAAATCTCTTGTAAATTCTTTTTCAAATCTGCCAAATATAGAATATTGAATATTTAAGTTCTCCTTAATTATCTCATCTGCTAATTTGTCTAAATAATTTGGATGTATAGCATCATCTTGAAAAGATATATATTTTAATGTATTAATTTTTTCCTTTAACTCTTTAATATTTGAAATGATTTTATGTGGGGTTTTAATGCAATATTTTGAATATTTAGCTGCTAAGCTGCAAAACGTACATTTCCCCCAATAACAACCTTTTGAGTTAATTAATTGAATGGTTGGATTATTAGCCATATATTCTTCAAAATTTAATCCATCAAGCGATACATTTGCTATGGTATTTATGTTTTTTATCGGTTTTGATTCTGTTTGAATAATTTCTTTTTTGTTATTTTTATATATTATTCCATTTACATCATTTAAATTTGTATTGTTTTTTAGAGCATTTGCTAATTCTACAATGGAAATTTCGCCATCACCTATTAATACGGAATCACAATATATGTCCAGAATTTCAGGGTGATTGTATATATGTTCTTTTTTAATAAAATTTCCACCTAAAGTAACATATATTTTAGTTCTCTTTTTTAAAAGTCTTGAAAGTGTTAATGCTGGTATTATATTTCCTGGAAATGGTATTGTAATTCCGATAAAATCGATGTGTTGTTTTTTTATTTCTTTGATTATTTGTTCAAAAAAATCTATAAAAATATTAGCTTCTTTATTTAAACTTATTTTTTTTATACTTTCCCAATTATAATTATAACCGGCATAGCATTCTTCAAAGTTTTTTAATTGGCTTAATTTAAAACATTTATATGGCTTTGCAATAAATCGTAGTGCAGTATTAATAACTTCTTCTGATTTCTGAAAAGTTATTCCATTGCTTGCCCCTTCTCGATATATTTTGATGGACTTGTCTATATTTTCAGTTAAATAATTGACCTCTTTTTTATCATACGTTATCTTTTTTGAACTGAGTATTTTCTTTGTTTTATTTATGTATTCTTTTGTTAATATTTTCCTGAAAAACTTAATATTTAAGTCAAGGTTCTTTGCATAAAAACCATTAGCTAACAATTGACCTGTTAATATAGGTGAGGCAGTATAAAATGTATTTGGCTCCATTAATGGAGGAGTAATTATTAAACAATTTAAGCTCTTCTTTTTTATAATTCTTGATATTGCTTTTGAAAACAAACCAAATCCTTATACATATACTATTTTTAACATTGTCTATTGTATATTATTACTTTAGATATATCAAATATTTAATTTCTTTGTCCTGTTTGTTTCTTTAAAGCTATAAATCATAAATGTTCGCAATTAATTTTATGGTAAACAATTTGCGCGGCATTTAACACCGGATCAATTGCCGGCGAATATGGCGGTGAATATGGTAAATCTAAATTCATAAATGATTCAAGTTTTGTTTTTCCTAAAATGGCCGGAATTACAGTATTTATTCTTTGGTTTACTTCCCCTTCTCCAATACCTTGTATTCCTAATATTGTATGAGTATTTCTGTCTGCTATCAGTTTTAGCGTTAATGTGCCTGTATCAGGCATGTATCCTGCTTTATCCCTCTTCGTTACTATTGCATATTCCGGTTGAAATCCCAGTTTTAATGCTTCTTGGTAACTTATGCCGATTATTGAAATTGTAAAATCAAAATACCTGGTAATTGTGGAATTTAAAATACCATCAAATAAACAATTCCCGCCTGCTATATTAATTGCGGCACATCTTCCTTCTTTATTGGCAGTTGAGCCCATCGGCACCCAAGTATATCTGTTTGTAATTAGACTAAAATTATCTGTACAGTCACCTACCGCATATATGCCTGATTTTGATGTTCTCATTGTATTCCCAACTTTTATACTGTTTTTTACGCTTAGTTTTATATCACTTCCTATGAGAAAATCTGTATTTGGTCGGACTCCGGTTCCTAAAACAACAAGATCTGTTTCTATTTGTTTTCCTGATGCAGTTATTACTTTTGTTACTTCTCCTTGTTCATTACCTTGAAACATTATAACTTCTTCATTTGTCAGAATATTAACTTGCCCGGGATTTCTTCCTATGATATAGTCTGTAATCATTTTTGCAAAGTCATCATCAAACATTTTTAATATATGTGGATTTCTTTCAATTAATGTAACTTGAATGTTATTTTTGACGAAGGCCTCCATTACTTCTATTGAAATGTAGCCTCCGCCAATTAATACAGCTTTATTGGATTTAAACATTTTTTCTTTAATTTTTATTCCGTCTTGAATTGTTCTTAATGTGAAAATGTTCTTTAAATCAACATTTTTTATGTTAGGAATTTCTGGAATTGCGCCTGTTGCGATGACAAGAATATCGTATGATACTTCATATACTTCTGTTGTCCTTAAGTCTTCGATTAGAACTTTTTTCTCCCTTGTATCTACTTTTATGCATTTTTGTTTAATATGAATATCTATATTTTGTTTTTTAAAATCTTCAGGTGTTCTCAAGATTAAAGTTTCAGGGTTTTTAATTATATTTTCTATAAAATATGGCAGACCGCAAGCAGAATATGAGATAATATCTTCTTGTGTATATAAATCTATTGTTAAATCAGCACGTTCTCGTCTTAGTTTTGCGGCTGTTTTTGGTCCGGCTGCTCCGCCACCTATTATTACAACTTTCTCTGCCATATTTGTTCCTTCTTAAAAAATCATTCTTTGTATTTCTATTCCACTAATTTCGAGTAATGCTCGTTCTAAATTTACAGAACTATCAGTATTATCAACTTGTAGCAGTACAATTCCGCTTGAAGAGCAAAATATTGATGAATTATTAATCCCGAGTCGCATTTTTATAATGCAGTTGAATTCTGTTAGTATTTTTTGTAATTCAACTGCATTATGCATTTTGTCGGGAAGTTTTATCCCTATGATAACTGTCATTGTAATTAATCTTTTATTTCGAGTTTCTTTGTCTCTTTATCTTCAGCATGAAGTTTAGGTAAATGAAGTTCGAGTATACCCTTCTTTAAATCAGCAGAAGATTTATCTACGTCTATTTCGTATGGGAAATATAAAGTTCTTGAATATGTGCCATATCTGAATTCGGATTTATGATATTTATGTTTCTTTTCTTCTTCTTTTTCTGTTTCCTTTTTTGCTTCTATTTTCACGTAAGATTTATTTATATCAACATTAATATCATTTTTATCTATTCCCGGTAATTCTACTTTTACGCAATATTTTTCATCATATTCTTTTACGTCAACAGGCATTGCCATTCCTTTTAATTCTTGATGAAATATATATTCAGGAAATAAATTGTCAAAACTTTTTTGAAGTATTGCGTTAATATCTTCATTCAGTGTATTTAAAAAAGTATCAGGTTTTTTTATTAAGTATTTCATCTCTTTTCTCCTATACAAAATACGGTGTAAAACCGATATTATTTTGCAGGAAAAAATACATACCAACATTCCCTAATAGGGTAATTCACTTTGTATAAATAAAAATTAATCTATGTCTTCTGTTTGTGAATTCGAAAGTTGCTTTTGCTTTAATTTATTAACAACAGAATCAACAAGAAAATCATAAGATTTCATTTTTGTAATTTCTTCAGAAAATTCTTTTTTTAGCATATCTTCAACCATTGCTCTGATTTTTAAATCTTCAGCAATAAATTTGTTATCTGCTATTATTGAACTTAGAAGTTTATCTTTTTTACTGTTTTTGGATGAAGAGAACTGGAGCCAATCTAATTGTGGCTGAATATCTTTTAATTTTTTAACAAGTTTAAAATGTTTTAAACCGAACATTTTATACGAACTTCTCCATTTTCAAAATATACATCTTGAACTTTTTTCGCACGGTTCCCCTTTATATATGATAAAACATTTTTTACTGTTTGTACAGTCTTCATTTTTTCCATTAAAGTGTATAAAACCAAATCGTGCAGGAGAGAGTTATTCTTTAACATTGGTAATTCTTTATCCAAAACATTTGTTATCATCTGGGATAAATTATCTGTATTATGAGCAATGTATATAGGATTTGACGTCTTTCTATAACACAAAAGCTTGTTTGTGTCTTTGTCTTCTTCTTGATTGTCATTAATCCATTCTACTGTTACTTTTTTTTCTGCGTTTAACATTTTACTTACCTTTTATTCCGATTTAATTTATCTTCCGTGGTAAGAAAGTAAACTAAATTTTTTGAATTTACAAAAAAAAGAACAAACGTTACATTAGTTTACAAAAACAAATTATAAATATTTTATTGTAAATATATGTAACTTTATAATGCTTTTTTTTAGCAATAAATTAAAGTTGATTTTTTTTTTACCGTAATAAAACATATTCGGAATTATATGTAAAATTACGTGTTTAATCGCGGGAAAAGGTGTAATATGGCTGATATTTCAATAGGAAAAGCATCAGAAGGATTTATAGCTGATAATAATGTATCCTCAAAAACACAGTTTGCAAGTCTTAAAAAAGAATATAATTCTTTTAAAAAGAAAGCAGCTAAATCTGATATGGCTAATTCTCCAGTTATGTGGGAAAAAGAATTGGAATTGTTGCAGAAACTAAGTGAGTTAGCAAAAAAAGAAGCCTTGACAAGTGAAAAAGAGTGGATTGATGCAAAATTATCAGAAATAACAAAAAAACTCTCAGCACAAAAAATAGCACAAAATGCAGCTTATTATTCTCCTGCTTCTTTTAAAGGAGTGCCTGTGAAAAAAGGTATATCTGTTTCTTTTGAAAAAGCAGAACCTTTTAAAATATTGGATGCATATACAAAATCAGACGGAACAATAGATGAAAATATCAAGAAAATAGTAGGTTCATTTGACCCATCTGTTTTAGATGAATATAATTTGTCTTATTTATTGAAAAAATGCTGCAATGATGAAGGTGCTATTGATGATGATGTGGCCCAAACGATAGAAATCCTTGCTGGTGCATCAGTAAGTCCTGCAATAATACCTCAAATATTAGAATCGATAGAAATCGACGATCAATATGGTAAAAGAACTTTTGATTTATCAATGTGTGATAGAATCTTTTCATTAAAAAAAGCAGGCTTTGATGATGCGGAAACTCTAAAATTTGTTAATTTCTTGAATTCAGGTTTTGAAGATCAATCCGCTATTGAAGCTCAGATTTGTAAAATGAGAAAATTCAATATATCGACAGATGCAATAATTAGTATTTTAAAAGCCTTAAGTGTTAAAAATGCTTCAACTTCGAAAAAAATAGTATCTGATTCCGCTATTAAGTCTATTGTCTCTTTAAAGAAAACTTTGTCTGCCAAAAGAACAAATGAGAAACTGGAAAGAGAAAATCCTATAAATCAACTTGGCGTTCTTACTGTTAATATGGGCGACGACATAATGATTATGAAAGGTAATAAAATTACATATATTTCGCCTATTGAGGGTAAATCTGTCTATGATTTGAAAAAAGAATATGATGATATGATAGCTAAGTTGGAAGATGGTTTGTTGATTGAATATGCAAGAAAGTATAAAGATGCTAATGGGGAAATAGACTCTAAATATCTTCGTACAACAACAGTATTAAGAAATAACGGAATATCTTATGATCAGTTAATTGATATGACTGATTTCTGCGTTGATTCAGACGGAATTAATAATGATAAACTAAATGCAATTATACAAATTAAGTCTTCAGGGGCTTTAGGTGTTGATATAATGTCAATATTATCAAGTGTTAAAAAACAACAGGACGGATTATATAGTCCAGAAGATATTGGAAATGCATGTGATTTAAGTTCTGCCGTTATTGGTGGTAAAGAAGTAGCTGCTTTACTTCCTGAGGTTAGAAATAAAAAAGATGTTAAAGAATTTTTTGTATATTTTTCTCAATTTTTTGAAGATAAATCTAATTTATTAAAACTTCTATCATTAATAAAAGACGAGAAGGGTAATATAGATAAAAATGCAATGGATGTTTTATATAATATTGCAAATAATTTCCTAATATCATCAGAGTCTCCCATGTCAGAGTCAAAGTTTGTACAAACGGCTAATGATATTGTTTTTGCTGCAATGGATAAAGATGATATAAATGTTAATGATGAAGGTGCCGGTATTTGTTCTATAATGTGCCAAAGTGGTCATAAGGCAAAAGAAATATTATTAGTACTCGAAAAATGTAAAAATCCTGCCGGTAAGATTGATGAAAAATTATCTGAAATACTATGGAATCTATGTTTGGGTAAAACTCATATTTCAGATATAGAATGTGTTATAAATTTCTGCAAAAAAAGCACAGGAGAAATTGATTCTATAAGATCAGATAGTATAATCTCTTTATTTGAGAAAGGATATTCAAATGAAGAAATAATTAATTATATTAAAAGTATATATTAGTTTTCATAATATTTTGTGAATACAAAACCCAAATTCTCAATTTCTTTTTTTAAATTCGGATTTTGTGTTATTAAAAATTCTCTGTAGTAATTTTTTTTAAACTTATTTGTTGTTGGATGGAATATTATTTCAGTTAATGAATTTTCTGTGTTAATTGATTTTAATCCATTTAAGATTGTATCTTTATTCATCATTCCTGTATATAGAATGCCTATGAAATAGTCATTTGTATAAAAATCTGTATTTATTAAAGTTTTTATATTTGTACTTGTATAATAATTTAATAGAATATTCTTTATTGTATTTATGGGGAATTTAATACATAGTGATTTTGATATTACAAAATATGGCATTTCCTTCTGGCTTCTTATGTATTTTATTTTATACTCTTTTGCTAATTTTACTGTTAAATTGAAAAATTCAGGAATTGCATGGACATGCATATGAGAATCTATATGTGAAATGTTATGATAAGGTAAAATTCTTTCTATTTGAGCTCTAAACTCATTTTCTAGGTCTATTAAAAATTTTGAATCTTTAGATTTTTTTATGAGTTGCAAATAGTTGTTATTAAAATCACCTTTATTATCACATAATAGAGGTGATTTTGTAATACTTTTTCCTTCTACAATATTGAAATGAAAGCCTAAATCAATATCATTAATTTGAGGTAAAATTTCATTTTTTGCTTGGTCAAATCCATTCATGTTGGTTAGCATGCTGCAAGAGGTTATTATTCCATTCTTATAGCCAAGCTTTACTGCTTCATTATTTTCTTTTGAATAACCAAAGTCATCAGCATTGATAATTACTTTTTTCATTTGCATAATGTCCGAATATATTTTATTATTTTCATATAATTTTAACATAATAAGGTTTTATTTAATATGGAGTTGCCGGTTTTAGCTATAATAGTTCCTTGCCTGAATGAAGAAGAGTGTATTGATTTGACAACAGAAAAACTTCTCGAAATACTTTTGAATCTGGAAAAAAAAGAAGAAATATCTAAAAGAAGTTTTATTTTTTATATTGATGACGGAAGTTCTGACTCTACTTGGAAATTAGTAGAAAAATATAGTCTTGAAACAAATGGGAAGGTAAAGGGAATAAGGTTTAGCAGAAATTATGGCAACCAAAAAGCAATACTGGCCGGATTATTGGAAGCCTCAACATACAATGCAGATTGTTACATTTCTATAGATGCTGATTTACAACAGGATGAAACAAAAATACCTGAATTTATACACAAGTACAAAGATGGAGCTCAAATTGTTTTAGGAATCAGAAAAGATAGAAGCACAGATGGATTTTTTAAAAGATATACAGCGGTGGCTTTTTACAAAATAATGAATTTGCTTGGTGTAAAAATAAAAACAAATCATTCTGATTATAGGCTGGTCAGCAGTCAGGTTGTTGAAGCTTTGAAAAATTTTCACGAAATAAATCTATTTTTAAGAGGAATCTTTAATGATTTGGGATTTAACAAAGATTATGTTTATTTTGATGTAAAGGCAAGGAAAGCCGGTAAAACTAAATTCACACCAATATCATTGTTGTCTCTGGCAATTAGCGGAATTACATCTTTTAGTATAGTTCCTTTGCGAATAGTTACCTTTATAGGTTTTTTGATGTCTTTTGTGAGTTTTATATTAGGTATTAGCGCTTTTATAGACAAATTAATAAGACATAATGCAGTGCCAGGCTGGGCAACTATAGTTGTTGCAATAGGTTTTATAAGTGGAATTCAGATATTATGCATGGGTATAATAGCAGAATATCTCGGACAATTATTTCAAGAGGTCAAAGCAAGACCTAGGTATATAATAGAAAAAAAAGCTAGTTAATATTATTTTCCTCTTCAATCCAAACATAAGTTTTGGGTAATATTGATGCGAAAGGATTATTTATATCTTTGTGGTTGATTGGATTTGAAATAAAAGAATTAATATTATTTATTTTTTGCATTATATTATAAAAGTAATTACGTATATTCATATTTTGATTCCAACTATTTCTTTTTAAATTATAGTTGGTTGTTCTGAATAAAATAATCTACAAAATATTAATCTTGTACTGAAATATAGTACTATTGTATAATATGCGTATGAATAAAAAAATATTAATAGTAGATGATACAAAAGCTTGGTTGTTATTTCATGAAGAACTAATAAATCATCTGTACGGTGAAACATTTGAAATTACGACTGCCGGTTCTGCTTTTGAAGCAATGAAAATAATAAAACAGAATATAATTGAACCATTTTCTCTTATAATAACAGACTTGCAGATGGAAACAGATTATGAACCAAAATTGGCAGGTGAGTGGCTTGTTGAACAGGTGCAAAAAATCAGTGCGTACTCTTCATCAAAAATTATTCTTGTTTCCGCTATGTATAATATTGAAAATATAGCTAAAAGATTGAATGTAGAGTGTATATCGAAAACAATGTTAATTAGAAATAAACTATTGATGAAATTTATGTTAGAGAAGTTGATGCCTTTCTTAAAGAATTTTAATTGATTTCATATTGTATTGAATTTAAATAAAATTTTGTTTGTGTTAGTATAAATTTGATTATGGTTAATTTGGACATGTCGAAATATACTATAGTAGCACTGGAAGAAGTACATTCAACGAATAGTTATGCACTTGAATATTTGTCATCTTTTGATGATAGAACCGTAATTTATACACCTCATCAACATTGTGGACGAGGCAGATATAATAGAAAATGGATATGTGATAATACAGAAAATTTATACATGTCAATTGTTCTTAAACCTGAAAAAAAATCTTTTCCTTTCCCGAATTTAACACAATACTTATCTGTAATATTATGCAAAGTACTGGAAGAAAATTTTGGAATTAATCCAAGTATTAAATGGCCAAATGATATTTTAGTTGATGGAGCGAAAATATCCGGAATTTTAGCTGAAACAGGTATGTCAAATAATAAAATTGATGGAGTTGTACTTGGGCTTGGTTTGAATGTTAACTTGAAACAAGAAACCATAGATAAAATTGATCAAAAAGCTACATCAATTTTTGTTTTGAAAAACAAAAATTATGATATAGAAAATATTGTAAAAATGATTTGTGAAAAATTCTTTTTTGAATATGAAAAGTTTATTGATTCAGGCTTTTGTTATATCAAAGATGAATATATAAAAAGATGTAATTTCTTAGGACAAAAAATTTCTATAAGAGAAGCTGAAGAAATAAGAAATTATTATGCAAAAGCAATAGATGATGATGGTCTATTGGTAGTATTAGATGAGCAAAATAACGAATGTAGGATAATAACAGGAGATGTGTTATGTTAAATGATGGTTTAGCAACAATGGCTGTTGGAATGGGAACCGTATTTGGTTTCTTGGTTGTTCTTTGGGCTGTTGTTTGTTTCTTGGGAATGGTTGTCAGCTATTTGAACAAGCTGTTCCCGGCGGAAATACAAGCTGTAAAAACAGCTGTAAAAGCCGCTACTGGTGATTTAGAAGTGGCTATAGCTGTAGCTGCTGCTAAATTTAAAAAATAATTGGAAGATAGACACATAAGAGGGAAAAAACATGGCAAAAAAACTTATTAAAGTTATGGATACATCTTTTAGAGATGGTTTTCAATCAATTTACGGCGCTAAAGTTTTAGTAGATGACTTTATTCCGGCTCTTCAAGCTGCTGTAAATGCAGGAATTAAACATTTTGAGACTGCAGGTGGTGCTAGGTTTCAAGCTCCTATATTCTTTTGCAATGAAAATGCATTTGAAACTATGGATAAAATCAGAGCAGCTGTTGGTCCGGATGTAAAATTACAATCACTTTCTCGTGGTGTTAATGTTGTTGGTTTAAATTCTCAACCAAGAGATGTTATTGACTTACACGCAAAAATGTTTGCAAAGCACGGTGTTAACGTAATAAGAAACTTTGATGCACTGAATGATGTAAACAATTTGATTGATTCTGCAAATAGTATTAAAAAACACGGTTTACAACATGAAGTTACTATCACAATGATGGAATTACCTTTTGGTTGTGAAGGTGCTCATGATGTAGCTTTCTATGAAAAAGTTTTAAGAAATATATTAGATTCAGGATTGCCATTTGATTCATTAGCATTTAAAGATGCTTCAGGTACTTCAAATCCAAGAAAAGTATATGAAACAGTTAAAATGGCTCGTGAAATATTAGGTGAAAACTTCCATATCAGATTCCATTCACACGAAACGGCAGGTACCGGTTTAGCAGCATATTTGGCTGCATTAGACGGTGGTGCTGATGGTATTGACTTGGCAATGAAACCTGTTTCAGGCGGTACAGGTCAACCTGATATTATTTCTATGTGGCATGCATTAAAAGGCACAGATTATGACTTGGGTATTGACATAAAGAAAGTTATGGAAACAGAAGAAATCTTTAAAGAATGTATGAAGGATTATCCTTTAGATCCTATTTCTTTAGCAGTTAACCCAATTTTGATTCAAGCTCCATTACCCGGTGGTGCAACGGCTACTACTGTAAATCAACTAAAAGATATGGGTATGCTTGATAAATTCCCAGCTCTTATTGCAGCGATGAAAGAATGTGTTGAAAGAGGCGGTTTCGCTACTTCTGTAACTCCTGTTTCTCAATTCTATGCACAACAAGCATTTTTAAATGCAGTTCAAGGACCTTGGGTACAAGCAAATCCAGGTTACGCTAAAATGTTGTTAGGTTATTTTGGTAAAACTCCTTGCGAACCTGATCCTGAATTAGTCAAATGGGCTAGTGAAAAATTAAATATGCAACCAACTACTGAAAAAGTTGTTGATTTGAATGAAAAAGATCCTGAAAAAGGATTAAAAGCTGCTGAAAAGAGATTAATAGCTGCAGGTCTTCCTGTAACTGATGAAAATCTGTTTATTGCTGCTGCTTGTAAAGATGGAAATGTTGATAAAGGTATAGATTTCTTATTAGGCAAAGGTCAAGTTTCTGTTAATAAAACTGCTGCAAAAGCACAAGCTTCAGCACCTGCTGCAAGTTCTTCTGATGGTTGTACAGTTACTGTTAACGGTAAAAAATATGCTGTTAAATTCCAAAACGGTAAAGCAGTTGTTAATGGTAAAGAATATAATGTTGACGTTAAAGATGGAATTGAGGAAGTATCTTCTGCTTCTGCAAGTGGTGAAGGTACAGAAGTTAAAGCTCCAATGCCGGGGGCTGTACTAAGAGTTCTAAAATCAGTTGGTGATACTGTAGAAGAAAATGAAGAGATTTTAGTTATTGAAGCAATGAAAATGGAAACACCAATCAAGTCTCCGGTCTCAGGAAGTATTACTTCTTTGGCTGTTGCTCAAAATGATAAAATCGCTACAGGTCAAGTATTGGCAACAGTAGGTTAGGAGGTTTTAAATGCAATTAACAGAAGGTTTAGAACAACTTTGGCAATCAACAGGTATTTATAATTTCATTAAAACAGCTACTGAACATGTAGGTGGTACTTGTGTTGATCAATTTTTGACTCACTTTGGTCAGCCTATAATGATTATTATTTGTTGTTTCTTATTGTGGCTTGGAATCAAAAAACAGTTTGAACCATTATTATTGGTACCAATTGCTTTTGGTGGTTTATTATCAAATATTCCTATGCCATTAGGAGAAGAAATAGCCGGTCCAAATGGATTTTTAGGAATAATCTTCGCAGCCGGTATTGATAAAGGTTTGTTCCCATTGATTATATTCATGGGTGTTGGAGCAATGACCGATTTCGGTCCTTTAATTGCAAATCCTAAAACTTTACTTCTAGGTGGTGCTGCACAATTTGGTATTTTTGGTGCTTTATTACTTGCTTTGGTTTTAGGTTTTGATATGCAAGCTGCAGGTTCAATTGGTATAATTGGCGGTGCTGATGGTCCTACATCTATATATGTAACAACAAAACTTAAACAAGAATTGTTAGGTTCAATAGCAGTTGCTGCATATTCTTATATGGCTTTAGTTCCTGTTATTCAGCCGCCTATTATGAAATTATTAACTACTGAAGCTGAACGTAAAATTCAAATGACTCAGCTAAGAGAAGTTTCAAAAAGAGAAAAAATTGTATTCCCTATTGCAGTTCTAATTCTTTGTTTGATATTCTTACCGTCAGCTTGTCCTTTAGTTGGTGCTTTGACATTCGGTAATTTATGTAAAGAATGTGGTGTTGTAGATAGATTATCAGATACAATGCAAAATGCTTTAATTAATATCGTTACTATCTTCTTAGGTTTAACAGTTGGTTCAAAGCTTCAGGCAGATCACTTTTTGACAATTGAAACGTTGAAGATATTATTCTTGGGTATTATTGCATTCTCACTAGCAACTGCAGCCGGTGTAATAATGGCGAAGATAATGAATTTATTCTTAAAAGAAAAAATCAATCCGCTTATTGGTTCAGCAGGTGTATCTGCAGTACCAATGGCTGCACGTGTATCTAATAAATTAGGTTTAGAAGCAAATCCTCAAAACTTCTTATTGATGCACGCAATGGGGCCAAATGTTGCAGGTGTAATCGGTTCTGCAGTTGCTGCTGGTGTATTACTTGCTTTAATCCCGCACTAAAAAATAGTTTTCTCGGAGGTTTAAACCTCCGAGAATTTTAAATAAAATTAAAGGTTGTAAAAATATATACTCAAGTGAAAGGAGAAAAGAAAATGAGTACAATTGAATATTTTTCAAACTCAGAAGAATTGCATAAAATGATGTCTCCTGCAAGAGCAACGTTAACTGCTCCATTCTTCGGAAACAATGTAGAACATGTAAAATCTGTAGCTGAAGCTTATAAATTAGCAAAAAACAGCCCAGGTACTGTAGAATTAACAGGTATGCCTGTTTATATGCCTGAAAAATTAGGTTTGCCTCAAGGCGCGAACCAATTATTGTTCAATGATGGTACAGTAGTTGGTCGTTGTGCTGCTGCCAGAAAAATTGTTGGTGAACCAAATTGTGATTTGGCTTATTTACTACCAATTATCAGAGAAGCTGTATACAACACTCGTGACCGTTTAATGTATTCAACAGAAGTTGTTGTTGGATTAGAAAATGACTTTATGATTAAAGCTCATTTATTAATTCCTGAAGGCTTTGAAAATGTTATGTATTCTTGGATGTTGAACTTCCAATACATAAACGAAGTATATGCACAAATGTATGCTGATTCAAGAAAAATCAATGAAGGTGATATTTATGTATTCTCTGATCCGGATTGGAGTCACCCTGATTTCCCATATGGTTTAACATTCTTTGATCCGGAACATAACTGTGCAGCTATTTTAGGTATGAGATATTTTGGTGAACACAAAAAAGGTACATTAACTCTTGCTTGGGGTGCTGCTGCAAGAAATGGTTATGCTTCTTGCCACGGCGGTATGAAGAGATATAACCTTGCTGATGGTAAATCTTTCCAAGTTGCTGTATTTGGTCTATCAGGAAGTGGTAAATCTACAATTACTCACGCAAAACACAATAACAAATATGATATTACTGTTCTTCATGATGATGCATTTATTATCAATGTTGAAGATAAATATACAATCGCATTGGAACCTGCTTATTTTGACAAAACTGCAGATTATCCGATAGGTTGTGATGATAACAAATATATTTTGACTCAACAAAATAATGGTGTTATTGCAATGGCTGATGGTAAAATCGTTTCTGTAACAGAAGATATCAGAAATGGTAATGGTCGTGCAGTAAAATCTAAATTATGGTCACCAAATAGAGTTGATAGAATTGATCAACCTATCAATGCTATTTTCTGGTTGATGAAAGATCCTACTATACCTCCTGTATTGAAATTATCAGGTGCTTCTTTAGGTTCTGCAATGGGTGCTACTCTTGCTACTAAACGTTCATCTGCTGAAAGACTTGCTAAGGGTGTTGATCCGAATGCTTTAGTTGTTGAACCATATGCTAACCCATTCAGAGTTTATCCTTTAGCTGTTGATTATACAAGATTTAAACAATTAATAGAAGATGGTGTTGATTGTTATATCTTGAATACTGGTGAATTTATGGGTACAAAGGTTAAACCTGCTCATACTTTAGGTGTAATTGAAGCTATTGTTGAAGGAAGTGCTAAATTCCATAAATGGGAAAACTTCTCTGATATCGAAATTATGGAAGTTGAAGGCTTTGACGCTTCATTCAGTAACAAAGAATATGCTTCTCAGTTTGTTGCTCGTATGAACGATAGAATTAATTTCGTAAAATCAAGAGAAACTGAAAAAGCAGGTATAGATAAACTTCCAGCTGACGCTTTAGAAGCTTTGGAAAAAGTTGTTTCACAAGCTAAAGTTGGTGTTGGTGTTTAATTAACTCCTAGCTTTATAATAAATTTTGAAGACCAAGACGTTGGTTAACAAAAGAAGAAAGAGCATACTGACGAGTATGCTCTTTCTTTATCTTGTTGAACGTTCTTTTTCATTTGCGTCTTCACTATTGTTGTTTGCCAAGTAGGTATCTCTTGGAATATCACTTGAACCTCCACTCCATTCGTTCATACGTATCCAGCCGGATATTTTGCTGTAAGAACTTGAGCCGATTTCATATTTTCGCTCTCTTACCGCATTTCCGGAATTACCTTCTATTGTATAAATATATTTATCATCGACTCCGACTACAATGCCGGTATGGGATGCTCCGTTACTTTTTTGTATCATAATATCGCCTGGTACAGGAGTATATGTTCCTACTTCCGAATAATAGCCGGATTCTTTTGCTTGAGCTCTTAAACCTGATACACTTGCATCAAAGTTAAGTGGACTTGCAGTTCCATCTTGTCCTTTTCCGTATAGCCAAGAAACGAAGGCTGCACACCACGGTACCCCCGCTCCTCCACCATATTTTTCCATTGTTCCTCTATTATCGCCGCCATCTTCGTATACTCCAAGCTGCGAATAGGCAAGTTCAATTGCCGTTCTTGTCAAATCTGTTAAACCATCCAGTACGTATTCTTTTGCTATTTCTTTATTTGATAAGTTGTTTATTGCTGTGTTTATTTCATTAACATAATCTTGTGCAGTTTTGATTTCAGACTTTATAGCAGTTGTTGCTGCTTCTTTATATTCATTGTATTCATCTTTTGCTTCATTATATGCATCCTGGTATTTCTGTATTTCAGGATATTTCTCTGCAATTTGAGCTTCAAGTTCCGTCATTTGATTATTTAATTCATCTAATTCGCTTTGAAGGGTTTGTTTTTCTGTGTTTAAGTTTTCTAGCTTATCTTGAGCATCGTTCCATGCTTGTTCTGCATTTCTCTGTGCTTGCTCAGCTTCTGTTATCCTAGATTGTAGTTCAGCAATTTTTGAATTTAATTCAGCTCTTTTATCACTGTCCATTTCAGTGCTATTTGCACTTTGCAGTGTAGCAAGTGAATCTTCTAATGTTTGTCTTGTTGAAACACTATTTTTATATGCAGTTTCTGATTCTGAGACAATTCCTTCCTGATCTGCAATTTCTTGATCTTTTAAATTTATTATATCTTCTTGAGAACTAATACTCTGTTCCAAAGAATCAACTTGTGAAGCCATATCTTCATCAACTTTTTCAAGTTCTTCCAAATATGTATCATAAAGATTTTCTATATTTTCATTCATTGCTTGAAGATTTTCTTCAGAACCATCAAGTAAGGAAGACAAAATATTTTGTTTTTCTCCTAATTCGGATTTCGCTGTTGTAAGCTCTGAATCTAATTCATTTTTTGTCATGTCATTAAGAGTTTTTTCTTGAGTAGAAGAACCGGATGTTTGTGATCTTGTACTCCCTCCAGAACTTCCACTTCTTGCGCCAGGTGTTATAGGAGTTTCTTGTTCAACACTTTCTTTTATAGATTCGGGAGTTGCTATTTTGAATGTACCATCTTTAATATCTTCAGTTGCATTTATTATGTCATCTAATGAAATGCTTTCTTCATTTGAATCGAAACCTTTTATTGTATTAAAAAAGCTCGTTAATTCTTCATCGTTTATTTCTCCATTCCCATCTATATCTATACTTTTTTTAAATGTTGCATCTTGAAGTAAATCATTTAACAGTTCAGTAATAATTTCACTATCTTCAAGATTTATATCTGTTTGGTTTTCCAAATCTAATTCATCTTCTTCTGGTTCATTTTCTTTTTCTGCATCTGGGGCTGTTAGTTTTCCATTAATTAATTCCAGACGTAAAATTTCATTAATATCCTCTGAATAGACAGAATACTCCAGATTAAGTTCATCAGTAATATAATCTTTAAATTCATTGGCATACATAAAAACGCTAATTTCTGAATCATCAAGTTTATAGTCAGTTCCTGATTCTTTGTTTATTTCTTCAAGATAAGCCTTGAATCCCATTTTAAGCAGTTCAAAATTCATTGCCAACCTTTATTCCATATTAATTATGTTTTCGGTATTGGCAAAAAAAACTTTATCTAATTAATTTATTTTTTTATTAAACTTGTTACAAAAATTATTAAAGTTTTTAATAATTTTTTCTAGACAGAAATTTATAAAATGTTATTTTTTATTATTCAAGTTATGTAGGTAGGAAAACTCTATAGTTATCGCTGCTTCCACCTATGCTTTTATAAATATTTGCTGAATAATGGTCAGAAATTTCACCGCCGTTACCATCGGCAATTGTAACGTGACCGTATTGAGCACCGCCACCACCATACCCTGTTGTTGCTTCCCAACAAACAACTGCACCAGCAGGTAAGTTTGATAAGTCATCTGATGTCGGGTAATCACTTGTTACTTCAACAAACATGCCTTCTTCAACTAATTCTTCCATATTAGTATCCCAGTCACATCCGTTACCGCTGAGACTTAGTCCGTATGCCATTGCAAATGTCCTGCTAACGCCTGTTGCGCAATAACCTGTTGAAGAACCATATCTGTCTAACATCTGTCGAGCAACATCTACAAGTCTTTCACCCTCTTCAGCGTCATACTGATTCATACTGTATTCTTTTTTGATTTCTTTATTGTCTAAATTATTTATAGCAGTTTTGACTTCATCGACATAACTTTGGGCTGTGCTAATTTCTGATTTAATAGCTGTTGTCGCTTCTGCTTTGTATGAATCACGGGTTGCTTTTGCTTCCTTATATGAGTTAAGTGATTCTTGAACTTGAGGATATGTTTCTGCAATTTTTTCTTCAAGTTCTGTCATTTGTGTATTTAAACTATCAAGTTTTGTCTGCATAGATTCTCTTTCTGTATTTAGAGAATCTAATTTAGTTTTTGCATCATCCCAAGTCTGTTTTGCATCTTTTTCTGCTTGTTCTGCTTCAGAAACTTTGGATTTAAGTTCGGAAATTTTTGAATTTAATTCTGCAATTTCAGAATCATCCATGTTTGATGTGTCTGTAGATTCTAACTCAGATAATGAAGATTGAAGTTGCTCCTTTGTTGAAACAGCATTATTATATGCAGTTTCTGATTCTGAGACAATTCCTTCCTGATCTGCAATTTCTTGATCTTTTGAGTCTATTATATCTTCTTGAGAGTCAATACTTTGTTTCAGAGTATCAACTTGTTTAGCCATGTCTTCATCAACTGTTTCAAGTTCAGATAAATATGTGTCGTATAAATTTTCCATTTCTTCTGTCATTGCTTGAAGATTTTCTTCAGAACCATCAAGTAACGAAGATAAAATGTCTTGTTTTCCTGTTAATTCTGATTCAGCTGTTGTAAGTTCAGCATTTAATTCTTCTCGTGTCATATTATCAAGCGTTTTTTCTTGAACGGCATTCGAACCATAATAAGATGGTGTACTGCTGCCTCCTGTTGAACCGCTTGAAATATTCCCTGATGAAGGTGTAGCTGTGTTTGAAGAAGCTTGTGCAGCTTGAGTTTGATTGATATCATCTGCTTCAGGAGTCTCTTCTTCTACGGTCTCAATATTTGCTTGTGAATCAACTTTTTGTTTTATTTGTTCTATTCCGGATAATACATCATTAAGCGAAAGATTTTCAGTATCTCCGTCTAAGCTATTAATATTATTTAAAAATGTAGAAATTTCATTTTTATCTAAATCTCCGCTTTCGTCACTATCAAGTGCGGAAATAACTGTTTGGTCTTGGAAAAGATTATTAAGTAATTCTGTTAAAACTTCATTATTTTCTTCTAAATTTTCTGTGTTTGGATTTGTTGTTTCTGAATTTGAATCTTCAACTTGAGAATTATTTTCAGGTAATACAACATCTTCTTGGACTTGGGTAGAATCATTTTCAGGTAATACAATATCTTCTTGAACTTGTGTAGAATCATTTCCTTGTTCATTTATTGATGTATTTGAAGGATCTTCATCTTGGTCTTCCTCTGCAGAAGAAAGGAATGAATCGGAATTATCTTCAGTACTTTCAACTAATTTCCCATTAACTACATCCATTGATAGAATATCGTTTATACTCTTAGAGAAGATTGATGAATCTGCAATATTTAATTCATCTGTAAGATATGTTTTGAATTCAGATGAATACATAAATATACTAATACTTGAAGAGGATGTATTGTATTCTTTTGTTGAAGTTTCATTTAAGCTCTCTAAATATGATGAAAAACCTTGTATTAATGAAGAAATGTTCATAAATAATCCTCGCTATACATAAAAAAAAAAAATACAAGTAAAAATTGACTTGTATATCATTTTTATATATAAAAAATTAATAAAAGTTTACAGTTTTTTTATTATTTCATTAGTAAAATCTGTTGTTGTTGCAATTCCACCCAAATCAGGAGTCAGAATCTTTTTCTCTTTTATTGTTTCAAAAAGTGCTTTTTCTATTTTTTCAGCAATGTTGTTTTGTTTTATATATTTAAGCATTTCGATTGCCGATAATAAAAGTGCTGTTGGATTTGCTTTATTTTGACCTTTTATATCAGGTGCGCTGCCGTGAACGGGTTCAAATACTGCAGCATCTTCACCTATATTTGCGCCTTGAGCAATACCTAAACCTCCTATTAGTCCTGCACATAAATCTGATACTATATCTCCATATAAATTCGGAAGAACAAGAACATCAAATTGTTCAGGTTTTTGAACTAATTGCATACAAAGATTATCTACTAAAATTTCTTTATATTCTATTTGCGGAAATTTCTTTGCAACTTCTCTTGCACATTCAAGAAATAAGCCATCGGATAACTTACATATATTTGCTTTAGAAACAGCTGTCACAAGTTTTCGGTTATTTTTTATTGCATAATCAAATGCGAATTCAACAATTCTTGTTGAGGCTTTTCTTGTAATTATTTTTATTGATTCTGCTGTATTATCATCAACTTGTCTTTCAATACCTGCATATAAATCTTCAGTATTTTCTCTTACTATTACTAAATCTACATTATCAAAACGTGTTTTTATTCCTTCTATATTTTTGCAAGGACGTAAGTTTGCATACAGATTAAGTGATTTTCTCAAAGCTACATTGACACTTCTGAACCCTTTCCCAATTGGTGTTGTAACAGGTGCTTTTAAAGCCACTTTATTATGTTTTATGGACTCTATAACTCTATCCGGAAGCGGTGTTCCTTCTATTTCTGCTACTTCTGCACCTGCAGATTGTATATCCCATTCTATTTGAGCGCCTGCCTCTTTGAGTATCCTTGTAACAGATTTTGTTATTTCCGGTCCAATTCCGTCTCCCGGAATTAATGTTACTGTTTGCATTTGTTTTCTCCTAGACTAAATCAAAATCACCATGAATTTTTAAATGTTCGATTAATCCGCCTTCATTAAGCAATTTAATCATAACATCAGGTAATGGCGCAAATGGCAATTTTATACTTTTTGTTTTATTGAAAACAAAGCCTTGTTTTACATCTATCTCAAGTTCATCACCTGCATCAATCTTATCGGTATCACATTCAATTAGTAATAAACCAATATTTATTGCGTTACGATAAAAAATTCTTGCAAAACTTTTTGCTAATACAGCACCGACTCCTGCAATTTTTATTATTTGAGGGGCGTGTTCTCTTGATGAGCCAAGTCCGAAATTATTACCGGCTACTACAAAATCACCCTTATTCATTTTTGATGCAAATTCAGGATCCGCATCTTCTAAAACATGTTTTGCTAATTCAGGAAGATTCGAACGCAAATGAAATAATCGCCCCGGTGCTATATGGTCTGTTGATATATCATCACCAAATTTGAATGCTTTACCTTTTAATTCCATTATAAAACCTCCCTTACATCGGCTATATATCCTTTAATTGCACTGTAGGCTGCTGTGGCAGGTGAAGATAGATATATATACCCTTCAGTATTTCCCATTCTTCCTCTGAAGTTTCTATTTTGTGTCGCTAAACAAACTTCACCATCACCTAAGATTCCGGCGTGTACTCCTACGCAGGCTCCACATCCTGATGTTACTATTGCAGCACCTGATTCGACAAATGTTGAAATCAAGCCTTCTTCTAATGCTTTTAAAAATACTTTTCTTGATGCAGGGGCAACCAATAATCTCACATTTTTATTCACTTTTTGACCTTTTAATATTTTTGCCGCAATTCGGAGATCTTCTATTCTTCCGTTTGTACATGTTCCTATATATACTTGGTTAACTTTCACTTTCTCTATTTCTTCAATAGTTTTTGTGTTATCAACCGTGTGGGGACACGATATTGTCGGTTTTAAATCACTAAGATTAATGTTTATTACTCTTTCATAGATTGCATCCGGATCTGCTTTTATTTCTTTATATTTATCTGCTCTGCCTTGTTCTTTTAAATATTCATAAGTTTTTTCATCAGTTTCAAATAATCCGACTTTTGCACCAGCTTCAACAGCCATATTTGATATTGTAAATCTGTCTGCCATTGTCATATTTTTTACACCGGAACCTGTGAATTCCAATGCTTTATATGTGGCTCCATCGGCACCTATTAAGCCAATTAAATGTAAAATTAAATCTTTTGCATATACACCTTTAGGAAAATTCCCTTCTACTACAATTTTAAATGTGGATGGGACTTTTAGCCAAGTTCTTCCTAATCCCATTACTACTGCAATATCAGTCGAACCTGCGCCTGTTGCAAAAGCTCCAAGTGCTCCTGATGTACAAGTATGAGAATCAGCGCCTAATAATGTTTCTCCGGGATTTACATAACTTTCTATAAGTCTTTGGTGGCAAACTCCTTCACCTACTTCTGATAGAATAGCACCATATTCTTTCGCAAAATCTCTTAAAACAGTATGAGAATTTGATAATTCTTTTCTTGGGCTTGGTGCTGCGTGGTCAATAAATAAAATTGTTCTCTGAGGATTGTTTAGTTTTGTTTTTCCAAGTTTTTTGAATTCATTTACAGCTAAAGGACCAGTTCCATCTTGAACCATTACTACATCTATATTTGCAATAACAAGTTCTCCCGGTTTTACTTCTTTGCCTGCGTGTGCAGACAATATTTTCTCTGCAATTGTTTGTCCCATATTTTCTTCCTTTATACAAATAGGTGTGGTTGAGTAATAAAATTATTATCAACTCTTTTCTTTAAATTTCCTGTTGGCATATAATACGGTGTAACAGTCATAATCTTTGCTGCTATATCCGGATAATAATATATAAATTTTAATTCACTCTGTGTTAATGGCTTTTGTGTGTGAACATTTGCATATCTGGCAAGTTCTAAAATGTTTCTTGCTTCATCTTCATCTTGAAATTCTATTTCCATTTTTTCGTATACATTTCTAAAACCTTTTATACCGCCATATTCACCTGTTGTTATCATTCTTCCGGTTTCTACAATTTCAGGTTCGCCTCTTCCAAGTTCCTCATAATCATATAATTCATAGTTTAACCTGTCTTTTAATGCTCCATCAGCATGAATACCGGATTCATGTGCAAATGCGTTGTCACCTGTTGCCGGTTGATTTATTGGAATTGGAACATTGAATGCATATGAAGTATATTTAGCAAGTTTCCAGGTCTTAGATAAATCTATGTTCGGATCAATTTCATACATTCCATGCATTCCGCTTGATTTTAGTACTCCAAGCAAACAAGAAATTAAATCTGCATTACCGGCTCTTTCTCCCATGCCATTTATTGCGGTATTTATATATGCGTTGACTCCAGCATCAATAGCCGCTTTTGCGCCCATTACGGAATTACCTGCTGCCATACCTAAATCATTATGAAAGTGTAATTCTATGTCCATTTTTGTTTCTTGAGCTATTTTGGATATTCTTTCATATGCACTTATTGGGTCATCGTATCCTAATGTATCACAATATCTAAATCTTTGAGCACCATGTTTCTTTGACTCTAATGCAAATTCAATTAAATAGTCTATATCCGTCCTTGATGCATCTTCTGCATTTACACCTATTATTTGTGCTCCGCAAGCAACTGCTGTATCTAATGCTTTTATTGTTGATTTTATTATATCTTCACGTGTCTTTTTTCCGCCATATTTCCCTTTTATCATTTGATCTGATGTTGATACTGAAAGGTTTATATTCTTTAATCTTGGTACATTCTGAAATGAAAGAATTACATCTTCTTCTATTCCTCTCATCCATCCTGATAATTTCGTTTTAGTAATAACTCCTCGGTCGACAAGCTCTAAGTTACCGTTTAAGTAATTTATTTCATGTTTTGTTGTTGGAAATCCAAATTCTGACTGTGTTATACCTAGGTCATCTAACATAAGATTAATAATTGTTTTTTGTAATTTTGCCAAACCTAATCTTGATGTTTGAACACCGTCACGATTCGTTACATCTACAAAATAAATATATTTTTTCGGCATTTTCTTTTCCTCATATAAATCTTGAAAAATATTATATCATATATTTTATATTAATTCTTTCTTTGCTCAAGTTGTTTTATTTTGTTATAAATTTCTTCATTTACAGGGGTTTTTATATTATGTTTTCTCCCTAATTCTATTATTTCTCCTGCAAATATCTCTACTTCTGTTTTTCTGCCTGATTTTATATCTTGCAACATTGATGGAGTTGCATCTTCAATCTCTTCTAGTAGAAAATGCAGCGCTTCATTATAGATTTTTAAGTGATTTTTTATTCCTTCTTTTTGTGCTATTAATTCCGTTTCTTTTATTAGGGATTTTAGTTGCACTATTAAACTAGTATTTTTTTTTATGTCTCTTAATGTTAGTCCCGTTACGCTACATAATTGATTTATACCAACATTAATCATAAATTTTTTCCAATATTCCTCTTGAATAGAACCTGATATTCTGTATTTGATACCTGTCTTTTTAAAAAAATTACTGAGTTTATATAAAATTCTATCCTTGTTCTCATTTTCTGAACCTATTACAAATTCATAAATTCCGTCTTGAAATATATTTCGATTATCTCGTATACAGGAATGTCCAATATAAAAAGATGTAATGATGTTTGCATAATTGTATTTAGCTGCTATTCTTTTTTCACTGTGAATTCCATTTAATAATGAAATTATAATTGTATCATTCGAAATAAAATTTTTAATATTTTCTATTGCAGAATCTAGACCGTTATTTTTGGTTGCAATTATTACTAAATCAGCTTTAAAGTCTTTTTCTTCAGGGAGAATGTAATCAAAATAGTATTTTTTTTTATTAAAGCATGTTGGTTGTTTATTATATTTCTTATATCTGTCTGCATCCAACAATATTTTCAAGTTAGCAATATTACTATCTTGAATAGCGGTAGCACATATACACCCTAAACCTCCTAAACCACATATAATTACGTTATTAATTTCCTGCATAGATTATTCGTATTTTATTTTTTTTCTGTATTTATCATATGTAAGACAAGAAATTTTCCCTTTGATAAAACATAAGGCAAAAACAATCGCTAAAAATACCAAATCCATAACCATTGTTATATAATCTATTGATACATATGAAATTGGTAATTGTGGTTTTTGCCACTGACAATATAAAGAAAAAATTTGGCAAAAAACAGCAAACTTTAGGATTGCTAATGTGTTCCTATAACCTTTTGTATCTCTTGTTCCACAAATATCAAATAATCTTCTTTCTATTAATGCAAAAAAAGTTATTAAAAATATTAAATATGCAAAATATAAAAAGCCTGTTGCTATTATAACGTATACTTCACTTATTACGTTTGGAATTATATGATCCGTAAATATTAGTTGAGTAAAGTATGTAATTATTGTAAGTACAACAATATTTATACAATACCATTTTCTTCCGATCGCATTATTTGAAGCAAATAATCTGTCATCACTCATAAAAAATATTCCTTTTATTCGATTATAAAATATTAACTGTTAAATATCAATTAATTTATCTGCCCCCTTTTATAAAAGCCAGAATCATGGCAGAGATTAGTCCTAAAGGAGTTAGGATAAAAATCACGAGTGAATCTAAAACGTTTCTTAATATGGGTATAATATCTATAAAAAATCTAAGACAAAACAAGTACAAAACAGGAAATACAAAAAAAAGAAAAAATAATTTTTTTATATTTGTATTAAATGTTATTGATTTTGAAATTGAGAAGTCGGCTATTCTCCTATATACAAGTGAAATAATCGACATTAGCATTACAAATTGAAACAAATTAACCATAAACATTAAAACACTATATAAAAATTCGGGCTTTATGTAAGGCGCAAAACTATCAAATCGAACAAATGAAATTCCGATTAGTAAAGCAATCACAATAAAAATGTTTATTATGTAGTCTTTCCTGTTTATAGTACCCTGGTAACTAAAAAATTCATTATTAGATTGGTTATATGACATAATTTACCTATAGATGTTTGTTTAAATTGTTTATAATTATAGATTTGGGAACAATATTTACTATTCGTTCAACAGGTTCACCGTTTTTAAAAATTAAAAGGCAGGGGACTCCACTTATTGAATACTTTTGTGCGGTTTGAAGATTTTCATCAGCTTTTATTTTGACAAATTTGACTTTGTCCGTAAATTCATTTGCTAATTCATCAATTACAGGAGAAAGTTTTCTGCAAGGACCGCACCAAGTTGCCCAGAAATCTACAAGAGTCAGCTTTTCTTCTTTCAAAACTTCTGTTTCAAATGTTTCGTCTGTAATTTCTAATACATTTGCCATGTTAAATACCTCCTACATTCACTTATTTAAATGATAAACCTTATTGTTAAATTGGTAAATAGCTCTGTAATATATTAAGCAAATATATTCTAAAATATAAGTTGATAAAAATTATTAAAAAAAATTCTTGACAATGAGTTATGTCCCTTATATTATACAAGAAGCATTGAAGATGCGCCGGTGTAGCTCAACGGTAGAGCAACGGTTTTGTAAACCGTAGGTTGTAGGTTCGATTCCTATCACCGGCTTTTTCTAGATTGTACATTTAAAATTCATATGGGTAGATGGCCGAGTGGCTAAAGGCGACAGACTGTAAATCTGTTCACGAGAGTGTACGGTGGTTCGAATCCACCTCTGCCCATTTTCTATATGAGCCCTTGTGGCGCAGAGACTCTGCCGAGTGAAACGATTAATTATCGTTTCAGGAGAGGTAGCATTCCCGTTGGGAAGGCGCATAAATTTGGGCAAGCATTCATGCCCTTGTGGCGCAGAGGTAGCGCATTCCCTTGGTAAGGGAAAGGTCATGGGTTCAAGTCCCATCAAGGGCTGATTAAATGAATATCATAGAAAAACAAAAATAGTAGACATATTAAAGAAAAAGGAGTTTAAACTCATGGCACGCGAAAAGTTTGAAAGAAACAAACCGCACGTTAATATTGGTACTGTAGGTCACGTAGACCACGGTAAAACAACGTTAACTGCAGCAATCACATCTTGTATGGCAGCTGTTGGTAAAGCTCAAGCTAAAAAGTTTGATGAAATTGACGCAGCTCCGGAAGAAAAAGCTAGAGGTATAACAATTTCTACAGCACACGTAGAATATGAAACTGATGCAAGACACTATGCACACGTTGACTGCCCAGGGCACGCTGACTATGTAAAAAATATGATTACAGGTGCTGCTCAAATGGATGGTGCTATCTTAGTTATTGCTGCTACAGATGGTGCTATGCCTCAAACAAGAGAACACATCTTACTTGCAAGACAAGTTGGTGTTCCTAAATTGGTAGTATTCTTGAACAAATGTGATATGGTTGAAGATGAAGAATTACTTGAATTAGTTGAAATGGAAGCTAGAGAATTATTATCAAAATATGAATTTGATGGTGATAATACTCCATTTATTAGAGGTTCTGCTCTAAAAGCTTTAGAAGCAGTTCAAGCTAATCCAACAGTTGCTCGTGGTCAAGATAAATGGGTTGACAAAATTTGGGAACTTATGGATGCAGTTGATACTTGGATTCCAACTCCTGAACGTGATGTTGATCAACCATTCTTGATGCCGGTAGAAGACGTATTCTCTATTACAGGTCGTGGTACTGTTGCTACAGGTAGAGTTGAACGTGGTAAAGTTAAAGTTGGTCAAGAAGTTGAAATTGTTGGTTTCGGTGAAACTAAAAAGACAACTGTAACAGGTGTTGAAATGTTCAGAAAACTTCTTGATGAAGGTATCGCTGGTGATAATATCGGTGCTTTATTAAGAGGTGTTGATAAATCTGAAGTACAAAGAGGTCAAGTATTAGCAGCTCCAGGTTCTATTAAGCCTCACACCAAATTTACTGCTAACGTTTATGTATTAACAAAAGATGAAGGTGGTCGTCATACTCCTTTCTTCCCTGGTTACAGACCTCAATTCTACATTAGAACAACTGACGTTACCGGTTCTATCAAATTTGATGGTGAAATGGTAATGCCTGGTGATAACGTTGTTATGGACGTTGAGCTTATATCTCCGGTAGCTATCGAACAAGGTATGAGATTTGCTATCAGAGAAGGTGGCCGTACAGTTGGTGCTGGTGTTGTAGATAAAATTACTGAATAGTAAATATTAATCTATATTGAAGAAAAGGCTGAAAAAATCAGCCTTTTCTTTTTAATATATAAAAGGCACTCAAATAAGAGTGCCTTTTTGTCTTTTATATATTTATAGATTTGCCTTTACCTCTTTCTTGTATTTTTCTACATTAGGTTGTAATACTTCAGGTAATGCTTCATTCCCTGATGTGACATTTCCGTTGTAACGTCTTAACATATTCCCAGTGTATAGAGTTTCAAAGTGTTTTAGTTCTATAAATCTTGCGATTGATTCAGGACTAAAATCTTTTATCTCAATCTCTGTTACAGGATGTTGTTTTGAATATGCTGTTGTAACACCTTTTATAACAGCATTTGTTGTCTTTTCATCAGATTTTGGGTATACAAATGTATAATATGAATCTGTATTTGCTTCATCTAAATCTGCTTCCGCATTGTAGTGAAGATAGCCGGGACCTATATTTGTTTCTGTTGAAATCTGTGCTTTAAGGGATTCATTGTTTAGTTGTTTATCCCAAAGTGTTGTTCCTGAAAATGCATCAGAAAAGTATTCAACATAGTGTTTGCTTTTTCCCTTTGTTTTTGAATCCAAATTGAATGCTGCCAATTGAAGTGCTTCATTTTCGTTTATGTTTGGATTTAAAAATTCTTTCTGGGCTTTTATTGATGCTTTTAACATTCTTATGATATCTTCTTTGGGAACTCCGGCATATGCCATTGTAAAGATTGTTGCATCATCAAATATTGAAAATCTTCCGCCAACATCATCATGTACAAGTCCTGAAAGATCAATTTCGCCTCTGTCTACAGCTTTTCTTAGATTACTTTTTTCGCTTGAAGCATCTGTCATTGCAATAAATTTATCTGAAACATCATTTTTTTGTGTATGTTCTTGCATTAATTTTTTTGCTGCTTCATATGCAGTTGTTGTTTCTAGGGTTCCGCCGGATTTTGATACAACTAAGAATTTTGTTTTATCTAAATCAAGTCCTTTTGTAAATCTTCTGAAACTTTCTCCGTCAACAGCAGAGTAAAAATGCACGTTTGCATCTTTTCCCAACATTTTCATCATTGCTTCAGTCGTGTGTCTTGAACCACCTATTCCCAGTATTGCTAAGTCTGTGTAGCCACCTTTTTTTGCTTCTTGTGCAAGGTTGTATATATTATCAATATTCTTTAGCTGTGTTTGCGGTAATTCTCCAATCCAGTTTAGAAATTGACCTTTTACTCCGATTCTTGATTGTATATCTTTCGTTGCTTCTGCTGCATTTACTTTATATTGTGATAAATCAATATCGGGTATCTTTACTTGTACTTCATTATTTGTCCCTTTAAAACTTGTATTTTTAGGACTGATTTCAAATATTTTTTCAAGTTCTTTTCTTAGTTTTACAACATTTGCATCAGCTATCTCTACAGAATCATTATATGTTTCAATATATGCTTTTACTTTTGGTTCTGTTCCGCTCTTTCTTACTAATATTGATGAACCGTCTGTAAAGTATAATTTTACTCCATCTCCGCCTTGGCGATATCTTTCCATTTCTTCTGCATTTGCTTTTGTTTTTTCAACATCTATTTCAAAGTCACCAAAAGTTGTTTCTCCTTCAAGAGCTTTTGTATAAATTTCTTTCATTCTGTTCATTATGATTTCTTTATCTGACTCTTTTTCTAACTTTTGGCTAAAGCTATCTGCTCTAAATTCAGAATTTAAACCTTTTTTTGTTTCTTCTAAAATTTCAGATATTGGTTTATTTTCTGTTGCCATTAAATCTAAGATAGTTAGTAAAGCTATAATTCCGTCTTTCTCCGGTATATGTCCGTTTATTGTTAGTCCGCCGGATTCTTCTCCTGCGACTAATATATCCTTACCTTGTTCTCCTAATCCGAGAATATCTTCACCTATATATTTAAATCCTACAGGTGTTTGTATTACATTTAGACCATTATTTCTTGCAAACAAATCTAGTTGTGACGAAGTTGCTTGGCTTCTTATAATATCTCCTTTTAATCCTTTGTTATTTGCTAAATGGTGTGCTACAAGCAAAATAACATCATTGGGAGTTATAAAAGTACCTTTTTCATCTATAATTCCAAATCTATCAGCATCTCCATCATTTGCTAAACCTACTTTTAATCCTGATTTGTCTTCTCTTATACAATCTTTAACCTCTGTTAAATTTTCATCTGTTGGATTTGGACCTTCTTTCTTCCCTGAAATTACAAAGTTATTAGGAATTCCATATTCTCTTAATAATTTTGGTAATACATTTCCTCCTGTACCCTTTAAATCATCATAGTATATTGATATTCCGGCATCTTTTATAGCATCCCAGTCTATCAAATTATATGAATTTAGTTTATCTCTGTACATATTATATGGATATGTTTCTGTAACATCTCCTTTTTTTCTTTTGTCGGTTGTATATACTCCTTTTTTTGCGTAGTCCACAATATTTTGTGCTACTTTCTTTGTTACAGCTGGTGGGGCAATTGCGCCTTCTTTTGTTACTAAATTAAATCCTCCATCACTCCAAGGATTATGGCTTGCTGTTAATAAAATTGATACATCAATATCATTTTCTTTTGTCATTAGAGCATGTAATGGTGTAGGTACCGGTTCTTTTATATATATTACATCTACACCTTGATTTACCAGTGTATCTTTTATTAATGGAAGTGATTCTTTTGTGGCTTGTCTTGTGTCTCCACCAATTAATACTACCGGTTTCTTGTTGCCTCTTGCTGCAGCCTCTTTTGCATATTCTGCTACGCCTAGGGTCATTAGTTCTACTATCTCGGGATTAAAAGTTTTTGAACCATATGGTGCTCTGTGTCCTGATGTTGATGTTGATAAGCTGTTTGCAACAAATTCTGCTGTATCAGGCTCTACTTTGATTTTATGACGCTTTATATTCCCCGAAAAAGATACTACGTCACTTGTTGTTGCATTGGTATATATTTTGTTTGCTTTTTTATTCTGTAAAGCATTAATGTTTCCAATGCCATAAGTTTGATTGAACAAAATTCTCATATAAACTACCCTATCTTTCCTAATCCTGAATGAGAATTAATATATTATTTCTAAACACAAAAGACATCTGTATATAAAAATTCTAAATTATGTTATTGTTAGTTTTTATTCTCCTATTTACAAAATTTTACAAGTATTTTTGAGGGTCTTGTAAATCTTTTTTAATATAGTAACAAAAAATCTTTTATTCATATTTTCTCTAAGTGATACGTTTGAGAGATTGACTGTGAAAATTCAAAGTGTAAGTAATTTATATAATCCTTTTAAACAAAGATTTGTTTTTGATAAAGCTGAAACATATTCACCTATGAATCGTAAAAATGAAAATTCTTTTGGTGATATTGTAACTTTTCGTGCGAAAAAATATGATATAGATTCTATTATTAATCCTACTAATCACTGTGCGTATTGTGGATGTAAGGTGTATAGTGAAGCTCAAATTGAAGCACTTGCAAAAAGTATGTTGAGTTCAAAATCTCACCGTCTGCAAGGCGATATTAAAAGTGTATTGGAAAAACTTGAATCAGCAGTTCGTTCTGAAGAATTAACTTTTGCTAAAAAGTTAGAGAACCATGATGAAATTGATTTTTTCAAGAAATTTCTAAAATTTGCAGAAGATAAATCATTTTTAAAAGCCGATGCTATATTTCAGCAAATATATCATCTCGAGTCAGAAGATGCCTTTGAACTCTTAAAAAGGAACATGCGACCGTTAACCAGAACTGTTGACCATGTTTCCCCTCAAAACTTAGAGGAAGAAAATAATAATTCTGATATTAATTTAGTTGAGGCTTGTTATTGTTGTAATCATGATTTAAAAAAAGGAATGTCTTTCCCTGAGTTCTACGCAATGTTTCCCTCGATAAAAGAAAATATGCCGCCTGAAAAGTTTCAATATGCACATTCCAATTTAATGTCATCGTCTGCATCAAGTATATTAAATAGAATGTCTGCGACTAATTTGCTAAAATATGTTCAAAGGCTTTTTGGACAAAGGGAAGAGACGGTTTCTAGACTTGGGAGTATTGATTTTAGAATATTAGAAGCTAATTCTTCTGTCTCTACTAGTGTTCAAAATTGCAAAGATGAAATTGAAGGAAAACAGCTAGAAATTCAAACGCTACAAGCAAAATTGGACTCAATTTCTTCTGACGAGGAATATCAAGCTTTGATTAAAAGAATACAAAAAGTTAATCAACGTGATCAGTTGATAAATGCAATACAAACACTTAGAGATAGAAGAAGTAACATTAGCTCTGCATTAAATGATTTACGAAATCCTCCTAAAAAAGCGAAAAAAAATCCTAAACTCCAAATGACAGATTCTGAAAAAGAAGAAAAAATTCAAGCTTATAAAGACTCAATTGCCACTTTGAATCAAGATATTGCTCAGCAAGAATCACGTAAAGATGACATAGAACTTGAAATAATGGAACTTGATGAACAATTTCCTACTATAGAAATGTTACAAGTTTCTAAAAATAAGGTTGATGCTATAATTTCTGCACATCTTAAAATTGCTGCAGAAAAGGCTACCTTAGAACAACTAAATAGTTCTTTATTGTCTTGCCAACAAGGAATTTTTAATTTAGAGGCTGAAATTTTGCAGTATCCTGAAAATGACTTTGATCCTTCTTTATTTTCAGAAGAAGAACAAACGCTTTATCAAAGATACCTGGCCCTTGTTGAAGCTGCTAAGTATATTGAAGCACATTCAGCCGGTAATGGTTTGAAAGCAATTATTAATACTGCTGCTAAAAATTCAATTGATGCTGAAATTTCTGAACTATTACAATCAAATATTGTAATATCTGCAAATGAAGCATTGAAACGTAAGGAACTTCAAGATGAAATTGATTCTTTGAGAAAGCAAGAATCTGAGTTAAATAAACAAATTAGTTCTTCTGAAAAAAATATTGAAAATTATTTAAAAATTACTGCAGGGAAAACTTTAGAAGATGCTCAAATTGAGTCTCAATCTTTAACTGCTCATATTAGACGTATAAATGATAAACAAGCTTATCTTAAACTGCCATCTGTTATTTCGGCTCTAAAAGCTGAAATTATATTGCTTCAGTCTACTATTAAAGATTTAGAAGTTAAGCAGCTTGATATTGAAAAACTTAGAGAAACTCAATCTTAATATTGTAACAATATTTGTTTCTTTGACCATTTTAAACTATCATTTTATTAGGGAGCGTGTATGCAAAAATATAAAATACTAGTTCTTGATGATGATAAACTTGTTACTTCTTCATTAAAATCTTTATTTATGTTAGAAGGATTTAGTGATGCTGCTTTTTTTAATGATCCTATTGAGGCGCTTAAATATTTAGAAAAAAACTCTAGAGATGTAATAATTTCTGATTTTATGATGCCGCAAATGAATGGACTAGAGTTTCTTTCAAAAGCAAAAGAAATGTATCCAAATTCCAGTATGATTTTACTTACAGGTTATGCAGATAAAGAAAATGCCATTAGAGCTATAAACGAAGTTGGTCTTTATAAATATATTGAAAAACCTTGGGATAATGATGAACTTGTTATAAATATAAAAAATGCCTATGAAAGAGCTCATTTAATAGAAAAATTAGAAGAAACAAATAAACAATTGACAAAATATTCTCAAAATTTAGAAGCGCTTGTAAAAGAAAAAACTGCTGACATTATCGAAATGAATGAAAGATTATCTGCGATAATTACTAATTGTGCTGATGGAATAATACTTCTTTCTTCTAATGGTGTTGTTTTAGATGTAAATCCTGCATGTGAGTTATTGTTTGGTTTGTCTGAAGAAATTTTAAAAACAAAAAATATAAAAGAACTTTTTGAAACAAAAGAGACTGACTGGATTGAAGTATTATCATGCAAAGATGAAAATTTGCTCAGAGAAATTAATGTTATAAATGTTGTTAATGGTAATAAAATCCCTGTTGAGATTAGTTGTGCATATATACCTGCTAAATCAGAAAATGAACAAGAAAAATATGTGTTTGTTATAAGGAATGTTCATTTTCAAAAAGAAATGGATAGACTTAGAGAAGATTTTATTGCGACTTTGACACATGATCTTAGAACGCCTTCTGTAGCTTCAATACAAACCTTAGAGTATTTCCTTAACGGTAAACTTGGTGAGTTGAATGAAAAACAGCAAATGCTCCTAAAAACGATGAAAAAAAGTCATGAAGACATGCTAGGCTTAGTTAATACATTATTAGAAGTTTATAAGTATGAAGCCGGGCGTTTAAAATTAGTTAAAACACCTTTTGATTTTTCCTTACTTCTTGATGAATGTATTGAACAAGTTTTACCAATTGCTGATTCAAAACATCAAAAAATTGAGAAAATATATAAAAATTTAGATTCTGCAGAAGTTTTGGCTGATAGAAATGAAATAAGAAGAGTTATTATAAATTTACTTGGTAATGCTGTTAAATATACTCAAGATGGCGGATACATTGAAGTAAAAGCAGAAATTGAGTCAAATGACTTGCATTTCTCTGTAAAAGATAACGGAGAAGGTATTTACAAGAAGGATATTCCTAAGTTATTCAAGCGTTTTTCACAAGGAACTCAGGAAAAACGTTCTATCAGTACCGGTTTAGGACTTTATTTGTCTAAACAAATTATAGATGCACATGGCGGTAAGATTTGGCTTGAAAGTGATAAAGGAAAAGGGAGTGAGTTCTTCTTTGTTCTTCTTGATTCCGTTATGTTAAAAAAAGAGGATAAATTATGGACTGTATAAAGGTTTTACTTGTAGAAGATCATACTATGGTAAGGCTTGGGCTTTCTCTTGTCTTTGAAAATTCGAAGGACATTAACTTAATAGGGGAAGCTGAAAATGGTAAAAAAGGCGTGGAGCTTGCTTTGAAACTGAATCCTGATGTTGTTCTTATGGATATAGGACTTCCGGAAATGGATGGTATTCAAGCCACTTCTTTAATTAAGAAGTCTAATCCTAATATTAAAGTTTTGATATTTACTTCAAGAGAATCAGAAGATGATGTATTTGATTCTTTATCTGCAGGGGCTGACGGATATATTATGAAGGGGGCTAATGAAGAACAAATGATTTCTGCTATCAAAGCTGTAGCAGAAGGTACTGCTTGGTTAGACCCTGCTATTGCAAGGTTGGTTTTATCAAGTGTAAAGAGACAAACTTCGACATCTTCTGATAACAATATCTCATCAGTAAATAAAAATGCAAAGAATGTTTATGGTCTTACAGATAGAGAAATTGAAGTGTTAGCTTTAATTGTTGAAGGGCTAAATAACTCTCAAATTGCTAAGAGACTTGTTATTACTCTTTCTACTGCTAAAGCGCATGTTCATAGTATTTTACAAAAATTATATGTTACAAACAGAACTCAAGCTACAATTCAAGCTGTTAAAGAAGGTCTTGTTTAATGAGAAATTATTTAATTTTATTATTTTGTTTAATACTGGCATCTTCTTTTGTAAAAGCTGAAAAGGTTATTCCTGATCCTTTATATTTAAATTCTGAAGTATTAGATTCATCTAAAGTTGAAGAACCTGAAAAGGAATATGATCCCAGAACTTTGCAAGAAAAGGTTAGAGAAAAACTTCATTTACCACCATCAAAGAAGACTTATTATCATAATATTGATAAATCTAATATGCCTATTACAATGGACGATTATTATAAGCTATCAGCTGAAAAAAAGAGAAAAGATTTTATAATACCTGAACCATCTTTTGAACAAAATAGTGAAATTATTTTACCTGATCCTCATTATAGAGTTGTGAGTTATAATTCACCTCCCGGTCAAAGAAATATTGACTTAACAAAACTTGTTGCTCAAAGGACAATTGCGTCCCCAGGGATATTGTCTCCTGATAATAAAAAAATGGTATATACAAAATGTTTCTTTTATCCGAAATATTCGCAAACATCATCATCTGCTTATTATATTCCGGTTAAAGAAAATATTAATGATGCATATGAAGCTTTATTTAAAACAAATGTTATGCAAGGTGATGTAAATCCTATTGTTACTGTTGGAATGGATTATTTACAAGAATACCAATTTAAAACACTTTTTCCGATAGATTGGTCTAAAGATAGTACAAAGATTGCCTTTAAAGAGAAAATAGGTTCTAATTTATATGAAACTTGGCAGACTAATGTTATTATTTATGATTTTAAATCAAAATCTTGGAAAAGATTAACTGCCGTCAGAGAAGCTATAATATACTGGTGGCGTCAAAATAAACAGATTGAATTAAAAGATTATTTATGGGATATTTTTCCAATTGGTTGGGATAAAAATAATCCTGACAGATTAATTGTATATGCCTATGCTTTTACTAAAGATAAACCACTTTTTCTTGGAACTTGGAGTATAGACTATAATGAAGAAAAATCTGAATTGATTTCTATTGATTCAACTAATGTTCAGATTGATTTGAATGGATTCGGGCTAAAAGAAATTAAGTTTGAACATTAAACTTTTACTATGTTAGATATTTAAAAAGTTTTTTATTATACTCAAAGGTTCTTCCATTCCTTTTTGTGATAATTGTAATATATTGAAACTATATATTTTGCCATTCTCTGTTGTAAATATTATTGGTTGAAATAGTTTTCCTATGTCTTTTTTATCTATGTTCTTTATTTTCGAAATTTCAAATTCTATTTTGTGAAAATTTGGGAAATTTTTAAAAAGAAATGTAGAATTATTTATTTGAATTATGTTTTTTTCTTTATCTATTAATAGTTCACTTCTGTATGGAATAGAACCAAAAATTAAAAATGAAAAAATAAATAATATAATAGCACTTGATATATCAAACAAGAAATATGAACTTTTATAAAAATCACCTCTTTGTATATCTATTTTAAAGGAATTAAGAGAGGAATCATTATTCAATTCATTAAATTTATTTGTAATCCATTGTGTTAATTTTCTATTTAGCGTATAGTTTTTATATAGTATAAATTTTGAATGGTCTATTTCACAAGGTAATTCAACACAATAGCTTGTTATACCTCTGCTAGAATGTGTATATAATTTTGCTTGCTTCATTTCTATGTATTCGGCTTGTGTATTTTTCTTTCCATATATGAAAAAATCTTGCTCTATGTTGCAAAGCTTTTTATCTTTTATTATTCCTATAGATACTTTTTGATATGATTCAATAAAATTATGAAAGGCATATAAAGCAGTAAAAAATATAATAATAAATGATATATTTGTTATTAGTGAATACGTCAGTGTCCTTTTTGACGTTATTTTTAAAATATTTTCATCTAATAATTCTGTTTTTATATTCATTTAAGATTCCTATAGTGTTTAGGACATAATAGAGTTATATATTTCTACACTCTTTCTTATATCTTCTTCAGTAAACATCTCTAGAACAAATGTCGGGTCTATTTTTGATTCTTTTATCTTTTTTAGAATAGTATCGTAATCTAATGTTCCATTGTTTAAGTTAGAATGGTCATCATTTTCTCTGAAATTGTTGTGTATGTGCAAGTGATATAAATTATTGCCATATGCATCCAACCATTCAATTATATTTGTATCATGTGCATATAAATTTACGTGTCCGCAATCTAAGGCAAGCTTTAAATATGGGGAATCTATCTTTTCAAATAAATCAAGACAAAATTGGGGTGATGTTTCAAATACATTCTCTATTACTGCAATAATATCAGCCTTTTCAAACTCTTTTATAAATTCTCTCCAGAAAGAGATAAAATTCTTTTTAAATATTTCAATAGAACCATAATGCTTTGTGCCTTTGTTTCCGGTATGAAATAATACTGTATCTGCTTTTATTCCTTTACCTATTTCCAATGATTCAATACATCTTTGTTTGGCTATTTCTCTTAATAGACAATCTGAACTTGCAACATTTACATCTGAAAACATTGCATGCAGTGTTACTCTATCTTTAAAATCGGCTAAATCTTTATTTAAAATTTCAATAGTATCATTTACTGTAAGATTTTTGTTTTTAAATAATGGAACTCTGCTGATTTCAATACCAGTCCCAAGTTCTTGCGCTAAAAGTACAGAGTCTCTTATCGTCTTTTTGGCTGAGGATGATATTAATAATTTATTTTTGTTTGGCATAATTTATTCCGCTGTGTGCATTATGTTTAGATTTAATCTCGCCGAAAATTCACTGATTACATCATTTAATATTGATGTAAGTTTTTCTGCTGAAAAATCTTCAAAGTCAAATGTTAATCTTCTTATTTCCGGCTGTTTTTCTTCTTCATTATGCTTTATGTCCATAAGTAACTTTATATATGTTGGATATGTAATTATAAGTTCACTCGATATATTATCTTGTGAAATTGTAAACTTACTTTCTGTTTCTTCTATGGAAAAATCAATTTTGGCATTTGGAAACTTTTCCGCGTTTGCTGTTTGAATTTGATAGAAAACAGGTGCTACTATTTTTTCAAAATTAGTATGAAATTCCTTTTTGAAATCTTTAAACTTCTTTCCGTTTTCATCTCGAACTTCTATAACCTCTGCTGCTTCATTGAATGTTAGGTCATATAAATAATTGAATTCTTTTCCTGCTGCGATTTGATCTTTTAAACTTTGGTATAGTATAGGCTCCATTTCTTCAAATGAATTTGTTATTTCTGCTGCAATGGCATATACTTTGCAGGTGCTTGCAAGCGTATTTCTTATTCTTGATGCTACTGATTTTGCACCTGAAATACCTGCATTATATAGTATCAGATAAAATCCGGAACTCTTTCCATATGCGATTATATCATTTCCTCTTGGAATTGATTTTACTACTGATGCTATTTTTTGAAGATTTAATCTTTTGTTTTCTATTTGTATTGGACGCAAATACATAAATACTGTATTTTCAAGATTCTCTTCTATACTTTTACTAAAGAAATTTCTTAATGCAATTGGTGCTTGTTCTTTCTTATATATACCTGTTTGCTTATCTATAATATTTGCTGATACCAATATTTCATTATGAATATCAATTTGTTTGTATAAAATAGACTTTTGTAATGTTAGAAATATTCGCATTAAAATGACGGAATCGGTATCTGTTAAAAAGAAAAAGTCGTCTATTCCATTATCAAATGCGTACATTAATAAATCTTCTACCAATGAATCCATTACAAATATTATTGGTACTTTATCTAATGCTTTTATTGTTCTTATTTCTTTTATAATGCTTATTGAATCGGAACTTGAACAATATACTAAAATCAATGAAGGTTGTGTTGAATTTAGAACCGATATTGCTTCTATATATGAAACTATTCTTATGGTGTCACATTCTCTTAGTAATTTTATTTTTTCTGAAATGTGAATTCCCTTTTTATTATCGTTTGATATTATTAATATAGATCCGTTTTTCAATTTAGAACATACCTTTTTTTCTGAAATAGAATACCACTACTGTTGAAGTTATTATTGATAAAGCTACAACTATTAGAAAACCATAAGGATTGTTACCATATGGCACTTTAACATTCATTCCCCATAGCCCGCCTATCATTGTTGGAATAGACATAATAATTGTTATTGCAGCTAAAAATTTCATTACTAAGTTTAGATTATTATTTATTATAGATGCAAAACCTTCCATCATTGCTTCAAGAATCATTCTGTGCATATCTACCATTTCGATTGCCTGTCTTGTATCTATGATAACATCTTCTAACATATCTATGTCTTCTTCTGTTGTTTTTAAAAGATTTGCCGGAGATTTTGTTATTCTCATTATTTTTTGCAATACTATATCATTGTCTTTTAATGCTGTTGAAAAATATACAAGTGTTTTCTGTATTTCCATCAATTGGAATAATGCTTTATTATTTGTTGCTTTTTGAAGTTCTATTTCTATATTTTCTGTTGTTCTGTTTATTATGTCTAAATATTTCAAGTAAAATTTAACTGAACGATACAGAATCTTTAACATAAATTCTGTTTTGTTTCTTGTATCAAATGAATATGCTGTTGTTTCATTAAACGATGACAGGATATTATTATCTTTTGAACATACTGTTATAATGGAAGTTGGTGTGTATATTATACCTAATGGCAGAGTGTCAAAACATCCATCTTCTGTCATAATTGGCAAATTCGTAATTATTAGTGTGTTCCCGTCTTCTATTTCAATACGTGAACGTTCATCTAAGTCTAATGAGTTTAAAAGAAAATCCTCATCCAACCCTAGAACCAGAGAAACTTGTTTTATTTCTTCCTCATTTGGGGCAATCAAACTAAACCATGAACCTGATACAGCTTCACTTATACTTAACTTTAGAAGTTTTTTATTATCTTCTGTTTTGAGTATCTTAATCATAGTACTATTCTCTGATTGCTATATGTCAATTAAATCATAAATTTTATTATATTGGAAGTATTCCCATCTATTTAGTTGAGGTTTATTCAAAATTAAAATATATATTAAATAGAATCTATAATTAAAATATTGGTTTTATTATTGTATTGCTTAATATTTTGATTTTTAATTTTTTGCTAACCTGATACTTTTACATCAAGAATATTTTTTTCTAAGAGTTCTTGTAATAATTCTTGTTCTGATTGATTCTGTTCTCTCAGAGATTTAAATTCCGAATTATTGTATATATAAATATACATTTGTTTCTTATTCGATATTTTATATATCTTTTCTAAACTTTCAGGTATTTTAATGTAGTATAACGAAAATTTCTTTTCTTTGTTTGTTGTGAATATTTCATTCTCTATATTTATTAATGTTAGAATGCACTTTAATTCTTGTTTTGGATCTTGAATATTTTTCTCTTGTATATATTTCAGATAATTAATTATTGTTTTTTCCAAGTTTTTTATAGCATTAGGGTATACTAAATTAGATGTTAAAGTGTTTATTTTATATTTTAATGCTGTAGCAATTTCATTATCTTTAATGCCTTTTTTTACCTGTTCTTCAGTTGTATTTAAAAGTGTAAGCATTTTTATGTATGTATCGTTATCCATCTTGCCTTTTTGATAGAAAGTTTTTACACTATTTTCAAATGCTAACCAAAAACGTGTTAAATCACCATCTCTTTGATTTTGGCATATAGTATATTCTTGTTGGAAATCAGGGAAATTTTTTATGATAGCTTCTAAGAAGAAATAATCAAAAATTGCAATTCTTTCATCTTTTACATATGAGTCTTTTGAAATTGTATTATAAATAGCCCAGTCTACGTCATTAAATTTTTGAGTAAGAATTTTCATTGGACCATCTTGTATCTTTATATTGAAATATTTATATACATAGTCAGATTCTTCATATGCACTTATTTCCAATGGATTCCTCATATTTTCAGATAATCGATAAAAATCAGAGTAAGAACTTGTTAGTTCAATATTATTTTGTGTTATGAATCTTTTTAATGCTTCTTGATAGTATTTCCCATTAAAAGATTTTGTATCTGCGTATTCGGATACCCTACTCCAAAATGATGTATCAATATATTTTATGTTGTTATCTTGAAACAATTGTTCGAATTGTTTTATACCCATGTATTTACATATTTTTGCTAATTTATCAAAATGGTCAAGCTCATGAGCAAGTATTGCTATTAATATCTTTGTATCTAACTCGTATAGCATTTTACTGCTTATATATAAATTTCCTGTATTAAAATCAAAATTTGCAACTAAATAATTACCTTGAGTTTTTGCTTTAGATTGATCTATATCATCCGGAATTACTCGTAGAATATTTTGAGGGTAGCCTTTATAAACCAATAATTTATTTACAATATTTCTTGCTGAATTTATGTTTTTTGCAGGGTAGTTTGACAAAAAATCAAGTAATTTGTTATAGTCTTCTGTCGTTCTGTTTGGAACAATATCTTCTTCTTCCTGTAATGTGTATTGAGTTTCTTTGTCAATATTGTATTTTGTTTCGTATTGTATATTATTCGGTTGTGAGATATCTTTTTTTGTATCTTGTTCTTCTTTTTTCTTGAAATATTTGTCAGAATTAGAATATTCTAACATTTCTTCAAATGTTTTTGTTTTGTTAATATTTTTATTATAACTTGGCTGGCTAATATAAAAAATAATTACTGACAATATGACTAATAAGAAAAATACAAACTTTAAAGAAATATTATTCTCTTTTCTTCTACGCATTAAAATCTACCTTTCACAGATAGATTATATCATATTGAAATGTAAAGCTCAAAAGAATTAATAATAAGAAATTAAGCAACGTAATTAACACCAGAATATTTTGGTGTTGATTTTTCTATATCCTTACCTAATTTTTTCTTTATAGCATCAATAATTTTTTGTAAAACAGAAACTTTAGTTTCATCAGCTTTTGTTTGAAGTTCTGCTTCATTCGCTTGTGCAAAAGATGGACGGAGCGGCAAACTGTTACCAAAACTTACAGATTTTATCATATTATCAGAATTTTGCACCATTCTTGATGTTGCAATATTTTGAGCTAAAATTGCGTTCTGCATAGCTAAATATGATGTCAACATTTCTTTTACACTCCTTACTACTAATATTATAGCATATATTTTTATTATTTAAAGTGGTTTAGCATGTTTTGCTGCAAGTTCTTTTTCGTATTCTGTTTTTACATGAAAATCATTTTTGCCGTTTTGGTGTTTTTGTCTGTAATTATACATCATTTTAGGTACGATATATCCGAGGAATAAACAACATATTCCTATATTAAGAATTGTTGAACCTACTTTTAACGCTTTTATTTTATTCAGATAGGATTTTGTATTATTTGAAGTTGTTGAAGAAGATATGAACTTTTGAAGATTTTCTGCAAGTTCTTGAATTTGTTTTATATCTATATATTTTCTTGTATCGATCTGACCTGTTTTTATAATTGAAATAATTCCTGAACTCTTTGCTGCTTCAACAATTGTGCTGTTTTGATTTTTAAATATATATTCATATAAGGCATTGGTATCACAATTTTTTCCAAATCTTTTACTGAATTCTTTTACTTCTTCTTGTAGTGATTTGTTGTTAAGTATGTTTTCTGCTAAGTTAGAGGATAAAAATTTTGCATCTAATTTTATAGGGCATTTTAATAATCTTTCGGATAAAGTCTCTATCCCTTTTTTTATTAATTTATCTGCAACATATACGAAAAATAAGAAAGAGCCTTCTTTTATTCCATATTCGGCAAATTCTCCTTTTGTTCTTGCATTTGAAAGCCTTTCTCCTGAGATACACGTATCCAGAATAAACATATTATTTATTGGGTTTAGTACAATTGATTCAGCAACTCTTGAAAGGTTAGACGAACCAAATGACGGATTTTTTTGTTGTTTATTTCCTACGGTAAAATCATAAAATATCAAATTCTCTTTATTGTATGGTGATAATGTTTGTGGCTGGCTTTCAATTTGTTTTTCTAGAAATTCTTTTTCAATATTCTTCTTTGTCATATTTTGTTTGAATTTTGTTAGTGCAAAATAGGAAAGCATTGTTAATCCAATTGACATTACAAACTTAATAATAGTTAGTGCTTTTGTTTTTGGAATATTATCTCCGGCTTTTTTTAGATCTTTTAAGATGTTTTTTGTCGGAGCATTTTCTATTGCTTGTTTTAAGTAATCTTTGTCTTTTAAAATTCTTACATCAACATCAGGAGAAATACCGGCTTCCTTAAATATGGTTTTATCTATAAGTTTTTTGTATGCAGGTATTCCGAAAAGCCATAATGCCCCTGTTCCTACTTCATCTACCAGTCTGTCTTTACCTTCAATCTTTCCGCCTGCATCATAGGAAAAATATGTATAACCGGCAGAATTAAATATATCTTTTGCTGCTAATGGTATTCTTGAATTTGTTGAGCCTAATTTGGATACGAGTTTTGAGCCTATATTCATTGTCATAACAAATCAAAGCCCCCATCTCATATTCATGAGGTCAACAAAATCTTTGTTCGCCTTTATTGTTCTATATATTTTAATATTAAGCATTAATCACCTTACTATGCTTTTTATAACGCATAAAAGAATAGTAATTTGACTAAAATATATTTGTTTTGTAATTATTTGTAACGAAATTATTATGGAACAGGGTCATAACCACCAGGATGAAATGGATGGCATTTTAATATTCGTTTTATTCCTAAATATCCGCCTTTTATTATTCCGTATTTTATTATGGCTTGTTTTGTATATTCTGAACAGGTTGGATAGAACCTGCAAACAGGAGGTTTAAACTTTGAAAAAAATTGATATATACTTATTAATTTTAATATTATTTTTTTTATCATTTTAATATATAGTTACTTCCGGTTCTTTATTTTCTTCCTCATTTTGGAGTTCTTGCAAAGAAGAAGCCAAATGTTGAATTAAACAGTATCTTTTCCCTGAGTCTAATAACATATATTTTATCTTCTTTTCCTCAATATCCCACATGTCTTTTATTTCTACTACAACATATGTATATGGATTCTCTTCTAAGTATGTTTTAAGCCAATTGAAGTCTTTATTATTATGGAATGTTATTGGTTTGTCATAATAATATATTAAACTATATTTCTTTGCCGGTATAAAGGCAGTTAATGGTGCATTGTCTTTATTTGCTATTTGTGCAAAGTTTATTAAATCATTTTCACCTCCGTTCAGGGCTATAAAATTAAATATAGTTGGAGTTATTACAAATGATAAACTAAGCATTAATATTATATTTGCTGCGTATGGAACTATTCTGCTTCTTAGAATTACAGAAAAAATACTTATAACCGGAATAATGAAAAATATAATTACTAAAGGTAATATTAAATGGCTTAATCCTTGAAATAACCATTTATTTATTATGTTATGTCCAAATAAACCTAATAAAGAACATATTATTAATATTACATTAGGAATCATAGTGGCAAAAAATATACTTCTGTCGTGTTCTTTTCTTATCATGTATTCATACCAATAATGACCGGAAATACAAGATGCCGGAAACATTAAAAATAGTATTAGAAATGTATATTTAGAACCATATAATAATGCTAATATTAAAGATGTGAAAAATAATATTGTATTTAAAGAGAGAAATTTGTCTATTTTAGTCAGATTGTTCCATTTTTCTCTTAGTTTTTCTTCTGAATTATCTTTAAAATATGAAAATATTGAGTTTAAAATATCTTTTGCTTTTTGCCCAAGAATCCATAAAAAAGAAAAAGACCAAGGCGAAAAACCTAATATAAAAAATCCGAGAACAATTAATATATTTTTAATATTAAAATAATTTAGAAAATTATATACATATAAATATTCTTTAATGAAAAATATTCTGTGTTTATAAATCATAATAAGATGCCAAGGAAGCAATAATATTGAGAATATTAACAATCCTATTATTATGTTTTTAGGAATAAATATTTCTTTTAATTTACCTGCAAAAATATGCATTGCTAATACAGAGAAAAATATTATAAAAAATCCGAATAATCCTGAACATAAAATAGACAGGGCACAGAAAATATATGTTCCAATCCAATATTTTGTTTTGTTTTTCTCCTCATTGGAAAATATAGTTAGATAAGAGAAAAGTATAGATATCATTGTTAAAACAACGAAAATAATGTCATTTGTTGCAAGTCGTGAAAAAATAACAGTGCCAAGGCAAGTTGCCATTATTAATGAAATAATAAAAGAATATGTTTTTCTGAGAAGTTTTTTTAAACTTATATATAGAAAAAGTATTCCAATTATTGATATTAAGGAAATTGGTAATCTTATTATTTCTGTACTGATTTTACCAAATAGAAGACAAGTTAGATTTGTTATCCAGAAAAATAATGGAGAAATATCAAATACATTTTCTCCGTTTATTTTTATATTTATCCAATCACTGTAATTTAGCATATCCTTAGCAATTGATACAAATTTTGTTTCATCTGTATCTATGAATGGGTAACTTCCTATATTATGGAAATATAACAAAAAACAAACTATAAATAAAATAGCTATAGATATTTTATTTGAGTTTTTTCTTAAATAGTCCATTTTATTCCCTTTTTGTTTTTTGTTATGCGCAGTTTATGTATTTTTCTATTTCTTCTTTTGTTATTATCTCTGTACAGCACACTAATATTTGTTTTGTATCTAATTTATAGCCGGCTAATATTCCGTTTTGTTTCATTTTTGATAAGAAGTTATCTGCATTATCAATTTCTAAAATGAATTCATTAAAGAAATCTTTATTCAATACATTATAACCTTTTTTTTGTAATCCATCAGCCAATATATGTGCATTCTTTGCACTTAAGTATGCAGCTTGCTGTGTCCCTTTTTTACCCAATAATGAAAGGTAAAGAACTGCATTTAATATAGCTAATCCTTGATTTGAACATATATTGCTTGTTGCTTTTTCTCTTCTTATGTGTTGTTCTCTTGCTTGAAGTGTTAATGTAAATGCTTGTTTGCCTTCAGCATCTAAGGTTCTTCCTACAATTCTACCAGGCATTTGTCTTTTGTATTTATCTAAAGTTGCTATAAAGCCTGCATATGGTCCGCCAAAAGAAACAGGATTTCCAAAAGACTGTACATCTCCAATTACAATATCCGCATTATATGTTGATGGTTTATTTAATACAGTATTACTAATCATTTCTAAACACATAATTAACAATGTTTTTGTGTCTTTATTCAGATTTTTGAGTTTATCTATATCCTCAATTGTTCCATAAAAGTTTGGATTTTGAATTAATAAAGCAGAGTATTCTCCTGAGGTTAATTTATCCTGTATAGAATCTAAATCGGTTTTGAAATTTTTTGTTTCAATAAATTCTACTTTGATATCCCCAGCGTTAGCATAAGTTTTTATAACTTCCATATATTGAGGATTTATACTTTTACTAACAAGAATTTTATCTCTACCACTTATTCTTGAAGCCATTAACATAGCTTCGGCACAAGCATTTCCTGCATCATATACGGAAGCATTACATACATCCATTCCTGTAATATCACAGATCATAGATTGAAATTCATATATTACTTGCAATGTCCCTTGAGAAATTTCAGGTTGATATGGTGTATATGCTGTATTAAATTCAAATCTTGATGAAATTTGTGAAATGGCAGCAGGAATAAATCTTTTATATGCTCCTGCCCCTATAAAATAGGAGTATTCAATATTATTTTCTTTTGAAATTTTTTTGACCTCTTTTTGGGTTTCCATTTCACTTAGTGCATCAGGTAAATCTAATTTTGGCATTATTGCTCTTTTATCTACCATAGAAAATAAATCATCAAGATTTTTTTCTCCGATGCTTTCAAGCATTTCTTTTATTGTTTCATCTGAATTAGCTTTAAAATTTTTCATTCTATTCAACTTCTTCTTTATATGTTGTGTAATCTAATAAATCTTTACTATCTTCTAAATATGCTTCAGAAGAAACTTTTATTAACCACATATCTTCAAAAGGTTCTTCGTTTAATAGTTCAGGTTTTTCAATCAATTGTTCATTGATTTCCACTACAGTACCGCCAATTGGCATGTATATTTCTGATGCGGCTTTTACTGATTCTATTGTTCCGAATATTTCACCTTTTGTATATTTTGTTCCTACTTCCGGTAATTCAACAAAAACAATATCGCCAAGTTGCTCTATTGCATAGTCTGTTAAACCTATATTATAATTGCCGTTTTCTTCATATACATATTCATGTGATTTACTGCACAACATATTGTCTTTTACAGTCATTTAATTACTCCTCTGGTTAATTTCCTCTATTATGTTTCTCTATAAAGTTTTTGCTTGTAATTATAGCATTATATAACTTATTACGTATCATTATTTGAATTGTATCATTAATTTTTAAATTTTTGTTTGTTTTTATATAACCCAAGCCAATATTTTGTCCGATGGAAGGTGCGACACATCCGCTTGTAACGTAGCCTATTTCTTCATTATTTAGATATATTTTATACCCGTTACGAGCAATTGCTCTATCTGTCATTTTGAATGCAATTAATTTCTTTTCTGCTCCATTCTTAATTTGGTTTAGGATTATATCTTTACCAATATAATCTTCGGTTTTGTCCTTATCTATAGACCAAGTTAAAGTTGCTTCAACAGGAGAAGTATTTTCATCCAATTCATGTCCATATAAACTCATTGCTGCTTCAAGTCTTAATGTATCTCTTGCACCAAGTCCGATTGGTAAAATATTATATTTCTTACCTTTTTCAAGAATTGTATTCCACAAGTCTGAAACTTTTTCATTCCTTATGATTATTTCAAATCCGTCTTCGCCTGTGTATCCGGTTCTTGAAATATATACATCTTCTCCGATAAGTTTTGTTTTCGTTATGAACATTGTATGTGGTTGATGTTCTTTATTTAAACCAACTTCTTCCAAAATATCAGAAGCTTTCGGACCTTGAAGGGCAACCATTGATAATTCATTTGATTTGTTTTTTATTTCTACGTCAAAACTATTTTTATTTTTGATTAACCAATTGTAATCATCCTCAAGTCTTGAAGCGTTTACAATTAACAAATAATTATTGTCTTCTAACTTATATATGAATAAGTCATCAACAATGCCGCCTTTTTCTGTTGTAAATTGACAGTATTTGGCTTTTTTATCTATAACTTTGGAAATATCTTGCGGAACAAGGATTTGTAAAAAGTTTAATGCATCACTACCTGTTACAAAAATTTCGCCCATATGTGAAACATCAAATAAACCGGCATTGTTTCTTACATTGTTATGTTCTTCTATAATACTTGTATATTGAACAGGCATTTCCCAGCCAGCAAAATCAACCATTTTTGCGCCAAGTCTAACGTGGTCGTTATATAAAAATGTTCTTGCCATATTTATCTCTTTTCTTTTATTTAGAACAAATTACTCTTGCAGCGTGAACACCTGATGCGGAAGCTTGTATTAAGCCTCTTGTTACACCTGCACCATCTCCGATTGCGTATAGATTTTTAACACCTTCGGTTTCTAAATCATTTGTAAGTTTTACTCTTCCTGAATAGAATTTTACTTCTATACCATATAATAATGTATATCTTGACGCAGTACCCGGTGCTATTTTATCTAATGCATAAAGCATTTCAATAATAGCAGTCATTTGTCTGTATGGAAGAACAAGGCTTAAATCACCAGGAGTTGCGCAAGCAAGAGTTGGCGTTATTATGCTGCTCTTAATTCTTTCAGGAGTAGAACGGCGTCCGTCAAGCAGGTCTCCGAATCTTTGGACTAATACACCGCCGGCAAGCATATTTGCTAATCTTGCTACGTGCTGTCCGTATGCAATTGGTTCTTTAAAAGGTTCTGTGAATTTTTCTGATACCAATAATGCAAAGTTTGTATTATTAGTTCTGTAATTTGCATAGCTGTGTCCGTTAACGGTAGCAATACCTGAATAATTTTCAGTTACTACTTCTCCATATGGATTCATACAGAATGTTCTAACTTCATCACCAAATGTTGGTGAATGATATATAAGTTTTGATTCGTATAATTTTTCAGTAATCGGTTCAAAAACAGGAGCCGGAAGTTCAACACGAACACCCACATCAACTGCATTGTTAACCATACCTATTTTATTTTTAGCAAATTCATGAGTTAACCAATCAGCACCTTCTCTTCCTGGTGCTATAATAATATGTTCTGCTGTAATCTTTTGATTATCTTTTGTAATAAATCCTTTTACTTGACCGTTTTCAACTATTAATTGGTCAGCTATTGTATCATATAAAATTGTAATTCTTTTATCTAAGTAGTCTTGCATGTTTTTTAGAACATTCAAACTTCTTTCTGTTCCCAAGTGTCTTACGGGAGAGTGAACGAGTTTTAATTCTGCTAAAGTCGCGGCACGTTCTATATCAGCAAACGCTTCTCTGTCTAAGCCGAAAACTTCATCTGTTGCACCAAATTTAAGATATGTATCATCAGTGTATTTAACTAAATCTTCAACACTTTTTCTAGGCATATAATCAAGAAGGTGACCTCCAACATCAGGGGTAAGTGTTAATTTACCGTCAGAAAAAGCACCTGCTCCGCCCCAACCGCAAAGTAAACCACATTTTTTGCAGGTAGGACACTTTTCATATCCTTCTCTTAAAAGGCATTTTCTTTTTTCTATTTGTACACCTTTTTCAACAAGAACAACTTTCCATTCCGGCTTAAGTTTTACAATCTCCAGAGCCGCAAAAATTCCGGCAGGTCCGCCACCAACAATAGCTACATTATACATTTTTTTCTCCACTATATTTCGTAAAGTCTTTTTGACATGTCGATTGTAACCTAAATATTCTCTTAATAGAACAGAACGTAAAAAACATTTTACTTAACTCAATCTATTTTTTATAATCATTATATGAATATAAAAATAATTGCTGTCGGTAAAATAAAAGAACAATACTTAAAGGATGCTATAAAAGAATATGAAAAACGCCTCATGTCCTTTTGTTCTTTCTCTGTTGTAGAAGTTGTTGCAGAACAAATTAATGATGAATCTTTATGCGAAAAATATAAAGAAATTGAAGCTGACAGAATATTGCAAAATATAAAACAAAATTCCTATATTATAACTTTAGAAATTAAAGGAAAAAGTTTTTCTTCTGAAGCTTTTGCACAAAAAATAAAAGATATTTCAAATGAAGGTATAAATGATGTTGTTTTTATTATAGGTGGTGCGAATGGTTTACATAAGAAAGTTAGTGATATCGCAAATCTAAAAATAAGCTTTTCTCAAATGACATTTACACACCAAATGATTAGGCTACTATTAATCGAGCAAATATATCGCGCTTTTAAAATTAATGCAAATGAACCATATCACAGATAATAATATATTAAAGTTAAAAATATATCGAATAGAAATGTAACAAAATGTAAATATATTTCTTAAAGATATATCGAATAGAACAAAAAGATGTTATTATAAAATTGTGATTTGAGCTAAGACTTGAGTAGCGAAGACAAAGCAAATAAAAATGAATAGATTTCAATTTTATTATGCAGAGTTTGTAGAATTGAGAAATTCTAGCCAAAAGGTGACTGGGTTCGTTAAGTCAAGGGGGAATGGTGTGATTTATTGTTGCGGAGGCTACCACAAGCCTCTTAGAACAGTGTTCTTGTTGCCTGATTTTGGGTATAGAGATAGGAAACTGGAAGTTGTGGTATGTCCGATTTGTGGTGCGTTAGTTGCAGAGTTGGTTCAGTTTAATGTAAAAACTCAAAAGTATGAAACTTTTAGACCAAAACGAAAGAAAGTATCGGCATTTATTAAAAAAATAGAAAATGATAAATGGCAAGAAATTAAAGTGCAATACGGCACAAAAGAGCGTTCGGGTTTTGTTTACGGTATTAACCGAGAGTATAAGAACGGAAAAATATATCAATATGCAGTTAATTTTAATGGTGAGAGGAAACTTGTAAAAGTTATAAGTTAAAAGGTTTTTATGGAAAATAAAGGAAAAATTTTATTAAAAGTTGGAATAGAGGAAAACGTATACAATAATCAAGATAGAGCTGAGATATTGTACAATCATCCTGATAATAATATAAGAAGTTATAAACGAAAAAATTTATTTGGAGATATTGAAGCGTTTAATAATACTTTGGGATTAGATGAGTATCCGGTAATTGCCAAAAAGAAAACTCACACAACAAGATTAGAGTCTGATAAAAAAAGAGAACCTAAAGTAAAACCCCAAAAAATTGTTACAAATCCGATAAAAACAAGTGAGAAAATTGATTATATAAATACAAAAAGGAATAGTAATCTTCCTGACTTTAATGTAAGTATAGAAGTTCAAAGTCCAATAACAAAAGCAAAACAGACAAGAAAAAAAAGTTATGAAGAAATTGCTGAAATATTTTATCCCAATATGGGAGAAGAAAAAAGCCAAATAAAATTTACGCCTCAAAAAAAATATTATCAACAATCTCCTCAAAATGAGGATACAGTTAATTCAAAAATTTTTATTGAAACAGAAGAAAACAATTATGATGTTTTTAATAACGTAAAATATCCTATAAATTCAGATGATCAAACAGTAGAAACAATTAAAGTTCAGGCACAAAAAGAATTATCTGATATTGAAAAGGAAAGATTGTTAGAACATCTAAAAAATATAGCAGGAGCTACATTAGAAATCGGAAGTGCCTTTGTTCCAGTTGCCCAAGAGGTAAAAATTGTAGGTGCAATATCTAAAGTTCTTTCGCCTAAGTTTGGTCATTTAATAGCGAATGAAATTACAAAAGGTTCTATTAGAGGAGTAACCAGTGGTGCAGTTTTTGGTTTGGGTGAGGGGCTGTTGCATGATGATAGCCTGTTTAAATCGACAGTTAAAGGTGCAACATTAGGTTTTGTTATGGGGGTTGGATTTGGGTATGCGTTAGGAGAAATAGGTAAAGCTGTATCTAAACAAAATATTATGAACGCTTCTGATAAAAGAGCATTACTTGAAGAATACTATAAAAAATATGTGGAAGGACTAAGTAACAAAACGGAAGACCTCCACAAATATAGAGCTCTTGTAAACAATGTATATAATGTTGGTAAAAATGAAGTTCTGTATGATAAAATTAACAGAACTAGTATAAAACCAATTTTCATAGAAAAGGAAGAGTATGCTAATTTGCTAAGTGAACTTAATACAAATTTGCCTGCATCAATGAAAAATAAAAAAATTATAACTTGGCAAGTTGGAAGTTATCAATACAAAATAATAAATAATGGTTTTAATGAGTATATAATAACTGAAAGGATAATAATAGAATGAGTGTAGATATACAAGAATTTATAAAGAAAAATACGAGTACACCAATTGCAAAAAAATTCTATAATATGTTGAAAGAAATATGGGATGAAGAAAATTTTTTAATTTCAATGTTATTAGACCTAAAAACAGATGAAAAGAAGCAAAAAATGATAGATTTGCTGGAAGAAACAGGTTTGACGGATACAGATGAAATAATAGTCCATTGTATGGCGATAAGGGATAATACAGACGTTGCAACAATAAAAGAACGATATGGTTTTGACTGGTAGCTTTTGTTGATTATTTATTGTTGATTTCAATCTTAATTTAAAAATTTTTGCATTTGAAGTAATTGTTTAAAAAAGATATAAAATGTCATTATAATGTAAAATAAAAAGTGAATTCTCTTTCTTAATGAACTTTTGTATTTGAAAAACAAGCAATATAATGTAATGTTGTATAGATAATACATTATATTGCCAAATGTGTTTAAAATGTTGGTGGATAATTTATGGCTGCTAAAAAGAAACAGACTAAAAAATTTGAATATTCAAAAAATGAATCTTTTGAAAATTTAGAGGTCGTACAACAAATGGCTCTAAATAGAAAAGGAAAAGATGATGAAGTCAGTCCTGATATTTCTATATTTTTAAAGGCTGAAGAGTTAAAAGGTAAATTATGCGGTTTGTATTCCGAAAAGGAAAAAACTTCTACAAATGTAAATATAATGGGCAAAGTTATGATTGACGGAAAAGCATTAGAAATAAAAGTTGGAGAAGATTGCGCTCAGGAAGAAGAAAATGATTGAATTACCCGAAATTTTAAATATCCCTGAAAAACTTATACCTATAATAACTAACATTAATAACTATAATTATTTTTTAATCGAAGGAGGAAGGGGTGGTGGCAAGTCCCAAAGTATAGCACGAATTATCCTCTGGTTAGCTGAACAACGGAACGTCAGGGTTTGTTGCGGGAGAGAAACACAGGCTACAATTTCTGATAGTGTTTATAAAATATTTAACGATTTAATAAGTGATTATAATTTAAATTTTACAGTAAAGTCTAATAAAATTGTTCATAATAAAAGTTCATCAAGTATTATTTTTAAGGGATTTAGAGAACAAGGCAGAGTCAATATAAAAGGTCTTGAAGGTGTTGACATACTTTGGATTGATGAAGCACAAGCTATAACTAAATCAACTCTTGATGTAATAATCCCTACAATAAGAAAAGTTAATTCTATTGTTATTTTTACTATGAACAGACTTGTCCGTAAGGATCCTGTATATTCCGAGTTCGTTTCCAGAGATGATTGTCTTCATATAAAAATTAATTATTACGATAATAAACATTGTCCTAAAAAACTTATAGATGAAGCTAAACGCTGCAAAGAAAGAAATATTCTTGATTATGAATATATTTGGGAAGGAAATCCTTTAGATACTACAAATGACTTTCTTTTTTCTGCAATAAAGCTTGATAAAGCTAAGAATATTGTATTTAAAGATGAAAGTTACAGAAAAATAAAATGTATGTCTGTAGATTTAGCCGGTAATGGCGGTGATTTGTGTGTTGCAAGTCTTATTGAGTCTAAAAGTTCCACTCAGTGGTCTTTGGAAAAACAAGAGTATTGGAATGAACCTGATACTGATATAACAAAAGGACGTATTATTAATTTGTATTTGTTGTGGAAGCCCGAGTTGTTAATTTTAGATGCAGATGGTTTAGGATATTCTATTTATGTAAGTATTAAGAATGTAATATCTAATACTATAAAATTCAATGGTGCCGCTTCAAGTAACAGACCAAATGCTTTAAACAGAAGAGCAGATGGGTATCTTACTTTAAAAGATTTTATTGATAATGAGTGGTTGAAAATATCTTCAGATTTTACAATATCTCAATTGGAGTATATTAAAAAATCTTATAAGCCTAATGGTCAAATATTTATTCAGTCTAAAAAAGAAATGAAATCAGAACAAGGTGAAAGTCCTGATTTCGCTGATAGTTTGATGATGGGTATTTATGCAATAAATTATTATTCATATTTAATTGATGAAAAAGATGAAACCGTTATCTTAGATTCTAATTTTGATCCATATGGATAAAACAGAAAGGATGCTTATGGTTACTTGTGATAACGATGATTTTAACTTTAAAAAAGCAATGAAATATTTGTTTAATGTAGAAGGCGGTTACAGTAATCATAAAAATGACAGGGGCGGAGCTACTAACTTTGGTATTACTCAAAAAACTTATGATTATTATCGAAAGAAAAATAAACTTGCTCCGCGTTCTGTCAAACAAATTGAAAAAACAGAAGCTATCAAAATTTATTACGAAGATTATTGGGTAGCGTCAGGTGCAAATAAAATTAAGAATTTTTCTTTGGCTTTAATATTATTTGATTCTTGTGTTAACCATGGGGTTTCTGTAGGTAAGTCTTTATATTTAAAATCCGGTGGTAATGTTGATTTATTTTTACAACTGAGACGAGAAAAATATAAATCAATAGTTGAAAGAAATCCGACTCAGAAAGTTTTTTATGCCGGTTGGTTAAACCGATTAAAAAAATTAGAAAATTACATAAACTCTGACCGTGATTAATTATCATTGTTTGATTTGTCGTTTGGACATTTGAACATTTTTATTAAAAACAATTATCAACAAATATATTATAAATCAAAAAATGAAAGGAGAAACTATGTGTTCTACAACAAAAGTGCCAGTTGTTGAAGAAGCTGAAACTATAAAAACTGCTGTTCAAGCAGATGCTTCTACACAAAAAGCAAACGCTGCAAATCGTTCAGGAGTAAGGGGTATTGTATCAGAAAACATAAAAACAACTAACAATGGACTTGAAGATGAAGTACTTGCTTCTAAGAAGAAACTTTTAGGGGAGTAAAATGCAAAACTCGACAAAATATTCAAAGGGCTATTTTGAAGCAAGGAAAGCAGAACTTGATGTTGCATATAATGCATTAAAACCTGATTGGCAAGATTTAGCCGATTATTTTTTACCACGCTCTGTAAGATTTCTTGCACGTAATGTAAATAAACAGCCTGTAAAAAATAAAAAAATAAAAGATTCAACACCATTAGTAGCTGTTCGTAATTTCTCATCAGGAATGATGTCGGGAGCTACGAGTCCAGCGACGAATTGGTTTAAGGTCAGAGTAAGAAATTACGGACAAGACAGAAGCTATGAGGTTAAAAGCTGGTGCAGTGCCGTTGAAAATCTTTTCAGGGATATATTTAATTCTTCCAACTTATATAGAGTGCTACCTGCGGTATATAAACAAATTGGGGTTTTTGGTATTTCTGTTCTCGGCTTGATGAGTGATGAAAATACAATCTTGAGATGTCAGTTATTACCTATTGGTTCATATAGAATAGCAAAAAACCAAAAAGGTGATGTTGATACTATTTGCCGTGTTTATATGGAAACTGCAAAAAATCTTTATGATAAGTTTGGCGAAGAAAATGTTTCTAAGGAGGTATTAAATGCAATTCATTCAAACAGGCTGGAAGAAATGTTTGAAGTTGTTCACTTCGTTGAACCCAATAAGGATTATATGCCGGAGTCTGTATGGGCTAAAGATAAAGAATTTGTGTCTGTTTATTATGAATCTTCTTCAACAGAAGATAAATTTCTCTCCAAGAGCGGTTTTGATAAATTTCCTTATGCGGTATTTGAATCGGAAGTAAACGGAGAAGATGTATATCCGTCGGAGTGTCCGGGGATAAATGCGCTGCCTGATGTAAAACAATTAATGAGTATGGTTGTTGATGAGGGAAAAGCGGTAAAGAAGATGATTAGCCCTACTTATAAAGGACCTGCAAGTTTAAAAAATAAAAAAATGATTGATGCACCTGCTGCTTTTATAGAAGAAGATGAAAACGGGAGAGGTTTGACTCCTATATACGAAGTCAATCCAAGAGTTTTGGAGGTTGATTCTATTATTGAAAAACTAAAAGAATCAATTAAAGAAATTTTTTATAATGATTTGTTTGCAATGATTTTAAATACAGCAGAAAGATCAAGAACTGCAACTGAAGTTAATGAACTTAAAGAAGAAAAAATGGTACTTTTATCGCCATTATTACAACAAATACATAATGGTTTAAACCAAATTATGGATTGGGTTTTTTCTGAGTGTATTACACTCAATATTTTGCCTGAACCTCCTCTTGAAATAATGGGTGAAAATATGGATATAGAGTTTGTATCAACATTGGCTCAAGCACAGAAAGTTTCAAAAATTTCTTCAATGGAACGTTTTACAACATTTACAATAAATCTTGCAAACTCTCTTGACCCTTCATTAAAGAATAAAATAAATGCAAATAAGATGGTTGATGATTATGCTGATTTCGCAAATATTTCTCCTGAACAGATAGTTCCGACAAGAGAAGTTGAAAAACAAAAACAAAAAGAAGATGAAGCTGCGAGCCAAAATCAATTAATCCAGCAGGCAAAAGAAGGCTCTGAAATTATAAAAAATATTGCCGGTGTAGATTCATACGGCAGTGATTTAATGGCTAGACTAGGATTAACATAGAAGGAGATAAAAATGTTAAATGAAGAATTACAAGAAAAACAAAATGTCGGATTAGGCGTTAATGCTTATGAAAATCAACAAAAAGAAAATAATAATATAGAATCTAATCCTCAAGATGATAACGGTTATTTCGGAAAACCTGAGAAATATGATTATTCAGATGTTAAACTTCCTGAAAATTGTTATTACGATGAGGAATTATTAAACGAGTTTAATGAACTTGCAGGAAAGTATAATTTGTCACAAAAAAGCGCAAATGAACTAATGTCGATGGCCGTGAAGCTAACACAGTTAACGGGATCTAATTTTTCTAAAACTATGGCGGAACAACAAAGACAAAAAATTAATAACTTTAAGCGCGCATTAGCAATGGATATGGAACTTGGCGGTGCTAATTATGCCAAAACGATGAGAACTGCTAATATTGCTTATACTCAATTTGCAGATGATGAAGTTCAATCTTTACTTGAAGAAACAGGACTTAATTGTCACCCTAAAGTAGTGAAAATGTTCTATAACATAGGGAAAAAGATGCAAAACGACAAGATATATGAAGCAAATTCTCCTGCTGTTCAAAAGGAAAGCAGGGAAGATATATTATTCCCTACAATGTAGTGTAGTAAGAAAAGAAAGGAAATGGTAATGGCAACATTAGGTGCTGGTTATTTGACATTGGCAGACAGATTAAAAAGAACCGAAAATGGAAAAATTGCTGCCGAAATTATTGAAATGATGTCAGAAACAAATGAATTATTACAAGATGCGAATGCTCTTCAATGTAATGATGGTACAAATCATATTACTACTATCAGAACAGGCTTGCCTTCAGCCGTATTTAGAAATTTATACGGTTTTGTTCCAAGTTCTAAATCAACAACAGAACAGGTAAAAGATGTTACCGGGATGCTTGAAACATATTCGATTGTGGATGTTGATTTGGTTGACAAGTCAGAAAATCCAAAAGCATTCAGATTATCAGAATCTTCTGCGTTTATTGAAGCTATGAATCAAAAATTACAAGAAACTATTTTTTATGGCAGCATTAAGGAAAATGCAGCAGCTTTTGACGGTTTAGCTGCAAGATATTCAAAAAAATCTACCGATACTAAGAAAATAGGTTCAAATATCATTGATGCGGGTGGGAAATCTACTGATAATACATCTGTTTGGTTTGTTACTTGGGGTGATTTACATACTTCACTTCTATATCCGCAAGGTTCTCAAGCCGGTGTTCAGCATAAAGATGATGGAATATTAACTGAAACAAGTTCTACAGGCGGTAAAAGAAAAGTTTATCAAGATCATTTCAAAATGGATGTTGGTTTATCTGTCAGAGATTGGCGTTCTACTTGTCGTATCGCAAATATTAGTATAGCTAACTTGGCTTCTACTTCTGCTGCTGATTTAGAAGAACTTCTAAATCAAGCATATTATAAAATAAGAAGATTCGCTAAAACAGGTAAAACTTATATCTATTGCAATTCAACAGTTTTAATGTATTTTGAAGCTCAACTTAAAGCAAAAACAAATGTTAACTTTACGATTAAAGAATATCTTAATGAAAATATCCTTCATTATAAAAATATTCCTATTCGTGAATGTGAACAAATTACTTGCAATGAAGATGTAGTTTCTTAAAAGGGAGGAAAAATAATGATATTAGATGAACAAGGCTTGTTCTCAAATAAACAAGCTATAACTCAAAGCTGTGTATCTGAAAATATACTCGATATGGGAAAAAGAGAAGTTTCTTTTGGTACACCTGTTGGTCTTTTTATTCAGATTGCGGAAACATTTAATAATTTAACAAGTTTGTCTATTAAAGTTCAAACTGCACTTAAAGAAGATTTTTCTTCAAGTGTAGATTTAGTAGAGCAAAAAATACTTTTGGCTGGTTTGAAAAAAGGTGAAGTCTCTTCAATAAAGTTTCTGCCAAAGGGAAATTTAGGTTTTGTACGTTTGGTATATACCGTTGATGGAACAAATCCTACTCAAGGTGCTATTATTGCCGGTGTTGTTGATGGAGTACAAGAAAGTTTCCATAACGCATAATGCTTTTGACATATAATAATCCTCATTCTTTATTGTGATATCCGGTGATTACGCCGGATATCTTTTTTTAAAAGGAGTTAAAATGAACTATACAAAATCTAAAATATTTAATATTACTCTGAAAAATTTACGTGTAAGTGTTGGGATACAAAATTCTAATCAGTCAGATAAAAATACTGTTATTTTAAATGAGTTTTATGATAGTGCAAAAGAACAGGTTTTAAAAGATTTTGATTGGAACTTCGCTAATTCGTACAGAGAATTGGCACTTACAGGTAATATTCCTCAAAATCCTAAATTTTTGTATGAATATGATTACCCAAATGACTGTTTATTTGCAAGAGAAATCATACCTTATACAAATAAAGAAACTGTTGAATTTGAAGTCGCATCAAATATAAGCGGTCAAAAGGTTATAAATACTAATATTACACCTGCTGTATTAAGGTATACAAAATTAGTCGAGAATGAAACATTTTTTTCAACTGAGTTTGTAATGGCTTTATGTTGGTATTTAGCTTTTTTGGCAGCTCCTGCAATTACAGGAAACCGGTCTATTCAATCTGATTGTTTAAGTGTTTATACAAGTATTCTTGCAAAAGCAAAAACCATAAATGCTTCTGAAGGATATTTAAAAAATGATGATAGTTGTTCTTGGTTGGATATAAGATAGAGAGGGATTTTTATGTCAAGATATACTCAAAGATCGTTTACCGGTGGTGAATTGAGTCCAGCTCTATATGCAAGAAATGATTTGGCAAAATATGCAATTGGTTTAAAAACTCTAAAAAATGGTTTTGTACGTGCTGAAGGGTGTGTAAGTAATAGAGCAGGTCTTGAACTTGTTTGTGAAGTTAAAAACTCAAGCTCAAAAGTTCGTTTGATTCCTTTTTCTTTTAACACAGAGCAGACATATATTATTGAACTTGGAGATAAGTATGCCCGTTTTATAAAAAATGGGGCTCAAATATTAAATATTGATGAAATAGATGAAAATACCCCTGTTGAAATAATTACGGAATATGAAGAGAATGATTTATTTAACATAAAATATGCTCAGAATGCAGATGTATTGACATTATGTCATAATAACTATGCGCCAATGGAACTTTCACGTTTATCTCATTATGATTGGCAATTAACGGAAGTTATGTTTGAACCTCAAATTTTACCGCCTACAGATTTAACTGCAGTTTGGACGGGAGGAAATGAAAATCCTACAACTTATAAATATGTAATTACAGCAGTTAAAAAAGATACATATGAAGAGAGTAATCGTTCCGAGGAAGTATCAGTTGTCGGTGAGTTAGAATCATCCTGGGGTACTACAGAATATATTACAATAACCTTTGAAGCAGTTGAAGATGCTGTTGAATATAATATATACAGAGATGTTAATGGGGTTTTTGGTTTTGTAGGCACAACTTCAAATACTACTTTCACTGATAATAAAATAGAACCTGATTTGACATCTACTGCACCAATATTTACCAATCCCTTTGAAAATGATAATAATCCGGCTTGCGTAAATTATTTTCAACAAAGAAAAGTTTTTGCCTGCCTCAAAAATAGTCCCCAACAACTAGTTGCTTCTCAAACATCAACTAATAACAATTTTAATATTTCAAGACCCTTAAATAGTTCTGATTCAATAAATATAACTCTCTCTGAACGAGAAGTTAATGAAATAAGACATATTATTGCGATGAATGATTTAATATTGCTGACATCTGGCGGAGAGTGGAAATTAAACGGTACGGATGGTGCTTTTGCTGCATCTTCTTCTTTAGTTGCATCTCCTCAAAGTTTTTATGGTTGTTCACATGTCCCGCCTGTTGTTTCTGGAAATATGATTATTTTTATACAGTCAGGAGGAAGTGTTGTTAGAGATTTAGGTTATACTTATGTTTCTGACAGTTATGACGGAGAAGAATTATCTATATTCGCAAATCACCTTTTTGAGGGGAAACAGGTTGTAGATATGGCATATTCTAAAGAACCATATAGAATTCTTTGGTGTGTAATGTCTGATGGAACTGTTAATGCTTTAACCTATAATAAAAAACAAGAAGTTGCAGGTTGGCACAGGCATGAAACAAAAGGCTCTTTTGAATCTGTGGCAGTTGTTCGAGAAGATAATGAAGATGTTGCTTATTTTGTTGTAAAAAGACAAATAAACGGTGTAACAAAACGTTTTATAGAACGTTTGGCATCAAGATATGTTGAAAAAACAGAAGATGGAATATTTCTTGATAGTTCATTGTGTTATAAAGGTGAACCTATACAAAATATAACAGGATTGGAACATCTTGAAGGTGAAAATATAACTATACTTGCAGATGGATGTGTTGTTGAAAATAAGAAAGTTCAAAATGGTAAAATACAACTTGATTATCCTGCTTCAACTATTGTTGCAGGTTTGCCTTATGAATTTGAGTTGGAAACACTTAATCTAGAAGGGGAAAATACTCATGGTCTTCTAAAAATAGTTAATGAAATTAATATAAGTATAGATAAATCAAGGGAAGATTTTTTTGTTGTTGGTACAAACGGGACTTTACTTCAAAATATTAGAAGTATGAATAGTATAAACAATCATAATTATTTATATTCGGGGAATGTAAATGTATTTTCATTCTCTGATTACAGCGAAAATGCAACTGTTCATATAAAACAGATTTACCCGTTACCTTTGACAATAAATTCAATCTCTTTAGATGTTACGGTGGCAAATTCTAATGATTAAAGAATGTAGCGAAAAATCAGAGATAATTTTTGTTCTTGAACATTTGCGAAATGAAGATAAAGAAGAATTAATAGCTTTATATGGGTATGATTGGAAAATTAAAATATTAAATGATTTAGAAAATAAAAAAGTCCTTGTTCTCTATGGGAAAGATAACTATTCAAATATTATTCCGATAGCAATCGGTGGTTTCAATGAATGTTTTAATGAGAATAAATCAATTGCCTGTGCTTGGCTTTTATCTTCTTCTTATATACAAAAAAATAAGACAATATTTCTGAAAGAATTTAATAAACAACTTCTGTTTGCAGAAGAAAAATATGAGATTATGTTTAACTTTATACATAGAACAAATTTTACTGCAAAGAATTGGCTGGTAAAATTCGGTTTTAAATTTGATAATCCTAACCCTAAAGGTATTCCTGTTCAAGATGGATTTGAATTTTTTTATAAGGTAAATAAGAGAGGTGATTAATAAATGTGTTCTATATTTGATGCTGTTCAAGCTGCTGCAAATTTGGTTGTAGCAGCTGTAGAAATAAAAGAAATACAAACGCAAAAAGCGGAAAGTGAATATCAAACGGAACTATACACAAAACAAGCTGAGAAAGCAGAAAAAGATGCAGCTTATGTTCGCCAAGAAGGAATAGAAGAGGCAAGAAGAAAAAGACTTCAGTCTATATTGAATATGGGAGAAGAAAAAACGAGTCTTGCAGCCGGTAATATTGGTTTGTCTTCGCAAATGGCTATAAATATTATAGATGATGAAAAACTAAATGGTGAACTTGATGCACTTACAACATTGAAAGATTCAGAAAGAGAAGCTCAAAATTATATGGATAGAGCGGAACAATATTACTCTCAAGCCGGGCTTACTTCTTTTAGGAGTAAGAACCGTTATTCAAATGGATTGTTTAGTACTTCATTTGGTGTCTTTTCTAAAAATAATAATCTAATAAGATAAAAATAAGAAGGTGTATTATGGAAGGAAATCTCAATAAAGAGGGAAGAGGTGAATCCTTTTCTATAAGAAAAATACCTGTTACAGAAAGTGAAATACAGCAGGAAGCTTTATCTGATAACCATATAGATAAAATTAAAATATTAGAATTAAGTAACATTATTGATAAATGGGAACAAGAACTTTTATTTTCTGAAAATGGATTTTTCTCTTTAAAAGGGAAAAAGGTTGAAGGTAAGATTAATGAATTTATTACAGAACTTGATAGTTTTATTGATTCAAAAATTCAAGAGATTACATTTATTAATAATTCGTCAAAGGAATTGGCAAAAAAAATAAAAATTGAAAAAATTGAATCAATAAAAAGAAAAATGAAAGCCTATGAACAAACAGAACTCAAAAATTGGGAAACTGAAGTTTATGAGGAAGCTATAAAATCATCCATATCAAGGGCTGTATTGTATAAATCCGATGCAAATATTATAGAATCATCTTTTCAAAATGGTTTATCTGTTCTCAAACTAATGTCAGAAAATGAAGACTGGTCTTCTAAAATCTTAAAATATAGAGAAGAAAAATATAAATCAGAATTTTATTCTTCTTTAATAGATTCATTTATAAAAGATAAAAATCCAAAAGCAAATTTTTATTTTGGTAAATATAAAAATATATTAAATCTTGAAGAAACAGAAAAATTTGAAAAATCAATAAAAGAGCTTAAGAATAATGTAATTGCTTATAATTGGGCAAAGGAACTTTACTCTTATAATATGGCTAAATCCGAACAGGAAAAAGAAATAAAAACAATAAAAGATAAAGAAATTGAAAAAAAAGTTAGAGGTTATCTTAATGATTTTTCTTTATCAGAAAAAAAACAAGAAGAAGAAGAATTAAAAGAAAAAAATATTAAAAATTGGAAAGAGATAATTGAAATTACAGAAACAGATATAAATAAAGCATTTTTATATATTGATTTCAGTGGAAAACCGGAAGATGTAAAGAGTAAAAAAGATTATATAAATCTAATAAAAAAGCAAGATTTTATATCTACTGATAAAAAACAATTTATATCCTTATTATCTGAATATTTTGAAAGTTTCGAAAAATTTAAAACGAAAGATATTTCAAATTATCAAAGTTGTTTTTCGAAAGAAGATTATGAACTATTCTCTTATTTACAGAAAATGGACAATAATGAATTCTTTAAACTAAATTTTGATTATAAATATGTTATCAATGAAATTGAAAAATTAAAGATAAATAAGGAAGAAGATAAATACAGTTTGTTAAAAATGTTATTAATATTTAAGCAAAAATATAAAGAAACTAATAAAAAAGAACCGGATATAGAGACGGTAAATAAATTAATAACTTCAGTTTTGGAAAGATTTAGAATATAAATAAGGAGTGCAAATGACGGTATCATCAATTGTTCCCGTAAATACATATACGGGAAATTCTACTGTGAAAAAATTTGATTTTGATTTTTTAATAGAAAATGAAAATGAATTAATAGTTCAACATATTAGTGAGAATAATGTAATTACAACATTAATATTAGGTGTTGATTATTCAATAAATGAAATTGGAAATCCTAACGGTAGTTATATAACATTTCCACTGGAAAGTTCATCTTATACAACATTAAAAACAAATGAGAAAATAACTTTAATGCTTACTTTAGCTATCAAGCAGGAAAGTGAATTTAAAAATTCTTCTTATTTTAATTTAGATATTTTAGAGTGGACTTTTGATTATATAGTCAGAATACTGCAAGTATTAAGCCGAAAAATAGAAAGATGTGTTAAAGTTGGTGAAGGTTTATCAAGTTCCCCCGATGAATTAATGGATGAACTTAATGAATCCAAAAGAATAGCATTGAGTGCAGCACAATCTGCTTTAGAATATAAAGAAATAACGGAGAATAATAAAAATGTTTCGCTTGGTTATCTTGAAGAATATGACCAAAAAGTAGATGAATTTAACAGTGAATATGAAGAATGTCTTCAATCTATTATTGATAGTGGAATCAATACTAGAAGTAATATAGATCTATCAAATCTTACAGAAACGGGTGAAAAACATTTTCTAAATAAAAATCAAATAACAAATAGTGTATTAGAAATACCACAGGATATAAAATTTGAGCTTACTAATGGTGTTTTAAAGATTAAATCAGGGAGTAAAGTATATATCCCAAATGGGGTTAATAATTTTGATACAGAAACAATATCAAATGATATAACAGTAGGTTTAAGTACCGGAACAGGAACTTTTAGAGTTTTCTATAGAAAAGGAGGAAATGCTGCATATGCAAATCAAATAAATGTAAAATCAGGTCCAACTCCAAGTAGTAATATACAAGGAATGTATTACGATACAACTTTAAATAAAATTAGTTTTTATAACAACAATACTACAGGTGATGGCAATTTATACAGTTTTCCACTTGCGGAAGTTACAATAACTAATGGTGTTTGTACATCAATTAATCAAATATTTAATGGCCTTGGATATATTGGTTCAACTGTATTTCTTTTACCAAATTTAAAGGTTTTACTTTGTGACGGCAGGAATGCTGATGGAACATTGAATAATTATGAGAGTACAATAATTAAATGTGCAATTTTTACTGTATCTGGAACTAATCAAAATGCTTATTTGGTAATAGACCAGGAAGCAGGAGCTACGACTGGAGGAATTGGTGTTGGTTCAAAATATGAAACAGATGTACCAAATACTTCTTTAGGAAGATTCACTTATAACAGAGTGGATAACTATATCTATAATACATCTCAAACTACTCCTATAGCTAAAAGAGCTTTTATTGCTCGTATTTCAGTATCAGGTGGGGTAATAACATCATTCAAAGCATTCTACCCATTTTTTGCAATGGATTACAACGACTTTATAAATAACGGAATATCCGATGTAATCTGCACAACATCTCCCACTACCGTTAGCACAGCTTCATCGCAAAGACCAGCAGTTGTGATTGAAAATTATGTAAATGGAACAAGCGGATATAGAGTATGGTCTGACGGATATTGCGAGCAGTGGGGAGTTACAAACATTCCTAGAGATAGTAACACAACTGTAACGCTTTTAAAACCCTATAAAAATACAAATTATGTAACTTTTGCAACATTAAGGAGTTCAACCTTTAACACAGGAGACGATGCTGGTGTCGGGGCTATTCCAATTTCTGTATCTCAATTTATATTAAGAAACGCTGTTGCCGCTACTACAGATGTCCAGTGGGTAGCAAGAGGCTACGTCAATTAGTATCAGGTTACATTAAATAGGAGAATTAAATGATAAAAAATTACACAGATAAAGAATACGCAGATAAGGCAGTTGAAGCAAACTCTTTAAGCCAAAAATTATACGTTCTCATTACACCCACGGAGTTTGAAAGAGTTGTTCTTGATTTTACTACTCAAATAGTTCAACAGCCCGTTTATAACGAAAACGGAGAACAAATAGGAACAGAAGATGTTGAAATTAAAGTGCCTGTAATGATAGATAAAGAAGTACCTGTCTACGATGAAGAGGGCAACCAAACAGGAATAGATATTATTCAAGTACAATCTTCACATATCGAAAAATATATGGAAGATGTTGCAACGTTGCTTATTGCGGAAGTAGGTTATTATGTCTGCTATAAAGAAAATTACACAGACGGAACAATTAATGAAAATTTAGAAGAAGAAAAAACACAAGCAAAAGAGACTAAATTTAACCAAGAATTTTTCTTAACATCCTTAGGATACATCCGTCGCAAAGTCTCAATGGCTACAGGTGAAACAAAAGACTTTTTATCTGATTTATTGCCTGTTATTTCTATGGGAATACAATCAGGGCAGACAGTTCCAATAATTACATATAGCTTACCAGATTTTTCGAAGGAATTAACAAAAGAATATCTTGAAAGTTTACAGACAGTAAAAAACGTAACAGCTCAATTTGTTCAAGAATGCTTTTTGCAATTGTCTAATGATTTTGTACCTATGTCACAATTAGTAGAGGAGTAATAAATATGAAAAAATTAATAGCAATTATCATTTTAAGTTTATTTGCTCTGCCAGTCTTAGCAGAAGAACAAGAAGTAACACAAGAGATAAAGAGTTCAAAAGGTTTTGCAACTATTAATCTTGACTCGCAAGTAACACCAGAGGGCAAAATCAAAAAACAAAAAATCACAAATGACCACAGTGCTTTTAATATAAACATCAACCGTAATACATATAAATTTTATTGTGATATTTCTTTTGGTGAAAAGGAAAATTGTAATGATTAAAATATTTGGTAATAGGAGAAGCAGTGTTTTGTTATTTTATTAAAAAATTAAAAAAAGTTTCATTTAACAACAATGAATATATTGAATGGTATAAGGATGATACTCTTGCCATACTATTTTCTGATATACCCAAGATTGAAAATAAAATAATTAATAAGAGAGTAATGACAAAAGAAGAAATAAAAAGGGCAAAGAAAAAACCTTTATTTTGTGAAAATAAAGTAGAGGTGGTTTTAATTGATTTTGTCAGAAATAAAAACTATAAGTTTGTAATAAATGCAGGCTATGAATATGATGGGGCAACAATTCATAAATTTTTCTGGAGAATAATTGGAACGAAAGAAGATATACGTTTTAAAGTTGCATCATTATTGCATGACGTTTTATGTGAAAATCATTGTTTTGTTAATAATGATAGATATTTTGCAGACAAAGTTTTTGAAAGATGTTTATTTGTAAGTGATACTTGTGCGTTTGTTCGTTGGTTAATGTTTCATAGTGTAGATAACTATCAAAAACTAAAAGGGAAATGGACATGACAAATGAATTTATATTTCTTCTTATAATAAATATAATTTCAGCAGGTATCGCAATCGGAAGTTATGCTAAAAGTATAAAATATATTGAAGAACATATTAATAGATTGGAAGAACAACAATACAAGTATAATTCATTATTAGAAAGAATAGTCGCTGTAGAACAGTCGACAAAGTCTGCTCATCATAGAATTGATTCTTTAGAAAATATTCAATATGAATATATGTAAAAAATAAAAAAGAGTTCAGAAATGAACTCTTTTTTTATTTTTTAATTTTTAATAATTATACATCAGGTAAGTCGCCTTTAACAACAGCAGTTTCTTTTGACTCTAAACCAAATTCTTTGCAAAGGGCTTTGATTGCTTCATTTGCGTTTTGTTTATCAACCAAGCAACTTATTTTAATTTCACTTGTTGAAATCATTTTAATATTTATATTTTTTTCTGCTAAAGCTCTGAACATATCAGCAGCAATACCGGGTCTGTCAACCATTCCTGCTCCTACAATTGATACTTTAGCAATATCATTATCAATAAGAATTTCAGCAGCTTGAACAGTGTCTTTCTCATTTTTTAATGTTTTTATAGCTTCATCTAAGTCATCTTTATCAACAGTAAAAGCGATTGAATTCGTTCCGTTATTTGCTAAAGATTGTATAATCATATCAACACTGATATTATTTTTAGCCAATGAACCGAATAATTTAGCAGCAGTACCTGGAATGTCAGGAAGATTTGATAATAAAATTCTTACTTGTGAAGAATCAGCTGCAACACCTGCGACGGGTTTATATATTTCCATATTTTCAACTCCTATAATTAAAGTACCAAGGTTATCTAACTTAAATGAACTACGAACTCTTAAAGGAACATTGAACTGTTTTGCAGTTTCAACAGAACGAGGGTGCAGAACATTAGCACCAACTCTTGCAAGTTCTAACATTTCCTCATAAGAGATAATATCAGTTTTTTGTATATTAGGAACAATTCTTGGATCGGTTGCATAAACACCTTCAACATCTGTGTATATATCACACCTGTCTGCTTTTAATGCGGCAGCAATTGCAACGGCAGAAGTATCGGATCCACCTCGACCTAAAGTTGTGATTTCTCCATCAGGTGTCACGCCTTGAAATCCTGCAACAACAATTATATTTCCTTCACTTAATTTTTTTTGTAATTTTTCTGTCTTTATATCAACAATTCTAGCTTTTGAGTGAATACACTCTGTAACAATACCAACTTGTTGTCCATTCATGCTAACTGCTTTATATCCTTTTGACTGGATAGCCATAGCCAGTAATGCAATAGAAACTTGTTCACCTGTTGAAAGAAGCATGTCCATTTCTCTTGAATCCGGAGTGTTTGTTACTTCTTTTGCAAGTTTAATTAAATGATCAGTTGTATGTCCCATTGCCGATACAACAACTACAACGTCATTCCCGTTTTCTTTCTCTCTAATAACTGCTTTTGCAACATTGTGTATCTTTTCCGGATCTGCAACTGATGTGCCTCCAAATTTTTGAACGATTATTCCCACTTTGTTCTATCCTTTATTTATTAATGTTCAGTGTTTTTCCTAAATATACGCTAATTTCATTTTTATTAAAATCAAAATTAATATTATTCATTTTCTCTGAATAGAAATTAAGCATGTTTTTATTATAGTTCGATGGAGTTTCTTCTACAAGTATTTTGTATGCTAAATGAGATAGATATATGCATATTGCCGAATCTTTTGTTTCGTCGTCAAATGAAAGTATTATATTCAGTGCTTCTTGCGGTTTTTTTAAATTTATTAATGTATGTGCTTTTATTAATTTTGCTTCCTTACAGTTTGGATTTTTGCTCAATAATAATTCTAATTTTTCAATTGCATCACTGTATATACCAAGTCTTAAATCGATTAATGCATATATGAGATTAACTTTTTCTGAATTTCTATTAATTTGATAAGCACTTCGTATTTTCCTAAGTGCTTCTTTATCATTATTCATATCTAGAAAACATACACAGCAATTAATGAATGCCTCTAAATGTAAAGGGTAGTATTCTATAGTTTTTTCGTAGTAATCAATACTTTTTTTCAATCGATTTAGTTTATAGTAACAATTTGCTATATAAAAATATAAGTATGCTTTTTCACTTGATAAATCAATTGCTCGGAAAAAAGTTTGAATTGCATTATTATATTCTTTTTTTTCATAATATATTATTCCAAGATCTGCAATAGCATTTGAATTTGAAAAATCAGAGTCAATTGCTTTTTTAAATAGTTCTTCTGCTTTCCCAAAATTCTTTTCTTTGTAGAAACAGCAACCTAATCTGTATAGCGCTATGGAGTTATTTTCTTTTATATCCAAAGATTTATATATTTTTTCTTTTGCAATATTAATATTATTCATTCTAAGTAAAGAAATTCCCCAAGATAAATAAAATTCAAAATCATTAATGCCTTTGTTTTCTCCTTCTTGGTATATCAATAGAGCATCATCTTTTCTGTTAAGATTTATGTATGTTTGGGCTAGCAATATGTATATTGAAGGGTTTAAGCAATCATCATTTAAAGCTCTTTGTGCATATTCAAGTACTGCTATATGGTTTTTTTCTTTTTTGTAGCAAAGCGCTAAATAATAATTTAAATTTTTGTATTTAGGATTCAAATCTTCAAGTTGTTTAAACTCGGCAAATGCTTCATTTATTTTATCTGTCTCAAATAACATTACGCCAAGAACGAAATAAGTGTGAGAATTAGTAGGATTAAGAAGTTTTGATTTTTTTAGCATTTCAATAGCTTTATTTTTTTTCTGAAGTTTTGCACATAAAATACCATAATTTAAATATATTTCAGCATCAGAAGGTGATAATTTTAATGCTTTTCTTATAGTATCTTCTGCTTCTTCAAATCGATCTTTTGCTATATATATACTGCTTAGCACAGAATATGCATATGCGTTTTGGGAATCTCTTCTTATCGCCTCTTTAAGTACATTTTCTGCTTTTTCGTATTCTTTTAGTTTTGCATATATTATTCCTAAACTAATACAAGGTTTTGGATTTTGATTTGACATTAATATTGCTGTTTCAAGTTTTTCAATGGCGCTATTAAAATCTTTTAAATGTGCTAAATGTATTCCCCAATTAGTATAAGCTAAAGATGGTATTTCAACGTTATTGCTAATTTTTAAATATTGGTTAGTATATTCGTCGAATTTTAGTATTTTTTTATATATTTGTTGAAAAAATTTTTTCATAATATAGAATCAACAACCTCTCTGACTGCACCTTGACCACCTTTATTTGCAGTTATATAAATATTCTCTAAGCTTTTTACCTGTATGTGTGCATTTTCAACAGTAACAGGAAAAGAAACATAATTTAAACACTCTATATCATTTATATCATCACCCATATATAGTGTATTTTCTGGTTTCAAATTGTGTCTTTCAAGTAAACTCTTTAAAATCTTAATTTTATTTCTTTCATTTTGGAAAGTTTCAATTAATGGAAATTTTTCTTTTAAAATATCTATTGCAGTAGATTTTTCACCGGAGATAATTGCAAATTTTATATTTCTTTTTAATAAATTTGCAATAGCCATTATATCTTTGTAATCAATAACTTTAGATGTTTTTCCGTCTGAATACACAGTAAGTTTACCATCTGTGAATATGCCGTCAAAATCACAAACAAACAATCTTATGCTATCTTTATTCGATTTTAATTTGTTCATTATAAATCAATACCTGTACTAGACATAGAAATTATACCACATGAACATTTTTTATTTACTTTAAGTAAAGTTACAAAAATATAAAAAAATCACTTGATTATTTATTTTGCTTATGTTTTGATAAATATGAACTTGACAATAATCCTCTTTTAAAAATTGTTGGTTCAACGGCTGCAGAGAGGCTGAATGCACTTTAATGTTTAGCTTCTATAAAATGTAAATAGCAGTAATATAAAATGGAGAGTAACACCAAATGGTTAAAATCAGATTAAAAAGATTAGGATATAAGAAAAACCCTGTTTTCAGAATAGTTGTTTTGAATTCTACTACAAAAAGAGAAGCTGCACCTATTCAACACTTAGGTTTCTATAATCCTAAAACAAAAGAAATGCAGTTAGATAAGAATTCAGCATTGGAATGGATAAAAAAGGGTGCTCAACCGACTCAGACGGTGAAATTCTTAATTGATAATTGTACAGATGAAGGTAAGTTGAATTACGTAAAAAAAGAAACAGAAAAATTATCAAAGAAAGCACAAGCTAAATTGAAAGCAGAACAAGAAGCTGCAGCAGCTGCTTCTGAAAGTGCTTCAGTATAAGTTTTACAGGGAAAGAGAACACTTATTTACCGCTTTTAATAAAGCGGTTTTTTTTATGTTATAAATAATATATGAGTATATACGAAATTTTAATTTTGTCATTAGCATTAGCATTGGATGCGCTAATAGTGAGCTTTTCTTATGGAACAGTTATATTGGAAAAAAGATTTAAGAATGCTCTGTTTTTGGCGTCATCTTTTGGATTTTTTCAGTTTTTAATGCCTATTTTAGGTTGGAAGTTTACAGAATTTATATATTCATACATAGAAAAATATTCAAAATGGATAGTTTTTGTTGTATTTATAGTGTTAAGTATTAAGTTTTTAAAAGAAGCTTTTTCAAATTCAGGGAAAAAACAAGTAGCATGTATTTTTCCGGCTTGTATGTTTTCCCTTGCTATAGCGACAAGTATTGATGCTTTTGGTGCCGGTGTTTCAATTAAACTTTTAAATATTTCGATTATATTGCCATCGATTATTATTGGTTTAGTAACGTTTATTTTATCATTTGTTGGGTTTTATGTTGCTGTTACATTGAAAAGTATTTCAGAACAAAATATTAGTATCGTAGGTGCAATACTTCTATTTTATTTGGCAGTAAAATCAGTAATTTGACAGATATAAAAATATATGTTGCGAAATAAAAACTTTTCATGTAGTATATATTTGAAGAAGCGATAACTTCTAAAATGCGGAAGTAGCTCAGTTGGTAGAGCGTCTGCCTTCCAAGCAGAATGTCGCGGGTCCGAGTCCCGTCTTCCGCTATCTTATTTTTATATGGCGGCATGGCCAAGTGGTAAGGCAGAAGCCTGCAAAGCTTTTATCCCCCAGTTCGAATCTGGGTGCCGCCTATTTTTTTATAATATTGTTTACAAAAATTCATGCAAATGATTGACGAAAATCTTTAAAAAAAGACATAAACTATTACTGTGACTATAATTATAGAATAATTAGAATATATTTCAAAATTTGATTTGCCCATTTTTATTAATACGTGTAAAATATAAAAAGAAGCTTATCCGTAATGAAGAGTGAGAGATATGGTAGATAAAGAAAATCAATGGGAAGATATAGAATACTCTGATGAGGAGGGGACAACAGGTTTATATGAAAATGATGATGTTCCAGAAATGAGAGTGGGCTATTCAGAACAACTTGATAATCAAGAATATGAAGAATATGAAGATGAGGATGAAGAAGAACCATCAAAGCGCAAAAGCAACCCTATTCCAATGATAATAATACTTCTTTTGTTATTAGGAACAGGTGCTTTTATAGCAGTTCCTAAATTTATGGGTAATGGACAAATAAGTGATAATAAGCAGGATAGTAGTATTAATATAGAACAATCAAATGGTTCGGAAAATACGACACAGGCTCAAAATTCTGATGATTTAGCGAACTCATTCTTTAGTGATGCGGGTGGTGAAAATACAGATATGATGAGTGTCAATTTTAATGAGAATGGAGAAACGAACGTTGTAACGGGGGAAGGTGAAAATGCCCAAGTTGCAACAGTTACTGATACTTCTCAAATGGAAAGCGTATCTGAAACAGATCTTTTTGAAACCCAAAATAATTCAAATCTAACTGCAAACGAGGATAATAACTCAATCATGGTTGTTTATAACAAAGCTTCAAGGTTGAATCCGTTTAAACCGCCAATATTGGAAAAATCAGAAGACCAAGCGTATGAAACGATTAATAATACTCAGTTTGAAATAATAGAACCACCGGTTACTTCTGTTCCTGATGAAAATCTTACAAAATTGTTACAAACGCAAATATCAGGCATTTTGTATGATAATGAAAGTCCTTCCGCAATAATAAATTTAAATGGAATGGATCAATTTGTTAAAATCGGAGATACAATATCAGGTTATAAGATAGATGGTATAACAAGGGATAAAGTGCAAATAAGTTATAAAAATAATAGTTATGTAGCAGCTGTTGGTGAGTTATTCACTCGTGGCAGCTTAGAAAAACAACCTGCTGTTGCAAATCTTGAGAAAAAGTTTGCAGGAAGATATAGAGATCAGGAAAAATTAGAGGAGTAGGAACATATATTATGGAAAGAAAGTTAAAAAACATATCAAAACTTTTGATTGTTACAGGGTGTGTGTCAGTGCTTGCTTATAATGTTGCGGTAGCTGCTCCTCTTGTGTATGATATGGGCCAGCCGGCTGTCAGGACAGAGTATAATACTCCAAATAAGATTAATTTGTCCGGTAATGTTCATTTTAATGATAACGGACAGTTGATTAATTTAAGTTTGAGAAATACTGATGTTCAACAAGTGTTAAGAATGTTTGCAGATAAAGCAGGATTAAACATTGTTTTTCATCAATCTGCAACAGGGACTGTAACATTAGATTTAGTTGATGTAAAACTTGAAGATGCCTTTAAAATGGTCATGAAGATGACTGATTTAACATATGTTATAAAAGATAAGACTATGCTTGTTGTATCTACAGCAAAAGCAGAAACTTTAAATTTAACTAAAGATAATATTAATATATTACCGGTAAAGTATACAGATGCGGCATATTTGGCTCATTTTTTAAATACTAATATATTTGGTATGAATACTCCCGGTTTATCATATGGTCCAATTGTTTCAACAAATGCTGATAAAAATGAATTATTAATCTTTGGCACAGAAAATGATTATCAGATGGCTAAAAAAATTGTAGACAGATTTGATAAAAAACCTGTTATGACAACATATAGAGTAAACCATACAACACCTTTTGAAATGGCAAAGATGATATGTCAAACACTTTTTCAATTGCCGTTTGAAGGTAATATAGCAAATTCAGGCGGTTCTTATAATGCCAAACTAAATGCAACTTTAAAAACACAGTCTGCTGCTAATCCAAGTCCAGAAGGGGCAATTGGAGGAGGTACAGTTGCTTGTGTATTAACAAGTGGCGTTTCGACTGGTAATATATCTTCTTACCAAGCAAAACCGACTATGACATTATATGTTCAACCTGAACTTGGTACTCTTACTATGATGGGTGGTAGTGAACAACAAATTCAAATGGTTAATGATTTTATTCTTGAAAATGATAGAAAACAACCTCAAGCATATTTGGAAATTTCAATTATTGCTTTAAATGAAGAAGGTACAAAAGATTTTCAAAATACTTGGATGTATCAAGGAAAACACTTGACCATGTCTTTTGACGGTAATGGATTTGGTACAAATGCATATGCTTGGCATGGTCCTAGTACAGGAGCTGATGTGCATTCTTTAACACAAAAGATTTCATATTTGATATCAAATAAAAAAGCAAGAATGTTGGCGAATCCGAAGATTGTTATTACAAATGGTAAAAAATCAATTATTGATTTAACCCAAGATTATATAGAATCTACTACGGTTCAAATTTTAAACAGTTTTAGTGTTGGTGATGCAGGTACTGCGTCAGTTCAAAAAACATTCGAAATTGGTGAAGATAATGGTATAAAAATAGAAGTACTTCCGTTTATAAGTCCTGATGGATATGTATCATTAGATATAAAACCGGATTATTCATCAGAATATATGCCTGTTGTTGATACATACGGTGGTGTGCCTTATACAGCTGCAACACTTCTTCAAAGACATAATTTAGATTTAAAAGGTATAAGAATAAAAGATGAAGAAACTTTATTATTAGGTGGCATGATACAGGAGTCTGAAAATAATGAAGTTAGTAAAATACCAATTTTAGGAGATATTCCTATAATCGGATTTTTCTTTAGAAATCAAAAGAAAGAAATGCAAAAAGAAGAACTATTATTTATGATTACTCCCAGAATTATAAAAGATACTGAGGATGTAGTTGAACTATAGGAACAAAATGATGGTGAGTCCAATTTTAGAAAAAATAAAACCTATAATTGATTTTTCTTTAATATCAAAATTTGATATTAAAGACATGCAATTAAAAGCATATATACCTATTTGTATAGCAAAAGGTGTAGTTTATGTTCTTGCAAAGACTTCTACACAACATAGTGATGTGGTTTCTGTTGTAAATAAGGTTTTAGAAACTGATAAACTTAATATAAAAAATATCAGTGATTCTGATTTTCTAGTTTTACTGAATTTTGTAATTAGTAATATACATGTTGAACAAGCTGAAACTAGCGACAATGTTGATTCATCTTCCAGCGAAATACAATTGCATTATGATAATGATGATGTAATTGAAGATGAAACAGTAGTTGATAGTTCTGAGTCACATTCTGATGAAAAATATTTTTCTAAGAAAATTGGAGAAGTTCTTATACAGATGGGCCTCGTTACTAATGAACAGATTTTCAATGCATTAGTAGAAGCTAAAAGAACACATATTCCGTTAGGTACTATTTTAGTTCAGCAGGGTGTTATTACATTAGAAGAACTAAAAAAGGCTTTAACTGCTCAGCAAGGATATGAAGCTGTAACAGCAGAACAGCTGAAAATACCAGATTCTGTTTTGTCAATGTTACCTGAAGACTTTATTAAAATGAATAAAGTTCTTCCTATTAGTTATGATGACAAAGTTTTAGTAGTTGGTATGGTAAATCCCAATGATAAGAAAGTAATAAATGATATTATTTTCTTGACGGGATTGAAACCTAGTATATTGATTATTACACATTATGAGTTTTCAATGTGTACGCAGAATTTGTTTAATGAAAACAAAAAGGCGACAAGTAAAATAATCAAGAAAATAGAAAAACAAGCATTAGCTTTTGACAGAGAAGAGACGTTATTTGAGCAAGCCCAAAAAGAATTAAAAGATGATTCAAATATAGTTGTAAAATTTGTAAATAAAATCATATCAGATGGTATTGATATGAGAGCGAGTGATATTCATATTGAGCCTCGTTTAGAAGGATATGTTGTAAGATATAGAAAAGACGGTATTTTACGTGAAGTATTAAGGCTTCCGCCCAAGACAGAGTCAGCAATATTAACTCGTTTAAAAGTAATTTCCAAAATGAATATAGCCGAACACAGACGTCCACAAGACGGTTCATTTTCAATTACATATAAAGAACGTGATTATGATTTCCGTATAAACACACTCCCAGTTGCAGATCAAGAGAAGATGGTTATAAGAATTCTGGCCCCTGCAGTATCAATGGCTTCATCAAAAGATGAAATGGTCATTGTTGGTGCATCAAAAGAGGATACCGAATTAATTAAGAAAATGGAAAGTGTTCCAAACGGTATTATTCTTACAACAGGTCCGACTGGTTCAGGTAAAACAACAACATTATATACATTATTAAAAGCGATAAATGATGAAAAAATAAATATAACAACAATTGAAGACCCTATAGAAATTAGGATAGATGGTATTAACCAGTCTCAAATAAATACTAAGGCTGGAATAACATTTGCATCATGCATGCGTGCTATATTAAGACAGGACCCTGATGTAATATTGGTTGGTGAAATTCGTGATATAGAGACTTTGGAAACTGCAATTTCCGCAGCGTTAACAGGTCACTTGGTTCTGTCTACATTACATACGAACTCGGCAGCTTCTACAATTACCAGATTAATAGATATGGGAGCAAAGGATTATTTGGTTTCATCAACATTAGTTGGTATAATAGCTCAGCGTTTAGTAAGAAATTTATGTCCGCATTGCAGAACCCAATACTATCCTACCAGAGAAGAGACTGAATTAGTTATTGCAGGTGGGGAAAAAGAAATTCAAGAATTTATGAAAACGCCAATTTATAAGCCCTGCGGATGTGATAAATGCAATTTTGAAGGGTATTCAGGTCGTATTGGTGTTTATGAAATTATGCCCATTACAAAAGAAATTAAGCGTTTAATTGCTCAAGGTGCGCATGATGTTCAAATTGAAGAGGCTGCAGTAGGTGCAGGTATGCATACTTTACATCAAGCTTGTTTGAAGCATATTATTGAGGGTAGGACGACTATATCTGAGTTTGTTCGTGTACTTGGACCTGTTAAAGACTAGAGGGTGAGCGCTTATGACCAGATATGAATATGAAGCAGAAAAATGGAATGGCGAAAAAGTAAAAGGTAGAATTGATGCCAGGTCAGAGGTTGAAGTAAGAGTCCGTGTTAAAAACATGGGATATAAACTTATTAATATTCGTGAATTTACTTCAAATAGTCAGACTGCAAAAACAGGTGCGTTACAGTCTTTATCTTTAAAGGAAAAAATCGATTTTACACAGACATTTTTGACTTTAAACAAGGCTGGTTTGCCAATTATAGAAAGTTTAATATTTATTGAAAAAGATGCGGCGTCAAGACAAGTTAGGATGCTTGCACAAGAAATAAAGAAGCAAATTATTGCAGGTTATACATTGTCTGATACAATTTCAAAATATCCTAATTTATTTGGTCAAGTATATATTGGTCTTGCAAAAGCAGGTGAAGATTCAGGTGAAATTGATAAAACATTTGAACGTTTAATCGAATTATTAAAAAAACAAGGTGATATCAAAGGTAAAGTAATATCAGCATTAACGTATCCTATTTTTGTTATCTTACTTGCAATTGCAGTTGTTTTAGTAATGTTGATGTTTGTATTTCCTGCATTCAAAGATATGTTTGATCAACAAGGAAAGCAGTTACCAGCCATTACACAATTTTGTATTAATTCCGGTGAATTTTTAAAAGATAAATGGGCAATAATTCCTTTAAGTATTGCTGCTATTGTTGGCTCAATGATGTATTTGTTACGTTGGGAACCATCAAAAAGAAAAATAGATGAAATAGTTTTAAAAATTCCGTTAATATCGGATTTAATGAAAGCTGCTTCTTTTTCGAATTTTCTTACTGTATTACAAATTGCATATGATGCAGGTATACCAATTATCGAGTGTTTGTATTTATCAAGGACAACTCTATCAAATTATGTAATGCAAGACGCAATCAAAGTGTCTATAAAAAAGATGCAAGCGGGATCACATTTATCAGAATCTTTAAAAGCTGCAAATATATTTCCTAAAATGATATTGTTTATGGTATCAACAGGTGAACAATCAGGTCGTTTAGGGGAACTGATGACGCAGAGTGTTCAACATATTGACCAACAGCTAGATTTAATTATTGATACATTAGGTAAATTAATTGAACCTATTTTGTTGATATTCATTGGGGTAATTGTATGTTTCTTGGCTTTATCGTTATATTTACCTCTATTCCAATCGTATTCTGTATAAGAAAGGGCATCTATAAATGTACGAAGAAAATAATTTTGAAGAAAATAATAGTTTTATTACAGGTATTTGGTCAGAAAGAGTACTGGTAATAACAAAGGATTACCAAATAAAAGGTAATGTTTTTATGCCAAAAACAGGAAGAAAGAATAGAGTTCTTTCTGATATTTTAAATGGAGCAAAAAGGTTTGTTGCAATAAAAAATTGTGAAGTAGTTCATAGAGAATTTCCAAATAGGAAAGCAGAAACCCATGAATTTTTACAATTAAATTTAAATTCAATAATATTACTCAGACCTTTAAATGAAGATTAATGCTTGATTTTTAAAAATGTTTGTGTAAATATATAAGACAGAGAGAGGCTAAGGGCTATTAGCTCAGGTGGTTAGAGCGTACGCCTGATAAGCGTAAGGTCCCTGGTTCGAGTCCAGGATGGCCCACCATTTAATCAAGACACCATTTAGGGTGTCTTTTTTATTGTTTATTACTATCGGTTAATTGATTTTCTGTAAAAGCTTTTATTTTTCTACATAAATAGTATAATTTATGTATTCAAAATTTCAATAATAAACAGGTTATGTTATATGGATAGGTTTGCAGTAAAAATTTTCAAAAATAGATTTTTTGACAAAGAAAAACTTTTAAAATTTGGATTTAAAAAATATAATAATAATTTTTTTTATTTTGAGACAATTGTAGACGGACAGTTTAATCTGATAATTTGTATTAAGGATGAAATAACTATAGAGACTAAACTTATTGATTGTATTTCTAATGAAGAATATAGGCTGCATTTGATTGATGGGGTTGAAGGAAAGTTTGTTGGTAAAATCTGTGATATTTATGAAAACATTTTAAAGGAAATTGCGGATAAATGCTGTAAAAGAATGTACTTTTCTTCATTACAGGCAAACAGATTAACAGAATGGATAATAAAAAAATATAATGATTATCCAGAGTTTTTATGGGCCAAATCTCCGGATTGCGGAATATTTAGAAATAAAGATAACGAAAAGTGGTATGTAGTAGTGTTAAATATCGATTATTCAAAATTGGATAAGACTAAAAAAGGGAAAATCGAAGTTTTAAATATTAAAGTTGATAAAGAAGATATTCAAGCACTTTTAAATACAAAAGGTTTATATCCTGCGTACCATATGAATAAAAATAACTGGGTATCTGTAACTTTTGATGAAACTGTTTCTGATGAGAAAATAAAACAGTTAATAGATAAAAGTTATATTCTTTCTCAAAAGATTAAAGTATCAAAAAAGCTTAAATAAAAAATCGTTGTTATTTGATATGTTTTATACTGTAATTTCTTTTTTTATTTTCTCCGAAAGAATTTTTCTTAACTTTATATCAGTTATTCCAGGTGTTTTATAGTCGTTTATTTTTATTTCATCTTTTTTAGTTATTTTATAATTAATTTTTTTTGTCCCTGCATCAAGCGGGAAATGATTCTTTATTAAAAAAGGATAATCAAATTCAATTGTAATCGGAACTATATCTGTCTTTGTATTGATTGCTATTTGTGCTGAACCTTTATGGATTTTCATTTCTTCATTAGGCAGTGTTCTTGTTCCGGTTGGGAAAATAATAATATTAAATCCTTGTTCTAATGCCGTTTTAGTTTCAACTCGAAATTCATCAAAATCAACATCATTTAGTATATATAATGATTTTACAATGTTATGCATTATCGGATTTTTTAAAAGCTCTTTTTTCGCTAAGCATAAACTGTTTGGAATTAGTCCTATTAAAAGTACAATATCAATTAAACTCGGATGTGATGAAACTATTACTTTCCCTTTAATATTGTTAAAATCGCCAAGGATTTCAACATTAATTGTTCCGAGTTCTTGTATTAATAGAGTAAATATTTTCCACGATTTATGTACAATATCCGCACAAAATTTTCTTTTTTCAAAATCTTTATAAAATAAACTGCTTAACGGGATTATTATTAATCCTATAACTACCGCACCAATTGCAAATATAAGCATTTCTATTAGTACTATAATACTTCGGATAATTCTCATATCAGCCTCGTGTTAGTTTATATAATTTGCTTGATAATGTTTTTGTCTCTCCTTTTAAAAGTTCTACTAAATTATTAAAAGAGATAGTATTTATTTCTTCATTGTTTGTAATATTAATAGTAACTTCGATAGATTCTTCATTCTCTCGATTTTGAGAAATAGATATAGCGATACTCTCAAGAGTTTTATTATTTTCTGTATAACAAAAAATAACAGGTTGCATTTTACTGTCTATAATTGCTTCTAATAATGCATTTGCTATAGTCTCTTTACCAGCGGAAATTGAATTGTAAGATGACTTTATAGAATTTAATAAAGAAAAAAGACCTATTGTTGCGTTATGTACTGAAAAACTAAACCCTGTAGGCGAGATTTCACATTCTTCTTTTCTTTGGTTTATAAGTTTTATAACTCTTTCTATATCACCATAACAAGATGCAAAAATAAGTTTATAGTTCTTATCTTTATCATAAACGTTATATAATGTATAAAGTCCTGCTTTACCAAAATTATCCAGTTTCCTGCGCATTAACATAGGTATAAAAGATGTATCCGGTATTTCATCTTTTATAAACGAGTATTTATTAATATAAAACTTAAAAGAATTCATGATAATATTAATATTAGTATAACAGTTTACGAAATGCAAAAATGATAAGTATAACAAAAGCTGCTGCGATATGTAATTTGGGTAAAAATATAGATGAGGTATTTCTTAATGCTTGTGATGGTAAGCTTTTACCACATCAGGTAACTATAGATTTGCCTGAAATAAAAGAAGAAAAATATAATTTGAGATGTAATAGATTTTTATTACATTTATATAGTCAAATTAAAAATGAAATAGATATAGTAATAGAGAAGTATGGAAGGAAACGAATAGCCGTTGTAATTGCAACAACAAATTCCGGTATTGATGAATATGAGGAAACTTCAAATTCTGAATATTTAAAAATGTCAAATCCGGCGGAATTTTTGAAGGATTTAATTGGCTTAGATAATTATTATTCGGGAATTTCAACCGCTTGTTCTTCAGGCTTAAAAGCATTTTCTACTGCAAGAAAATTATTAGAAAATGAAATATGTGATTGTGTAATTGTTGGTGGAGTTGATGCAATCGCAAAATTACCGATTGCGGGTTTTTCTGCATTAGAAGTCTTAACTGACAGTTTAACAAATCCTTTTTCAAAAAACAGGTTAGGTATGAATATTGGAGAAGGTGGTGCTTTATTTATTTTGGAAAAAAATGTCGAAGGTATAAAATTATTAGGTATAGGTGAAACATCTGATGCATATAATGCAGCAACTCCTGATCCAAAGGCAGAACAAGCAATTAATGCAATAAAAATGGCATTAGAAGACGCAAATTTAAACCCTGAAAATATAGATTATATTAATATGCACGCAACAGGAACAATCGCAAATGATCTAATGGAAGCTCGAGCCATATATGAAATATTTTCAGATAATGTATATGCAAGTTCAACAAAACCATTAACGGGTCATTGTTTGGGTGCATCTGCAAGTATAGAAACAGCTCTTTGTATAAAAGTTTTGGAAACGGGAATTATGCCGCCGCATATTTATGATGGTGAGTATGATGAGAATTTACCTAAAATAAGATTGGTTGAAAAAAACAAAAATAAATCTGATAAAATAAATATATGTATGTGCAGTGCTTTCGGTTTTGGCGGGACAAATGCTGTTTTGATTTTGGGAAAATAAAGATGACTTACGATTTAGAAAAAATATTACCTCATAAAAAACCGATGATATTAATTGATGATATAAAAGAAATTAATATGGATGAAAAATATTTAATTTCTGAAATTTTAATAAATGAGGATAAAATATTTTTTGATAAGTCAATAAACGGCATAAATTATCTTGTTGGTATTGAATATATGGCGCAAACAATAGGTTGTTATGCATTCTTTAAATCAAAAAAAGAAGAACCGAAATTGGGTTTTTTACTTGGAACTCGATTATATAAAAATAATATAGAAAAGTTTGAAAATGGCAAAACATATAATGTTAAAGTGAATGAAATATTCTGTGATAATGAACTTGTTTCGTTTGAATGTTTAATTTATAATGTTAATGGAGAGTGTGCCAGCGCTGTAATAAATGCATTTCAGCCTGATAACGCAGAAGAGTATTTAAAAAACGGATTGTAAAATCAATGCTCAAACAAATTTTGGTGACGGGTTCAAGTCGCGGTATCGGTAAAGCTGTTGCTTTGCGTCTTGCCCAAAGTGGTTACGATATTGTTCTTCATTGTAATAAGAATATTTCAAAAGCAGAAGAAGTTAAGAATGAAATTATATCATTTGGTAATAATGCTCGGATATTGCAGTTTGATATTTCTAACAGACAAGAATGTAATGAAGTATTGACTTCTGATATTGAAAAAAACGGAATATATTATGGAATTGTTTTAAATGCAGGCATTGCAAAAGATAATGTATTTCCGGCTATGGAAGATGATGAATGGGACTCTGTTTTAAATACAAATCTTGGCGGATTTTATAATGTATTAAAACCGCTTGTAATGCAAATGATTTCTGAAAGAGTTAAGGGAAGAATTATAACAATGTCATCTATTTCAGGTCTTTGCGGTAATAGAGGACAGGTTAATTATTCTGCTTCTAAGGCTGGTATTATTGGTGCGACAAAGGCTCTTAGCTTAGAACTTGCAAAAAGAGGAATTACTGTTAATTGTATTGCCCCGGGTGTAATTGAAACAGATATGATAAGTGGGATTCCCACTGAAGAAGTAAAAAAAATGATTCCGATGAAGCGTTTTGGAAAACCTGAAGAAGTTGCTTCTTTAGTTAATTATCTTATGAGTGAAGAGGCAGCTTATATTACAGGACAAGTCATTTCTGTTAATGGAGGGCTATACTTGTGAAAAGAGTTGTTATTACGGGAATGGCACTAGCAAGCCCTTTGGGTTGTACAAGAAAGTCAGCTTTTGAAAGTTTATTAAAATTAAAAAATTGTATTGTTTATTCAAAAGACTTAGAAGTATATGAAAGGTTGAATACTAAGCTTTCGGCACCTGTTAGAGGTTTTGTTGTTCCTGAACATTTTAACAGAAAAGTTTTAAGAACAATGGGTAGAGTTTCTGTTATGAGTGTTGCAACAGCTGAAGAAGCTCTTAAAGATGCCGGATTGTTAGGTGATGATATAATTACAAACGCTCAAACAGGAGTAAGTTACGGTTCTTCATCCGGTTCATTGGAACCATTAATTGATTTTCATTCTATGCAAGTAACAAAAGAAGTAAAAAGTGTTAATTCCGGTTCTTATGTAAAGATGATGCCTCAAACCACAAGTGTAAATCTTTCATTATATTTTAAAACTGTTGGAAGGTTGATTCCTACATCTACTGCTTGTACATCAGGTTCTATGGGAATTGGTTATGCCTATGAAGCAATAAAATATGGACTTCAAACGGTTATGATAGCAGGTGGTGCCGAAGAACTTCATCCTGCTCAGATTGCAGTATTTGATACTCTTTATGCAACAAGTCAAAAAAATTCTCATCCTGAATTAACTCCTGCTCCTTTTGATAAAGATAGGGACGGCTTAGTTATAGGTGAAGGTGCCGGAACTTTAATATTAGAAGAATATGAGCATGCGAAAAGACGCGGAGCGAAAATATATGCAGAAGTAATCGGATTTGGAACGAATACAGATGGTACACATATTACCTCTCCAAATAAAGATACTATGAAAAATGCCTTAGCTTTAGCTTTACAGGATGCTAATATTTCTTCTGACCAAATAGATTATGTAAATGCACATGGAACGGCTACTATTCATGGAGATATTGCTGAATCTGTTGCAACATATGAAATATTTAACAGAAATGTTCCGATTAGTTCTATAAAAAGCTATACGGGTCACACTCTTGGGGCGTGTGGTGCAATTGAAGCCATTCTGTCTATTGATATGGCTCATAAAAAATGGTTTGCGCCAACTATTAATTTAAAGAATGTTGATGAAAATTGTGCACCTTTAGGATATATAAAAAATCAAGGACAAGAATTTGATGCCAGAATTATTATGTCTAATAACTTTGCTTTTGGCGGAATAAATACATCTTTAATATTTAAAATTGTATAATTTTCTTAAATTGACTTTAATTATAAAATATGAGTAAATAGAAATAGGAATATTAGTATGGCAGTTGAAGAAGAGATAAAAGAGTTAATAATAAAATCTTTGGAGTTAGAAGATATTACTCCATCAGATATTAATGAAGAAGAGCCGTTATTTATTGATGGTTTAGGTTTAGATTCTATTGATGCTTTGGAACTTGGTATGGCGCTAAAAAAGAAATACAATCTAAAAATGAGTTCAAACAAAGAAGAAAATAAAAAATATTTTTATTCAGTTAAAACTCTTGCAGATTATGTGAGGAGCAATATAGGTGAATAAACAATATACAAGAGAAGAAATCTATAATAAGTTATTAGAAATATTAGTTGAAGATTTTGAAGTTTCAAAAGATATTATAACTTCAGAGGCTAATCTTTTTGAAGATTTAGAGCTTGATAGTATTGATGCTGTTGATTTAGCTGTAAAACTGCAAGCTTTTACAAATAAGAAAATTACACCATCCAACTTTAAAGAAATTAGAACTGTAAATGACGTTGTAAATGCCGTAGAAGAATTATTAAAATGAAATTGAAACTTTTTGTTTCTTTATGTATTACTTTTTTTGTAATTTGGTTATTTCATTATACAGAAATATTTGTAGTCAAGTTATATCCTGTATTTGCTAATTTGACTGTTTTTCTGATATTTTTTATTTCAATTTTCTCAAAGGAAACCGTTATTCAAAAATTTGCTAAAGCGGTTGACGGTGAATTGTCTCAAAATGCTTTGATATATACAAGAAATTTAACTTATATTTGGAGTGGACTTACTTTTTTTAATTTTGTAATGTCTTTAATATCTGTTTTTATGAGTACAAAATTTTGGGCTGTATATAATGGTTTTATTGCTTATTTATTAATAGGGACTTTGTTTTTTGTTGAGTATATAATTAGAATAATTTTGAAAAAGAAAAATATAATATGATTTTGGAAAAATTTTATACAACTGAATATGATAATGACATTGTTCTCATAAAGGATAAAGAGGACATTACATTTTCTGGATTAAAAAAATATGTTTATAGTCAAAAAAATATTTTTGAAAAAGAAGCTGCTAATTCGGTTGTTCTTTTGGGTGATGATAGTTTTGAATTTATTATAAATTTTTTTGCTGCAATATTTGCAAAGAAAAATATTTATCTTTTAACTGATAAAAATAGATTATCAATGTTAAATTTTGATTATATTCTTCCTGAAAAACCTGAAAAAGCAGAGAATTACATTTTTGAACAGGTAGATGTTAAAAATACTTTTATAAATCTTTTTACATCAGGTTCTACTTCTAAGCCCAAAATGATAAAAAAGAATTTTTATAATTTAGAAGAAGAGGCAAAATGTCTTTCCCAACAATTTAAGTTTGAGAAAAATGCATTATTTTATTCAACTACAATTATGGCTCATATGTTTGGGCTTATATTCCAGTTTTTACTTCCTATGTATATGGGGAATATTATTAGTACAGAAAAGGTTGAGTTTCCTGAGCAGATTACAGATTCACGACCATATATTTTAATTTCATCTCCGTCTTTTCTGGAAAAGATGGCTAAATATAATGTTGATTTTAATGTTTCACCTGAGAAAATCTTTACGGCAGGAGATAAATTAAAGGAAAAGGTTTATCAGTTCTTTAAATCAAAATCTGATATTATAGAAATATATGGTAGTACAGAAGTAGGTTCGATTGCGTATAGAAATAAATGTGATAATTTTAAATGTATTAATGGAGTAACATTTTATATTTCTGATGATGGATGTATTGTTGTAAAATCTGATTTCTTTATTGAAGATGAAATGAAAATCGGAGATATTGCAGAAAAGCTTTCTGATACTGAGTTCATTTTAAAAGGCAGAAGTGATAGAATCGTGAAAATAAAGGAAAAAAGGATTTCTTTAGAAGAAATAGAAAATATATTAAAACAAAAAGCAGAAGTGATTGATGCATATTGTTTTAAATATCAGGATGTTTTGGCTTGTGCAATAGTCACTTTAGATAGTTCATTAAATGAAAAAGTTTTAAAAGAATACCTTTTAAAATATAGTGAAATTGTTCCTAAAAAATGGCGTTTTATTGATGAAATTCCAAAGACAAAATCAGGTAAAACAGATAGAGTCGCAATTGAACAAATTTTTTCAATGAATTTATCTTATCCTTTTATCTTTAACAGAAAACAAAATGAAAAAGAAGCAGAACTAGGATTGCTCTTTAGAAAAAACTCAAACTTTTTTAAGGGGCATTTCCCGATAATGCCTGTTCTTCCGGGAGTTGTCCAATTATTCTATGCTAACTATTTTGCAAAAAAAATATTTAAAACTGATATTTCTGTTTTAGAAGCTAAAAAAATTAAATTTTCAAGTATTATTAAAGCAGATGAACAAGTTATGTTAAAATTAACAAAGAAAGAATCATCCGTTGAATTTACCTATATGGCTGATGATAAAGTTTGTTCATCCGGTATATTTGTTCTTTGAGGACAAAATAAGTTTAGGAGTACTTATGTATTTTCAATCAGAAAAAATATTAAATGTTGAATTTTATGATTTAGATCCAATGAATGTAGTTTGGCATGGAAACTATGTAAAGTATATCGAAGCTGCAAGAAGTGATTTGTTTAATAAACTCGGATACAGTTATGTAGATATGCATAGTGACGGAATAGCTTTTCCTATTGCAACTATGGAAATGAAATATATAAAACCTTGCAGGTTTAATCAAGAACTTAAAGTGGTTTCAACTCTTGAAGAAATAGAACCTTGTTTAATTATAAAATATACCATTTTTGATAATAAGACAGGTGAAAAATTATTTAAAGCGAAGACAATGCAAATTTGTGTTGATATTAATACAATGCAAAGTATTTATGATTCACCTGTAAAATTGAAAAAAAAGCTTTCTTGTAGTAAAGTTTAAGGTATGAAAATACTTTTTAAGTTTATAATTGTTTGCTTTATTTATATTTGTTGTTTTAATAATGCATTTGCAAATGTAGATGTTTTTAATAATAAAGTTTCTGCTGATAGTATTCAAATTCCTCAGTTTAAGGACGTTAGCTGCAATTTTGAACAAGAAAAATTTATTCCTAATTCAAATCAAATTATTAAGTCGGGCGGTACTTTTCAGTTTATTTTGAGAAAAGGTGTGATTTTTAATACTGAATACCCTGTAAAATATACAACTTCATACACATCTAAAGAGAATAAATACGTTAATGATATAATAATCGGAATTTCAAAAAAAGAATTTTCTTATGTAGAGAAGAATTTTGATTTATTTTTTAAAAATAACAATTCAAAATGGATTCTTGGATTGGTTCCCAAAAGTGATTCTCCTTCGAAAGTTCAATTAAAGAATATCATTATTATCGGGAAAGATAATATTGATGAAATATTGATAAATACAGTTAATAACGGTAGTACAAAAATAAAGTTTATGCAGTGTAAGTAGTAATGATTAAGTTTTTTAGAATATTATTTATATTCTTTTTTCTTCTGTTAAGCTTTTTAACTGTTTTAAATCCTGCAAAAACGGAAACTAATATTTTAAAGGCGGTTTTACCTGATAATGAACATTCAGAATTAATTATGAATTTGAATAGCAGGTTTTCTTCAAAAATAAATGTTCTAATAGAATCAAAATCTTATCAAGATTGTGACGAGTTAGCAAAAGTATTTATAGAAAAAGTTGATAAGAAATCTTTCAGAAATAAAAGTTTTGATTATCTTGAAGGATTTAACTTTTATAAAAAGTATCATAATAATTTTCTATCTGAAAGAACGAGAGAATTAATCATAGAAAAAGATTATGAAACAGTTGAAAAAGAAGCTTTCGAAAGATTAATTAATCCTATTGGGATTTCGATTCTACCTGTAGAAGAAGATCCTTTTCTACTTTTTACCGATTATATAACAGGTCTTTCAAATATAAATTTAATAGCAAGTGGAGACATTGTTCAATTTTCAGATAAATATTATAAATATATCCTATTAGAGTCTAATATTGATACACTCTCACCCACAACAGCAAATGAAAAAATAGCTAATCTGGTTTCTATAGCAGATTCATTAAACAGTCAATCAAGTTCAAAAGTTTATCTGACAGGAGTCCCTATTCATTCATATTATGCAAGTTCTGCTTCTATGTCCGAAATAAATATTATTTGTATATTATCTTCAATATTTCTATTTGCTCTGTTTTATTTTTATTTTCGAAATATAAAACTTATAATACCTGCATTTGTCAGTTTATTTATTGGTATTTTTTCAGGGTTATCAATAGTTTCATTATTGTTTGATAAGGTTCATATTCTGACATTTGTATTCTCTACAACATTAATTGGTATTTGTATAGATTATTCTCTTCACTATTTTGTAGAAAAAGATTTGAAAAAAATTATTAAAAGCTTAACATTAAGCTTGCTTTCAACTTCCTGTGCTTTTATAGTGTTAATATTTTCTCAAATGGATTTACTGAAACAAATTTCTGTTTTTACTGTAGTTGGTTTAATTAGTGTATATTTATTTGTTGTTTTATTTTATCCCTTAATATGTAAGTACTTTTTAAATGATTTCGAACGAAAAATTGATATAAATATAAAATATGAAAAACTCATAATAAGTATTGTGATAATTGTTATAATTTGTGGGTTTATTAATTTAAAATTTGATGACAATATAAAAAATATGTATGTGCCATCTAAGGAACTTGCATATGCTGAAAAACTGTTTGCCCAAGTTACAAATTCTAACTTTAAACAAACATTTCTAGTTGTTGAGGGAAAATCATTTGACGATATCCTTCAAAAAGAAGAAATTATTGCTAAAAAATTAAAGAATTATCAATCTGTTTCCAAGTATATTCCTTCTAGGAAAAGACAATTTGAAAATAAAACCTTGATAGAAAATCTGTATAGTAATTCTCTTAATAAATATGCTCAATTTTTAACAAAAGAGCAAAGAAATACACTATTGAATGATAATTTTGAATATATTAATTATGATGAAAAATATTCTATTTTGTCTGAGTTTATGATTGATGAAAATAAATCATTAATGATTTTAGATGATGAAGATAAGCCTGATATAGAAGGTGTTAGAGGTATACAATATATTGATTTAAAATCAGATATATCAAGTAAAATTAAGGACTATAGAGTAAAATGTATAAGGTTAATTTTGCCGATTTTATTTATTCTTGTAATTGTACTAAGTATTATTTATAAAAACTTTTTAAAATCGATAAGAATCGTTTTACCATCAATATTAGCGGCAAGTTTTTCATTTGCATTTGTGAGTCTTATTTTTAAAGAAATAAATATGTTTCATATTCTTTCAATTTTCTTGATACTTGGTTTTGGTTTGGATTATTCAATATTTAGGGCAAGCGGAGTTAAAAACTCATCCGGGGCTATACTTCTTTCTTGCGCTACAAGTGTATTCTCTTTTGCATTACTTTCTTTTACGAGCTTTAAATTAATAAGTTCGCTTGGTGTTATATTATCAATTGGACTTTTAAGTTCATATATTTTAAGTCTGGTTTTAATTCCTTCATCAGGGTTTGAAGAAAATAAAGATAACATATAATTGGGTTCCAGTTTAAAAATTATTTTCTGTTTGGTTACATTTTGTATTTTTATTTTGGCTTCATATTCTGTCCAAAATTGGTAGAAAATTTCTTTATTGTTTGAATTAATGTTATATCTTTCAAGTAGCAGTTTAAAATCTCTGTCTTTCATAAATTCAATATCAAGACCTAATGGAAAAGAGTCAAAAGCAACAGCTACAATATTATTTGAATGTGAAATATTAAAACAAAGGTCTGCATTTTCAAATTTTGGTTTTTTATTTTCAATTATAATACTTGTATCTTCTATATTATAAAAATATTCGGCAACAAATTTTGTAATCAATCTTCCTATCTGGGATTGAAGCTTTTTGAAATTATGTCTTGTACATTTTTTGGTATTATTTAGCTTAATATAGAAAATCTTCATGGTATAATTTTACCATTATGGTTGATAAAGAAACAACTAAATATAGAAGAAAAAGCAGAAGAAAAGAAAGTTTTGTTGAAACTTTAGCAAAAGCACAACAAATAGTTTTTGCGCCGTTTACTTTTCAAGTAATAGATTCTATGCTTAAGTTTGGAATATTAGATTATCTGAAAAATACTCCAGCTACAATTGAAGAAATTATTCAAAAATGTAATCTTTCAAAATATACTGTAAAAACCTTATGCGAAGTGGCTTTAGTAACAGATATTATAAAGTTAAAAGACGGTAAATATTCTCTGACATCTTTAGGGGATACATTTATTGATAATGAGATGACGAGAGTAAACTTTAATTTTATGCGAGATGTGTGTTACTTGGGAGCGTCAGAGTTGGCAAATTCATTTAAAGAAGAATCTCCAATCGGACTAAAAAAATATATAGGAAATTATCCGACTATATATCCGGCCCTTTCAAAGCTTCCTGAACAAATACAAAAAAGTTGGTATGAGTTTGATCATTATTATTCTGATACTTGTTTTGATGAAGTTTTGGATATAATTTTTAAACAAAATCCTAAAGAAATATTTGATATAGGCGGAAATACGGGTAAGTTTGAAAAAGCTTGTTTGAAATATAATCCCGATTGCAAGGTTACAATGCTTGATTTACCTGAAAATATAGATAGAGCAAGGGAAAATGTAAATAATAACAGATGTGAGTTCTATGGAATTAATGTAGTATCAGAAAAAGCCGTTTTTCCTAAAATGTCTGGTGCTGTTTTTATGAGTCAGTTTTTGGATTGTTTTTCCGAACGTCAAATTTTATCAATATTAACAAATGTAGAAAAAGCGTCTGATAAAAATATTCATATATATATACTTGAACCATTTATAGATAATCAGCAATTTAAAGCTGCAGAGTATTCTCTAGTTCATATTTCTTTGTATTTTACTTGTATGGCAAACGGTGTAAGTAAAATGTATTCTGAAAAAGATATGCTTTCTTTGATTGATGAAGCTGGTCTTAAAGTTAAATCAAAATATTCAGTGGGAATTCATGATTATACTCTTTTGGAATGTGTAAAAAAATGAAATGGTATGAGATAAAAGAGCAAGCAGCAGGAACAAAAAGACTCTTTTTGCTTTGGTACATATATAAAATATTAGGTAAAACTCCTGTTAAGATAATTACTTTTTTTGTTACGCTTATTGCTTGTATAAATGCAAAACAAGTAAGAGAGTGTTCAAAAAAATATCTTGAGATAGTGGGAGAAAAGCCTTCTTTTAAAAATGTTTTCAGACATTTTTTATCATATTCGTATTCTCTTGTTGATAGAATGGAAATCTTTACAAATAATTTCCCTCCTGAAAAATTATATTTTGAAGATGAAGAACAAAAAAAACTTTTTTTGGAAGATTTAAAAAATTTTAAAGGTACGTTTTTTATATGTAATCATCTTGGTAATGTTGATGCAATGCGTTCATTTGTAAATTCAGATATTAAAGATACCTGCTCAAGTGTGTCAGTTTTTTTGGCAAAAGAACAATGCAAAATATTTTCCGGATTTATAGAAAAAATTACAACAAATAAAAATATTAATTTATACCCTGTTGAAGAAATTGATATAAATACTTCAATTGAAATAAAAGAAAAATTAAATAAGGGTGGAATTGTATTTATGGCAGGTGACAGAATTTCAGCTCAAAGTAATAATTTTGAAACTGAGTTTTTAAATCATAAAGTATTATTCCCAGTTGGTACATTCAAATTTGCACAAATGATGGAAGTACCCGTGTATTTTGTAAGTGCAATAAAAATGCCAAAAGATAGATATTGCATTCATTTGAAGAGATTTTATAATTCACAAACGAAAGCTATGACATTAAGTAAAATGCAAAAAGAGTTTGTTGCGTTCTTAGAAGAAAAAACAAAACTTGCACCATATCAGTTTTATCATTTTTACAATTTTTTTAATGATTAGTATAATATTTGTATAACTATTTCAAGGATATTCATATGAAAAAGATAATTGTTATTTTTATAATGTTTTGTTTTTCATCTTTTATATTGCCTGTATATGCAGTTGATGAAAATAATGTAACGGCACCAAAGTGGGAAGATTATGTACCTGAAAAATATCAAAATCCCAGAGAAGATTTTACAAGAGGCAGCGCTATAGCAGAGATTGCCGTTGGTTCAGAATTAACGGCCCTAATAATAACATCTCCTATTGGGATACCGATGTTATGTCATGGGGTTACAAAGTTTAAGCATGTTTCTTACAGAGATAAAAAAGCTAAGTTTGAGGCAGGATTAAAAGAAGCAGAGAAAATAGAAAATCCGGCTGATAGACAAGCATATTATGAAAAACTTTTGAAAAAGTGTAAATTTACAGAAGAACAGAAACAAAAATTAGCAAAAAAACGTGCTAAAGAAGCAGAAAAAGAAGCCAAAAGAATAGAAAAAGAAAATAAAAAACTAAATAAAGAAAAAATTGAAGAATAAAAATTGTTTCTATTTTAAGGATTCTGCCTTTTTAAAGTCATTTTCAGCTTCAGTTTCTAAACCTTTTATTTTCTCTATTGAGGCTCTCATATAATATAAATGTGAATCATTAGGATTTAGAGATATTGCTTTATTATAATCATTTATAGCACTTTCATAATTTTTCTTTTCGAAATGGTAGAAAGCTCTTTGTTTGTATAATCTGTAATCATCGGGATTGATATTTATTGCACCGTTATAATCGTTTATAGCACCTTGAATATCGCCAATATAATATTTTATTTGAGCTCTGTATTCGTAGTATAAAGTGTTTGTGTAATCAAATTGAATGGCCATATTATAAGCAGTAATAGCTTCATCATATTCTTTTATTTTTCTGTATACATCGGCTTTAAGTGCATATAATTGTGCATCTTTAGGAAATTTCATTATTGCTTTTGTATAAAAATCAATTGCATTTAAAAACATTTTGTTTTTTCTGTTAACTCTTGCAATTGCTTTATATGTTTTTAATGATTTTGGCATTAAAGATAGTGCTAAAAACAAATTACTTAGTGCTTTGGGATATTCACCAAGATTTTCTCTGTTTATTCCTTTGTTATATACGGAATAAAATATAAAAAACCTTCTTATTCTACCAAAACCAAACAGAAACAATTATAATCTCCTTAGTTGTTAAGACTGTGTATTGGGGCTGGAATTCTTCCACCTCTGTTAATAAAAGTTTCAGAGGAAAGCTTATTAACATTCATTATAGGAGCTTCACCTAATAAACCACCATATACGGCATAATCTCCTACTTTTTTATTCGGTACGGGGATTATTCTAACTGCTGTAGTTTTTTTATTTATCATACCAATAGCCATTTCATCGGCAATCATACCTGAAATTGTAGATTCAGGTGTATCACCAGGAATCGCAATCATATCAAGTCCTACAGAACATACACAAGTCATTGCTTCTAATTTATCAAAGGTTAGAATACCTTTTTTTGCAGCTTCAATCATACCTGCATCCTCTGATACCGGAATAAATGCACCTGATAAACCTCCAACATATGAACTTGCCATTATTCCACCTTTTTTAACAGCATCATTTAGCATTGCAAGTGCTGCGGTAGTGCCGTGTGCACCTGCATGTTCTAATCCCATAGCTTGGAAAATCCCTGCAACGGAATCACCAATAGCTGGTGTAGGTGCTAAAGATAGGTCTATAATTCCAAATGGAATATTCATTTTTTCAGCCATTCTTCTGCCAACAAGTTCACCTGTGGAGGTTATTTTAAATGCTATTTGTTTTATTTTGTTTGCAAGTTCTCCAAAATCTGCATCTTTGGGTAAATTTTCAACGGCTGCTCTAACTACTCCCGGACCGGATACTCCAACATTTAAAGCACACTCGGGTTCTCCATAACCATGGAATGCACCTGCCATAAATGGGTTATCACCGGGTACATTACAAAAACAAACGAGTTTTGCAGCGCCTATGCCATCTTCATTTGCTGTAAGGTTTGCGGCTTGTTTTATTATTCCGCCCATTTTTTTGACTGCATCCATATTAATACCGGCTTTTGTAGATGCTAAATTAATTGAAGAACATACACGCTGAGTTTGTTTTAGGGCTTCAGGAATGCTTTCAATCAGAGCAATATCGCCTTTTGTACAACCTTTTTCAACAAGGGCTGAAAATCCGCCTATAAAATTAACATTTACTTCTTTTGCAGCTTCATCTAATATCTTTGCAAGATAAACATAATCCATATCTTTGCAAGATTCTCCAACTAAAGAAATAGGTGTAACTGCTATCCTTTTATTTATTATAGGAATTGAATATTCATCTTCTATTTCAGCAGCGTAATTATATAAATTTTTTGCATATTTTGTGATTTTTTTATATATTTTGTCTCCAACTTCTCTGACATTTTCTCCGCAACAATCACGTAAACTTAACGCTAAAGTAACGGTTCTTATATCTAAGTTGTGAATCTTAATCATATTTATTGTTTCAATGATTGATTTTTCATTAAAAAAAGACATTTATTATTCCCTTAAATAGTGTGCATTTTATCAAAAATTTCTTTCTTTTGAATCCAAATTTCCATACCTAATTTTTGTCCGGATTCAACAACAGCTTCTTTTATTTCTTTAAAAGAATATTTTGATTTGCTGATATCAGCAAGCAAAAACATCATAAAACAACCTTGCATAATTGTTTGTCTTATATCTTCTATATTAACTTCATATTTAGCAAGAACAGATGCAATTTCAGCAACTATGCCAACTCCGTCTTTTCCTGAAATAGTTACAATGATTTTATCTTCGCTCATTTTCGCTCCAATCTCTATTTATAACTATATTTTATTCGTAAAACGGACTAAAAGCAATCATTTAGAACTTAAAATCACGTTCGCCATTTATTATTTTTTCAAGATTTTGTATTACAATCTGCTTCCTATTTTCATCTTTAAGTTTGTCGATTTCTTTTAAAAGAAGTTTTTCTCCTGTTTGTTTTGTTTTTTCAGAAGCATAATCAACTAAGTATTCTTTTAATGTCATTATTGCATTTGGATGGCAGAAGTTATGTATTTGTTGATCTTTACAGATAGACATAAATCTTTCGCCTGTTCGATTATTTCCATAACAAGCAGTGCAAAAACTTGGCAGGTAATCTAATTCCATTAACCAATTTACTACTTCATCAAGTGTTCTGTTATCATTAACTTCAAATTGGCTTGAATCTTCATCTTCTTTTTCAGGTTTATAGTATCCGCCGACACTGGTTTTTGAACCGCCTGATATTTGTGAAACACCAAGTTCTAATAAAGATTTTCTGCATTCTTTGTTTTCGCGTGTTGATATTATCATACCGGTATATGGTACTGCTATTCTTATTACTGCAACAAGCTTTTTGAAAGTTTCATCATCAAGTCCGTTTGCAAAACTATTTGGATCTATATCATCAGCTTTTCTTATTCTTGGTACGCTTATAGTGTGCGGTCCTACGCCATATAGTGCTTCTAAGTGTTCTGCGTGCATTAAAATGCCGGCAAACTCATATTTATAATTTTCTAGTCCGAATAAAACTCCGATTCCAACATCGTCAATTCCGCCTTGCATTGCTCTGTCCATTGCTTCTGTATGGTAAGCATAATTATGTTTTGGACCTGTAGGGTGTAATTTCTCATAACTTTCTTTATTATAGGTTTCTTGGAATAATATATATGTACCTATTTTAGCTTCATGTAATTTTCTGTAATTTTCAACTGTAGTTGCAGCAATATTTACGTTTACTCTTCTTATTGCTCCATTTTTATGCTTTATAGAATATATGGTATTAATTGATTCTAGAATATATTCAATAGGGTTATTAATCGGATCTTCACCCGATTCAATTGCAAGGCGTTTGTGTCCCATATCTTGAAGTGCAATTACTTCATTTCTTATTTCTTCCTGAGTCATTTTTTTTCTTGGAATATGAGTGTTTTTAGCGTGGTATGGACAGTATGTACAACCGTTTATGCAATAATTAGAAAGATATAAAGGTGCAAAAAGAACAATTCTGTTGCCGTAAAAATCTTCCTTTATTTGTTTTGCAAGAGTGAAAATTTCGTTATTTATTTCATCATTATTGCAAGCTAATAAAACAGATGCTTCTCTATGAGTTAGACCCTTTTTAAGCTTTGCTTTTTCTAAAATTTCATTTAGAAGAACTTTATTATCTTTATTTTTCTCAGCATATTCTATAGTATCTAAAATTTCTTGATGAGAAATAAATTCTTCTGCTTTTGTAGATTTTGGATTATACATTTTGATGCCTTTTTTCTTCTACAGTATAACTCAAAAATTAAATGTATCCAAAGTAGAAAATGATTAAAAATAGTTGAATGATAAACTATTTATTGCTATACTCAAGAAAAGGCGGTGTAATATGAAGAAAGATGTAGATTTATATTTTGAAAAGCAGAATGACAGTTCTAAATTGATTTATACAATTGGGTTATTATGGGGACAAATTTCTAATAAACTGGATAGTTTACTTTATAAATATAATTTAAATATTGCAAAATTTAACATATTAATGATTATTAAACATATTGGCAGTAAAGATGGTATTCAACAAAATGAAATAAGTCAAAGACTTTTAGTAACTCCTTCAAATATTACAAAGCTTTTGGACAGGCTTGAAAAGGAAAAAATGATATCAAGAAATTCAAAAGAAAATGATCGCAGAGTTAAACTGATAAAAATATCTGATACAGCTTCTTCTCTTTTAGATGAAATCTGGCCTTATTATTCTGCTGAAGTGCATAAAATAACCGAAAAACTTGCTGAAAATGATAAACAAAATATAGAAAAAATATTAGTTGAATGGTTAACTAATATTAAATAATGTAAATTAAAACCCAAAAATAATTGAATAGTTAATAGTTGAATGGTAAAGTAATAATACAAATATTAAATAGGAGTATTATATGTTTAACTGTAGAAAACTATGTGATTTGAATTTTAGTTTTACTTATACAAGATTATTTTCATTTAAAATTTTGGTTGTATTTGGATACATTGCTTTATTGTTTAATATGTTAATAAGTTTTTTTACAGATATGGCATTAAGTTGGGGAGCTCAATTATTATTTTATCTTCTGATTAACGTTATCGGGTTATTTTTTGTATTATTGATTTTACTTGTATATTTATTGTTCTTTGTATCAATTATAGTTGATTTGACATTGTTTTTTAGCAAAAAAGCTACAGAAGAAGATTCTAAAAAAGAAGTTCAAAAAAGTATGCCTTTTTTAGTTTTAAATTCGTTTATATTTTTATATGCGTTGTGGTATTTAGGTTTTAATATTTTAATATTTTTATTTTTAGTTTCAGTAATTTGTCTGATAAAATACTTGTTTTCAAAAAATATTGAGAAGAATGGTTTACTTATAAGATTAGGCGTTATATCAATATTATTACTTTTAATGAGTAGAGGTATTGTAGAGGGAATAATTTTTGATAAAGGACATTGGAGTACAAAATATTTATTTAAAAATGAAATTATTGAGAACGTAAATTTGATGCAAAATGCGAAAAAAATAATGTTCTTAACAACCCCAAAGGATGGAAGCTCGATAATCGTAAATAAAATATATACTTATAACTTAAATAAAGGTCGGTTTGAATATAAAAAAGCTTTTATAAATGAAAATATTTTAAATGCCGGAGCTATAAGCTTAAATAATGATGAAGAATTAATCATAAGAAAGAAAAATATAAAAGGCAAAAGTATAATAGATATTGATATTTATAATAATTATACAAAAGATATAAAAAACATAAGAAGTTTAGATAGAAAAATTTTAAATGAAGAAATTGTTTTACTAAGAAATGGTCATATATTAATGCTGCCGGTATTATGCCGTAGTTGTGAAAACTATGAAGTCTATAATCCGCAAAAAAACGAGCTTTATAGTACAAAAAATAAAATTGAAGGTTATATTGATATAAGAAATGTTCAAATATTTAGTAATGGCAACTTGTTAATACCCTCAGGGAATAAATTTTATATTTATGATTTAGAAGAAAATATTTTTAATAAAGGTGCAAACATTAAGATAAATGATAAGTGCGCACTATATAAAGATGAATATATTTTTAATTTTCAAGATGGTTATAAATACAGTTTTGCTGAAAATACAAAAAAGAAGATAAGAAAGTTAAAGAATTTCAAAGTTGAAAAAGCTATTGCTTTAGATAATGGTAATTTCCTTATTGCGGGAACAGAAAAAAGACATAAGCTTTTAGGAAAATATAATCCTAGAGCTAGTTATTTTCAAAATACTGAGACTTATAAAATATATTTATATATAACAAAGAGAGACTATTATGTTCAACTTAAGTCTTTTAATTCAATGTGGAAAGAATATAGTGAGTATAATTCTTTAAAACTTGAAAATGGCGATATATTATTCTGGAATAAAAAAAATAATGACATAACAATATATAAAAATAGAAAAGACAAATAGAAAAGAGAGCTTTTTATGAAAACATATAATTGTATATTTACAGGTGGCTCTGTTAGAGGTTTATGTTATGTTGGTGTATTGAAAGCATTCGAAGAAAACAATATAAAAATTAATTGTTATTCTGGATCTTCAATAGGTGCTATATTTATGACAATGTATGCACTTGGATATAGTGCAGAAGAAATTAAAAATGAGTTGGATAAAACAAATTTATGTTTTCTTTTTTTTGATTTTAATTTTAATTTGATTTCAGATTTTGCTTTATCCAAAGGCGAAATTTATCTCAGTTGGCTAAGAGAAAAAGTTGAATCAAAGTATTATGGAAAAAATTATGTAAAAGGTAAAATGAATCAGGTTTGTTTTAAAGACTTAGATAAAGAAATTTATATTATAGCAACTGATTTAGAGGAGAGCCTACCATTTGTATTTTCAAAAGAAACAACACCCGATACAGAAGTTGCGCTTGCATTAAGAATTTCTTCTTCAATGCCTGGATTATTGCCTATTTATAAATTTCAAAATAAATTTCTTATAGATGGTGATATTTTGCGAGCCAAACCAATATGGGACGTTTTATCATTTTTACTTGATAGAAAAGAGACAATATTGGAATTTAGAATTACAGGTGGAAATCAAAATAAAGTTTCGAAAAATCCTATCAAATTAGTTAATTCAATAGTAAATGTAGCTGCATATACCATTGATAATGAATATACTAAGATACAAGATAATAATAAAATACAGAAAATACAAATTGATATTGATGGGGTTAGTTTTATTGAGTTTAATTTATCAAAAACTAAGAAGGAAGAAATATATATGAATGGTTATTTATCGACTCAAAAATATATTAAAAATCAAATAAATTGAGTATAATTCAGTTTGTTTGATTTTAATAATAGTTTAGTAATTATCTTTAACCTTCTTCGGTAGGAAGATAGTCTAAAGTAATATAATGGAAATTATTATTATATTCTTCATTATCTACTACACGGAATTTTGCGTCAGGCTTCATAATACATTGTTCTATACCGTCAGAGGATGGAAATCTTAGTAATTTTGAACCTTTTGGTAAATTTATTCTGAATAATATATAGTCTCTTTTACCTCCATAATTTCCAATTGTTTTCTTTGCAGAAGTACTAACATATATTGGAGTAGAATTAAGAATAACATCTTGTCCCTTTTTCAGATTTTTCATCATTTCAAAATAGTCATTACTATCTTGTGTCCACCCAGCGGAAATTACTCTATATACCGTATGGGGTTTTTCTGTTGGAGATAGTGAATTAATAGATGCTATAGCATCTTCTTTTTGCCTTTGAACTTCGTTTTCAAAATCTATTTTTGCATTTTCTAATCTTTGTTTTGTCTCTTCTTCGTTTAATTCTTTATGTTTACATTCTTCTAGTATTTCATTTCTCATATAAGGTATTAATTCACCATGCTTTTCATAGTATCTTATTCGTTCTGCCAAATAAGAAGTCAGTCCTAGTATGCTTGTTAAACAAATACCCCCTTTAGGCGGAATAAGTTCAGAACTTGAAAATTCTTGTGAGAGACTTATATTCGGTAATTTTTCTACATTAAAGTCTTCCAAAACTCTTTTACCAAAAGTTGGTCTATAAGAAAAATTATAATATTGTTGAGTTGATTGGTTTTTCTTGCCGGTATTTATGTTTAATGCTTTTTGCTGTTTTTTCGTTTTTTGATATGAAAAAGAGTTGATTGCCAAAATTTTCATAATTAATCCTTTTTGTTTATTTAAAATACGAAAAAACAAAAAGTTGTCAGTATTTAATATTTAATAAAAAAATATACCCGAGTGGGTAATATATTATAATCATATTTCTAATTATACTTGTTATGATTTGTGACTAGCCGAATAAGTAGGAAAGATATGCAAAGTATAGCAAATTTATTTTCTTTAAATCCTCTGAGAGATTTGATTATAGACAACTGTGAAGATATAGTTACTGTAAAAGATATAAATATGAAATATGTTTTTTGTAATAAAGCATTTCTGCGTTTATTGGGGTTAAAAGATAAAGTAAATGTTGTAGATAAACAAATTAATGAAATTTTTGATGATAAAAATTCAAAAATAATTAATGGAAATTGTGAAATAATAAAGCAAACAATGGATTCTAAAACTTTTGAATTTGAAGTGGAAAAAGATTTTTGTTCAAAGATAGTTAAAACAACATCTTATCCTATTTTGAAAGATGGGGTTTTAAATGGTATTTTATCAGTTTCAAAGGATTTTGATAAAGATGAAGAAGCAAAAAATAAGCTAATTGAAAAATTTCAGCTTGTGAATTCTTTTTTGGAAAATATTCCGATTCTAGCTTATATTAAAGATTTGCATAATAATTATATTGTCGGAACAAAATACTCAAAAGAATTTTTTCAATATGGTATTGATTATTATGCATGTAATATAAAAATAGATATGAAAAATTCTGCAGATATAATAGCAGAAGAAGATAGGTATGTTATAAAAAATAAAAAAGTATTAATAAAAGAAAGAATATTAAAATCAATAGAAGGAACAGAATATTGGTATAAGATATATAAATCTCCTGTATATGATGAAAAAAAAGGAATAAGTGGTATATTGATTCTTGTACAGAATATAGATGAAGCAAAAAAGTTAGAAGTCCAAAAAGAACTTTTTCTTGCGACAATTACACATGATTTAAAAAATCTTTTGCAAGCACAAATTAGTAGTTTGCAATTACTATCAAAAGGAAAATTCGGAACAGTTTCAGAAAAGCAAAAAGAAATTTTAGATATGATAGATGAATCAGCTTCTTTTATGAAAGATATGATATATTCAATTTTATCTACATATAAATATGAAAATGGAATTGTTCAGCTTAATAAAGTTGATTTTGACATAGATGATTTAATACATATATGTATAGAAGAGGCACAATATTTGGCTCAAGAAAAAAATATATTCATAGAATATAGAAAAGAATCAGACAAATCTATTGTTAATGCAGATGAAAGTCAAATTAGAAGAGTAATTTCAAATATATTAAATAACGGAATAAATTATGCATATAAAAATACAAAGATAATTATTTCGTTTGTTCAAGAAGATGAGACTATTTCAATAAAAATTAAAAACACCAGCGAGCCAATTCCTGAAAGTATGAGAAAACGTATATTTGAAAAATATGTAGCCGGTAATGGAATCAGTAGAATTGGATTGGGTCTATATTTTTGTAAAAAAGTTATTGAAGCGCACAATGGCAGAATATCTCTAAATGCTTATGGAAATCATAATGAGTTTGTAATTGAACTTCCAATGAGAAAATCTGAACTTAATACAAATGTTTTACGGTTTGTATAGACTATTTTAAATTTATTTTATAAGTTTTTTAATTGATATAGCACTTGAAATTAAAGAGTTAACAAGTAATAAGCAAATAAAAGGATTTTCTGATGTAATTGCTTTGATTTTTAATGTTAAAATTTTGAGTTTTATTTTTTTATCATTCGGATTATTTCGTTGTTCGTTTGTAAGATTATATAATTGGTAATTATAATCATCAAGTTTTGCTTCTCTTTTAATTTGTTTAATTCTATATTTTTGTTTTAATTGGGCAAGTTTATTCTTGCCGGCCATATTATGAGAAATATTGGCAATTTCTATATTGTAAGTTTCTTTCCTTGCTTCATATTCTTCTTTACTATAAAAATATTGGTAATACTCATCGGAAGGAAGGTAGGAACGGAAATTCTTATTTTTCTGTTTATTATTTCTATATGTTTCAAGAACAGCGTTCCCTTCTACAGAGTCAATATTTGCTTTTATAGAACTTTTTATTTTATTTCTGTCGTAATTTTTATTTAAAGGAAGATTTTTACCAATTTCTTTTTTTCTAAATAAATGGTATTTTGATGCAATTGATATTGAATATGCTAAAAGTTCTTTATCCTTTTCTATATCATTTTTTCTAAAACGGAATAGTGAATGGTTTTGTGATTTATAACTTTTGTTGTTGCTTTTTATAATTTGTAGTTCTTGCAAAATAGGATATAGTTCAGCTTCTAATTCTCTGAGTCTATTTGTATTCTTATTTTTAGTAGAGTTATATTTCAAATCATAGTATTCCATTAATTTGTTTAGAGTCTGAGTATCATCACTAAATAAATTTTGTTCGGCAAAGATTGCAAAATCTTGTGCCGTTTTAGCATCAAAGATAGGTGATGTCATTGTCTTGTATGAAATTCCGTCATAAGACATTATAATAGTTGGAGCTTCGTGTTGTTTTATATTTTCAATTAAGGTTTCTTTTACTAGTTTATCTCTATCTTCTTGTGGAATACTATTTCTATCTATTGCTTCTTTAGAATGATATAGTTCATGAGCTATTACTTGCCCGATATTATCACAAGTTCTGTTTATATAACTATTTGCATAAAATCTAATTATATGTTTATCTGAATCATATTCACCCAAATTATAATGGGTAGTATCTTCTTCTGTATTATTTATAGAAACTTCCTGTGTTCCATCTGGATAATAATTATATGTTTCATTTTCATACACAATTTCTAAGGTTGGTTTAATATCATTCTGAATACTGTTTTTTTTGCATAGGTCATCAAAAATGTTGATTACTTTTTTGTTTAGTTCATCTCTATCTATCTCAATAGGTTTTTGTTTTCGCTGGTATAATTGTGGAATTTGATAATTTGGAATTGGTATATATGAATTTGGGTTGTTGAAGCCTTTTATTATTGGACTTAGAAGATAATCATATGCCATAGCAGTAGTAGAAGCTGTTGTTGAGGCAGTTGTTGAAGCAGTAGTTGAAGCTACTGTAGATTTTAGAACTCTACTGCTATTATTGATAGAATATAATTCCATACTATTCCCTTTCTTTAAGCTCTTTAAAACAAAGGAACTTATATAATTGCCAAATAAGAGATAAAATTAAGAAATTTTAACAAAGAAGAGTGCTTGAATGAGATTTTCTTTTGTGTTATAAGAAAGATACTGTGAAAATATATTTTCACTAGTTCAACGAATGGAAGTTTAGAACACTGAAAAAAAATATAAGATTAGCTCAATGTGCAGGTTTTTGTTACGGAGTAAAAAGAGCGGTCGAAACAACTAAAAAAGTCAAGATAGAAAATGCATCTAAGAAAGTGTGGGTACTTGGTGAACTCATACATAATTCGCATGTTATAAAAGAACTTGAAGAATTAGGCATAATGACAGTTGATGAGTTGCCTGAAAATGAGAGCGGAATATGTATTGTAAGGAGTCATGGAATGGCACCTCAAAAAATCAAAGAAGTAGAAGAAAAAGGTTTTGAAGTTGTTGATTTGACTTGTTTAGATGTAAAAAAAGTTCAGCAAAAAGCTATCCAGTTGGCGCAAGAAGGTTTTCTTGTTTTGATATTGGGAAAGCCTGAACATCCTGAAGTTGTTGCAATTAAAGCAAATGCAGATATGTTTTCTGAAAATGTTTTTGTTATACCTGATATGGCGTCTTTGGAAGAGTTATCTGCAAAGATTAAATCAATAAAAAAAATAGGTGTTGTAATTCAGACAACACAGAAACTTGAATTTTTGCAATCGGTTGTAAATTATTTGATACCAATTGCAAGTGAACTTAAAGTATTTAATACTATATGTCAATCAACAGCAAAACGTCAGCAAGAAGCAAGAGAACTTGCCAAAATCTCAGATTTAATGATTGTTGTTGGAGGGAAAAATAGTGCAAATACAACTCATTTAGCAGAAATTTTAAACGAAATTACAAACACTATTCATATAGAAACGCAAGAAGATTTGGATAATTATAAGTCAATAATAGAAAAATCAGAAAATATAGGAGTAACAGCAGGTGCTTCTACTCCAGAAAATATAATAAAAAGCGTAATTAATAAATTAAATGAAATATAGGAAAGGATAAAAGAAAATGACAAACACAATTGATCAAAAAGACGAATTCGTCAGATTATTGGAAGAAAGCTACAATTATAAATTTTCAGTAGCTGATGTAGTAAAAGGTATAGTAATTAAACAGGAAAATGATGGCTTTTTAGTAGATATTGGTGCTAAAACTGAAGCTTTTTTACCAAATAGAGAAGTTACAAATAATCAGGTTGACGATAGAAACTATTCTGAATATTTAGCTATTAATGATGTAAAAGAATTCTATATTTTAAAAGAAGAAGGCGATGATGAAAATGATAGAATAATTCTTTCATTGAAGAAATTATCTTGTGCAAAAGCTTGGCAGGAACTTCAAAATGCTAAATACAATAATGAAACTATTCTTGCAAAAGTTGTTCTTATTGTTAGGGGTGGTGTAATAGTTGAAGTATCTGATTTAAGAGGTTTTGTTCCTGCTTCTCAGTTAAGAACAGGTGCTCCTTTTGATGGTTTAATCGGTCAAGATATTGAAGTTAAAGTTTTAGAAGCAGATGCAAAGAAAAATAAATTGATTTTATCTCAAAGACAAGCAGTTGCAGAACAAAGAGAACAAGTTGTTGATGAAATAATTTCTCAATTGGAAGTTGGATCTGTTGTAAAAGGTGAAGTCGTCAGAATTGCTGATTTCGGTGGTTTCATTGATATAAACGGTGTTGACGGTTTATTACCAATCTCAGAAATTTCTTGGCAAAGAATTAAACATCCTTCAGATGTTATTTCTTTAGGACAAGAATTAGAAGTTAAAATTTTAAAAATAGATATGGATATGAAACGTATAAGTTTAAGCTTAAAGAGAATGGGGGATAATCCTTGGGAATCTATTGAAAATGAGTTCAAAGAAGGTCAAGTAATAAAAGGAACCGTTAATAAAGTAACTTCTTTTGGAGCTTTTATTAATATTTATCCTGGTGTTGAAGCATTATTACCTTCTTCCGAAATGGAACCGGCTAATGCAAATCCTTTTAACTTGTACAATGTCGGAGATGAAGTTGAAGTATTAATTAAAAAGTTTACACCTCAAGAACACAGAATTGCTTTGAGTGTAAAAGATATTCAAAAGTAATTTTTCAAGATTTTAAAAGAGGAAGTTTTAAAACTTCCTCTTTTTTAGTTAATAAAAGTTAACATAATGCATCCTTATGTCAATTTCGAAAGTTGATAAGTTTTCAAGGAAATATGAAAGTAGTTTAAGGAGCAAAATAATGAATGTATCTGGAGTAAATTCAACAACATCTGCTCAAAAAGGTAAAAAGATAGGTACGGTTGCAGGTTTTGGTGTTGGTGGTGCTTATATTGCAAAGAATGGGAAAGATATTTTTCAATCAGGAATAAATGCTTTAAAATCTGCTGATTCAGCCAGTGTAAAGAAAGCTAAAGCTATTGCAGTGGGTGTTTGTGCTGCGGTTGTTGGTGGTTTAGCTCTTGTTGGAAGAATAACAGGTGGTTTGATTGGTAAAGCTATAGACAAGAAGAAAGAAAAGGAATTGGAAATTAAAACTATACTTGCTGATGCTGTTCAAAAAGAAATAGATAAAGGATCTGTTAAGACTTTTTCCGTTGAAGAAATCGAAGAAATATTAAAAAAATCTAAATAGTATAATTACTATATATGAAAGACGGGTTATATATAACCTGTCTTTCTTCATTTGAGCATCTTTTTTAAATAGATTCCTGTATACGATTCTTTGCATTTTGCAATTTCTTCCGGAGTGCCTTCAGCTATAATCATTCCGCCTTCATCTCCGCCTTGCGGCCCAAGATCTATAATATGATCAACAGTTTTTATTAAATCCAGATTGTGTTCTATTATTAGTATTGTATTTCCTGCATCTGCAAGTTTATTTATTATTTTAATAAGCTTATCTAAATCATACCAATGAAGTCCGACTGTCGGTTCATCAAGTAGGTATAGAGTTTTACCTGTGGAGCGTTTATTTAGTTCGCTGGCAAGTTTTATTCTTTGGGCTTCGCCGCCTGATAGAGTTGTAGCACTTTGCCCAAGCTTCATATATCCTAAACCGACATCATTCAATGTTTGTAGTCTTGTTTTTATTTTCGGAATATTTTCAAAAAATTCCAATGCTTCAGATATACTCATTTCTAAGACTTCTGATATATTTTTACCTTTGTATTTTACTTCAAGTGTTTCTCTGTTGTATCTTTGTCCTTTGCAAACATTACATTTTATATATACATCAGAGAGAAAATTCATTTCAATTTTTGTAAGTCCGTCGCCTTTACAAGCTTCGCAACGTCCGCCTTTTACATTAAAACTGAATCTTCCTGCTTTATAACCCCTCATTTTTGCTTCGGTTGTTTGAGCATATAGTTCTCTTATGTAGGTAAATACATCTGTATATGTAGCAGGATTTGAACGCGGTGTTCTTCCTATTGGTGATTGGTCAATACAAATAACTTTATCTATATTTTCAAAACCTTCAATTTTATCTATTCCTTGCGGTTTTGGTTTATTTTTATTTAGTTTATGTATTGCATATTGATAGATTAAATCATTCATCAATGTAGATTTTCCGCTGCCTGAAACGCCTGTTAATGCGACAACTTTTCCGAGCGGAATTTTTACGTTTATATGCTTCAGGTTGTTTTTGTGAGCATTGATAACTTCCAGATATTTACCGTTTCCTTCTCTTCTTTTATTAGGAATAGGAATTTCCCTTTCTCCGCTTAGGTATTGACCTGTTAAAGATTTTTTTGAAGCAATAATATCATCTAATGTGCCTTGTGCTATTACTTTACCGCCATTTACTCCTGCATAAACACCAATATCTACAATATGGTCTGCATTTCTTATTGTATCTTCGTCGTGTTCAACTACAATTAAAGTGTTGCCTAAATTACGGAGTCTTATAAGGGTTTTTATTAACATATCGTTATTGTATTGATGTAAGCCTATTGAAGGTTCATCAAGTACATATAAAACGCCTGACAGACCACTTCCTATTTGGGTAGCTAGTCTTATTCTTTGTGCTTCTCCGCCTGATAGAGTGCTTGCCATTCTTGCTAGATTCAAATAACTTAGTCCTACATCAAGCATAAATTTAAGACGTGCTCTTATTTCTTCCAAGATTTGTTTTGCTATTGTCAGCTTGTAGTCATCTAATTCCAAATATAAATCTGAGAAAAATTTATATGCATCTTTAATCGACATTAAGCATACATCGTATATGTTTTTCCCCATTATGGTTACTGCAAGAGAAAATGGTTTTAATCTTGCTCCTTTACAGTCACTGCAAGGAATTTGTGACATATATTCCTGAATATAATCTCTTACTTCTTCAGAATTTGATTCATTATATTTATTCATAAAGTATGGGATTACACCTGAGAATGGGCGTTTTTGCGTTACATATCTTGTTCCGCCAAATTCTTTAAAACGCAGTTTTACGCATTCTCTGCCACTTCCGTATAGTATAATTTTTTGATGTTCTTCAGGTAAGTCATTAAACGGGATATTCATATCTATTCCGAAATGTTCTGCTACTGAAGATAAAACATCCTGATAATACTGGTTCCCTGTTTTTGCCCAAGGATATATTGCGCCTTGTGATAGTGATTTTGTTCTATCCGGAATTAACAGATTTTCATCCATTTCAAAATGTGCCCCAAGTCCTGAACAAGTAGGACAGGCTCCATATGGACTATTAAAACTAAATATTCTTGGCGCCAGTTCTTCAAAACTTAAATTACAATTCGGGCATGCAAGTTTTTCTGAGAAAATCATCTCTTTATCGCCGATAACATCAACAATTAAAAGTCCGTTTGATTTTTCTAAAGCAATTTGTGCGCTGTCTGTTAATCTTGATTTTGCACTTTCTTTTATTACCAGCCTGTCAACAACTACATCAATCGTATGTTTTTGTGTTTTGTTTAGTTCAATTTCATCTTCATCAAGATTATATATTTTACCGTCAATTCTGACCCTTATAAAACCTTCTTGTTTTAGTTCTTCTATAAGATTCGCAAATTCACCTTTTTTACCACGGACAATAGGTGCAATAAGTTGTATTTTTGTTCCTTCTTGTAAAGAAAAAATTTTATCTATAATTTCATCTATTGATTGAGGTGCAATTTCACTTCCGCATTCGGGACAATGAGGGGTTCCTATTCTTGCAAATAACAATCTTAAATAATCATATATTTCTGTAACTGTACCTACTGTAGAACGAGGATTATTGCTTGTTGATTTTTGATCTATAGAAATAGCAGGGGATAATCCGTCTATACTTTCAACATCGGGTTTATCCAGTTGTCCTAAAAATTGTCTTGCATAATTAGAAAGACTTTCAACATATCTTCTTTGACCTTCTGCAAAAATAGTGTCAAAAGCTAATGAGCTTTTACCTGAACCCGAAATGCCCGTAAAAACTATAAGTTCATTTTTTGGCAGTTCTAAACTTACATTTCTTAAATTATGCTGATTAGCTTTTCTGATTATTATTTTGTCATTCATACAAATATTATTGCATGAATAAAGTTTTTCGAATATTTTGAAATTTTTATTGTTCTAAAATTAATATTTTTTTTAATAATATCTTATGAGGTTTTATTTGCAGACTCTTTTAAGAATCACTTTTCTGCATAAATATATACTGCTAGTTTTAAACCCAACAGTAAAACTATACATCCCATTCATCAACCTTAAGTTTTGATAATTGCCAATTTATTAGACGACCTTTATTTAAGCAAGTTGCACAATTCTTTGAAGCTTTAAATAAAAAATCATATATTTCATTTGAAGTATGACTATATATGTCTATTCCATCATCGAAATAAAAATCTTTATTAAAATATTTATTGTATAAAAATCCATACGCAGAAGTCGGACATGTATATAATTTACCTTTGTAAATCTGATGGCATATTTTAGCATCACAATTTTGCCAGATGTTCTCTACATCATCTTGGTAACATTTAGCCTTTCTAAGATAAAATTTTCGTCCGTCCCATATATTCAATTTGATACCATTTTCAAAAAATAAGTTTTTTAATTCTGGAATTAGTTTTATGTTGTATGGATAAATTGATAATCTTATTATTATATTATTCTTTTTCAAAGATTGCCAAAATTCATTTTTCATTTTAGGCAAAAGAAGTCCATTTGTATTTAGTGTTATAATCTTATCCTGACAGATTTTTCTTGCGGTATCACATAATATATCAATATTAGGATGCAAAAGGGGCTCGCCCCCTAAAATATTTAGCAGTCTATAATTCACCTTTTGCATAAGAGTTGAAATATCTTTTTCAAATTCTTCGATTTCTATATAATACTCTTTACTAAGATTGGCAAAATGAGCACAAGCGCGACAATTCAAATTACAATGATTAACAACATGAATTTCAACTCTCGGAAATTGATGACTCATATTAAAATCCTTATATATTTTTTCACTTATTATAATTGATAAAAGTGTGAAAAGCTATATTATAAGAATATAAGAGTGATAAAATGTTTATTGTTTTGTTGAATCATTTCTATATCCTTTAGAATAGGAAATTTTTCTTCCTATTCTTTTTATTTTTTCTGAAATATTATTTATACAATTATTTGAATATACTTTATTTGGATATATTTCATATTTATTTTTGTGTTCATGACTTGTAAAGTTAGGCATTATTACGTTTGCGCCTGATTGTAACGCTATAATTTGTCCATTTTCTCGCAGTGTTTCCATTGCTGTAGTTGCGGGAATATTTATATCCGGGAGCAACAATCTTGTGATAGCCATAACCCTTAGAGCCAAATCAAAATTATCTTTTTTTTCATTCGCAAGTGGCGTATTGGGGTGAGGTATAAATGGACCAATTCCAACCATATCAGCGTTTAGCTCTTTGAAAAATAAAATATCATCAGCTAAAGATTCTATTGTTTGGTTTGGGAGTCCTACAAGACATCCAGTGCCTGTTTCAAAATCTAGTTTTTTTAAGTCTTTCAAGCATCTTAATCTGTTTTCAAAACTCATATTTGGATGAAGTTTCTTATACAGAGCTTTATCCGTTGTTTCAATTCTAAGCAAGTATCTATCTGCACCTGAATTTCTAAAGGCTTTATATTCCTCTGTTAAGCGCTCTCCTATACTTAAAGTTAATGCAACATCATATTTTTTTATCTCTTTTATTAAATTGCAAACTTTCTCTTTAGACCAATATATATCTTCGCCGCCCTGAAGAACTATTGTCTTAAAACCTGATTGCATGGCGTTATCAACAGAAGAAAGAATCTCATCTTCTGTTAGTCTGTATCTTTTTATACTATGGTTGTCATACCTTAATCCGCAATAAAAACAATTACAACGGCAAAAATTTGTAAATTCAATTAATGCACGAAGATGAATATTATCACCTTTTGTTTTTTTTCTTATTTCATCTGCAGTTTTAAACAGTATATTATCTTTAGAGTCCAGAAGTTTTATAATTTCTTCTTTTGAAAGCAAATTATATTTTTGGGCTTTTTCAAGAAAATTAAAGAACAATGCCGGCTTCTCTTCTCAATTTTACTTCATTTTTTCTGAGAGATTCAAAGACATTTTTTGACTTTCCGTCAAAATACCCTGAAAGTAATTTATTATGCAATGAATCCATTTTCTTATTTGCGATAAGACTTTTGTATAACTTTACAGCTTCTGCATCTCTTTTTTGACCTAATTTTTTTACAATTGGGTCTGGTCTTGGAGTTTCTGATAAAAAGTCTTTTACGTTATTATAAGTACTTTTTATCATATTTAAAGGACTTTTACCCTTGCTTTTTAAAACATTAATTCCAATTGCGGCAGCACCAACCACAGCTAAACCTGCTAAACCTGCTTTTAATAATTTTTCGTTTTGATAAATGGATTCAATTATACAAGGTTCACTGTTATTGTTATTTGCACGAAATATTTGATTACTTTTAAATGGTTCTATTGCATTAATTTTCATCTTGACTTATCCCTCCATTCCTTGGAGCCTAAATTTTAGGAGTGATTTATTATATCATATAAATCAAAGTTTGTAAATAATACGTATAAAAAAATAAAAAATGTTCTTCTTTTTTTTTTTTGAATGTGTTAACATAAGATTGACTTGTATAAGGATTTATATAATGGGCGAACATTGGGTAGGGTATATAGGTAATTTACAGGTACATTGGGATACATTAATAACAATGTGGGTTGCCATGCTTTTTGTTATTATTGCGTCTTTATTATTAACAAGAAAGTTATCTGTTATCCCTAGTAAAGCACAGGCATTTGCTGAAAGTATGTTGAGATTCTTCATTGGAAATCTTTCTTCGGTTAAGGATGGGAAAAAGCATATTCCAATAGTTGCCTCTTTATTCTTATTTATATTAGTTGCCAATTTAATGGGACAATTGCCATTAAAGTTGATACATTTAAAAGAAGGTGAGTTTGCATCTCCAACGAACGATATTAATTTAACGGCAGCTTTGGCTGTTATTGTTTTAATATATTATTTGTACTATGGGTTTAAAGAAAAAGGTATTCACGCAATCTGGCATGGTTTTAGTGTGTCAGGAATTATAATGTTATTTGTTGAACTGTTAGAAATGATTACCAGACCTTTAAGCCTGGCAGTTCGTCTTTTTGCAAATATTCTAGCAGGTGAAATATTGGTAATGGTAATGATTAGTATGTTTGCAATTGCCCTGCCAATCCCATTTATGTTATTTGAAATATTTGTGGCATTTTTACAGGCATTTGTATTTATGATGTTATCAGTTGCATATATTTCTACAGCAGTATCAGAGGAACATTAAAAAAGGAGATAAATATGGAAGAAGTAAAAACAGTATCAGAAATGGTATACATAGGAGCAGGCCTAGCTGTTGGTTTAGCAGCTATGGGTGCTGGTATTGGTCTTGGTATTGCAACTAAAGGATTTATGGAAGGTGCTGCAAGACAACCTGAATTGATTGAAAACTTACAATCAAAATTTATTCTTGGTGCAGCTTTGGCCGAAGCTTGCGGTATTTATGGTTTATTAATTGCACTTATACTTTCATTTAAATAGGAAAAAATATGGAATTCGATGCAACATTTTTAATTGTGGTAATTAGTTTTCTTGTATTCATTTTTATAATGAATAAGATTTTCTATGCGCCAATATTAAATATTATGCAGGAACGTCAAAAGTTGGTGGAAAAAAACTTCACAAGTGCTAAAAATACATCAGAAGAAACTGAAAAGAAAATTAAATACAGAAATGATGAACTTGAAAAATCAAGAGATTCAGCTCGTCAGAAAGTTGCACAAGAATCCCAAAAATTAAAGCAGGAACGCTCTCATATTATATCTGAATACAAAAATGAATTATTGGAAAATATCTCGAAGCAAAAAGAAAACTTAAAAAATTCAGCAATTGATGCAAAGGAAACTTTAAAGGATAGTATTGTTGATATAGCTAAAGATATTTCTGATAAACTTTTGGGGGATGATATAAATTCTGAGCTTATAAACAAATCGCAAATAAAAGAAGAACAGGTCTGATATGTCTGATTTTTTACATTTATTATTACAATCAAATATTTTTAATTTTATTTTGGTAGTGGCTATAATAGTGTATTTAGTCAGAAAATTCAATTTGAAACAAAAAATTGAAAAGCTGACTAATGAAATAAAATCATACGTTGATGAATCTGAAAATGAGAAACTTGATGCAGAGAAAGAACTCAAAAATATAAATGACAAAATCGCAAAATTGCCATCGGAAATTGATAATATAAACAGAAGTGCGGATAATAGTGTAAAGAGTTTAAGTGAAAAAATTCTTACAGAAACAGAGTCTCAAAAGCAAGATATATTAAATAATGCAGAAAGGCTCTTGAATCTTGAAACTAAAAAATTCAAGTCAAAGTTGGTTGGGATTCTTTCTGAAAAATCTGTAGAATTAGTTCAGCAAAATACTATAAATCAGTTAAACTCAAATCGTGATTTGCATAAAAAATACATCGATAATGCAATTTCTGAACTTGATAGGATAAATCTATGAAAATCGGAGACATAAAAAATATTAAAATAGCTCGTAAATATGCAAATGCATTGTTGGAGTCAGCTGTAGAAGTTGATAAAGCTGATAAAGTTTATAATGATTTATTGTTTATAGCAGAGACTATAAATACAAATCCCGAATTGGCTAATGCTTTGTTGAATCCGGTTGTAAAAATAGAGGATAAAAAAGATATTGCGGATAAAATATTTTCAATTCATATTGATAAAATAACTATTGATTTTATATTTATATTGATTGATTCAAACAGATTAAATGTATTGGATGAAATTATAAATCAGTATTCAGTAATATATAATGAGACAAATAATATAGTTAAACCTTTAATAATTTCAGCAATAGAGCTTGATGAAACTCAAAAACAAAAAATTGTGGAAAAGTTACAAAATAAACTTATGAAAACAGTTCAGCCAGAATATATTAAAGATGAAAAAATAATAGGCGGTTTGATAATAGAAATTGGTGATAAGACAATCGACTGCAGCCTAAAAACAAAATTTGAAACTATGAAAAAACAATTAACAAAGGGAAACAGCTATGGTAACAATTAATCCTGATGAAATAACATCGATAATAAAAGAAAAACTTCAAAATTATGAATCAAAATTAGAAGTAAAAAATATTGGTACAGTAATAGAAGTTGCTGATGGTATATCAAAGGTATATGGGTTATCAGATGTAATGTCATCAGAACTTGTAGAGTTTGAAGATGGTAAAGGAACTCTAGGTATTGCATTGAATCTTGAAGAAGATAATGTTGGTGTTGTAATACTTGGAGAATATACTCATATAAAAGAGGGAACAATAGTCAAAACTACAGGAAGAATAGCTTCAGTTCCTGTTGGAGAAGCTTTACTCGGAAGAATTATTGACCCAACCGGTGTCCCTATTGATGGTAACGGTGATATTGTTTGTTCAAAAACAAGACCTATTGAAAGAGTTGCACCAGGGATTGTAACAAGAAAATCTGTATGTGAGCCATTACAAACAGGTTTAACAGCTATAGATGCTTTAACACCAATTGGAAGAGGACAAAGAGAACTTATAATTGGAGACAGGCAAACAGGTAAAACTGCTATTGCGATTGATACTATTATTAACCAAAAAGGCAAAGATGTAATTTGTATTTATGTTGCAATTGGTCAAAAAACATCTACAGTTGCTCAATTAGCAAAGACATTAGAAAACTTTGGTGCGATGGAATATACTATTATAGTTAGTGCTCCGGCTAATGAATCTGCACCTATACAGTATATTGCACCATTTGCAGGCTGTGCAATTGCAGAAGAGTTTATGGATCAAGGAAAACATTGTTTGATTATATATGATGATCTTTCAAAACATGCTCAAGCATATCGTGCAATGAGTTTGTTATTAAAAAGACCTTCAGGAAGAGAAGCATACCCCGGTGATGTATTCTATTTACATTCAAGATTACTTGAAAGAGCTTGTAAATTGAATGATGAGCTGGGTGGTGGCAGTATAACAGCTCTTCCTATCATAGAAACTCAAGCGGGAGACGTTTCAGCATACATTTCAACCAATGTAATTTCTATTACAGATGGACAAATTTTCTTGGAATCAAATTTATTTAACTCAGGTACAAGACCTGCAATAAATGCCGGTATATCAGTTTCTCGTGTTGGTGGTGCTGCTCAAACTAAAGGTATTAAACAAGTCGCAGGTAAATTAAGACTTGATTTGGCTCAATACAGAGAACTTGAAGCATTTGCCCAATTTGCAAGCGATTTGGATAAAGCAACAAAAGATCAATTAACAAGAGGTCAAAAGCTTGTTGAAGTCCTGAAACAGCCTCAATATTCTCCATTAAGCGTAGCACAGCAAGTTAGTATTTTATTTGCAGCAAATGAAGGGATGTTGGATGATATTGATAATCTTAAAATTAAAGAATTTAAACAGGGCTGGTTTGATTTCTTTGATGCAAATATGAAAGATTTATCGGATAGATTAAATGCAGGTGAAAAACTTTCTGATGAAGATAAAACTGCTCTAACTGAAAAATTAAATAATTATAAAACTAATTTCTTTAAATAGGTAAAAAATGGCAAATTTAAAAAAGATAAGAACAAGAATAAATTCAATAAAAAGTACGCAAAAAATTACACGTGCTATGAAAATGGTTGCTTCAGCGAAAGTTAAGAAGTTTGAGAATAAAGTAAAAGCATCAAGACCATTTACCTTTGAACTGGAAAAAATGTTCTATCGTTTGTTGCATTCAGTTTGTGCAATAGAGTCTGCTCAAGCTAGTTTTAAGGAACCTTTAAATAATTACCCTGTCTTATTATCAGAAAGAAAAATAGAGAATGTAGGGTTATTGGTAATAACATCTAATAAAGGATTATCAGGTGCTTTTAATGCGAATTTAGTCAGATATACACTGAAAGTTGTCCAAGAATATAAAGATAAAGGTATTGGCTGTGAATTGTTTATTGTTGGTCAGAAAGGCTATAATGCTTTAAAACGCGTCGCAGATGATAAAGGCTTTAAAATAACACAAACGTATTTGACATTTAGTGAAACACCAACATCATCGCAAGCTCGATTAGTTGCTTCTGATATGGCTCGTTCTTTTGTTAACGGTGATATTGATTCTATGGAAATTATCACTACTCGTTTTAGAAATATGATGTCATATTCTGTTGAAAAATGGGATATTCTTCCTCTTGATGATATTGATTTTGATTATACAAAGGAAGAGTATACAGATATGGAAATTGAACCAAGTTTACCGTCTGTCTTATCAGAATTAGTTCCTCTATTTATATCAAGCATAATTTTTCAAGCTATGTTAGAATCTATAGCAAGTGAGTTAGCATCAAGAATGACAGCAATGTCAGCAGCTTGTGATAATGCCGAAGAAATGATTCAAATGTTGACTATTGATTATAATAAGGTTCGTCAAGCAATGATAACTCAAGAACTGACAGAAATTGTCGGTGGTAGTGCAGCTATAAATAAGTAAAAATAAAATATGCAAAAATGGAAAAAAATAGCTTTTGGTGTTCTTTTTTGTGCGGTTTCCTGTAGCGCACTGTATTATTCTGCCTTGCTTATTGTTCCTAATGTTGTTGATTTAAATAAATATAAAAACACAGTTTCTGAGGCTATTGAAAAAGAAACGGGATTTAAAGTTTTATGTGAAGATATTTCATTTAAAAAAAGTTTAACTCCGTATTTGAAAATTCATATGTTTCATACACTTGTTCTTTATCCGGATAATGAGGTTTTTTTAAAATTAAAAGAAGTTGATTTAAAAGTTAAAATCTTTCCGTTAATTTTTAAACGAATTGTTATAAAGGATGCAAAATTAACAAGACCTATAATTAATATTACCTTGTACAAGAACTTCTCAACTTCTCTGGAAAAATATATAGATATTAACAAAACAGTCAATACAAATGGTTTTAAACTTGATAATTTGGTGCAAGATACAGTTTGTGAAAGATATAAGATTAAATTTAATGATGAATCCATAAATAAAACATTTTATTTAGAGGGTGATAAGTTACTTCTAAAGAATTTAAAATTGAATGATAAAGCCCATTTCGCATTAAAAGGTGCACTTTACGAAAACAAAAATGAATATATAAAATATGATATTGATGTGATTTCATCATTAAATACAGAAAAACCTCAATTTTCATTTTCTCCGTTTAAGACAATTTTCGATTCTAATGTTAAAGGAAATATATTGGGTCACTTGAAAATTGATTCGGATAGTAATATATACGGAAAACTCAATGTTAGTGATTTATCATTGAAGCTTGATGATGTTGTTTTATCAAATAATAAAGTTGATTTAGTTTTTAATGGTCAAGAAGTTAAAATTGATTCAATACTTCATACTTCCAAAACTGATAGTGCGGAATTAAAGGGTATTTTTGCTTTTGGAAGGAAAAGAACAATCGATGTTACAACAAAAGCAAAGAATATAAATTTAGCTAATTTGACCAAAATAATTTCGGAAGTTACGGAAGTTTTAAATATTCCAAATCCAATGAAAGATATAAAAGTTAATGGTTTATTGGACGCTGATTTTAAGTTAAGTTCAGATTTTAAAAAGTTAAAATCTTATGGAAATGCAAGAGTTGTAAATGCTTCTGTAAAGCATGAATCTTTACCGTATTCTGTATCGGGAATAAATGCTTTTGTTAATTTAAATAATAATAAGATATTAATAGAAAAAGCAGAGGCTATAGTAAATAAAACTCCTATAATTATTAATGGAGTTGTTAATCAAGATGTTTCTTTTGATATCAATGCATCTTCAAATGATTTGAATTTAAATAATGTTGTTAATTTGTTTGGAATAGATAAAGATTTGCCATTTACGATAACAAAGGGTAAATTGTCTTTAAATTCAAATATATCAGGAGTTTTGAATAAATCATGTAATCTAAAATCAGATATAAATATAAAGGATTTGTCTATAAAAGACAAGCACTATAATATACCTGTTTTGGCAAATTCTGTAAATATTAATTTCTCAGGAAATGATAAAAAATATTCAGGAAATGTAATTTGTAATAATGTTTTAGCTAGCTATAAAAACAGAAAAATTTCATCGACCGAGTTTAAAGTTTTATTTGATGAAAATAAGATTTCAATACCTGAAAATATTCTTTCATCACCAAATGCACTAAAAGTTTCAGGAATAATAAATAATTATAGAAATAAACCAATAGGGCAAATTAATTTGCAAGGAAATATCTTGGCTTCTGAATTAGCAGAATTTCTTAAACCGGATGTTAAATTACCATATAAAGCTCAGGGGAAAATTAATACAACAGGGAATATTCAATTCCAAGGTGATGGTGTAAATATAAAAGCCAATTTAAAAGCTAATGAAAATAATTATATATCATATTTGGTGATAAATGAGTTATTTAAGAAACCATCTTTTGTGAATTTTGAATGCAGTGTAAATGGCGAAACAGTAAATATTAAAGATTTATCATTAAATGAAGAAAATGCAAATAAAAATAGAAAGATAATTGGTATAAACGGAGAGCTTTTACTTGGTAAAGAAGCATATTTAAAAAATTTAAGGGTAAATATTCCTGAGTCTTTAACTGTTGCAACAAACTTTTTTGGCGGGGAAGAACTCTCTTTAAAAGCAAATATGTTATTAAATAAGAATATAAATGCACCTGAAGCAAATGGCACGGTTAGATTATTTAAGTATAACTTAAAAAAGTATCTTACTTCATTTAAGAATGTTGATATTAGTTTATCTAATAATAATATAAGAGTTATTGCGCCTAATATAACAGTTAATGATTCATCATTGAATTTAGTTGCGGATATGAGTCCGGTCGTTGATTTTAATAATATAATTATTAAAAATCTCCAGTTGAATTCCATGAATTTAGACTTAAATTCAATGTTTTCTATGATACAGAAAGAAAGAAATCCTTTTGCCGAGTCAAAAATTACTGTAGAAAAAGGGATTATTACTATAAATAATCTGAAAATGTTGGATTTAAAAGCAAGAGACATAAGTTCAGACTTTAAAATCGAGAAAAATATTCTAAAAATGTCAGATATTGCTGCAAATTCATATTCAGGTTTTATAAATGGGAAAGCATCTTATGATTTATCTAATGGACACTTAGAATTTGATGTTTCTGGTACAGGCATAGATATAAAAAATTCCTTATATGATTTATGCAAAATAGAAGATAATCTGGCAGGAAGATCTGATTTTAATGCTAAGCTTTCTATGAATACAGGTGATTATAATACGGTAATAAAATCGTTAAACGGAAATGTTCAATTTAATGCAACAAATGGTAGAATGGGAACATTAGGGAAGTTTGAATATTATTTATATGCACAGAATTTATTATATCATGGTATTCTGAATGCTACTTTGAATAGAATTGCAAATACCATTGTACATGATAATACTGCGCAATATAGAATAGCGACAGGGAATATACTATTCCAAAACGGATATCTTTTAACAGATGGTATTCAAACAACAGGAACGAATATGAGCCTATTTATGAAAGGTAGACATAATTTATTAACTAATCAGGCTAATATAGATATATATGGAAGAATATCGGATGAAATAAGAGAAAAGTTAGGTTCTTTCGGAAATGTATCAATATCAGAAATGATGAACGGTCAACAAGGGAAAAAGGAGGTTATATATAGTGTTATTCCCCAAAGCATAATGAATAAAATTCCTGATTTATATAATCAAAAAGGCAGTAAAACTAATACATTTAAAGTTAATATATATGGGAACATAAATTCATTGAATGCTATAAATTCATTTATTTGGACCATTTCTGACAGTTATGAACCTGATAATTCAGAGAAAATTCCCGATTTTTCCGATATAACACCGAATTTGTAATGAATGACTAGTTTTCATTATTATCGGAAATACCGCATTCAGAATGCTCTTCAATTGCAACTTTTGATATAAGCTCTTTACCAAATAATGGAAAAGTTTCTTCTTTTGGCTTCTCAAATTGTTTATTGAATTCTTCCATTTTTGTATAATTGAATACATTTTCCCATCTTGCTATAACAATTGTAGCAACACAGTTGCCTATCAAGTTGACAGTTGTTCTGCCCATATCTAAAATTTGATCAATACCAAGCAAAATTGCAACGCCAATCAAAGGATATCCAAAACTGGATAAAGTACCAGCTAATATAACTAATGCAACTCTAGGTACCCCCGCTATTCCTTTACTTGTCAGCATTAAAGTTCCCATTACAAATATTAATTGTACAGGAGATATTTCTATATCAACAATTTGCAAAGAAAATAACATTGCCAGTGCTAAATATAAAGTGGAACCATCAAGATTAAAAGTATAACCAGTAGGCATTACGAAACCTACTATATTTTTAGGAACTCCGAAACTTTCCATAATTTTCATAGCTTGAGGGAGTGCCGCTTCTGATGTTGCAGTAGTAAAAGCAAGTAATGCCGGTTCTCTTATTGCTCTTATTACGGAAAATACAGAAATTCCTACAATTCTGCAAGCAACATTCAATATTAAAAATAAAAAGGCAATCAAAGCAAAATATAATGACCCTATGATTTTTGCGTAATTTACCATAACTCCTAATCCGCTTTCAGCAATTGTATAAGAAATAGCGCCAAAAACTCCTATAGGAGCAAAATTCATTACAAATTGTGTGAATTTAAACATAACTTCAGAAAGAGAAGAAACGCATTCAAGAACTGGTTTTGCTTTTTCTCCGACTGCACAAATGGCTAATGCAAAAAATATTGAAAATACTACTATTTGAAGTAAATCACCTTCGGCCATTGCTTTTATTATACTTGCGGGAACAATGTTTACAATCATATCTATAATAGAATTGTGGCTATTCTCAGCAGCCATATTAGATACGGTATCCATCATATTTTGAGATATGGTAGTAGAAAAGCCGTCTCCGGGTTTAAAGCTGAAACCAACTCCAAGACCTATTATTAATGCAAATGATGTCGCTATAGCAAAATATATTACTGTTTTTGCTCCTAATTTGCCAAGAGAATTTATATTTCCATGAGATGCAATACCTGTAACAACTACAGAAAACAATAATGGAGCAATAATCATTTTAATCATATTTAAGAAAACATGAGCCAACGGGTGCATTTGTTTCCCGATTTCCGGAAATTTCCATCCAACAAATATGCCCAATACTAAACTTAGAAAAATATAGAGAGTTAACCTTGATGTTTTCATTAATAATTGTTCCTATGACAATTATAACAGAAAAAAATATAAATTATTTCTCTTTTTTCGTAATAAGGTATTATTTTTTTACAATGTAAAGTTATACGCATATATTATTTTTTAATAGTTTACGTTAATTGTATATGTTGTTATATATCATTTTCGACGCTTTCACTATAAATTCTTTTCCTTGGTGATTGTTATAAGGTCTTTTGGCGAGAATAACAACTATATATTTTTTACCGTTTGCAGTTTTTACAATACCTGCATCACCAAGCATAAAACCAATATCACCTGTTTTATGAAGTAAAATAGCATCTGCAGGTAATCCTGCTTGTAGTAGTCTATTGTTTTTAACGTGTCCGAGATAATCTGCCATTTGTCTTTTAGAACTGTTAGAAAGCATATTAGTAGAATCTATATTATAAAACATTTTTGCCATTTCTCTTGCAGTTGTAATATTTGTACCATCCAAGTCAGGCAACCAAGTATTTATATGTGTAGTCTTTAAACCCCAACGATTCATTGCTTTGTTAACCTCGGACATTCCTCCCATTTTTGCCATAATCATATTGGTTGATGAATTATCAGAATTCTCAATCATTATTCTTGCTAAATAATCCATAGAATGAGCAATACCGCCTTGAGAATACTGTAATTTACCAGAACCGGAAGCTCTATAAAAATCTTCTAGAACCATTTTGTCATCAAGAGAAAATTTACCGTGTTCAATTTCTCTGAACATTTCAATTAATACGGGGATTTTAATTATACTGGCAGCAGGATATGGTTCATCTGCATTTATATCAACATAGCTTTTGCCGTTATACTCCCAAACATATACAGATGGTTTTATTCTGCTATATTCTTGTGATAAGGCTAACAAATTATTTTTTAAACCGCTTCTTTCATAAGATTCTTGAATATCTACCATTATATGGTTTTTATATGTTGCTTCTTTAACTATGTATTTCCCAAGAAATAAATCTTTATAAAGATAACTATGGGTAGGGTATAAAAGCCTTTTATAATCTACTTTTAGTATATTTGAATTATTTATAGGAAAAATATCAGCAATAAATGTTTCAAAAGAAAAAGGTAAAACATAAAATAATAATAATGCGGTACAAATATATGAAAATAGTTTGTAAAATATTGATTTCTTCTTCTGCTTTTTTATTTTCTTTATTGGCTTAACTTTTTTCACAGGAGTGTTTTTAAAATAATATTGTTCATATACAGATGTATATAAATCCGAATTTATTCTGTGATTATAAATTGGTTCCGGCAACTATATCCCCTCCTGATTTAATATTATATTATATATAAAAATTTTTCTGCAATTTTGTAAAAATATGCAACAAATATATGTATATTTCACTTTTACAATAAATTTGATAAAATATAATCAAACAGAAAGGGTATTTTAATGAGTAATCTAGTTATTTATACAGATGGGAATGCATCTAATCTTGAAAATTTATGCAAAAAAAATGTGGAAATGGACATTATAGTTAAAAGTTCTGAAGAGATTAAAAATATGGAAATAGAAAATGCGGATGTTGCAGTTATTGATATTTCTTTAGATAAATTAAAAGAATTATCAATGGTTATGAAATTCCCTGTACCGGTCTTGGTTGTCTCAGACGAAATTCCAAGTAATATTACAATAAGAGGAGAGGCTTTTGACTATATAGTAAATCCTATTAGTGAATATGAACTTTCTGTTAGATTGAAAAATCTGGTAAAAATTAAAGAGTTAAAAGAAAAAATATCTAATATAACGACAACTGATGAGTTAACAGGTCTTCATAACCGTAAATTTTTAATCGAACGATTAGAGTCAGAAATGTCAAGAGCGAAGAGGTATAAATCAACAGTATCTTGTATTCTTTTTGATTTGGATTTCTTTAAAGTTGTAAATGATATGTATGGCTATGAATGGGGAGATGTTTTACTTAAAAAAGTAGCAGAAATGTTATTGAATCTTGCAAGAAAAGAAGATGTTGTTACTAGGTACGGAGATGAAGAATTTATGGTAATTCTTCCGGATACTACAGAAGAAAATGCTTTTATATTTGCAGAAAGATTCAGACGTGATGTAGAAAAAATGTCGTTTATCCCTGCAGGTGAAGATGAAAGACATCCTGTTAAAATTTCCGGCGGTATAGCTTCATATCCATATATGGAAAATATAGATGAAAACGCAAATTCGCTTATAAGATATGCGGAACACGCATTATATAATGCAAAAAAACGCGGAAAAAACAGAATAATTCTATTTTCTCAAGTTAATTTGGATTATTAGTAATGGGAATAGCGAGGGATAAAAAACCTGTTTCATTTTCTTTTAATAATACGGAAAGATGTCAGTCGCACTGTATTACATGTAATGGGTGGAAAACGCCTACTTCTGTTCAAGAACAGGAATTAACTATTGAAGAGTGGAAAAAAATTCTTTTAAATCTTCATAACTGGTTGGGAAATTATCAATTTATAATTTCGGGCGGTGAACCTTTTATACGTGAAGATGTTTTTGAAATGGCAGAATATGCAGCAAACTTAGGAGATACTGTTAATATTGTAACTAATGGTTTGGCATTGTCTGATAAATTGGAAAAAGTTTTAAATTCAGCATTTACTAATATTACATTTTCTCTAAATGCTGTTCAAAATCCTGAAATTCATAATATATCAAGAGGCAGGAAAGATGCCTTTAAAAAAACTATAGATGTTATTCAAAACTTAAACTATATGAATAAATATAAAGTTGGACATAGATGGAAGAATATATTTCTTTCTACAGTTGTAATGCCGTCTAATCTGTCAGAGATTAAGCCTATTGCGGAGTTTTGTAAGATAGAAGGGATTGGAGTAAGCTATCAGCTAATGGATAATGGCGATGCTTTTTCAACAGCGGTTAGTTCAAACAGTCAGATATACGGAAAAGATATAAAAAAAGCAGCACTTGATGCAATTGACGAAATGATAGAATTAAAAAATCAAGGTTATCCGATTTGCAATAGTTTTAATCAATTGGATGCATTTAAAATATTAATAGATACGCCTGATGAAATACAAAATCTTCAATGTATGGTTGGAGAAAATAATTTTGCGATTGATCCATACGGAAATTGCAGAATATGTTTTTGTATGAGACCTATAGGCAATTTAAAAAACAGTTTGCCTCAAGATTTATGGTATAGCAAAGAAGCGGACGAAGTCCGTGAACACATTTTAAGATGTACAAAAAATTGCAGGTTGTTAAATTGTAATTTTAAGTAGGAAAGTATGCAACAATCTAAAGCAGAAAAATATATTAGTTGTAAGTGGTTAGAGTCAGGAGTTTGTTTCGACAATGGTGTTTACGGTTCTAATGTAAAGTTGTGTTGTTATATGAGTGCACCCGGTGGCGGCAATTCAATGATTTTTGAAGACTATCACGGGGAAAAAATTAATTGGGATGAATTTTTTAGGATAAAAAATGAATATAGAAATATTCAAAAATCAGGAGAAACAGTTCCTGGTTGTAGAGGGTGTGTTTTTCTTGAAGAAAAAGAGTGGAGTCAAGAAAATTATATTGACAGTATAATCTTTGATCATTTCACCAAATGTAATTGTAATTGTATATATTGTTATACCGAAGAAGATAAAAAGATGTATAACAAGTTAAAAACATACAATATATATCCCATTATTAAAGAAATGTTTGAAAAAAATTTTATAAGAAGAGGTGGTGCTATAGGTTTTGGAGGTGGAGAACCTACTATTTTACCTGAATTTGATAAATTAATTTCTTTATTCTTAAAAAATAATTTTTCTAATATACGAGTTCCGTCATCGGGAATAAAATATTCTAAAATAATAGAAAAAGGAATTTCTACAGGACAGTTATCGGTAGTTGTGTCAATAGATTCTTCTAGTAAAGAGACATATAAGAAAATTAAGCAGACAGATGCATTCAATACTGTTTGTAAAAACTTGAAAAAATATGCTAAAGCTCAGAAATTATCATGTAATGTGATTAGTAAATATATAATTATTCCTCAAATAAATGATAATATTTCAGAAATTGATAATTGGCTAAAGTTTAACAAGGAAAATAACATAGGAATTGTTGTAATAGATATAGAAAACAGCTGGTTGGAAAAATATAGAAAAGATAAACCTGATGAAAGAATTGTTGATTTAATTAAATATGTAATACAAAAGACAAAAGAAATGGAATTTTATCGTTTAGAAATTTGTGATAGAGCAAAATATTTGATTGAAAATTAGATTTCAAAACCGCTGAAAACTATTGCATTATTGAACATTTTAGATTCTTCTCTGATGGTTTTGAAAAAATCCCTGACAAGGATTGCATTATTTTGAAGAAGTTCAAACCTGTTTTCTTTAAAGAAATTTTCAAGTAATTCTCCGCTTTGAAGGTATTTTCTGTTTTTAATATAGAGTTTAAAATTTTTATTTCGTTTAATTATTTTTTTTACGGCGAATGATAATAAAGTCTGATAAACATCAAAAAATTGAGAAGGGACTATAGCATCTATAAAATAGTTTGTATTGTCAATAGTTTTAATTTCAATAAAAGCTTTCAAATTTCCGTTTTTCTCATCCTCCATAATATATTTGAAATCCGAATCTGTATTTATGCCTTGGAAAAGTCTGTCATTAAATTCATCTTTTTCTTTGGAAAGAGAATATTTATAGTGAGTAATTAAGTTATCATTGAAAAGGTTTGCAATTTTTACAGCATCAGTATTTTTAAATTGTCTAAATTGTTTTTCATTAATATTTTCTTCAATAAAATTAATGTTTGATACAGCCCAAAGTGCTTCAGTTGAGCAGAATCTAAAACCACAGCCTTTTATAAATAAATCAATTAATTCATTTTGGTTATCATCAACCGAAACATAAAAAGTATCAACACCTCTTGCTCCGAATTTAGCAATAATATATTCAACAAGTTGCTTTCCTTCTTCATGTGAATTTCTATCCAAAAATAAACTTTTGATTTGCCATTTGTATGGGTTTCCGTGCTGAGCTTTAACAGTAATAACACCTTTTACATTGTTATTATTATCAAAAGAAACATAAGTTTCAGGCATCCTTCTAAAATGAACATTATACACAAGATTTTGTATATAAGTTACAGGAACAGATATAAAGAAAAGACGTCTATAATTCATAACATTATCGCTACAAACCACAGAAATCAACTTCTTTATATGCAGAATATCACCAAAACTTATTTTTTTTATTTTTGCCATTAAAACTTGTTCCTATACTATAATTATACCTTTTTTTTTGCCAAGAACAAGCATAAATTAAGCAAAAAGTTAAGAAAACATTAATAAGTATTGAGTAAAGAAATTGATATTTTATAATGTTAAGAGAGGGAAGAGTAAGAGGAAATATGAAAAATTTTTTTGAAAAAAAATTAAATAAAGGTAATCCTTTTGTGAACAAAGAAGAAAACAAGGGAGAAGGTGTAGAAACAATGGCTGAAGATATTAAAGAAAATGAACAAGATATAATTGAAGAACAAGAAGAAAACAGCGAAGAGCAAAAAGATGAAGAAACTTGTTTAGATGCAGAGATTGCTACAGAAAATACAGATAAAGAATCTGAAAAATTAAAACAAGATTTTGAGAATTTGAATAATCAATATTTAAGGTTGGCTGCTGATTTTGATAATTACAGAAAAAGACAGGCTCAAGAACGAGAAGCATTATTAAAATATGGTGCTGAAGAATGTATGAAGAAAGTTATTGAAGTTGTAGATAATTTTGATAGAGCTCTTACAATGGTCGAAAAAATTGATACTGTTGAAAAAATGAAAGAGACATTCTATGTCTTGAATAAACAGTTATCAGAGTCATTATCGAAATTAGGACTGGAGCAAATAAAAAGTGTAGGAGAAATATTTGATCCAAATTTGCACGAAGCGGTTATGCAGACTCCAACGGATGAATATCCTGAAGATACAATAATAAATGAATTACAGAAGGGATATAAACTCGGAGAAAAAGTTTTAAGACCTGCAATGGTATCAGTAGCTGTAAAACAATAGCATTAGTTGAAAGATTAGAAGAAAATGAGTGATTTTTACGAAATATTAGGGATAGATAGGAATGCTACAAAAGATGAAATAAAAGCAGCATTCCGTAAAAAAGCGAGGCAATATCATCCGGATGTAAACAAAGCGCCGGATGCTGAAGAGAAGTTTAAAGAGCTTGGAAAAGCCTATGAAACATTAATGGACGATAATAAACGTGCAACATACGATCGTTATGGTGAAGATGGTCTAAGAGATGCCGGGTTCAGTACATCAGGTCCATTTGATGGTGGTTTTGGTGATTTGAATGATATTTTTGAAAGCTTTTTTGGCGGTTTTGGTTTTACTGAAAGAGCTACAAATCCAAACAGCCCTCAAAATGGTGCGGATTTAAGGTTAAATTTACAAATAGAATTTGAAGAAGCCGTTTTTGGAGTAAAAAAAGAAGTTAAAATTTCTCACTTAGAGACTTGTGATGAATGTAACGGTACCGGAGCTCAGAAAGGTACAACCCCTGAAACTTGTTCTACTTGTGGAGGAACAGGGAGAGTACAGCAAGTAACTCAAACTCCGTTAGGAAGTTTTAGACAAATTACAACTTGCCCTAAATGTAATGGTACGGGTAAAATAAATGCTCATCCTTGTCAAAAATGTCATGGTGACGGAAGATTGGAAGTAGAAAGAACCCTTCATATAAATATTCCGGCTGGTGTTGATAATGGTTCAAGAATCGGACTGGCACAAGAAGGAAATTGCGGTAAAAATGGCGGTAGAACAGGAGACTTGATAGTTGTAATTTATGTTAAAGAACATAAAAAATTTAAAAGAGAAGGGGTCGATATTTATTCTGCTGTTGATATTACATTCCCTCAAGCTGCATTGGGTGATACTATAGAAGTAGATACTCTTGATGGTAAAAAAGAACTTGTTATTCCATCCGGTATAGAACAAGATAAAATATTGCAAATAAAAAGTGCCGGTGTTCCATATCTTGGTAATTCAAATAAAAGAGGAAATCATAATTTTGTAGTAAAAATAAAAACACCTCAAAATTTAAGTGTTGAAGAAAAGCAGTTATATAAAAAACTATATGAATTTAATTGTAACAAAAAGACTTCTTCTAAATTCATTGATAAAATGAAAAATGTACTTCATAATTAATAGAGGTAGTATGAAAATAAAGTTATTTATTATAGTTCTTATAATGTCTTTTATTTATACCATTCCGGCTAAAGCTACTCAGTTGCCTAAGGAAATGAAGGATTATTTGCTATCACAAAAGAAAGTTCCTACTATAAGGTTTGATAGTATAGTTGTTTATAATAATGATGTTATGTATCTTCCCATTTTGCCGGCATATCCTGAAAAGGTGGATAAATTGGAGATAGTAAAAACATATCCCAAAAATCAGGGAATGGATTCTTTACCGGATTTGGTGCTTTTTAATAATAATTATTCGATGTTAAAAATTATTCGAAAAGATTCAAATACACTAACAGTAAAGAATATACCAGACTTGCCTACTGAAGTAAAAACCGGAACAATACCTCAAGATATTATGGTACCAAGGGGGTTGGTATTGCCTGAAAATTTGGCCGGAATATTAGGTGATGTTCAGATCCCGTTGATAGGAAGCGCAAAGTCTGCAACTTTTGTCACAACAAGAAAATCTGCCCCTTTGCCTTCAGGCAAAAGAATCGTTGATACAAAGAAATATAATGTTCCGCCTTCACTAAAAAATAAGTTGTTTTTTGTAAATAACTTTCAAACTGAGTATTTACAAGTATTTTCTTCTACTGTATCGGAACCATTATATTCTTTAAAAACTTCAGGTGTAATGAAAGATGTAAAACCGGTATTGGATGGAAAATTTTTGCTTGCTGCAACAAAAGATAAGAAGAATATAGATGTTATTGATATAGATAATGAATATGTTGCAAAACATATTGACTTAACTGCACTACCATCTGAAATAGCAGTTGATGATAAAAACGGTAAAGCCTATGTTGCAAGTATTTCTGATGAGTCATTGTTCGTTATAGATTTGGAAACTATGACAATGAAAGAAAAAATACAGTTAATAGGTGCTCCACAGAGGCTTTCTATATCAGATGACGGCAAGAAAATAGCATATTTAGATTTGAAAACATCTAATATATATGTGCTTGATATAGAAAATGAATATGCTAATAAATTAATAACGAACTATCCTAATACTACGAAGCTTATTCTTGAAAATAATGTTTTGTACCTAATATCAAGAACAACACCAAAATTGAGAATAGTAAGTTTTGATTTGCTTCAGGATAATGTAGTAACAAAAACAAAAAAGGATAAGAAAAAAGAAAAGCAGAAAAAAGAAGAAGATAAAGAAGCAGATGCAGAGATAGCTACATCAGATATTTATAATTCATTAGAGTTTGATGATGTACCTAGTGATGATGAAAAAGAGGAGTTAAAAGGAGATCAGCTTCTTCAAAATGTTCAAACATATTCAACTAGCATAAAAGATATAAATATTGGAAAAAAACCTGTAGATATGTATAAATATAATGGAAATATATTTGTCCTGTGTGCGGGTGATAATACTGTATATAGATATAATATCGAGAGTGGAAGTTTAAAGAATGATAAACTTCCTGTAGATGGATTTTCAAAAGCATTTAGTCCTATACCGAATTCCAACTTGGCTGTAATAACAAATATGGCAGATTTAAAGTATGTTGTGTACGATATGGATAAAGAAAAATCTATTGAAACTATGCCTATTAGCGAGTATATAAATACAATTATAATTTTGGAAAGAAAAGATGGACAGTAAAACTTCGGCAATATTGACAGATCTGGAAAAAACAGCAGAAGATTTTTGGAATGTGTCTCATCAAACAGGCAATTTCATAAGTATGCTTATAAAGGCAATAGGTGCTAAAAATGTACTTGAGCTTGGTACTTCAAACGGATATTCAGGTCTGTGGATTGCGGATGCACTTCAATATACAAATGGACATCTTACAACTATTGAATTTTGGGAAAAAAGGCAATGTTTGGCTCGTGATTATATTTCTCAATGCGGACTTTCTGATTATGTTACTTTTAAAATAGGTCAAGCCTACGATATTATTACAACAGAACTTACAGAAGAAAGATATGATTTAGTTTTTATAGATGCAAATAAACAAGAATATATTAAATTTTTTGAGGCAGTCCATCCATTACTTAAGAAAGGTGGTATTATACTTGCAGATAATATAACTTCACATGCAAATAAAGTAAAACCTTTTGTAGATTCAATATCTAATCATAAAGAATATCAGGTACAAATTTTGGATTTGCCGGATGGACTTCTTATGGCATATAAATTGTAGGATATTTTATGAACGCAAATATAAAATCAGTGAACGGTGACATTGTAAATTTATCAAAGGTTGGAATCTTTTATAATAAAGAAAATCAAAAAGCTAACCATATTGCTTTTTCTGTTGAAAAAATATTAAAGATAAAGGGAATTATTTGTGATGTTTTAACAACAGATTGTTTTTCTGCAGATATTACATTCGCAATAGTGCTTGGCGGAGATGGGACTATATTAAAAACGGCAAGATTTTACTCAAAATATCAAGTACCCATATTGGGTATAAATTTAGGTCGTTTGGGATTTCTTTCACAAGCTAAAGCAACTCAAGTCGAAGCTGCAATAGAGTATGTTTTAAAAGGTACTTTTAAAATAGAAGACAGAATAATGCTTACAGCTTTAGACGGGAAAATGAATGCCTTAAATGATATAGTAATAAAAGGAGATGGTTTTTCAAGAACATCAAGGTTGTATGTTCATATAAATGACAATATAGTATGTGACTATCTTGCAGATGGAATAATTATTTCGACACCGACAGGTTCAACGGCATATACACTTTCTGCAGGAGGTCCGATTCTTTTTCCGACACTTGATGCAATGGTTATAGTTCCAATATGTCCGCATACTATGAATGCCAGACCTATTGTAATTCCATCTTGTGAAGTAATAAAGGTAACTTCAAGCCAGAATAAGCCTTTATTAAAAATTTCTGCTGATGGGCAAAATACATTTGATTTGGGTATAAATGAAGCTATTGAAATAAAAAAAAGTGAATATTGTGCCAAATTATTATTGCTAAATTTGCAAAAAAATTCATTTTATTCTGTGTTGAAAGAAAAATTGCATTGGGGATTATCTTGGAAAGGCTAAGATGATAAAATCGATAACAGTAAAAAATTATATATTGATTGATGAGATAACCCTCGAATTTGATAAGGGCTTCAATGTTTTTACCGGAGAAACAGGTGCCGGAAAGAGTATTATAATTGGTGCTGTTGATACAGTTCTTGGCGCAAAAATTACTAAAGATATAATTAAAACAGGCTCCGATAAAGCTTATATAGAGCTTCTTGTTGAATTGCCGAATGGATTTGATAGTTCTGTTTTTAGTGGGAATGGTATTGATATAGATAATAATGAATTAATTATTTCTCGTGAAATAACTGCTTCTTCAAATCGATTTAGAATAAATGGTATTCAAGTTACCCAAGATTTTATAAAAGATATCAGAGAAAAACTATTGGATATTCATACTCAACATCAAAGCTATAACTATGTACAACCAAAAAATCATATTATATTGCTTGATAATTTTGCACTTAAACCGCATAGAGATAATGTTGAAAAATTTTCAGAAACTTATTCTTTATATTTGTCTTTACAGAGACGTCTGGAAAACGCTCTTAAAATAGTAAATACAACACAGCAACAAGAAGATTTTCTTAAGTTTCAAATAAAAGAAATAGAAGATGCAAATATTGAAGATATTAATGAGTGCGAAAAACTAGAAAAAGAACTTGAAATATTATCGAATGTTGAAAAGCTTAAAGAACTTTCATATTCTTCATATTGGGCATTGTATGGAGATGATGGTAATATTTTAAATGCCTTAAGTAGTGTTAAATCGAATATTTCAAAGTTATCATCTATGGATGAGTCTGTTTCATCATTAGAAGAAGATTTTATTAATACGTATGAAACTCTTAAGGAAATCGCTTCTCAATTGAGAAATTATTCTGATTCAAAAGAAAATGATAATGAAAGAATGGATTATATATGTGAACGTTTAAGTCTCCTTGAAAAAATGAAGAGAAAATATGGTAATACATTGGAAGATGTATTAAAAACATATGAGAATCTTTCTAATGAATTAAGCTCAATTGAGTTTTCTCAAGATGAAGTTATAAGTTTGGAAAAAGAAATAAAAAATGTAAAAGAAGAATTGGACAGTCTTGCTAATATTATAAGTTCAGCGAGAAAAGAACTTGCAAAAGTTCTTTCTGTTGCAGTTACAAAGGAAATGGAAAATTTGGAACTTCCTAAATCAAAATTTTATATTGATATTCAACCAACAAATATGAATGAAAAAGGAATTGATAAAGTAGAATTTTTGATATCTACAAATGTCTCCGAACAGTTGAAACCTCTTGCAAAAACGGCATCCGGCGGTGAAATATCAAGAATAATGCTCGCAATAAAAACAATCTTTGCACAAGCAGATAAAACAAACACAGTCATTTTTGATGAAATAGATACAGGCATTTCAGGTAAAGCATCGCAGGCTGTTGCTGATTCTCTTGTAAATTTATCAAAAACGCATCAGGTAATATTGATAACACATCAGCCTATAGTTGCAGCAAAAGCCGCTAGCCATTTTTATGTAAAAAAGATTCAGGCAGAAACAACAAAAGTAAATGTATATAACTTAAAAGATGAAAACAGAGTGAAAGCTATTGCTCTTTTGGCAGCGGGCGAAATTAATGAAGAATCAACTTCTTTTGCAAAAAATCTGTTGGGAGTTTAGGTATATTATCATATAGGCTAATTTGTTTTTTATTCTTATCTGATAAATTTGTTTTGAATGGAGATTAATATGCAGACTATTATTTTTTATGATTCAAAGCAATATGAACGTGAATTTTTTGAACAAGAACTTTTTAACAAATTTAATCTTGAATTTAAAGAGTATGAGTTATTTCCTGAAACGAAACTTTCCTATGTTGAATCAAATGCTGAAATTATTTCGGTGTTTACGGCATCAAGATTAACAAAAGAGACTTTGGAAAAATTTAAGAATCTGAAACTTGTTTTAACAAGATCTGTAGGGTATAGTCATATAGATATTGATTATTGTAATTCTAAGAATATTATAGTTGCTAATACCCCTCATTATGGTGATTATACAGTTGCCGAATTTTCCTTTGGTATTTTACTTAATTTGATTAGAAGAATATGTTACGGAATAAATGAGTTGAAACAAGGCGATTTATACCCGGAAACTTTTGGCATGGAATTATTTGATAAAACAATAGGAATCATAGGAACTGGATCTATCGGTTCAAAAACAATCAAAATTGCAAAAGGCTTTTCTATGAATGTTATTTGTTATGATATATATAAAAATCCTGATATAGAAAAAGAATATAATGTAAAATATGCTGACTTGGATACTTTATGTAAATTATCAGACATAATTAGTCTTCATGCTCCTTTAACAACAACGACATATCATTTGATAAATGAAGAAAAAATAAAGTTAATGAAAGAAAATGTTGTAATTGTTAACACGGCACGAGGAGAGCTTATTGATACAGAAGCATTATACCATGCTCTTTTGGATGGTTCAGTAAAAGGTGCGGCTTTGGATGTTTTGGAATTTGAGGATACTATTTCAAATAAACGTCCCGGCTCGGATTTGAATCTAAGTAATTTAAGAACATCATTGATAAATACAAAATTATTAAACTTGAGTAATGTAGTTGCAACTCCTCATATTGCTTATGATACAAAAGAAGCCGTTGATAGAATTCTAAAAACAACAATAAAAAATTTATTTGAATTTATCGATGGTAGGGAAGTAAAAAATAAAGTTTAAAAAATTGCAAAAAAAATGCAAGTTTTAAGTAAGATTTAAGAACTTGCAATATTTACACTAGCCGAAACATTAATAACAAAAATATTATACTACTAAATTTAGAGTTCGTAAAGTATACCAGTGTACTTTTTTTTATATTATAAGAAAAAGTTAATAATTATTTACATATTAGCTGTAAGAAAAGTTCATAAACTTGTAATAATAATAAATTTATCAGATAATTTCAATGAGAGTAATAGAGGTAGGTAATATGAGAAAACCGGTTATAGGTGTACTTGGTGCAACAGGAGTTGTAGGAAGACACATCTTAGAAATTTTAGAAGAAAACAATGTAGTATTTGAAGACATTAAATTTTTAGCAAGTAAAAAAAGTGCAGGGAAACCAATAATATTTAAAGGTAAAGAATATAAAGTTATAGAGGCTACTCCGGATGCATTTGAAGGTATAAATATTGTTTTGGCATCAGCTGGCGGTTCAACCAGTTTAGCATTGGCAAATGAAGCAGTAAGAAGAGGTTGCGTGTATATTGACAACTCAAGTGCATTCAGAATGGAAAAGGATGTACCGTTGGTTATTGTTGGTGTTAATGATGAGGATATCAGAAAACATAACGGAATTATCGCAAATCCAAATTGTTCAACATCACAATTAATGTTGGTTTTAAAACCATTGCATGACTATGCAGGTATAAAGAGAATGATTGTAAGTACATATCAGTCAGTATCAGGTGCGGGTTTGGCAGCCATTAACGAATTACGTGAAAATACAATCGCTGTAAATGAAAACAAGCCATTTGAAAATGTTAAATTTAAAAAACCAATAGCATATAATTGTATACCCCAAATAGACTCGTTCTGTGAAAATGGTTATACAAAAGAAGAAATGAAAGTTACGAATGAAACAAGAAAAATTCTTCACTTGGCTCCAAATACTCCAATCTCTTGTACGGCAGTGAGAGTACCGGTATTTGTTGGACATTCTGAAGCTGTTACTGTTGAGTTTGAGAAGGATATTACTCCGGAAAAAGCTAGAGAATTATTAGAAAAGGCTTGGGGCGTGGAAGTTGTTGATGATGTAGAAAATTATGAGTTTCCAACAGCTATAGAGGCTGCAGGTAAAAATCCTGTTTATGTCGGAAGAATTAGAAAAGATATCGCATTTGATAATGCAATTTCTTTTTGGTGTGTAGCTGATAATTTAAGAATCGGTGCTGCTTTAAATACGGTAAGAATAGCTGAAAAAGTTATTGAAATGCAGGTGTTTTAGATAGTGGGTAAATAAAATTCTATTTATCTTAAGGTAAAAAAAGGATATTACAATATGAGATATAATGCTGGTGAAATTATTACTGCGATGATAACTCCTTTTAATGAGGATTTAAGTATTGATTATGTTGCATTAGAAAAGTTAATCAATAGATTGATTTCTACAGGTTCCGATGCAATTCTTGTTGCAGGAACAACAGGTGAAACACCAACTCTATCGCATGAAGAAGAAGATGAATTATTTGCTTTTGTAAAAAAAGTGGTTAATGGTAGAGTAAAAATTATAATGGGTGCAGGTTCAAACTCAACTCAAACTGCTGTAAAGTCGTCATTAAATGCTCAAAAGGCAGGTGCAGATGCGATTCTATCAGTTGTGCCTTATTACAACAAACCTTCGCAAAAAGGAATGTATGCTCATTTCTCAGCTATAGCAGAAGCTGTTGATTTGCCAATAATTTTATATAATATACCCGGTCGAACAGGGGTTAATATGTTGCCTGCAACAATTGCAAAACTTGCTAATGAATATAAAAATATTGTTGCCGTAAAACAGAGTAATTCCGATTTGGATTTGATTAGTGATATAAAATCATTATGTCCCGAAGACTTCGCAATATATTCAGGTGATGATAGTTTAACGCTTCCAATGATGTCTTTAGGCGCACAGGGGGTTATCAGTGTGGCTTCACATCTTGTTGGGAATGAAATGCAGAAAATGATTAAGGCTTTCAAAAGTGGAAATAATGAAGAAGCATTAAAAATACATTTGCATTTGTATCCATTATTCAGAAAGTTGTTTATGGCGCCAAATCCTGTTCCAGTTAAGGCAGCATTAGCTCATATAGGGATAATAGAAGAATATGTGAGAAAGCCTTTGGTAATGCTTGATTCCGAAGAGCAAAAAGATTTAATAGCAATTATAGATAAGTATACTTTTTAGTTATAATATAACCAATTGGGGCACCATTTGAGAAAACAACTTAAAAAACTGTTAAAATATAATAAAAAAGGTAATACGTTGTCAGAAACACTTATTGCCTTGGTTATTGTAGGGGTTGTTTTTACTATAAGTATGGGGACAATTGTTGCAGATTATAATAAAAATCAAACAGTTGTAAGATTAAAGAAAATGTATTCTGTGTTTAATCAGGCATTCGAACGTGCAAGGGCAGAGAATGGGCTTGTGGATTCTTGGGATTTTCCCAGCGGACTGAGTGAAAGAGGTTCATATTATTTCTTTGAACATTATCTGAAACCGTATTTGATTTTATCTCGTGATTGTAAAAATTCTACAGAAGGAACTTGTGCTTATACATTTAAAGAATTAGATGCTACAGAAAAAGCATTAAATTCAACTTGGGCGAGGTTTTTTTTAAATGATGGAACGTTTGTTGCTTTGCAGATAAACTCAAGTGATACATATAAAGTTGTTTATTTATATATTGATACAAATGGTAAAAAAAGATTGAATGTTGTAGCAAGAGACATATTTTTGTTTGAATATTGGCTGCAAAATGATGCTCATCCTGATTATGTCGGGAAATTATTGCCATTTGGACATGAATTTTCACGTTCTGAATTAATTTCTACATCTAATCCGAATAATTGTAATAATACAAAAAATGGAAATTATTGTGCTTCTTTAATAATGCTTGATAACTGGCAAATAATAAACGGATATCCATGGGCCCAGGCACGGTATGTTGTTCAATAGAAAAACAGCATTTATCTATTATTAACCAGTTTGAAAATATCATTGCAAATTTTAAAAATTTCTTTTGCTTGTGCAAAATCAATCATATTAGGCCCGTCGCATAATGCCTTATCCGGTTCCGGATGTACTTCAAAAAATAAGCCGTTAGCACCAGCTGCGACAGCTGATTTTGCTAATACCGGAACAAATTTCCTTTCTCCTCCAGAGCATTCACCGCATTCGCCAGGTAATTGAACACTGTGCGTTGCATCAAAAATAACAGGATATCCCATCTCCTGAATAATAGGAATTGCTCTCATATCAGATACGAGGTTATTGTATCCGAATGTTACACCTCTATCCGTTATTGTTACTTTATTATTTCCAGATTCAATTACTTTATTTGCTATTGATTTCATTTGTGATGGGGCCAGGAATTGACCTTTTTTTATATTTATAATTTTATTTGTTTTTGCAGCTGCTACCAATAGATCTGTTTGTCTGCATAGAAATGCAGGAATTTGAATTATATCAGCTACCTCTGCTGCTATTGTAGCTTCATTAGGATTATGTATATCTGTTACTATTGGTACATTAAATTCTTTTTTTACTTCATTAAGCAGTGCAAGACCTTTTTCTATTCCTAATCCCCTATATGAATTTATCGAACTTCTGTTTGCTTTGTCATATGACGCTTTGAAAATGTAGTTTATCCCTAGTTTAGAGGTTAAGTTTTTTAAAAAGTCTGCGGTTTTAAATAGTATATCTTTTGATTCTATTGCACAAGGACCTGCAAGTATGGTTAAATCGTTTCCACCAATTTCAAATTCATTTAATTTAATTTTATTTACCATTTTTTTTCCTATTTTTCTTATTTTATCTGAAATTATTTTTTAAAACAATTAATATATTATTGTAGGTATGGATTTTTTTTATTTAATTCTTCCATCGCTTTTTTTGCTTTTTCGTATTTTGTTTTAATTGTTTTGTTGAGCTTTTCGTCAAAATCTTTCTTCATCTTTTTTTGAATATCGATAAGTTTATTCTGAAATTTTATAAGATCCATTTCTGTATACTTTTTAGCATTGAATTTCCTCTTTACCTGTTCCATTTCAATTTCTGCTTTTATTATTATTTGAAATAAATCATCAATCTCTTTGTCCGTCAAATAATATTTCTTTAGTCTTATTTTTAGTGCTTTTAACTTTTCTTGCCTTTTGAATACAAGTTCATTAAATCCGCTATCATCATCTGGATCAAAATATTTTTCTATAAATTTGTCATATTCCATTAAAATTATTCTCCAAACTTGTAGTTACATACTTGATCTATACCAAAAGTACATAAGTAAAGAAATAAAATTTCCCTACTAATAAGGTGGAAAGATAAAGCATTGCCATATGCTTCTTGCGCTCTTTTTGTACAAAGATTGATAACTTCATTTAATTCTTTTTTTGTCATACCCTTTGCCGTGTATTCATATGTAGGAGAAAACTCAGAAACTTGTTTAGTCTTTCCGATAACTCCATATTTTTCCGGTGCCTCTCTTAGTTTAGTGTGTTTTCCCATTGTAAATACACTTTTACCATATGAGTTTATAATATCTGTATTCTGACAAATTATATTGATTGTTTTCATTGCGCTTCGTTTCGTTTCGGCGGGAAATCCAAAAAATATAAAGGCAAAATTATATATTCCTGCGTCTCTTGCTGTTTTTAGAATCTTTAATCTGTTATCAACATTTATTCCTTTATTTATAAGTTTCATAATTTTTTTTGAGCCGGATTCGAATCCCCACAGTACCATTCTTAAACCTGCTTTATATGCAAGTTCACATACTTCTTTAGTAAAACCGTCTTCTAGTCTTGCATCACAGAAAAACTCAATATTTAAATTTTCTTCTATAAATCTTTTTGACATTGCTTCCATATATGAAGGGCTAATAGCTTCATCTATAAATTCGAACTTTGTAATATTGTATTTTTCTTTAATTGTTTTTATTTCTTCGATAAGTTTATCGATATTCTTTATATTGTAATACATTCCGAAATCGTGGTCGCAGAAACTGCATTTACGCCAGTAACATCCTCTTGAAGCAGGAAATGGCATAACTATTTCAGGTGCAAAATATTGAGAAAGGTTATAGCCATCAAGACTTGGTGTTTTTAATTCATTCAGTTTTCTTGGTTCTACAATTTTATTATAACGGACTTTTCCATCTTTTAAATACACTAAATTCGGCACTTCTTCTATTTGTATTTTTCCGTCAACGTATTTTGCAAGTTCTATTACCGGAATTTCACCTTCTTCGACAAGTACAGAATTACAAAATAATTCAAAAAATTCAGGGTATTTTTCTAAAGCATCGGCAACTCTTCCAAAATGGTTCCCTCCTATATTTATATAAGCATTTGTTTCCTTCTTCAAAATATGTGCGAGAGTCAGACCTGCAACTATTTGGCTCGAAGAATTAATAGATATACCTATATAATCTGCTTTCTCTGATTTGATTTTTTCTAATACAGAATAAAAGTATTCTTTAAAAATATTTGTGGTTTCATCAAAAACATAATATTTTATATTTTCATAATCAAGAGTTAATAATTCATTTATATATGATGTAAAGCCTATCTTGGTAGGATAATATGGCATCGAACAAATGTCTAATGCCAAGTTGATATTTTTTACAGCAGATACAAACATTTTAGGACTATAGAAATATTGTTTTGATTTTATAATTTCAACTGATTTATCTATGAATAAAGCTGTTTTATCAAGTTCTTTTCCGTATTTTTTTAAAAGATTATCAAGCATGGAAGCTTTTGCAATTTCATTTTTTTGCTTGAATGTATAATCTTCAAATTCTTTACCTTGGACAAAATAATGTTTAATATTATTTTTAATAATAGGAAGTAGTTTTCGTCCGAATTCAAGTGATTTTTGTACGTGTTCTTTTGTAAGTATGGTATTGTAAAAATCAACATTTAAGTCTAAAACCGAAGCCTCATATCCACTGCCTTCAAATTGACCAAGCAATGTAGGCAATGCGAAATGAGGACTTACTGGCATCCACTGTGGTGGAAATATTAATAACGTTTTCATATAGAATCCTTCTCTAAAAGGATTTTATCATATTTTTTGTTATTTTTAAATTTTGTTACCAAATTTGGATTTTACCTGCATATCTACTTTGTTTTCAATGCTTTGCATTTCTATTGCATCAGGTGTTTCACCATTATTTTCCTGTTTGTATTCATCAACAGCTTTCTCAATTAATTCTTTTCTATAGTTTTCAACTTCTTCTTCTTCTTGTTTTTCTGCAAGTAGTTTTTCACCTTCTGTAAGTGTTCCAGAACCACCAATTCCAAATTGTCCTGGTGCTGAACCACTTCCGCCCCATAAGTTTTTAACTGACAGACCTATTTCTTTTGTATTTCCATATAATTCATCTATTGTAATTGAGCCTTTTGCTGCTCCACTTTGTACGTAATTTTCAATTTCTCCCATTAGTGTCATATATTCATCTTCTCTACCAATGAAGTCTGCTTTTGAAATACAGTCATAACCCATTTGGTCAAGAATGCTTGATAAGTGAACTTCTGCTCCTTGCGCAAATCCATCTGGAATCAAACAGTCTGCAAATAAGTAGTTTGCCTTCTTTCCATTTGCATCTTCAACTATTTTTGCATCATCGCTATATACTGCTTCATATAATTCATCTATAGTCATTTCATCAGCATTTTCAGGTAATTCAACTAAAGAAAATGAGTATACTCTGTTTGTTATTGATCCATCTTCTTCAGTACCATCACCGACAGAATCGACTCTAATTCCTTTTGCAGCAAGTTCTTTTCTTGCTTCTTCACCTAAATATGATTTTGAACAAGATCCATATTTTGCCATAACCTCGCTGACAATATCTTGTATATATAAATCTAATTCACTATCAAATGAAGCTGCAATTGCATCAGCCAGTGCTACACTTTCTATTGTGCCATCACCGTCTGTATCCATACTAATTCGCCATTCTTCATTCTTAACAAGTTTTTCTGCTGCGCAGACCATTCTATCATAATATGCAGTTACATTTTCACCCTCGAATAGGCTGCTGTTTGCCATATTATTTATTGCGGTTCTTGCATCTACGTTTGTAGAATCATCACATTTGTTTAAAATTTCTTGAACTTTTTCTATATATGATTTTTCTTCTTCTGTTTTGTTTTCCCATATACTATTTGAAGTTCCTGAATGATTTGAACTACTGCTTACACCTCTTGAACTTCCTGAACCGGATGTTGAACTCCCTGATGAGCTTGATTTGCTTGTTTGATATGCTGCTGCATATTTTTCTTTAATTTCTGCGTAACTCATATCTCTTCCTCTTTTAATTCCTCGATATATAATATAAAAATTTTTAGCGGAAAAAATTAGCAAGAAAACAATAAATGTAACAAAAATTTAACACAAATATATAAATAACATATATTTGTGCCTTTGGTTTCTTTGTTTATACATTTATATTATTTGAAAGATTTTCTTATTAATTGAAAAATAGCTTAAACAGTAAAAACATAATAAATAGCAAAAAAAACTCCTCAGGTGGGACTCGAACCTACAACCCTTCGGTTAACAGCCGAATGCTCTGCCATTGAGCTACTGAGGAATATCTATATTTTTATATTATCAAAAAAATTTTCATTGTAAAGAACTTTTTTTATTATATTTGTATTTTTAATGTGTATGCTTATTTGCAAATAGGTATAATAAAAAGCTGATGAAGGGAATCGAACCCTTGACCTATTGATTACGAATCAATTGCTCTACCGACTGAGCTACATCAGCATATAAACATTCTACAACAAAATAAAATTATAAAAAGAGGCATATTATTATACCTCTTTTTAATTACTTAGAAAATTTTTCAAGTAGATTTGTCGATGTATTTGATTGTTTTGTTTCTTCTGTTTTTATGTTTTGCTCGGATTTTGTATTTGTTTTAGAATTTGATGCGGTTTTATCTTTTGGTAATCTGTCTTTTAACGGTTTCTTTCCTGTAAGTAGTCTCATAAACTTAAAGTATTTACCAATAAGACCTGTTCTTTTTTCATTTTTCTCATCTAATGCTTGTAATTCTTCATAAGATTTCTTTCCAACAGGCATACCGATAGATGTTCTTGTTAATAATTCTGTTGTTAGTGTATTTGGTATTGCAACTGCAGTCATACCTTTTAATGAACTGTTATATGTAGATCTGAATGTTGAGTTGAACCAGTTAATTAACATTGTTTGGTAGAATAGTGCACTTAGTCTTTGTATAATACGTTCATTTGCTTTTTCTTTAGCACCTTCTTTATCTTCACCGTTTGACTTTATCATAACCATATTATAGTTATCAGCAACTAAGAATGCAGAGGTTACGGCAGAAGATGCCAGTTTTGTCATCATTGCAAGTTCTGTATTCTTGTTACTTGATTGTGTAACACCGTTGAATGATTTTTCTACTGCTGTATTTACATATACCATTAATTTGTGTTTTGCATTATTTGCAATTTCTTGTAACTTCCTAATTTCGTCTTGCGAAGCACCGTTTGCAATAGCAGTTTTTAATGCGGCTTCAGCTTTTCTATATGGCATTGTTTGTTTATTAAGTTGTTCCATTGCATTTGCAAATATAACTTGAGAAATTTTTCCTTCTTTTGATGCTTTTTCTCCAAAGATTTCTGTTACTGCTTTATGTATTCCTTTTTCAACTTTTGAAAGTTCCGCTTTACCTAATGCGGCTTGAGCAGCTTTCTTCTCTACCGGAGAAACAATCATTTTTAGTAAAGTGCTTGTTATCTTGAATGGTAGTCTTGCTGCTGACATTATGAATTTGAATGGTTGTGTAATAATATCAACAAAGGGTTTTAATTTTGTCTCTATTTGGATTGGTACTTCTTTTGCACTTGTTGATAATAATTCAGTAATTGACTTCGTAAGATCATCCATTTGTTCTGTTGTTAAATTAACTTTTTTATTTCTAATTATTTCAGCTGCCTTTTTAGCTACATTAGAATATTTTTTTTCTGCAATAGACATTCTTTCTAAACCCACTGCTGTTTTGATTGATTCACTTATTTGTACAATATCGTTATCTGATAATGCTGCTCCTGTTGATTTTATTCTTTCTACTGCATTTTTTGCAATATTTGGAACTTGCGATGAAGATAATACAGCTTTGTACATTTTTATTGAACCTTGAGCTGTTTGTACGCCATATTTATTTCGTATAAATTCATGTCCTTCTGCTATTTCCTTGCAGCCTGCATCTTTTAGACTTTGTGCTAACTTCGTAAAATCATTTTCTGAAATTTCAAAATCTTTATATGCTAATGGATTGTATATTTTCTTTGATATTTTTTCTCCGATACTTTTTATGCCTTTAACTAGTTTTGTATTTTTTGTGTAAGAACTGTTTTTAATAAAGCTTAATGCAAAACCAGCAGTGACTAAGAATATAACTCCTTTTTTAAATGTATTAAAGTTTATTAAAGCTTTTTTGGTTTCTTTTTTATTTTCTTCTTTATTTTGATTATTACTTTTGTTTTCTATTGATGCTTTAAAACTTGTAAATACTTTTGGTTCATTATCGTTAAAATTAAAAGATAAATCTTTTATTTGTGCCGGTTTACTTGAATTGTCAGAAATTTTATCTTGTTTTGTTTTTGAATCTTTATTATTTTCTGTATTAGTGCCATTCTCCTGTGCGGTTTTTTCTGCTTCTTTTTTATTGTATTCTTTTGCTTTTTCTTTTGATAAGAAAAATATTGGTTTGCCAAGACGTTTTCTTGATGAGGTCTCAGAGAAAAGTACTGTTGCGGCAGAGGTTAGCGGTGTAAACCAAGGAATAGTATTTACTTGTTTTGTAAATGCACCAAATGTTAACAGCTGTATATATGCTGTTGTTAATACTCTTGAAATTTCTTGTCTTGCCCTTTCGTGGGCTTCTTTATTAGAGTCTTCTTTTTTATCTCCGCATAGTACAGACAAGTTGTATGCATCATTTGCTAAGAATGCGACAGGTATTAAACCTGTAACAATTCTGTTCAATGGTCTTTCATAAGCTGTATTAAAGTTACCTGTATGTTTATCAAAGAATTTATTACTTACTTTATATAAGCTTTCTTTAATATACTCAGTAGCTTCTTTTTTTAATGCTGAGTTGTCATCTGCATTATTTAATATTTTTAGTAAGTCATCTGCATCAATACCTTTATCTTTTGCAAATTTTTTAACTACATCCTGTGTTTTGTCAAAAATGCCTTTTAGCATATCTGTTTTTGAATCTAATTCATTTAGTTTTCGGGGAATTCTTAATAATGGCTTATTGTATAGTCTTCTTGCTCCGTCCTTTAATGACGGTATATTTTGTGCTCTCTTTAAGACCCAACTAACTGCATATAAAGGCAAATTTACAAATGGAAATAGTACATTTTCAATCAGTGCTTGTGGTATTTTTTTCTCACGAATAGAACGAGCTCCTTGTTCTAATGAAAATCTGGAGCTCCTTTTTAAAATTTCCGATGATGTGACTAATTTTCCTACTTTTTGACCTAATCTTTCACCAATATTTCCATAATGTTGTGAGAACACATTCATAATTTCTTTATCTGCTGCAGAAATTAGAGTTGCAGGGCCGCCTTTAAAACTGATATTTGATTGGTTTGACGGATAATTTGGGGAAAGTGTTCTTTTTGTGTTTATCCTTTGTTTATATTTTGTTGATATATTCCCTGATTTGGGTGTAATTATATTCATCTTAATTCCTTTTTATGTTGGATTTTTGTATCCGAATGGTTTAAAAAATCAAAAACATTTTTTTGCCATTATTTAGTTTAAATGTAACAATTTGTTATTCAGGATATCTTGAAGTTGCTTTTAATAACATTTTGGCTAGCTTTTCACATCCTTCAAAATTCCTTTCTAATATTTTTTTACTTGCTGCTTCAACATCATATTTAACTAATTTATGTTTAATTGTGTAAATTGAGTTATCTTCATTAATATCCATAATTACGTAACAAGAATCCGGTTTTTCTGCAAAGGGCCTCCCTACGCTTCCTGCGTTTACTACTGTTTGTTCGGTGTTTGTTTGGTATCCGCAAGGCATATGAGTGTGTCCGCAAAATATTATATCGGCTTTTGTACCTGCTATCATTTCTTCAACTTCTTCAAGCTTAAGATTCGGATATATATTTTCGTTATTTTTTCTTGGGGAACCATGAACCAGTAGTATTTTTATTCCATGTAATTCTATTTCTTCTTGAACAGGAAGATTTTTTAGAAAAGTCTTGTCTTCATCACTCAGTATTTTACTGTCAGCCAGATATGCACTAGCCATGACGGCATTTGTATTTAGAATTTCATTATATGTATCAAAAGAAAATACAGACAACATCTTGTCTGTATTACCTTGAATTATGTGAAAATCTTCTGACTGCATAAGGGCATGTATTTTGTTTAGTGTTTTTTTCGGTTCAGGGCCCGCCATTACTATATCTCCCAAACAAAATATTTTAGAACAATTTTCTTTTTTTATATCAATAAGAACACTCTCTAATGCATCAATATTGCCGTGTATATCTGATATTATTGCAATTTTCATTTCATATCCCTAACATTATTTATGCTAAGATAATCATAACAGGAATAATAAAATCATGATACAAAGAAGAATTTCTAAACAAATACAAATCGGTGATATAAAAATAGGCGGAAATGCCCTTATATCAGTCCAATCAATGACAAATACGGATACAAGAGATGTTCAATCTACCTTAAAACAAATTTACAATTTATATGAACAAGGTTGTGAACTTGTAAGATTAGCAATTCTAAATCCGGATGCAGCTGAAGCGGTAAAAGAAATAAAAAAGAAATCACCTTTGCCTATAATAGCTGATATTCATTTTGACTATAGACTTGCGATACGTTGTATTGAAAATGGTATTGATGCTTTAAGAATTAATCCGGGCAACATTGGAAAAGAAGAACATACAAAGAAAGTTGTTGAACTGGCAAAGATAAATAATATTCCTATTAGAATAGGTATTAATGGAGGTTCATTAGAAAAAGAATTTGAGAAAATGGATATCCCGCTTGCTGAAAAAATGGTTTTGAGTGCTATGCGCCATGTAAAAATTCTTGAAGATAATAATTTTGATAAAATTAAAATTTCTTTAAAATCAAGTGATGTTTTATCAACTATTGAAGCTTATAGATTAATCGCAAAGAAAGTTGATTATCCTTTGCATTTAGGGGTTACAGAGGCAGGCACTTATACCGGGGGTATCGTTAAATCTGCTGTTGGATTAGGAACTCTTTTAGCTGAAGGAATCGGTGATACAATCAGGGTCTCGCTTACGGATTCTCCTATTGAAGAAGTAAAAGCAGGGTATATGATTCTTAAATCTTTAGGCTTGAGAAAAAGAGGAATAAACTTTGTTTCATGTCCTACTTGTGGCAGAACCCAAATAGATTTAATTTCTTTAGCTAAAGAAGTAGAAAAAAAATTGGAAAATTTTGATAAACCTCTTACTATTGCTGTTATGGGATGTGCAGTAAATGGTCCGGGTGAAGCTAAACACGCTGATTACGGTATAGCAGGTGGTATAAAAGAAGGATATATTTTCAAAAAAGGTGAAATTATTAAACGTTTACCGGAAGAGAAACTTGTTGATGAATTTATAAATCTCATACAAATGGAGAATGTTTAAATGTTGCATTCTCTAAAAAAATAGGCTATCATGATATTATAATAAAGGGGATTCATTAATGAGAAAAATAGCTTTAATTTTTGCAGTATTTTTTGTAAGTTCAATGTCTTCAAATGCTTTTGTTGATAATACTTATATGACAACTGAACAATATATGGTAAATACGGGTTATTCTGCTGAAATGGCAAAAATGATAAGAGTAACAAATCAGGATCCTTATAGAGAGCCTTATGTTGAACCTAATGCTCCTATGGATGTTTTAAAAAGAGTATATAATTATATTGTTCCTGGAGCTTATACTGATTTAGACTTTTATAATCATAGTATTAATTATAAATATCCAAATTGGAAAGATTACTAAAAATCAAATAAAAATAAAAAAGAGACTTCGTTTGAGGTCTCTTTTTTATATGTAATATGCTATTATCTGAGATAATTTAATAAATTCATTTGGATATATACAGATTAATATTGTTATGATGCTGCATATATAAAGAATAATTTTTCCTATGGTAATATTTTTTATTATTTTTGTATCTTGTGAATTTTTTTCATAAATCACTTTAATAATTTTAAAATATAAAAATAGGCTTATTACTGTTGCACAAAGTGTTAGAAATAATATTATCAGGTAGGTGAAATCTTCTCTGGATAGAGCTGAAAATAAATATAGCTTTGATAAAAATCCGCTTGTTGGGGGTAGTCCGGCTAAAGATAGCAAGCATATTGTATAGGCTATTGAAAAATATGGATTTTTATAAAATATTCCTTTATAATCTATTATTTTGTCACTTTGATAATTTGTTGTATAAATAATTGAAGCATTCCATATTCCAATATTCATAAAGATATATGTAAAAATATAGAATATTAAGCAAGAAAATCCATATACACTTACACAGCTTGCAGCTAATAATAAAAATCCCGAGTGTAAAATAGAACTATAGGCGTAGAGCCTTTTTATATTTGTTTGTTTTATTCCGCCTATTGCAGAATATATGATTGAACATAGCGCAATAATTGCTGTTAGTATTTGTATTATTGGACTATATGAAAATATAAACACAAATAATCTTGAAATTAGTCCAATGGCTGCAATTTTTGGAATTAGCGATAAATATGTTCCTACACCGTATGTTGAACCTTCATATATATCAATAATCCAGTTACTGAAAGGAATGCAGCCAAGCTTAAATGTTAGTGCAATTATTATTAATATACAAGAAATTATAAACATTATGTTTATTCCTGATACTGATATTGCATCAGAAATATTTGAAAAATTTAAGTTACCTGTTATTCCGTATAAGTATGAGATCCCTAATAATAATATTGCAGAAGAACTAGCTCCGGTTATTAAATATTTTAGTGCAGCTTCTTTTGCTTTGTGATTTCTTCTGAAAGATGTTAAAAAGTAGCAAGAAACACTTAGTAATTCAATTGATATAAATGCGCTTATGAAATCATTTGATGATATTAATGAAAAAGCACTTAATATTCCGGCTAGAAATATGGTGAAGAATTCAAAAGCTTTTTGTCTTTTTTCTCGTATAAAGTTGTTGGCTGAAAGAATTACTAGTAATCCTGATATAAGTATCATTATTTTAAATGAAGTTGTGTATATGGTTGATATATATACTTCATTAAATGCAAAATATGTTGGATTAATTTGGATAAAGAATATAGCTAATCCTGCCAGAGTAATTGCTGATATCGTTGTTATTTTTGCGATTCTATAAGTATTTTTTCTTATGAAAAGTGAAAAAACAATATTAATAAGTATAAATATTATTAGAATTAATTCTGGTAAAAATGCAGATTGTATATCTTTTATTATTTCCATTAAAATACTCCTTGCGGATTATATGTGATATTTGTATATTCTCTGATTATGTCTGTCAATAAGAATGGGAATATGCCGAAAATTATTATGCATATTGTTAATATAAACAGAATTATCAATTGTTTTGTATTTATATCAGATATTTTTCTGTTTTTTATTTTTATAGTGTTAAAAAATACTCCGTGGAAGATTTTTAGTATATATATACTTGAAAATATTAATACAGTTAGTGCTATTAAAGATAATACTTTAGCGCTAAATATTCCTTCTGTTTGCATTAAAAATGCACCTGTAAAACTTAAAAATTCTGCTATATAACCACATAATAACGGTGTACCGATTGAAGCTAATAATATTGGGATAGAAATAAACATAAGTCTTGGCATTTTTTCACCGAGTCCTGTTATTCTTGCAATATTTTTTGTTCCGCATTTAATGTATATTAAGCCTGCGATTGTAAATAACCCTGCACTTATAAAAGCATGTGAAAACAGCTGGAAAATTCCGCCTGTTATTCCTATTGAATTTAGTGAAGATATACCAAGTAAAAATATCCCCATATTTGCAATTCCTGAAAAAGCAATAATTCTTTTAATATCTTTTTGCATTATTGCGCAGAAGCTGGCATATATTATGTTTATTAAAGCAAACAGCATTATATATATTGCAAAAACTTGAAACTCATAATTAAACATTTGCAGGTTGAATCTTAAAATACCATATGCTCCAAGTTTTAGGAGTATAGAGGACAATATGATACTAACCGGAGTTGGTGCTTGTGAATGCACATCGCTTAACCAGCCGTGTAAAGGTATTATGGGAAGCTTAACTCCAAAACCTATTAATAAAAGGAAGAAGATTAAATCTCTTAGTATTTCAGGTGCTGAGATTATATCTATATCATTAATATCACTACTTAAGGTACCTGTAAGTTTAAAATTTAGATAGTATAAAATTAAAAATCCTAATAATATAAATATACTTCCGAAGAATGTGTATAGAAGGAATTTCATTGCAGTTTTTTGTTTATTTCCGCTGCCCCATTTTTGTATAAGAAGATACATCGGAATTAATTCAAGTTCCCAAAATAAGAAGAATAAAAAGATATCTTTTGCACTAAATACTCCGAGTATTGCTGTTAACAATATGAATATGAGAGAGTAATATAATCTGTATGATTTTTTTATCATACTTTTACTTAAATAGATTGCTATTAGAAATATAAATGAAGTAAGAATAACAAATAGCATAGTTAAAGAATCAAATGCAAAATTTGCATTAATTCCTAATACATCAATCCATTGGTAGTCTGTTTCAATTATAAAGTCAGGATTTGAGAAATTAAAGAAAATACTGCATAGTACGGTCAAGGTAAAATGAATAGTTATGAAGCCTTTTGATACTCTTCTGATTATTTTCTCATCATCAGCTATAAACGGACTATATAAAATTAAGCTCATTATTAATGGTGTAAAGACTATTAAAGGAATAAAATTATCTGTCATATTAACTCCTCAATGCCATAAAATATAAGTATAAAATAATTAGAAGTATTATTCCGATTGAAAAAATCGAATATGAAACATAAGTTTGAATGTTACCATTTTGAAGTTTAGAAATTATATTTGAGATGAATTTTGTTATTTTTACGGTTATATTAATAAATCCTTCAATAACATATTTATCAATTATATTTACTGCAAAGTATATTAAATTAAATAATCTGCCTATGAAATTATATAAGTTAGGGATAAAAAGCTCATTTTGAGATAATTTGTATAGCAAAGGCGGAATCATAATTTTATTACATTTACTGCTGAAATATGCCGAAAATATAGCTGTTATACCAATCCCAATAGCAAGCAGGCACAACATATTTATTTGTGAAACTTTGAATAAAAATCCTGGAAATATTACAAATATAACCATTGTCATTAAAGCAAACGACATTGTTCTTTCATTTATTATTTTATATTCTTCTCTTTTGTTTCCTTCAAAAATATTGAAGTAAGTTCTAAAAATATAGAAAGTACTCATAAAAGATGTTAACAGAATTAAAAATAATATTGATTTATTGTTCTCTGCTACATTTAATAGCATTTCTTTAGATGTGAAGCCTCCAAAGAAAAGTCCTGAGAGTGACAATGCTCCAATTATCCAATAAATTGCAAGATAAAAATCAATTTTTCTTAATCCTGATATATCTTTTGTTTCAATTGAATTTGAAATTTGTGAGATATTTCCTGTACATAAGAATAGTAAAGCTTTTGTAAAAGAATGAATTACTAAATATATTATTGCAACGGGGATAGATTGTAAGCCAATTGCTGTGAACATTAGTCCTAATTGAGAAGATGTTGAATATGCAAGCATTTTTTTTATATTATTTTGTGAAATTGCTATAAATGCACATAAAACAGCAGTTATAAGTCCAAGTGATAATATTATTTTTAATAATTCGTCAGATAATAATGGATATATTCTAATTATTAAAAATATACCTGCACACACCATCGTAGCTGAATGAATCAATGCACTTACAGGTGTAGGGGCTTTCATTGCATCTATTAGCCATTGTTGAAACGGAAATTGTGCTGATTTTACAAATGCTCCGATTAAAAATAAAGATAGAACTAAGTTGTATACATTCGGGTATGTCAAACTTTGAAGTTGGTTATGAAAATAGTCTAAATCACTGAATGCTAAGAATTCATTTGGTTGTTGATTCATATAAGTTATAGAAAAATATGCGAAAAATATGATTCCTGCTAAAAGTGCAGTGTCTCCAAATCTGTTAATAATGAATACTTTCTTTGCAGATAGTGATACATCTTCTTTTTTATGAAAGAACCCTATTAAAAGATAACTTGCAACTCCTACCAGTTCCCAAAAGATATATAATTGTATTAAGTTTGGGGAAAGTATTAATCCTGTCATAGCAAAATTGAAAAAATTCAAATATATAAAGTACTTGCTAAATTCTTCTTTATTTTTCATATATCCATATGAATAAATTTGTATTAATAAACTTATTAACATTAAAATAACAAGGAATATTGCGGAGGTTGAATCAAGTAAAACTCCAAGATAAATATTAAGATTATCAATATTAAGCCACGAAAATGAATCTTCTATAACTATAGGCTGCGGACTTTTTACATAATTAAAAAGAGCAATTGAAAAAATCAAACCTGTTAAAGTTGAGATTGATGTCAAAAAGGCTGTCATTTTTCTATTTTCAGTTAATCTGATAAAGGCACCTGAAATGATTATCAGACAAATCCATAATGGAAGAAACATTATTAGGAATATATTATTAGCAAAAAAATCCATTAACCTTTTAGCTCCTCAATCTCTTCTGATGTAATTTTTTCTTTATTTTTATATATTTGATATATTAATACGAGTCCTATTGCTGTTTGTAGTGCTGAAATTGCAGTTATAAATAAAGCAAATATCATACCGGATAGGAAAAGATAGTTTTTGTATGCTGTAAATGCTATGAAATTTAAGTTTATTGCTGACATTACTATCTCTATACATATTAGAACTTTTATAATATTTTTTGAAATTATTATTCCAATAAAACCTATTGCAAAAAGAATTAAAGATAAAACTAAATAATGATATAAGGTGATTTCAAACATTATTTTGATTCTCCTTTAAAAGTTAATAATACTAAAATACCGATGAGAACGATTAAAAGATAAAGCCCTAAAAGCTCAAATGAGTATAAATTGTGTGTTAATAGTTCAGATGATAATTGTTTAGTATTATCAAGACTTGTTAATATATGCGAGGAGTTAATGTATGTTTTAAAAACGGAATCATACATTATTGTCTCTTTTAGAAAAATTAATATGGATGAAAGAATCATTATAACACCTAAAAAAGCCAAAATAATCGTTGGTGAAAACTTTATTCTATGAGTTTCTTCTTCATTATTATTAGTAAGCATAACTGCTATAGCAAAAAGAATACATAGGGCTATTCCATATATTGAAATTTGAATTACTCCGTTAAAAAGAGCATTTAAGAAGAAAAATAGAAGTCCGAAACAAATAAATGTTACTAATGCAAAAAATATACTTTTCATTATTTTTTTTGTAAAAATTACAGCAATACTTGAAAATATAATAATTACGGAAATTATATAAAATATAATTGCATTTAATTGTTCCATTAATTTATTCCCTCATTGAATATTAATTCATTTTTATTATTTGTAGCTAATTCGTATTCTTTTGTTATTGTTAATGCACCTTTCGGGCAAAATTCAACACAATTGGCACAGAATATACATTGACTATAGTCTATTTTAAATGTTTCGTTTATTTCTATGGTCCCTTTTGCAGGGCAAACTCTTTGACAAATTTTGCATTTTATACATTTTGTTTTATCGTATTTAATTTTACCTCTAAAATTGTTATTAAGAACTTTTTTCTTTTCGGGGTATTCAAGTGTTACTTTCTCTTTAAAACCGTTTTTTAATACGGTTAAAAGCCCTTTTATTAATTCTTTTATAGGGTAAATGAAACTTTTTAGCATAAACTCCCCCTATAATATTGAACTATACATAAAACAAACAGATTAAAAATAGCTAAGGGTATAAAAATATACCAACAAAGTTCAAGTGTTTTTTCTGTTTTGAATCTTGGGTAGGCTGCTCGTATCCACATTATTATTAATATTAAAAAGAATGTTTTTAGTATTAACCAGAAAAATTGTTCAATATTTCTTATAATTTCTCCGGTGATTAATGTTAAATCAAACAAATCAGCTATATAAAATCCAAAAGGTGAATTGTATCCGCCTAAAAATAAAGTAGCAGTGTATGCACTAAAAATAAAGGTTAAGGCGTATTCTCCAAGAAAAAACATTGCAAACTTCATTCCTGAATATTCGCTGTTATAACCTGCGATAAGTTCACTTTCAGCTTCCGGAAAATCAAAAGGAATTCTGTTTAATGTTATTAATGAACAAATAAAAAATATTATGAAACCCAATATTGAAGGAAAAATATTCCATTGAGAAAATGAATGTTGAGCTTTTACTATTTCATTTAAGTTCATAGAACCTGTTAATATAACTATGCCTGCAAGTACAAGAAATATTGGAATTTCAGAACTTATTGCCTGTATACAAGAACGCAGGCCTCCAATTAAAGAATATTTATTTCCGCTTGAATATCCTGCAAATAATATGCCGGCTATAGGGAGTGATAATATTGCCATAAATAATAAAATACCAATATCTGATTTGTAAGAATTAATGTCTGATGAAAAAGGAATTAGCGAATATACTGTTAAAATGGGTGCAAAAACTATAATTGGTGCAATAAAATAAATAAATTTGTCTGCATTTTTTGGCATTATATTTTCTTTGAATAATATTTTTATTCCATCTGCTACTGTTTGCAGACATCCATAAAATCCGACTCTATTTGGACCTTTTCTTCTTGTGAAAAAAGCGAGGTACTTTCTTTCAAATAGAACTAAAAATAATACAGCTAAAATCATTAATAAACTTATAAAAACAAAACAAATGATTTGCCATAATATAAAAATTAACCATTCAGGAATGTTTAATTTTAAAAGATATTCGACAAAAATAAGATGAAATATACTCATTATCTGTCTACCTCCGGCATGATTATATCTAAACTGCCAAAGATTGACATTAAATCAGGAAGCATAAATCCTTTTGCAATTGTATTGATTGCTTGAGTTGCATAGAATGACGGGGTTCTCCATTTAATGCGGTTTGGAAATTCTCTTCCGTTTGCTTCTATATAGCATTGTAAAAGTCCTCTCGTTGATTCGACTTCTCCTAAAGCAGTTCCGTTTGGTTTTATTGTTAACGGATTTATTTTTGTATTTATTTCTTTATCTTCTATATTTGATAAAAGCCAATCTGTACATTGATTTATTATTTTATTACTTTCTTTCATTTCCTTTATTCTCATAAGGTAGCGGGAATGAGAATCGGAAATTGTTCCTATAGGAACAGAAAATTCTAAATTATTATATATAAGATAAGGAGAATCTTTTCTTAAATCTTTTGGTATTGAGCAAGCTCTTAAATTGGCACCAGTTATGGAATATTCCGTTGCATCTTCTTTCGATAATATTCCTATGTCTTTTGTTCTTGTAATAAAAATAGGGTTGTTTGTTATTAAGTCTTCATATTCTCTAACTGCTTTTAAAAATTCATTGGAAAAATTTTTAATTCTTATTAAAAGTTCTTTTTCTATATCCCTTTTAATACCGCCAAAAGTATAGTAGTTATACATCATTCTTGAGCCTGTTAAATCTTCAAAAATATTTAATATTTTTTCTCTTTCAATAAAAGTGTAAAATAATGGTGAAGTGGCTCCTAAATCAAGCAGATAGCAGCCTAGCCAAAGAAGATGTGATGAAATTCTGTTCATTTCCATTGTAAGTGTTCTTATATATTTTGCTTTTATCGGAATATCTGTATTAATTAAATTCTCAATAGCTGAAATGTAAGCATATGAACAGAAAAAACCTGAAAGATAATCAATCCTGTCAACAATAGGTAAGTATTGCAAATATGTTCTTGTTTCTGCCATTTTTTCCATACCACGGTGCAGGTAGCCGATTATGGGGTCTATTTTTATTATTTGTTCGCCACTTAACGTCACAAGCATTCTTAACACTCCATGTGTTGATGGGTGTTGCGGTCCTATATTTATTTGCATTGTACGTTCAGAAGTTTTAGTCATTATTCCATTTGAGTCTTTCATCATTTGCAATGTAGTCTTTTCTTAAAGGATTTCCTTTAAATGAATTTGGTAGCAAAATTCTTTTTAGGTCTGGGTGATTATTAAATTTAATGCCAAATAGGTCATAAATTTCTCTCTCGTCCCAAATTGCATTTTTATATATGTCGAAAATGCTTACAGTTTCAGCCTCTTCGTAGTCCAGATAATAACTTATTGCACATTTTGTATTATATGTATCAGAGTTTAAAATATAGCTAACAGTAAAATTCTTTGAATTATCTTTTGCAATAATGCAATCTAGCCTTGAAAATATTGTCTCAGGAGAATTCTTTAAGTACCTTAATGCTTCTTTTATATTCTCTTTTTTAATATAGAATTCTTGAATATTTGGTAGAATTATAGTCTTATTTAATATATTATATTTTGTTTCAAATTCTTTAAACACAAACTATATCCCCATTCTATAAATATTAACATCTTCTTGTATTAAAATATCAAGGTCATCTTGAATCTTTAATTTAGACTTATGTTTTGCTATAAATTCTTTTCTTGTAGTTAAGGATTCATTTTTTATTTCTGATTGAAGTTTTCTTATAGAATCAATAAGAGCTTCAGGTTTTGGCGGGCACATAGGTAAATAAATATCGACGGGAATAATCTTATCTGCCCCGTAAACAACAGAGTAAGAACCATTTTTAAACATTCCGCCAGAGCAAGCACAAGCACCCATTGCAATAACATACTTTGGTTCCGGCATTTGTTCGTATAATTTTAATAGTAATGGTGCCATTTTATGAGTTATTGTGCCTGCTATAATTAATAGATCCGCTTGCCTTGGGGAAGCTCTGAAAACTTCAGAACCAAATCTTGCTATATCATAGTCAGAAGCTGATACCGACATCATTTCTATGCCACAGCAAGATGTGGCAAAAGTCAACGGCCATAATGAATTTGACCTTGCCCAGTTAGATATTGCATCTATTGTTGATAAAATAATATTCATTATCTAAACCTTAACATCTTTGTTCTTATTGCATAAATTAATCCTAATAAAAGTAAAGCTAAAAATATAGAAATTTCAATGAAAGCAAATAACCCAAGGAAACTATAACTTATAGCAAAAGGAAATATAAATATTGTTTCAATATCAAAAATTAAAAATAAAATTGCATAAATAAAGAATTGTATTTTAAATTTACAATTAAATTTTTCTTTTATATTTAATCCGCATTCATAGATGCTGGTTTTATTGTCATTATTTGCTTTAGGTGAAGAAATGATGGAACACAATAGCATAAAAACAGCGAATAAAAGAGAAAAAAGTATAAAAGAAAACAAAACCCCAATTTCTTGCATTTATTACTATCCTTATCGCTAACCTTGAATTATTTATAACATATAGTTATTATTAAGATAAATAGTTAGAGTGGATATTATTAAGTTTGATTATGAAAAATTTACGAAATAAACTAATATATACTTTATTGATAATTTTTTTATCTTTAAATTGTGCATTGGCAGATAATTTTTCTAAAGCTGAAAAATTTTTAAGGAAAGCTCAAACAACATCTAATCAAGAAGAAGGCTATGAGTATATTCATAAAGCAAGAATTTTATATGAAGAAGAATATCAAAAAAATCCTGTAAATACAAAAGCATTATTGGGGCTATCCAAAGTAAATCAACTTCTTCAAGATAGAGCAGAGGCGAAATTATATGTTTTAAAGGCATATAATATGAATCCGGCTGATCCTAAACTTCAAAGAGCAATGGGGGATTTTTTCTATAGTTTTCAAGAATATTCTACGGCTATAGAGTATTATAAATTGGCATTAGCATCAGGCCTATTGAAAGATTTCGATACTAATCTTCAAAGTGCAAAATGTTATGAAAAATTAGGTGATTTGGAAAATGCAGAATTGTATTATCAAATATGTATTCATTTAAATGCTAAATCAAAAGCAGTAATGAAAAAATTAAATGAATATACATCGGCAAAACATCCTGATAATTCACAAGAACTAGAAGAAGCTAAATATAAATATCTTTTTAAAGATAAAAAAATTCCGCAAGAACAGCAAACAGAAGAGGAAGCTTCTGATATTATTGAAAATATAAACAGTTTCTATTAATGTTTTATGATTGTTGAAGAATTAATATTAGATTGATTCTTTAAATATTCCATAATTGCACCTCCTATTTCTTCTGTAGGATCAAAATAAGGTGAATTTGGCATTAGGGTTTGTCTTGTCATCATTTTATTTAAAGGTCCAAAAGCATCCGGAACAAGTGTTTTTCTGTAAATTCCTGCTAACATTACTTGTACATTTGGAGAGGTTACATCGTTAAATCTTGCAATTGTCGGATACATTTTATCTATGCCTTTTACGCCTTTATCAAGCATTTTATCAAGTACTTGAAGCCCATCTAATACTTGTTCTTCACTCCAGGCAGATTTTAAAAATGTATCAATATATGGTAGAGCCTCTTCTTTTGCGTTAACAAGTTCTTCTGTTCTTTTTTCGTTGAAAGTACAGTAATTTCTTTGATGATTTGGAAAAGTTACTCCTTGACCAAGTTGTGAAACATTATTCTGAATATTTATGTTTGCTATTTTCATAATTTTTCCTTAGTTGTATACGTATGGCGGACCATTTTTTGTTTCCATTAATATATTGTCTGCCAATTGTTTTAATTCTTCTTTTGTTTTAGAACCGTCATTTGAGTGTTTTGCAAAATTTTCAAGAAGCGGATTGATTGCACTTTCCTTTTTCGCTTTAAAGTTTGCAATTTCAACATCTACAAGTCTTTTTCTTAAATCAAGTTCAGTTTTTGCGTTTTCCTTCATAACTGTTACTTCTTTTATTGCATCCATTCCTTGTTTGAAAAGATAACCTATAGCACTCGAAATTGTAAAAGCTCCAAAAATTAACTTTGTAAATTTGTTTTGGGGATTCAATATCCAGTTGTATAAGTGACCTCTATTCTCATCTATATAGCAATAATATTGGACTTTTTGAGGAATGCCGCCAAGAGCTGTCGGTGCATCAGCAAAAATGGTCTTCTTTGATTCTTCAACTGCATGAATTATTGATTGTACTTCATTGTCAGAAAGGTTATATTTTTTCGCAACTTCTTTTATATAATCAGGCTTTGCACAAATTGATTTTAAAAATTCTATAACCTTTGGTAAGTCCTTTTTGTCTGCTTTATTACTAATTCCGTTAATTGCATCTATGGTTTTTTCAGTATAATTATTTGCGTATTTATTTGTGTATTCAAGAGTTTTTCTAAGATTTGAAATGCTTAATTTCCCAAGGATAACAGCGCCTATTATTACCCCTCCAATTAGTGCGGCATATTTTAGGTTTTTGTTAATTATTGTATTGTCTTTTTGAGATGTTTCTTTTTCATTATTTTCACCTTTAAAAGATAAAAATCCTGAGAAAACTTCAGGCGTAGAAGCTTTTTCTTTTCTGTTATTTATGACTTCGTCAAAATATTTTACATTGTTTTGCATTAAATCATTTACGACTTTTAGCTTTCCTGAAAAAGCATTTGTCTCAACTTCAATTAAATTTTCTTGAAGATTTTTTTCAATATCTGCTGATTGTTTCTTTGTCCAAACTTCTTTTGCGCCTTCTACAAAATTTTTACACGCAATGGTTATTCCACTCATAAGAAAAACAGCAGCAGCTCCGAATAAATTTTTGAAATTTGGATCTCTTATTGCTCGATATATAGCAAATTGTGGCTCTTCTTTTATATTCATATTTATAGCTAAATCAGGTAAATGTTCAAAATTGGCTGTTGTTAACAATGCTTTTGATGATTTTTTTAAAATGGCGCTTATTGCAAAACATCCGCCGACAATTAAGCTTGTTCCTATTAATAATGGTTTAATTGCTTTTTTTGTATCAAAAGAACTTTCGTTTTCGCTCTTTTTTACCGTTCCGTTTGTAGAATAGTAATTTGTTGAATCACTAATTAATAAAGAATCTTTTATGTCATTAAATGAGTAACCTGTTTCCTGATTGGTTCGGACATGACTGTTTATTAAAACTCCTTGCAGTGTTTTATTCATTGTTTTATCAGGTTTCTCTTCCTTCTTTTTCTTTTTCTTTATATCAACTTGTTTATTCTTTATTGGCTCTATTATCATTGTCATTCCGTTTCTTAATCTTAGTTACAATATTAACTAAATACTTTTTCATTTCTCTTGCTTTGAATACTTCTAAAGCATCGTCATTTTTGTAATTTTCATCTTCTAAATCTGTTGTAAACCATAAGAAAAATTTCTTAATTTGTTTTTTTATGTTATCGATAACTTTTCTGTCTATGAAGTTTTTAATATCACCAAGTAAAGCTGTGAGCTTTTCCCCGGCTTGTTGAAGCATTTCTCCAAGCTTTTTTTGAAGTTCAGCTATATTTTCAATTAATTTAGGTATTTGAGATATTAGGTTTAATATAGGATTAATTATTGAATTATTGATTACTTGTAAGATATTTTGGATAATAACAGGCGAACTGTTTTGTAAATTCTGAATGGCATTTTGGATTTTATCCGCAATATTTTGTATGTTTTTTCCAAGTTGTTGAGCAAACTCAATTTGACGTTCAAATGCAGTTTTTGCATTTTCAACTCTTGCTTCTTGAGCTCGCATTGCAAGTCCTGCTGCATAACATTTCATAAATGACCATTCGCCTGAATTCATTGGTTTTGAAACTACAGCTTCTTTTACTCTTCCACCACCAGCCATGCCACCACCACTACAAATAGGGCAAGCAGAAGGTGGAAGCCCATGTGGACATAATCCTGCTCTATTATTAGATTGTAATGATATTGGTGTCGGCAAAATAAAAAACTCCTTATACGCTTAACGTAAGGAGCTCTTCTTCAGTATATAGGCAGGATACACGCAACCCATATAAGAATTAGAGCATTCCGACTATACGGCCGCGGTCCGGTTCAAGAATTCCACTCGATTTCCTCATTACTAACTTTGTTAAGTTTATCATGCAATATATCTGTAGTAAATTTTGAGTAATAGTAAGCTTAATTTTTTTTAATATTATAGTCAATTTTTTTGTTTGTTTTTTTTTTATTATATTGACAAAAATAAAAAAAATGTTAATCTAGAAGAGACGTTATAGGGAAACTACTCGTACGAGTGACTATGCCGTAGCTGTAAGGAAAGGTTTATCCTTTTGAAGTCAGAATACCTATTTTGTCTGGAATTACTTGCGAGCACGAGGTTAAAATTTTATGAAAAAGATGTTTTATGCGATGCTTGCCACGGCATTATTTTCTGTTATGCCAATGCAAGCAGTGGAAGAAGTAGTAGAGTTGGATTTGGATACTCCTGATGAAAAATCCTCAGATAAATTGATTCTATATGGGGATGTTAAGGAAAAGGAAATATACTCATATAGTAATTATGCAGAATCAATAGAGTCAGCCGGTGCCAGTGTTGATATTATTACACGTAAAGAAATTACGAGGCAAAATTCTCCTTTATTATCAGAATTATTAAACCAAACAGGTAGCCTTTTTGTTCAAAATGCAAATGGTTCAGATGGATCAGTGTCTTCCGTAAGGTTGCGTGGTACAGATAGAGTCCGGATGACGATTGATGGTATAAGAGCAGACAGAACATCTATGACAAGTCCCGGCGTAGAACCTCAATTTATATTAACTGACGATTTAGAAAGGATAGAAATAATAAGAGGTCCTCAAGGTAATTTGGCAGGTACAAATGCTTCAGGCGGTTTAATTGCAATGCAGACGAGACGAGGTCGAGGTCCGTTATCAATTGAAATGGGCAGTGAGATGGGAAATCTTGGGACTTTTAAAGAACGATTAGCGCTTATGGGTGGCAATCATTCTATAGATTATTATATGGGCTTGACTTGGTTTAAAACTGATGGTGGTATGAGTGCTACCGGTTTGGGAGATATCCGTAATGATGATTATAATAATTTGAATATAGTTACAAATATAGGTAAAAGAATTCTTGATGAAAAAGCTGAAGTACGCAACATATTTAGATTTTCAAGAGCAAGAAAAGGCTTGGGGGTTGGTTATCAACAATCATATCCATACGGAATATATCAATCGCCGAATAATTATGGTCTTAATTACGATATAATGAATGTTCTTTCTTATTCACATAGTCCGAATGAAAAATATACCTATGATGCAAAGTTTGGAGTATATCATAATGAAAGTAACAGTTATGTTCTGCCGGACAATTTAAGCGGTGATCCGTTTTATGAATCAATTTCAAAGATAGATAGTACCAGACTTAATTTTGTAACTCAACATAATTATAAAGTTGCAGATTGGAATACTTTATCTGTCGGTTACAATTTTGAAACAGAATTTATAGATGGTCATACAAGAGATGTAGCTATGTGGACAGGAACCGTTCTTAATGGATACTCCGGTAATACGATACAAAATGATGTATTTGTTAATGATTTAATAAACATTAAAGATAAGTTATTTATAAGAGGCGGTGCAAGAATTATTAATAATTCTGATTTCGGTACATATGTTACGCCAAATGTGTCTGCAGCATTAGTTCTACCTACGTTTAATTTAGAAGGCTCAAAAACTAAATTCAGAAGTTCTTGGGGGCAGAGTGTTAATAATCCTACATTGTATCAACGTTTTGGAACACTTAATTCATCTTATATGCAATCACTGGCGAATCCTAATTTAAAAGCGGAAAAAATGGAAAGCTGGGATGTAGGTGTTACTCAGTCCTTCTTTGATGAAAAATTAACAATTGATTTTGGTTATTTTAACAGTGATTATAATGATTATATTGCTTATAGAGGTGAAACAGACCCTATAACGTGGGTTTATGTCGGACAATACGTTAATGTTGACAGGGCAAGAATACAGGGCTACGAAGGAAAAATAACTTGGGAACCCAGACCTTGGTTAAAAGCAATCGCAAGTTATACTTATACTGATTCAGAGGATAAAACAACTCATACGGATTTACCCGGTTGTCCAAGAAACTCAATTAAGGGAACAATTTATTGGATTCCTAATGAAATAGTTAATTTATATGCAGGAGTTGAAGCTAATTCAGGTCGCTATATGTCTGCAACTCAAAATTCAGATAAAACAAACGGATATGTTGACGTAAAAATAGGAGGTAAAGTTAGATTACTTAAAACTGAAAATACTGAAATATCCCTAAATGGCACTGTATATAACCTTCTTGATCAAGATATTTCTATGTATAAAACAGGTCCGACTTCGTATTATGCTCCGGGAATTCATTTTAGAGCAGGTTTATTTATGAAATATACTTTCCCGCAGAAAGAAAAAGTAGAAACTCTGTGATATAGTTAACTTATGAATAAATTTAAAAAGATATCTATAATAATAATTTTATTTATTATACTCATTTTATCTTTGTATCTTGCTATGTATGCAGGATACAAAGATTTTGGAATAAATATGTTATATAAAGCTTTTAATATTTCAGAAGATACTGATAGTGTAATATTAACTGTGTTAAGATATCCCAGAGCATTAAAAGCTTTAATTGCAGGCTGTTGTTTGGCACTTGCCGGTATGTTTATGCAGTCTGTATCAAAAAATCCTTTAGCAGAACCCTATATAACAGGAATATCTTCAGGTGCCGGTCTTGGCATTGTTCTTTCTATATTATTTTTCAACAGTTCTAATTATTCTCTTTTCGGTTTTATTGGTGCGTTGATTTCTTCTTCTATTGTTATAATATTTTCCGGATTAAGTAAGTTTTCTATTACAAAATTAATATTAATAGGTTTATCTATAAATATTTTTGTTAGTTCTTTAATATCATTGATAATATTGATAAATCCTTTGAAATCATACATGATGATGCTAATTCTATCCGGTGGAGTTACTAATAATGAGGTGATATCAAATAAAGCGTTGATAATAATATTTGTCATTTTAATGTTAATAACTGTTCTATTTATACCAAAGTTGAATTATTTAAGGTTAGATTCTGATCTATTGTCAACTGATAAAAATAGAAGATATTTATATACTTTAGTAATAATAATATTAGCTTCATTATTAACTTCTTTAAGTGTATTTTCTGCGGGAATACTTGGATTTGTAGGTATTATTGCACCTCAGATTTCAAGAATGCTATTTGGTCAAGATTACCGGTGGTTATATTTTTCTAATATATTGTTAGGTAGTAGTTTTATTCTTATTTCTGACTATATTGCGAGAACTATAATATATCCATTGCAGGTTCCGTTAGGGCTCGTTATAGCTTTTATCGGTGCACCTGTTTTTGTATTTTTCTTAATAAAGAAAGGAGATATTTTTAGTGATTAATATCAAAAACCTTTCTTATACAGTTGATAATCTTAAACTTTTTGAAAATGTCTATATACAAATTCCTAGAAATCAGCTTACTATAATGGTAGGGCCTAATGGAGTCGGAAAAACTACTTTGCTAAAAATAATTGCAGGTATTATTAAACCTCAGATGGGTGAAATACTTGTAAATAATAAAGATTTATTTTATCTTCCGCAACGGATAAAATATCCTCAAGGGATTACTTTGCAAGAGTATATTGAATCCTCTTTTTATAAACAAAATTGGAAGTGGTTTTTAACAAAAGAAGAAAAAGATAAAGTTAATGAAATGCTTAATATACTTGAACTTACAGATAAGAAATGTACACTGATTGATAATTTAAGTTCAGGAGAATTACAAAAAGCAAATATAGCTTTAGGCTTAATTTCAGAAGCACATATTCTATTACTTGATGAGCCTACATCAAATATGGATTTAATTAACCAAATAAAAATCCTAAATATGATAAAAAAACTTACACAAACAGGAATTACTTGTATTATTGTTCTTCACGATATTAATTTGTCTTCTAATTATGGAGATTATTTTTTAGGTTTATCGAAAGAGGGGAAAATAATATCCGGCAGTAAGAAAGACTTTATTTCACCTGATATATTAAAGAAGATATTCGGTATTAATTTTAAGGTTATAAATAATGAAGAAGATATTCATATACAGATATGTAATTAGTTTTATATTATTTTTTATTGGTAACATAACATTTGCTTCAACTTATATTAGTTTATCTCCTGTTATAACGGAAATAATATATTCACTTGGTGCGGAGAATAATCTTCTTGCTGTTTCTTCAACTTGTAATTATCCGGAAAAGGTCAAAGAAAAACCAATTATTGGTGATACTTATTTCGTGAATATGGAAATGATTGTTAGTTTGAAACCTGATTACATATTTGCGATGACGTCAGCAAAACCTAAACTTGGTGAACTTTCTTTAACAAATACTAAGCCAGTCTATTTTGAGTTTACAAAGATCGAAGAAATATACGAAACAATAAATAATATTGCGAAAATTACAAACAGTGAAAAAAATGCACAAAGACTTATAAGAGATATTAAACAAAACATTGAAGAAAATAGGACAAATAGTCCTAAAAAAATTTTATACGTAGTTCAAACAAACCCTCTGGTAACAATCGGCAGTGAAAGCTATATAACAGATATTATAGAAAAATCGGGTCATATATCTATTACATCAGATATTCCATATTATTATCCAAATATAACTTTAGAATATGTGCTTGAAAAAAATCCGGATGTTATTATTATTTGTTTCCCTTCAGATGTTGAAAAATTAAAGGAATTATTTCCTAAGTCAAGAATATTATATTTAAGTTCAAAACAAAGAGATATAATAAACCGCCCCGGACCTAGGATCGCAGAAGCGGTTAAACTATTCTCAACTTTAAATTTTAGTGAAGAACCTACACATTAAATCTAAAATGGACTATATCTCCATCTTGAATAATGTAATCTTTTCCTTCCAGTCTTGTAACGCCTCTTTCTCTGGCAACAACATAAGAACCTGCATCTACAAAGTCTTTATAACTTGTTACTTCTGCTCTTATAAAACCTTTTTCAAAATCTGTATGAATTACTCCAGCTGCCTTTGGCGCCTTAGAGCCTTTCTTTACAGTCCAAGCTCTTACTTCTTTTTCGCCAGCTGTTATAAATGTTGTTAAATCAAGCAGCTTATATACAGATTGAACCATTCTCTCAATACCTGAACTTGTTACGCCTAAATCTGATAGATATGCTTTTGCTTCTTCTTGCGATAAATCTACAAGTTCTGCTTCTATCTTTGCAGAAATTACAACAACATCAGCTCCATGTTTAGATGCATATTCTCTTACCTGTTCAACATAATTATTGCCTGTAGCTAAATCTGTTTCACTAACATTGGCAGCATATATAACCGGTTTTATGCACATTAATTGTGAATTTTTTGCAAATTCAAGTTCTTCATCTTCAAAATATTTTTCGAGATTTATAAATGTTGCATCTGCTAATAATTCATTGATTTTTGATAGAACTTTATATTCAAGTGCCGCTTGTTTATCACCGGTTTTAACTATTTTAGTTAATCTTTCAAGTCTTTTTTCTATTGATGCCATATCTGCTAAAGCTAATTCTGTATTAATAGTTTCTATATCATCAATAGGATTAACTTTTCCTGAAACATGGATAGTATTTATATCATCAAAACATCTTACAACCTGAATAATTGCATCAACTTCTCTTATATTATGTAAAAATTGGTTGCCAAGTCCTTCCCCTTTACTTGCACCTTTTACAAGTCCTGCAATATCTACAAACTCAATAGCAGTAGGAATTATTGTTTGAGTTTTAACAAGTTTGCCTAAAATCTGAAGTCTTTCATCAGGAACATTAACAACGCCGACATTTGGTTCTATAGTACAAAACGGAAAGTTCGCACTCTGGGCATTATTTGAAGAAGTTAATGCATTAAATAATGTTGATTTTCCTACATTTGGTAGTCCTACAATCCCTGCTCGTAACATAAATTTTTCCTTTCGAACTACATTTAGCGTAATATAAAAATATACGCTAATCAACAATTTAAAATTAACCTTTAATTTTTACTTCATCTGTGATTTTAATTTGAAATTGTGTACCGGAAGGTAAGGATAAAGAACCCCCCTTTGTAAATATTGTAATAACAGGTGCTGTTACTAAATTTAATGTATAAACAACAGCTCCGCCTGCTAAAGGAATTATTGAAAATAGGTTAACAAAAGGGATTGGCATCATAGCCATAGCGCAAGTATGGGTTGCTGAAAATACTTTTTTCCCTGGTGTCATTACTTTAGAAAAATTCTTCCAATATGAGCGTTTACCTTTTATATTATCAAGAAATATTCTTTTAGAATTAGCCATACTTACTTTTGTTTCTATTTTGGACATTATTCCGTTAAAATATATTTCGTCAATCTTAAGTTCAATAAGACCACCATTTCCCGTCATTTGTGGTCTGTGCGAGTCTGTTACCGTTCCTTTAAATATTGTTCCTGATGGAATTATAGCTCCTTCTTTTGTATATATATTTCCATTAGAACTAAATGTAACTTGACTGCCTTTGTGCATCCAGTCAGATATATTATTTTTTGATGTTAAACTAATTTTGGTTCCGCGTTTTAGAATGTAAATTTTACCTGTAGGATTATATGCTGTTTGAGTCGATATTTCTGTTTTTATTGGATTTGTGGTTGGAACAGCGCTTGGCAGTGCAGGTAATTCATTTGATGCAACATTAAAATCTTTTCTTATACTTGCATCTATAGATGAATCAAACTCTACCGCAAAAGATGTTGAATTTATAATGCAAAATAATAAAAATATGGTTAAGAATCTTTTCATAACTATATTTTATATTCAAAGTAAAAAATTTTACTCAATTAAATGAGTGATTATTTTGATTTTTTATTTTTTTGATTTTTGGTATCATCATTTTTTAATGGCTGTGCATATTTTGGTGTTAGATCTGTCCAGAAATTGTCATATTCTTCTTTTGCTACTTTTGTTACAGAGCCTGATTCTTTATATTTTTTGTATAATTTATCGCAGTAGTTTCCAAGTTTTCCTAATGCAATACCTGAAATTAATGAAAACATTAAATTTTTAGCACCGGAAAACATTTTTGTTGTGCCGTATATAAATGTTACAAAGCTGCCGGCAAGAGGAATACAAGTTGTTAATGTTGCAGAAACTTTTTCCTCTTTGTCATCTCCTTTTGCGATGGCAATAGCACCTGCACCTATTGGGAAAAGTAATGATAATACATCCGTTGCAGCAGACCCTACTTCCAATTCCGCTTGTTTTAAGAAATATTCACCCATTTCAAGTTCTGTAGCATTATCAAGTCCTTTACTAATTTTTGCTGCCAACCTTGAAAAATCTCTATATTCAGAATCTGATATTAGTTTTGAATTTGTTCCTTGTATAGTTTGTCCGTTTAAGCCTTTTATAATCGTCATTATTTCTTCAAGAGCACCCTTTGATTTACCGCTTGAAGATTTTGCAACAGATTTTATTGATTTTAAAATACTAAATAAGTTCTTTTTATCAGCTTCAGAATAATTTGATTTATTTATGAGGTTAATGAAATCATCTATGTTTGATGATATTTCTTCAACAATTTTTCTCCTTGATAAAGCTTCATTTGCTCCCGAACATTTTTTAAATGCTTCAAGTTGTTGGTTTAATTTTTTTATGAACTCTATTGAAGTCGAGTCTTGGACATTTACTGTATTTGAAAATTCATTAATTTTACTTCTTATATCATCGTATATTGAAGTTATACTGTTCGTAACTTCTTTTCTTGCACTTATAATTTCTTCTTTTAGTTCTTTTTGCGCAGTACTGGATACATCCTGTGTAACGTATGTTTTATAATTTTTAGGATTAAAATGAAATCCCTTCGAACCAAATAACTTTTCTTTAATTTTATCAGAAATTCCAGATAATAATTTAGAACGTTTTTGTTCTCTTAATTTTCTTGCTCCCAAACTGAAACCATTATCATAAGCACTTTCTAAACGGTTGATTTCTATGTGAAGTTTTTTAAGCCATTCTGCCAGAGTTTTTGTTTCCCCTTTAATTGTTACAGGCATTATTTTTTGAGCTTCGTCTAAATTTTCAAGATTAGTAATATTGTAGTGTTTTAAAAGTGATGCTAAATCTCTTACCTTGACTTCAACTTTATCATATTTTTTCCCTAAAGTTTTATCTACAACTTTTTTGAATAAATTTCTTGATTTTTCTGCAAATTTTGCTGTTGCTTTGTTTAATCTTAATATTCTGTCACAAGTCCAGTCTTTTATTGCCGCAAAGTTTGATGTGGCTTCAAGCCCATCAATGGCTTTCTGTGCGCCTTTTTTTGTGTATAGAACGGTTTTCTGTGTAAGTCCCTCTGCTCTGCTGCTTTCTGATATTTCTTTAGCTAATTTCTCTTTAAATCTAACTAGTTTTTTTAAAGAACTACCATGTACACCTTTTGCAAAAAACATACTTACAATACCTGCTGTTATTATTGTTGAAGCAAGTGTTGAACCAAAAATAATTTTCTTTGCTTTGCTTGATTTTTTCTTTGTTAGTTCAACAGAATCTTTTTTCTCTGTTGTTGCAGCTTGGGGTTTTGCAGTAGTATTATTTTGATTTTGTATTTCATTAGCTTGTTCCAGTGAGTATGGCGGGAACAAGCTAAATATGTTATTTGTGCTTTGTAGATTATTATTTTGTATCATTTTTATTTATTATTTTTTAAATTGGAAAATATATTTTTTGCTCCGTTAAATATTGCTTTAAATGGTTTAGCAATAATATTTGCACCTTTTTTCACGAATTCAGTTGGTTTTGCACAGGCATCTTTTAAGTGTGTACCTGCTTCTTTTAATGATTTACCTGCTTGAGATAAATTAGGATGTTTTGTTGCAAAATCTTTTATTGCAGTTGTTACATTTGAATTAGTATTTTTTAGAATTTGTTGAATTTTTCCTTTACCTTTATATGCGGCAATGCCTGTTGCTGCCATTAATGCGATTGTTGTAAAAATTCCTGCTGCTTTTTTATTCGATTTTGATTTATACTTTGGATTAAATGAATCACTTTTAACTTCTTGGGTTGAAGTATTCTCAATTCTTGCTTTAAGGGCATCTTTGCCATATTTAGAACTATAATTTATTTCTCCAAATTTTATAGGATTCATATAAACCTCCATTAATATAACTACCTATTATAATAAAAACATTTGAATTGAAAAAATTGACTTTTAATATTAATCTAATAAATATACTGATTGTAGACTACTCCATACGAAGTATTTTCGACCTAAAATATTCCTTTTTTTTAAATTTTATCAGATGATATATATTGTAGAGGAATAAATGGTTGATGGTTGAAGAAAGAACAAATAATTCTCTAAAAACTGAAGAATTTGATTTTGATTCTATGGCTCAAAACTACATGGAATTTGCTCGTAAATATCATGAACAATATTTGATAAAGGGTAAGAAATCAGATTTAGATAATGCTGTTGATAACTATATAGATGCAATTAAATTTAATCCAAACATTGCTGAAGCTTATTATCGACTTGCAACTTTGTTATGGGATAGAGGTGAAATAAATCTTTCTTCTGCAATTGAACAGTGTAAATCGGCAATTAATATTTCTCCATCTAATCCAAATGCTCGTATTTATGCTGCATATTTTCTAGAAATGGCAAAAAAATATGATGAAGCTGAAAAAGAACTAAAAGAAGCAATTAAATTGAGTCCTTTTAAATCAGCACGCTCAAGATTATCGTTGGCTTCAATGTACATAGATAAAATGCACGATACAAATTTGAATGCAAAAGATTTTTCTCAATCCTTATATTATATGCTCTCAGGCAGTTTAAGTATTCCGCTTGATTATCCTTCTATGCGAATGTTATATAAAAATTTATCTAAAAATTTTTCATTAATATTTTACGACTTACTAGGCAAATTTTTAGAAAAAACAAAAAATTATTCGATGGCTGTAAAAGCTTATGATGTAGCTGCAAATTCTACAGGCAGAAATGAGATATATTACCAAAAAATTGGTGATATTAATATAAAAGAAGAAGATGTTGAAACAGCAAGAAATGCTTATATAAAAGCATTAGAGACTAATCCTTATAACAAAGAATTGTTATTAAAAGTTGCAACTATTACTCAAATCTATTATGAAAATGATATTAATACTGCAATTGATTGTTATTCTAAGCTATTAGAAATAGAAGAAAATAGTGCAAATATATATTATGAACTTGGACATCTTTATTTGAAAAAAGATGATATTATAAACTCTGTAAATGCTTTCAAACTTGCACTTAATAAAGATGAAGAAAACCCATTTTATCATAATGCACTAGCATATGCACTTGTTAAGGCTGAACAATATGAAGAAGCTTGTGAACATTATAAATTTGCCATAGATAAAAATCCGGATGCTGAATGGACAGCAATTGTTTGTCAAGCTTTAGCTTCGTTATATCACAATGTATTTGATGATATTGATACTGCTATTGATTTATTAAAAACCGCAATAATGCTTGACGAAAATAATGATGAGATATTTGTAGAACTTGGTGATATATATTTGCAAACGGAAGATATAGACAGCGCAATTAAAGCATATTGTGAATCTATAAAATTGAATCCGAAAAATGCAATCTCATATAATAAATGTGCTATGGCATTGTGGCAAAAAGATTATTTAGAAGAGGCTATTATTGCATATCATAAAGCAATAGCAATTGCTCCTGATTATTATTCTGCATATAATAATCTTGGAGTCATATATTTAGATGGTATCCGTAATTTAAAAGAGGCAAAAAAGCTTTTTGAAACGGCAATATCACTAAAGAAAGATTATGTAATGGCTCATTTTAATTTGGGCAGAGTACTTCAAGAACAAGGCAAAAATATAGATGCAGCAAAGTCATACCAAAAAGCCTTGGAATTAAATGAAATTGATGCTGAACTAGACTCAGAAGAAATAAGAAGAAGATTATTTTCTTTGTTCGAAGTTTAAAATGAAAAATATTAATATCCGTAGTGATCTTTTTTATTAAGATATTCCCTTACGGTATTTAATGCTGCTTGAATTATTCTTGTAATTCTTGAAGAAGAAAGACCAACTTGCTCCGCAATTTCTTTTACCTGCATATTACGGTAAAATCTGTATTCAATTATAATTCTTTCTTTTTGTGGCAGTTTTGCAATTGCTTCTCTTATTACTCTTCCAAGTTCTGAAATTTCAGCCTTTTCGTCAGGAAGAGCTGAAGGATCTTTTATAAAATCAAACGGAGAGTCATTATCAGAGGCAGCAGCTGCCAAGCTGTCAATAGACAAAATTGTTTCATAAATAGCTTCTCTAACCTTACCGGGAGTAATTGCCGATTCTTCATTCTCCTCATTTGACTCGAGATTATCTTGTGAATCAACATTTGTATGTTTTAAAGAATACCATTTATATCTGTTTCTGAGTTCATTTCTTATTGCCCATCTGACAGCAGTTGCTATGTAAGCATTATTATATCTCGCCAGTTGTTCATCGGTTTTATCTTTTATTAGTACCTGAATTGCAATAATACCAATGCTGACAAGCTCGTCATAATCCACCATATGCGACGGAATACGCTTATGCTCTACCTTAGCTACCTTCTCGATTATTTCAATGTAATCTTTAATTTTTGTGTGCATTTTTTAATCTGTTAGTCTTTTAATTTATATATTACTACCTTTTTTTGTATTTCGCAAATTATATACAAAAATCAATATTTCTGCGACGGCTTTATAAAGTTCAGGAGGAATAGAAGCATTAATTTCTACCATTCTGAATAAAGCTCTCGCTACAGGTGGATTTTCTATAACGGGTATTGAATGCTCTCTTGCTATTTCTATAATCTTTTTAGCAAATAATTCTGTACCTTTTGCTAACATTTTTGGAGATTCCATTTGCTCTGCATCATATTTTAATGCACAGGCAATATGTGTCGGATTTGTTACTACAAAATCTGCATCCGGAACAGAATCCATCATTTTCTTTTGTAACATTTGTTGTCTTCTTTGTCTTAATGCTGCTTTTACATGGGGATCGCCTTCTGAGTTTTTATATTCATCTTTTACTTCTTTGAAAGACATTTTTTGATCTTGTAAAAATTTCCAGCGAACCATTCCATAGTCTGCTGCTGCGATTATTAAAAAAGCAAGCCCTGCTTTCATAACGAAATCTATTATAAGTGAACCAAATTCATTCATAATAGCAAAACTGTTATCAATGGTTGCTAATGCCAATATCGCTTCTAAGTGAGAATTGTATACCATCCAGCCAATAACGCCTAGAAGGGCAACTTTTACAATGTTCTTTACCAACTCAAATGCTGTTTTAGGTGACATTAAATTTTTAAAATATTTTGATGGATTAAGTTTATCTAGTTTTGGCTCTAAAGGTTTTGTTGTTACTAATGGACCAACTTGTATAAAGTCTCCTAGAATGGCTATGAATGCAGACATTATAAGAATTGGACCAATTATTAATAAAGAAGGAATGGCAATTGCAGTAAATAAGTGAACATAACCTATATCTTCCAAATGTTTCTCTGGAATTTTATCATATATGTAAACAAATAATATAGATATTTGATCCCATATAAATGGAGACAATTTTAATATAACAATAAACATAACAAGCAAAGCAATTGCCATGGAAAAATCTTTTGATTTTACAACCTGACCTTCTTTTCTTGCTTTTTGAAGTTTTTGTTGGCTCGCTTCAAATTGTTTATTCTCATCACCCATTAATTTCTACCGGTATTTTAATAAGTAACCATTGAAACAACCTCTATATCTTGAGGTAAGTTTTTTCTTCCGTTTAAATCTGCAAGTTCAATTACAAAAGCAGCTGCTTTTACATTTGCTCCTGCTTTCTTTAATAATTTGCATGCTGCAGCTACTGTTCCGCCTGTAGCTAATAAATCGTCTATAACAATTACGTTTTTACCCTCTTCTATAGCATCTTTATGGATTTCCAGTTTATCTGTTCCATATTCAAGAGCGTATTCTTCACTTATTGTTTCTGCTGGAAGTTTTCCGGGTTTTCTTATTAATATACAACCGGCATTTATATTATATGCAAGTGCAGAACCGAAAATAAACCCTCTCGATTCAATGACTGCAACATAATCTATACCTTTATTTATAAATTTTTCAGTTAAGAAGTTTATCATTTCTCTTAATGCTTCTTTATCTTTAATTGCAGTTGTAATATCTCTAAAAATAATTCCTTCTATAGGAAAATCTTTTATACTTCTTATTCTGTCTTTTACAAGCTGCACACTATTCATATTTATCTCCTTCTTAACTCCTCTATTTATATTTTACATTAAACTTGTACATTATTGATTTCCGAAAGCATATTTATTAATAATTTTGTAGGTAATCCTACAATATTGTCATATTCTCCTTTTATTTCTTTGATAAAAGTTTCTGGAAGTTCTTGAATACCGTATGAACCTGCTTTATCATATGGTTTAAAGTCATATATATAGTTTTTTATATCATTTTCTGAAATTTTATTGAATGTAACTTCACTTGTTTCTGATTTAATGATTTTTTTATCAATTTCATTATCAATTATACAAACCGACGTTACAACTTTATGGGTTTTTCCGTTTAACATTGAAAGCATTTTAAATGCATCATCAAAATCTTTAGGTTTCCCTAAAATTACATTATTGTTAATAACAACAGTATCAGCACTGATTACTATTGCAGGAAAGTTGATTTGTTTTATAACAGATAGTCCTTTATTCTCAGCAACTGATTCAACTATCTTATAATCAAAAGCTTTATTTAATATATTCTCATTGTAGACAGGTTCTACAATTCTAAATAAAATTCCTAAATTTTCCAATAATTCTTGTCTTCGTGGTGAAGTCGAGGCTAATATAATTTGTTTCATATTTACCCATACTATAATGATTAACTTTCATATTACATTGTAATTAAAAGTTAATCATTTTGATATATACCAAGAATTTATTTTCAAATTATTTACAATTTATTGTTTTCTTGCTCTTGGTGGATTGAAATTAAGTTTTAAGTAAACAACAGATTTTGATGTTACATTTGAACAAATATCTTTTAATTTGGAGTTCATATCAAGCATATTTCTTTGCATTGCTGCATAATCATTCATTGCTGATAACATTTTCTGTGAATCTACCAACTTAGTTGTCTCGGGATTATCCATTTTTAATTTTGCATATTTTTTAACTAATTCCCTGTCAATTTTATCTTTTGCTCCGACAGCCATAAGCTTCATCCCCTGTGTCTTAACTATTTTTCCTTATATTTATATAAAAATTTTCTATCTGTCAAAATTGCGTTTTTATTTTTTGTAAGTTAAATTTTGTTAACAAAAAATTTTTTATGTATTATGAGAAAGGAGGCGATAATTACTTTTATGAATTACAGTTTTTTGTTTGATTTTATTAGACAATTATATGCTACATATGCATATTCTGATAAAACAGGGAAAGTCCTATTGCCAATGCGTTATATATTGGAATTAACCTATAATTGTAATTTGAAATGTCCGTTCTGTTATATTACTGAAGATAGGCATAAAAATGAGTTAAATACACAAGAGTGGTTATCTGTTATTAATCAAATTCCTCCTTTCTCTTTGGTTTCTTTTGTTGCCGGAGAAGTTATTTTAAAAAAAGATTTTCTGAAAATTTATGAAAAAGCTTCTCAGAAATTTAGAAAAATTTCTTTGATTTCGAATGGTTTGGCTTTGAATGAAGAAATAATAGATTCTTTTATAAAAAATAAATTATTACTTCTTTCCGTTTCATTAGATGGTTATGGTAAAAATCATGATGTAAATAGAAATTTTGATGGTTTGTGGGATAAAGTTATAAATAATATTGAGTTTTTTAATTTTAAACGACAAGGTAAATTAAAACCTATGTTGGATATTAAAACTTGTATTTTGGGAAATAATCTTGATGATTTACCTCTATTGTATAAAGAAGCTATACGTTTGAATGCACAATTTTTTTCTTTAACATTTTTGAGAAAACAGCCATTGCGTCAAAACTCAAAATTATGGGATGAATTCACTGAAGAATTTTATTTGAAAGAATATCCGGTTGAACTTTATTTTAACTTGGAGCATTTTATTGAAATATATAAAGAACTTGAAAGTTTGGCAAAAAATTCAAAAACTATATTAAGGTATGCTCCGAGATTTAAGGCGATCGGTGATGCAGATAAAATAAAAAAATTTTTTGGTTCCAGAAATGAAAAGATTACAGAATTATATTATCCTTGTAGAATACCGATGACAAGTATTTATATTAATCCTGAGGGAGATATATATCCTTGTTTATCTTATAAAGTTGCCACTCTGAAAGAGATGAAACTTAAAGAGGCAATTAACACGGTAAAATTTAAGTGCTTTAGAAAGAATTTATATAGATCAAAAGTTTTTAATGCTTGTCAAATGTGTTGTGATTTGATTCCTAAAAACCTATAAGACTGGGTAATTCTGTAAATTCTAAGTTCAATGCTTCAGCAACACCTTTATTTGTTAGTTTTCCATTAAAAGTATTAACACCTTTTGCTAAAGCTTTATCTTTTTTAAATGCTTCAATCATACCATCAGTAGCTAATTCTCTTACATATTTTATATTTTCATTTGTAAGAGCTATTGTTGATGTTCTAGCTACACTTCCGGGAATATTGGCAACGCTGTAATGAAGAACACCGTATTTTTCAAATACCGGATTATCATGTGTTGTAATCCTATCCATTGTTTCAACAATTCCACCTTGGTCAATAGATACATCCACTATTACAGATCCTTTATGCATGCTTTTTACCATTTCTTCCGTAATTATGCATGGTGCCTTATATCCGGGTATTAAAACTGCACCAATTAAGACATCGGTATCTTTTACTAATTCTTTTAAATTTGCTTCAGTAGATACATATGTTTTTATTTTTGAACTAAACATATCATCAATAATTCTAAGCTTATCTATGTCTATATCAACAATACTCACGTTTGCTCCCATTCCTGTTGCTATTTTTGCGGCATTAATACCAACATTTCCAGCTCCTACAATAAGAACTTTTCCTGCAGGTACTCCGGCTATACCGCCAAGAAGAATACCAGCGCCATTATTTCTGTTTTCTAATAAATTTGCAGCTATTTGTATCGACATTTTGCCAGCAACTTCGCTCATTGGTACTAATAGGGGCAATCTTCCGTCAGCTGTTTGAATGGTTTCATATGCAATACTTGTAATTTTTTTATTTATTAACTCCCTTGTCAGAGCTTTTTCAACAGCAAGATGAAGATAAGTAAACAAAACTTGATTTTTCTTTAATAATTTATATTCCGATGGCTGTGGTTCTTTCACTTTTAATATGATGTCTGATTTAGAATAAACTTCTTCTGGTGAATCACAAATTAAAGCACCTTCTTTTATATATTCTTCATCAGAAAATCCGCTACTAATACCGGCTGATTTTTCTATTAATACCTTGTGTCCATCTTTACATAAAAATCTAACACCTTGTGGTGCTATGGCAACTCTGTCTTCTCTAACTTTTATTTCTTTTGGTACACCAATAATCATATATTATTCCTTCTTACTTAAGTGCTTCTTCAATTTCTGCAATGACAAGTTTTGCTGCAGCAGTCGGATCAGCTGCTTTTGTTATCGGTCTGCCTATGATTATGTAATCTGCTCCGGCTTTTATTGCATCTGTAGGAGAGACAATTCTTATTTGATCGTTTACTATTGCCCAGGTTGGTCTTACAGCAGGACATACAACAATAAAATCATCACCTAATTCTTTTTTTATTTGTGTTGCGTCAGTATCAGGTGCTACGACACCAGATAAGCCGGCTTCTTTTGCTATTTGGGAAAGTTTTAGTACATATGATGAAATATTCATCTCTATGCCAAGTTCATTTGTCAATGTTTTTTGTCCAAAACTCGAAAGAAGTGTTACTGCTAATATAGTTGGAGGTTCCATATTGTTCTTTTTTGCATAGTTATTGCACTCTATAATTGTGCTGGTTAACATCTTTGAACCGCCGGTAGAACTTATGTTAAAAAAATCAATTCCTTTTCTCATTAAATTTATACTTGCTTTCGCAGTTGTATTGGGTATGTCTTGAAATTTGCCGTCAAAATATACTTTCCCTCCATGCTCTTTTATTACATCTATTGCTTCAAAACCGCAAGATATAAATAAAGGCAAACCAACCTTGAAATAGCCTACATACTCTTTCAATAAATCAACATATTTTATGACATCTTCAATGGTGTCAACATCAAGTGCAAGAATTATTCTATCCCTTGCCTCAACGGGTCTGATTCGTTTCATACGTCTCTTTCAAAAAATGGAACAATGCTAATATGTTAACACTATTAGACTAACTAATCAAGATTTTTAGCTAATTGAGCTTTACCTATCTCAACGAATTCTTCCATTGCCATAGAAGCTTTTGTATATGCTTCTGCAGGTTCCATTCCATCTGATATGAATTGTTCATATAAAACATCAAAAAAATCGTCGCCACATTCTGCTATTTGCGGATATTTTTCACATAATGTAATTGCTTCATCGACGCTTCTTGTTACGTCAGCTCCTTTGGGATTCTTTATTTGAGAACGTCCAAGTACTCCTGTATCAGGCACATATGATTGTTCTTCAAGTCTTGCTTGTGCTTCAGCTTGAATTATATCAGGTGTTTTATTTTTATTACTATCTATTTTTTCTATGTTATATCCAAATTTTGGAATATTATTATTTATTTCAGCCATTTTTATCTCCGTGTTCATTCGCAATTTATTTTAAACCGTGTTATTAAAATTTTTTGCTAGTTAATTTAAAAATATATATTTTTTTTAGTAAAAAATCAAATGTATATTTGTCTAAAAGTTTTGTTAATCAACGAATACAGTGAAAAAATATATGTGTTTACAAAACTTAATATATTATATACGTTGTAGGTATTTTTTATTCATTTTCTGCTTTCATTATTCAAATACTTTTTTGAGTTAAAGTCAAATATTCTTTATTTAGTCGATTGAACAAAAATTTTTTTTAATTCAGAATTATATTATGAATAAGATATTGCTTGTAATAATTATATTTAGTTTTGTTATAAGTCCGGTTTTTGCTAAAGAAAACGAAAAACTTGATGTTAAATCTCAAAGTTTTATGGACTTAGGTCGTTATGTTGAAACTTTAGAAATAAATGAAAATACAATTGATGATGAGTCTGCAAAAGTACTTCAAGATGATAACTTTGAAGAAGAGGCAATAATTGATGTAGCAAAAAGGTATGAAGAAAATTCTGTTGAATTAAATCTTAATGATGTTGATGATACGGCTTTAGACGAAATAAATAGTGATAGGGTTTTTAAGTTAAAAGTAAATGAAACTCAATATCGAATTGAGCAACAAATAAAAGCTGAGAATATGATTTGGGACAGCTCAAAATCTTTTTCACAGGCATTTTTAAATGATACAAGACATATGGCTCCAATACCGGGTGTTGTTAATTCATCTAAAATATCTGCAAATGTCGGAAGCTCAATCTCTGCACAATTGGGGCAAACATTTTTATTTGATGCAAATGGACCTTCTGTTTTATTTGTTAGGGCTAATGAATCAACTTATAATACAGGTTCAATAATATCTTATAAAGGTGATTCTTTAAATTTGTCTGTAGGTTCTTTCTCTTCTTCTTATAACCATGCAGCATCAGGGGGAGCTATTTTATCCTCCAATTCTATATTTCTTCCTAATAATACAGGAAGTATTATCATTGGTGGTGCTTATTATTCAAATGAAGCTCAGGTTGATAATAAAACGACAGGCGGTGGTTTTATTGAATATACCTTTAAACGTCTAAAGTTAAATGCTCAAGTTGGTCAGAGCAGATTTTCTAATGCTCAGGATTGTGATACAAGCCTGTATTTTATTCCTGAATTTAAAATTTCAGATTCATTGTATTTAAAAACAAGATTTATAAGGAATGTTTCTCAAAATACTATGCAGGATGAAATAGTACTGACATATAAACCAATAAAAAATAAAAATAATTTGGAAATTGAGATTTATGCTACTAATCAATATACAAATAATTCATCAATTAAACAAAGATTAAAATTATCTACTTCTTTTAGAATCTAGAAAATTTTCATAAAATAAGCAGAAAAAAACTCTTAATTATGACAATTAAGAGTTTTTTTTGCTTTCTTTTATCTATTACATAGCCCCTTTTACAATTTGTGCAAAACTGTCTGCAGTTAAGCTTGCACCGCCAACTAATGCGCCATCTATGTCAGATTGTGCCATTTGTTCTTTAATTGTAGCAGGTTTAACACTTCCGCCATATAAAATTCTTATAGCATCCGCAGTATTTGCATCATATAAACCTTTTACAACATTTCTAATCATAGCAATAACTCTGTTTGCTTCTGTTGAATCACAAGTTTTACCTGTTCCTATAGCCCATATAGGTTCATATGCAATAATTGATTTTGCAACTTCTTCTGCAGTTAAATCTCTTAATGCTTTTGTGATTTGAGATGCGATATGGTAGTCTGTAACACCAGCTTCTCTTTGTTCTAAAGATTCACCGCAACATATAATCGGAATTAAACCGTTAGCTAAAATTGCTTTTGCTTTTTTGTTAATCATTTCATCTGTTTCACCAAAGTATTCTCTTCTTTCAGAGTGTCCTATGATAATATATTCACATCCTGCATCTTTTAACATTTCTACTGAACATTCACCGGTGAAAGCACCTTTTGTTTCATAGTAACAATTTTGTGCTGCTAATTTAACTTTTCCGCAACCACAATCTGTTAATGCTTTATTTGCAGCATATAATGCTGTAAATGTTGGCGCAATAATAACTTCAGGAAGTGCAGCTTTATCTTCTGCTTTTAATTCTTGCATAATTCCGTTTGTTAAATCGGCTGCTTCTTTTTGTAAATTGTGCATTTTCCAGTTACCGGCAATTACAGGTCTTCTTGACATAATTCTACCTTCTTTCCTTTGTAATTTAACATGTAGATATTAGTTAAAACACATTTTTTTATCAAGCTATATGCTGTAACCTTGGTCTAAAATGTGTTGAGTGTATGGAAATACTTTGTATCCTAAATCATTTTCTTTACAATAATTTTCTGCAATTTTGAATAATTCGTAATAGTGTTTTGGTACTTCAAACTTTATTCCTTTTGAAAGAAGAGTATTGTTGTAATCAATTTCTAAATGTACAGGCTGGATATTTCCTATTTCTTTTGCAATGTTTAAAAATTTTTCTAATTCTTCTTTGTTATCATTTACATCTTTAATTATTATATATTTAAGAGAAATTTGTGCTTTTGAATGTTGTCTGATTTTCGTTATGTTTTCTATAACTTGATCAAATGCATCTATATTCTTTATTTTTTTGAAGGTTTCTCTCGTACCTGCATCTAAAGAAATACAAATATGACTTTTCCAATTATTTCCGATTTTTTCAAGTATTGGAATATATTTGATTGCATTCATTAAAATAACAAAGTCATCACAGTTATGAGCATAAAATTCTCTCATTAACAGTTCAAATTCTTTAAGTTCTGATATATTCCCACCCTGAAATTCTACTTTCAGGTTCTCTAAGTCAATCATTTTTTGTTCATATAACTCTTGAATAATTGGCAATAATTCATAATTTTGAGTTTTGGATGGAAAAAATTTTGTTTGCGAACAATATGTACAATTACAATCGCATTGTTTAAAGTGATCGACTATTATATGTGAAACTTTTGTTTCAACAGGTTTTTCAAAAAATTCTTTTATTCTTTGTTTAATGCTTCTTTTTTTATACTCTATGCATCCGCTACATTCTTTTGGAAGTTGTCCTTTTTTTAGAAATTCTATATATTTTTTCTTTGCTTTAATAATATCTTCTTTGTTGAATTTTGAAAAATCACTTATTTTGATTCCGGCTCCTTCTGCGCAGCTGCAACAAAATTTTACTCCATCAGGCAAAAAGTGCAGAGTTTTTTCCAATTTCTCACAATAGTATGATTCAAACATTGTTCTTTCCTCGCTTTCTTTAATTAAAATAATATCAATTAAAAGAAAATTAATAAATTTATTAAATTTCTGTAAGATTCAAAAGGAAAATATGGAATTTGTTAAATTTATATTATTGCGTGGAATAAGGTTACTATGAAGATTAGCTGGAAAAGAATTTTTTTATCAATAATCATAGGATGTTATATTATTTTATTTTTATGTACAAATAATATATATTTCCCTTCGAAAGAAGTTTATGAAACAAAATACCCACATGAAAATGTTTGTTTTAAAACAATTGATGGTATAAAACTTAATGCTTGGTATGTTCCTCCAAAAGAAGAATATCCGACAATACTGTTTTCACACGGAAATGGAGGAAATATAAGCTATTTCTTCGATATGCTTATACCTGTTATTAATATGGGGTATGGTATTTTTATTTACGATTATAGAGGCTATGGTGAAAGTGAAGGCATTCCGTTCGAACAAGGATTGTATAAAGATGCAAGAGCTGCTCTTGCCTTTTTAAATAATGAAAAGAATATAAAATCAGAAAATATAATTTTATGGGGATTGTCTGTTGGTGGAGCTGTTACATCTAAAATTGCAATAGAAAATGATTTTCTGGCTGTAATATTACAATCCACTTTTACCAATACTAAAGATATGGGTAAAGCAACATTAAAAAGAGTAACTAAAAAGGATTGGTTGCAAAACATTGTTTATTTTGTTCCATTTATACAAAAATTTGATAATTACTCAAGAATAGATAAAATTACAGAACCATTATTGATTGTACATTCAATTGATGATTCTATGATTCCTTATGAACAAGCAATCAAAAATAATAAAAAATCAAATGATGCAGAATTCTTTTTAGTAAAAGGAGATGATCATAATGATTATGAAAATTCTCTCCCTATTATAATTAATTTTCTTGAAAAAATAAGAAATATGTAAATCTTCTCTATAAAAAAGATAACCGATATTGGTTATCTTTTTGATTACTTATTATAAATGAAGTTCTTTTAGCATCATTTGGTATTCTTTTGTAGTTCTGCTAAAGCCAGCTCCCGGCAGTACTTCTTCATATGTTTGTAATGATTCAAGAGGGTCTTCTTCTTTATCCAAATCCACACCTAATATATCTGCAATCCAATCTGCAGCTTTCGCAACTATTCCAAGGTCTGTACTTGGTTCTTTTATTTTTTTACTAGTGCGAGCTTTACTTTCTTCTTTTAATGATTGTGCATTTTGAAAAAATGTCGATGCATATTCATCACAGTTATTGCCCGGATTGAATGTTGACATTGTATTTTTGTATAATTCCAAGCTTCTATTATATTCTTGTATATTTTGTTGGTCTTGTGCTTGGACATTTGTTTCTACATTAATTTGTTCTATATTCTGTTTGCTTGAAAGATTTACACTCATCTTAATATCCCTCTTATAGCTTATACTATATTAAAAAAATTACAGTATATAAAATTGTTATATATAATATATGTAAAATTTGTATATCGATTTAAAAACTCATAAAATACAAAGAAAACGGCCCTGAAACCAACTTAATAAAAATTAATATTTGTCTATATCTATATAAATTTTTAAAAAATGTAAAGAATAGACTAGCCAAAATTTTAAATTGGAGTTAGAATATTACAACAATCCATGGTAGGAAAGGGAAGTTAATAATGAATAGAAGTTCACTTTATAGTTTCTTAGTTATTTTTACAGAATTTCTTTCTAATTGGTTTTCTTTAAGTGAAAAAAGAATGGGTTGGTGTCCCGTTAAGGTTGACAATCGTTTTGACAGGTATTAATCTCGTCTTTTGATTTCGATTTGTCGACAGTGTTTGTTGTTTTTTGCTTTTAGCGAAAAACAGTTTTGTTGTGCTATATATAAACATTAGGAATATTTGTATAGCATATAGTAAGTTTTATTAATTGTATAAGGATATAGAAATGACAAAAACCAGATTTGGAAAATTCGGAGGACAGTATGTTCCTGAAGTTTTAATGCCTGAAATTAAACGCATAGAAGAAGCATATGAATTTTATAAAAATGATAAGAAGTTTAATGAAGAATTAAATTCTTTGCTTGCAAATTATGCCGGACGTCCTTCTTTATTGTATTTTGCGAAGAATATGACTGAGGATTTGAATGGTGCAAAAATATATTTAAAAAGGGAAGATTTAAATCATACAGGTTCACATAAAATTAATAATGTATTAGGGCAGGCTTTACTTGCGAAATATATGGGTAAAAAGCGTGTTATAGCTGAAACTGGTGCAGGCCAGCATGGTGTTGCAACAGCAACTGCGGCCGCTCTTTTGGGTTTAGAATGCGAAATTTATATGGGGCTTGAAGATACTATTCGACAATCTTTAAATGTTTATAGAATGGAATTATTAGGCGCTAAAGTGCATGCAGTAACATTTGGAACTCAGACATTAAAAGATGCGGTTAATGAGGCTATGAAGGAATGGTCAAAAAGAAGTGATGATACAATGTATCTTCTTGGTTCTGTTATGGGCCCTCATCCTTATCCTACTATTGTAAGAGATTTTCAAAGTGTAATAAGTAAAGAAGCACGTGAACAAATACTTCATATTGAAGGTAAACTTCCAAATGTAGTTATGGCTTGTGTCGGTGGTGGCAGTAATGCTATGGGTATGTTCTATAACTTTATAAATGACAAAGATGTAAAACTTATAGGTTGTGAAGCAGCAGGGCTTGGTGTTGATACTGATAAACACGCTGCAACGATGACAAAGGGAAGTGTAGGAATATTCCATGGTATGAAGTCGATATTTTGTCAGGATAAGCATGGACAAATTGCTCCTGTATATTCAATATCTGCAGGATTGGATTATCCGGGTATTGGACCTGAACATGCTTATTTAAAAGAAACAGGCAGAGCTGAATATGTTCCTGTTACAGATGAAGAAGCAGTTGAAGCGTTTGAATATTTATCAAAAGTTGAGGGAATAATTCCCGCAATAGAAAGTTCTCATGCTGTTGCATATGCAAAGAAGCTTGCTCCAACAATGAAAAAAGATGAAATAATTATAGTTTGTTTATCAGGTCGAGGTGATAAAGATGTAGCTGCAATTGCAAAATATAGAGGAAGGATTATCAATGAATAACATAAAAAATGCGTTTCAAAATAAAGCTTTAATAGGTTTTTTAATGGCCGGTGATCCCGATTTAAATACAACAAAAGAAGTTATTATTTCTATGGCAAAAGCGGGGTGTAATATGGTAGAACTCGGAGTCCCTTTTTCTGACCCTATTGCAGAAAGCAGTGTTGTACAAAGTGCAAATTTACGCGCATTAAAATCAGAAACATATCTTAAAGGTATTTTTGATATGATAAAAGAAGTTCGAAATACAACTCAAATTTCGATTATTCTTCACACATATATAAATCCCGTTTTTAATTACGGATATGAAGAATTCTTTATGAAATGTTCTGAGGTTAATGTCTGTGGTATTGTTGTTCCGGATTTACCATATGAAGAAAAGTCTGAAATAAAAGAATATGCAGACAAATATAATGTTGATATTATTTCTTTTGTAGTTCCTGAAAATATTGACAGAGTAAAAATGATAGCAAAAGAAGCTACAGGCTTTATATATTTTGTTCCGTCAATAGGTTCTACTTCTTCAATGGAAGGACATTTTAAAGAAATAACAAATATAATTGATATTTTGAAAGAAAATACAAATATACCTATTGCATTAGGTTTTGGAATAAACACGGTGCAACAGGCTGAATTTTTCTCTGAAATAGCTGACGGGATTATTGTTGGTAATGCAATTGTTAAAATAGTCGAAAAGTATGGAAAGGATTCGCCTTCTCAAGTTTTTGACTATGTTAAAAAAATGAAATCAGCGATAAAAATCAAATAGTAATTTAAGTAATCAAAGTTTGAATCTAAGACTTTAAAAATGATAATAATTTTTAAATTAAAGCGGATATCTTATATAGTCCGCTTTAAGTTTTTTGGGAAAATCGGGCATGGATTTTTATTTGTAATTTAACTATCTTTGGAGTACCATTTTCATATGTAGTACTAGGTATTTAAACAGCATAATATAGAGAGAATGGAGGTTGTAAAACAAATGCCAAAGAAAACAATTACGGTTGATGGTAACTATGCTGCAGCCCATGTGGCTTATGCATTAAGCGAAGTATCAGCAATCTACCCAATTACTCCATCATCTACAATGGGTGAATGGATTGATGAATGGGCATCACAACACAAACAAAATATCTGGGGTAAAGAAGTAAAAGTAGCAGAAATGCAATCAGAAGCCGGTGCAGCAGGTGCTGTTCACGGTTCATTGGCAGCAGGTGCTTTAACTTCAACCTATACAGCATCACAGGGTCTATTGTTAATGATTCCTGTTATGCACAAAGTTGCAGGGGAAATGCTTCCTTCTGTAATCCATGTAGCAGCAAGAGCTTTAGCTGCTCAATCATTATCAATATTTGGTGACCATAGTGACGTTATGGCTTGCCGTAATACTGGTTATGCTATGTTAGCTGCTAACTCTGTACAAGAAGAAATGGATTTAGCTTTGGTTGCTCACTTGGCTACTTATAAAGCTAAAGTTCCATTCTTACAATTCTTTGATGGTTTCAGAACTTCTCACGAAGTACATAAAATTGAAGAGATATCTTATGAAGACATTGCAAAATTAGTAGAACCAAAATACATTGAAGAATTCAGAAAACGTGCATTGAGACCTGAAGCTCCAGTATGTAAAGTTGGTGCTCAAAATACAGACGTATATTTCCAAGGTCGTGAAACAGTTAATAAATACTACAATGCTGTTCCTGATATTGTTCAAGAATATATGGATAAAGTTGCAGCTGTTACAGGAAGACAATATCATCCGTTTGATTACGTTGGTGCTCCTGATGCAACTGATGTAATTGTTGCAATGGGTTCTGGTTGTGAAACAATTGAAGAAACAATCGAATACTTAAATGAAAAACGCGGTACTAAGTATGGTTTAGTTAAAGTTAGATTATACAGACCGTTTGATGTTAAACGCTTTAATGCTGTATTACCAAAAACAGTTAAACGTATTAACGTATTAGATAGAACAAAAGAACCCGGTTCAATTGGTGAACCATTGTATTTGGATGTAGTTGCAGCATTAGAAAATAAAGATATCAGAGTTATTGGCGGTCGTTATGGTTTATCTTCTAAAGAATTCACTCCGTCAATGGTACTTGCAATTTATAAACACGGTGAATCAAATGGATTCCATAACTTTACCGTAGGTATTGAAGATGATGTTACTAACTTATCATTAAAAGTAACAGAACATATTGTAACTGAGCCAGAAGGCACTACAAATTGTATGTTCTGGGGCTTGGGTTCAGATGGTACTGTTGGTGCAAATAAAAACTCAATTAAAATTATCGGTCAATATACAAATAAAGATGCTCAAGCATATTTTGCATATGACTCTAAAAAATCATTCGGTGTAACAGTATCTCACTTGAGATTTGGTGATAAACCAATCAAATCAACATATTTAATTACTGCACCTGATTTTGTATCTTGTTCCGCTCATGCATATGTTGGCAGATATGATTTATTAAAGGGGTTAAAAGAAGGTGGTACTTTCTTATTGAATTCTCCATACACAAAAGAAGAAGCATTTGCTCACTTAACTCGTGATATGCAAGAAACAATAATAAAGAAGAAAATTAAATTCTACAATGTAGATGCAGAAAAATTAATCGCACAACAACCCGGATTAAGAGGTAAAGGTGCAAACACAGTTATGATGGTTGCATACTTTAAAGTTTCAGGAATTATTCCGTTTGAACAAGCTTATGAAGGTATGAGAGAAATGACAATCAAAACCTTCAAGAAAAAAGGTGATGATGTTGTAAATATGAACTTAGCATTAATCGATGCTGCGGTAGATGCTTGTCAAGAAGTTGAAATACCTGCTTCTTTAGACGGTGTATGTGCAGCTGAAGAAGTCAAATTAATTCCTGATGATGCTTCTGAATTTGCTAAGAAGATTATTGAACCTTCTATGAGACAAAAAGGAGATGATATTCCTGTTAGTGCAATGAGTGTTGACGGTGTTATACCTACAGGTACTGCTTGCCTTGAAAAACGTGGAATCGCTCCAAGAGTTCCAAAATGGAATTCAGCTGATTGTATTCAATGCGGTATATGTGCAAGTGCTTGTCCACATGCTGCAATCAGAACAAAATTGGTTGAAAAAGAAAACTTGGCAAATGCTCCTGAATCATTTAAAACTGTTGAAGCAAAACCAAATGCAAACGGTGAACAGTTCAAAGTTCAAGTTTATTGTAATGATTGTACAGGTTGCGGTGTTTGTATTGATCAATGTCCTGCAAACAAATTACCTGGAAAACAAGCTTTATCTTGGTCAACAATTGAAAAAGAAGTTGAAGCTTGTGAAGTTGTTAACGAAAAATTCTTTGATTCATTGCCTGATAATGTAATGGGTAAAAATACAACCAAAACAATTAAAGGTGCAATGTTAAGAAAACCGTTATTTGAATTCTCAGGTGCTTGTGCTGGTTGCGGTGAAACACCTTATGTTAAATTGGTTTCTCAATTATTTGGTGAAAATGCAATTGTAGCAAACGCAACAGGTTGTTCTTCAATATATTCCGGTACATTCCCAACAATTCCTTATACAACAAATAAAGATGGAAGAGGACCTGCTTGGGCAAACTCATTATTTGAAGACAATGCTGAATTCGGTTTCGGTATGAGATTAGCTGTAGATCAAAACAGAGATACTTTGAAAACATACGTTGAAAAAGTACTTGCATCAGGTAAAGCTCCTGCTGATTTAGTAGAAGCATTAGAAGGTGCAATGGCTTATTTTGATAATTCTAAAACAGATGAAGCAGTTGCTGCTCAAACAAAAGCAAAAGAAGTATTAGCAAAATATGCTGATGTTGATTGTCCTGATTTAGCTAAAGTAAGGGAATTACAAGATTACTTTACTGATAAATCAATATGGATTATTGGTGGTGACGGTTGGGCAAACGATATCGGTTACGGTGGTATTGACCATGTTCTTGCTCAAAATAAGAATGTTAATGTTCTTGTTTTGGATACTGAAGTATATTCAAACACAGGCGGTCAAGCTTCTAAATCTACACCAACCGGTGCTGTTGCTAAATTTGCTACAGGTGGTAAGAAAACATATAAGAAGAATATGGGCTTGATGAGTATGTCATATGGATATGTATATGTTGCTTCTGTTGCACTTGGTGCAGACAGACAACAAACATTGAAAGCATTCCAAGAAGCTGAAGCATATGATGGACCATCAATTATATTTGCTTATGCACCTTGTATTGCTCACGGTATCGATATGAGTAAAACTCAAACAGAACAAAAACGTGCTGTTGAAGCTGGTTATTTCCCACTATACAGATATAATCCTGCTAACGAACAACCGTTTACTTGGGATGCTAAAGATCCAAAGGAAAGCTTCCAAGACTTTATTAAGTCTGAAGGCAGATACAAGTCATTAGCAAAAACAAATCCTGAAGAAGCACAAGCTTTGTATGAACAAGCTGAAAAGGATGCTGCTCAACGTATGGCTGTATTTAAAGCAGTTGGTGAATTGATTAAATAGTTAATTCACTCTTATGAAGAGAAGGGGACACTTTATTGTGTTCCCTTCTTTTTATGTATATTAAAAAATATATTATTTAATCTCTGATTTTTTTAATATTTGAAAAGAAATTACATCAAAAAACATATTTTGGTGTTTAACGTATGTGAGTTTGTTGAACTTAAACAATTCAATTAGTTCTTCAGGTTCTAAAAAATTTCTTTTAGATAATATTAAATATTTATATGGTTTTGTGTTCTTAGTAAAAAATTTAACTATGAATAATATAATAATATCGTAGATTTTACTATATATATTATGCTTGCCGAAATCGATGTGAAGAAATTGACCTTCTGATTTAAGAGTTCTATATATTTCTTCAAGTGCTTTGTTTCTTTGCGGAATATTTCTTAGACCGAATCCCATTACTATATAATCGAAAGAATTCTTTTCAAATGTAAGAGAAGTTACGTCCATTTGTCTGTATGTTATATTTGGATTTTTTTTGCTTGCTAATTCAATCATGTTCTGCGAAAAATCAACCCCTATTACATCACATGATGGCTGTATCTTTTTTATAATTTTACCTAAATCACCGCTTCCGCAACATAAATCCAACACTTTTGAATTCGGTTTTATATTTAGTGCTTTTATTGCTTGTGTTTTTACATATTCATTTAATCCAAAAGATATGATTCTATTCATAAAATCATAATTTTCAGATATTTTGTCGAACATATTCTTTATTTCGAAATTTGTTTTGTTTTTCATATAAATCTATTTTAAAATTTTGAATATAGCCTTTTTTACTTTTGATGGTTTATCAACTGCTAAAGCAGGCATATGTGCATCTTCAGGATAGAAAATTAAAAAGTTTTTATTTGTTGCGAGAAGTTTATCAACATTTCCTGTTAAAAACATAACATCTTTTTCTGCATCATATTCTTCAGTTAAAGAAGTATTTTCTATGTTTGTATAACCCATAAATTCTTCACCAATAGCAACTACTTGAATATCAATATATTTTTTATGAGCTTCTAACTTTTGAGTCGGCTTTGTTTCATATTCTTGTAAATTGAAGAAAACTTCTTCTCCTCTTAATTGATGTTTTCCGCATTCCAGCTCACTTAAATCATTATTTTTAAGAAAATCAAATACAAGTTTAAAGTCTTTATGTAAACTAATATATTTTTCAGCATTGGATAAATTATCTATAATCATAAGTAAATCTCCCATTTATAAAACTTTTGATTATTAATGTAACATAAATTTTTACATTTGTTAAATTAAAAGGCAATTATCAGTGAGAAAAAAACTTTATTAAAGTATAGAGGAAGTTAGTCTTTATATCTTACAGGGGAAATCGATGAACGAAGAACAATTAAATGGGGTTTTAGGAACAATAAGCGAACCGGTAAAAAATGCTTATATTCTTTCTTCAAGAAAACAAATTGAAGAAATTCAAAGAATTGTAAGAATTTTTAATATTAATGAAGAACAAAAAAATAAACACAAAATGTTGTCTATTAAGAATCTGGCGACAATGAAAGTTGTATTCAGTAATAATTAATGTTTATAACATTTAAAAAGCTGTCTAACTGACAGCTTTTTGATAATATGCTTGGGGATATGTATATTCTTCAGAAAATCCTACAGAAGAATACATCTTTACTGCTGCTAAATTATCGGAATCACAGCTTGCATTTAATTCTTTTAAAGCCCATCCTCCTGTAATAGCAGAAGTTAAAAGATTATCAACTAATTGTTTAAGCATAATTTTACCGAAACCGTAATGCCTGTGCTTTTTTAGAATTGCAACAAGAGGAATATTTGCAATTTTTTCGTTGGTTAGATTTGCAAAACAAAAACCTACAGGATGTTTCTTATATAGTAATACTTTGGTAATTCCTGGTAAGAATTGACCGTATACATTTTCGGTAATTTTTTCCAGAATATCCTTACAACCTTTTACAGATGTGAAACGGCTATCAAATAATGCATCAGAAGAATCTTTAAATGCCTGGTGAATAACTTCAGCTGCATCTTTAAAATAGATTGTTTTCCAATTTGAAATAGAATAGTCATGAGGCAGTTTGGGAATATATATTTCTTTTGTTTTATTTATTGCTGTTATATCAGTAAGATTAAATCCCATCACTGAAGTATTTACAAATTTAAATCCAAAATTCTCAATATCGTGAATAAATGTTGCTTGTTTTCCAAGCATTGGATATGTTATAACTTTTTCTCGCATTAAGTGTTTGTTTATTTCAATGAATTTTTCAAGAAGAAGTTTTCTTTTTACGTTTAAGTTTTCATTTCCTATACAATGAATTATATTCAATTCTAATGATTCGGAAATTAAAGTAGTATAAACCAAAAAGCCAGTAGGAATATCATCCTCAAATAGAATAAGGCAGTTTAGAAGACCATCTTCAATGCTTTTAATAAAATTGGGATAAGCAAGGGGTTCTAGTTCAAAATTATAGTCAGTAGCGGCGTTTGTTTTAAAATCATTATAAACACCCGAAAAAATTCTGAAATATTTTGCATTATATGATTCTACTTTATATATAGTTATATTTGCCATTATTATTCTCTTTATAAATCGATTAAATGTTCCATCTTATCAACTTTAGTGTGAATGTATCTTTCATTGTATTTATTAAGCGGAGTCTTAAGAGCGACTCTTTCAACAATCTCAAGACCGTACCCCTTTAGGGCAACAATCTTTGTTGGGTTATTTGTTATTAATTTAAACTTAGTGTATCCTAAATCTCTAAGAATTTGTGCTCCAATACCATAATTTCTCAAATCAGGTTGAAAACCGAGTGAAATATTTGCTTGAACAGTGTCTTGACCTTTTTCTTGAAGGGCATATGCTTTAATTTTATTTACAAGGCCTATACCTCTTCCTTCGTGCCCTCTTATATAGACCAAAGCACCTTTACCATAGTTTTCAATTAACCTTAAAGCTGCTTCAAGTTGATTTTGACAATCACATCTTTTTGAATGAAAAATGTCTCCGGTTAAACATTCAGAGTGGACTCTAACCATAGGAATTTTATCAGAACCGTCATCTTTAACGATTGCAACTTGATCAATCCCGCCAAGTTTATTAGTATATCCATATACTTTAAAATCTCCGAAGTCAGATGGAAGATTAGCTACGGCATCTCTTTTCATGAACATTTCTTTTTGTAATCGGTATTCTATTAATTGAGCGACAGTTATGAATTTTAAATTGTGCTTTTTTGAAAAATCAACAAGATTATCTCTTCTTGCCATTGTACCGTCTTCATTAACTATTTCGCAAATAACAGCTGCAGGTGTTAATCCTGCTAAACGAGCTAAATCGACAGAAGCTTCAGTATGTCCCACACGTTCCAAAACACCACCTTTTCTTGCTATTAAAGGGAAAATATGTCCGGGACGCGATAAATCTGAAGCAATAGCATCATTTGCAACAGCAACTTCTATTGTTTTTGCTCTGTCATATGCACTTACCCCTGTTGTTACACCATATTTCTTTACAGCATCTATACTTTGAGTAAATGCAGTTCCCTTTGGATCTGTACTATGACTTACCATTTCTGATAATCCGAGTTTTTCTGCTTTTTCTCTTGTTAATGCAAGGCATACAACTCCTTTGCACTGTGAAATAAGAAAATTAACAATCTGCGGCGAAGCAAACTGAGCAGGAACAATAACATCACCTTCGTTTTCTCTGTCTTCATCATCTGCCACTATAATGGGCTTCCCATTCTTAAAGTCTTCAATGGCTTCTTCTATTGTATTAAATTTAATTTCGCTCATTTATATAAATCCGTTCTCGGCTAAAAAGCCATAATCAATCTTACTTGTATTATCTTTTGAAGTTAAAATTTTTTCAACATATTTGGCAAATAAATCTGTTTCAATGTTTACAAAATCACCTTCTTTTAGCTTTGAAAGATTTACTTCTTCTAACGTTGTAGGGATTAGTTCAACAGAAAAACTTTCATTATTAATTGAAGCGATTGTTAAACTGACTCCGTTTATTGCAATTGAGCCTTTATATATTATATATTTTGAAAAATCTTTTTGAATTTTGAAAAAGAATTCTTTTGAAAATCCATCCTGTTTTGCATATAAAAATTCAGCCAGGCAATCAATATGTCCTGAAACAATATGCCCGTCTATTCTTTTATTTAGTGTTAAAGCTCTTTCTAAATTAACTGAATCATTAACTTTTAGATTTTTATAATTAGTAACTTTTAGCGTTTCATTGGAAGCTTGTACGGTTATATAATCTTTTCCATATTTCACAACTGTTTGGCAGGCACCATTTATTGCAATACTTGCACCTTCTTTTATATCAGAAAGTATTTTATTACAATAAACAGTAATTTCCATTCCTTTTGAGGAAATACTACAGCTTTTTATTTTTCCTTGTTCTTCAATTAATCCGGTAAACATAAGGAAAGTTTATCATAAAAGAATGTTGTAAAAAATTATAACTATAATTATTATTACAATTTTTAATTATAAATTTAATATTGTTGTAAAGTTGAAAAAAACATAATACAATATTGCTATAGGTGCTTGAAAAACAGCTAAAATAAGGAGTTCTAATGGCGATAGCATATTTGTGTTTGGGTTCTAATATAGGTGATAAAGTAGGCTATGTTCAACAAGCTGTTAAGATGCTTACTTCAACAGGGATGGTTACTGTAGTGAGGTCATCGGCATTATATGAAACAGAACCGTGGGGAAATAAAGATTTAGATTGGTTTGTTAATGCAGTTATTGAAGTTAAAACAAAACTATCTCCAAGAGAACTGCTTGATTTATGTAAAAATACAGAAATCCAAATGGGAAGAAAAAATGTTAAATCTGATAAATATGAAGCAAGAATTATCGATATTGATATTTTGTTTTATGGGGATTTAATTGTTGATGAGCCTGATTTGAAAATTCCTCACGAACATCTGCACGAAAGAGCATTTGCGCTTGTTCCGTTGTTAGAATTAATTCCTGATTATGAGCATCCAAAGTATAAAAAATCTCTTTTGCAATTGCATGAAGAATTAGAAACATTGGATGACGTATTTCTTTATGGTACAAGAGTCGACATATAAAAATATAGCTATAGTTGGTTGTGGTGCAGCAGGAGGTTTTTTATCAGTTTTACTGTGTAAAAATCCTTATAATAAAGTAACTGCGTTTGATATAAATGAGCCTTTTACAACTCTTTTGCCTACAGGTGGCGGAAGATGCAATTTATCATACGATGAAGATGATTTAAACGAGTTTGTAAAAAACTATCCACGCGGCGAAAAGTTTTTAATGTCTGTTTTTTCAAAAATCGGTCAGAAGAAAACTAGAGATATATTTAAAGATTTAGGAATTAAAACATATGTTCAAAAAGACAAAAGAGTTTTTCCTGTTTCTGATAGTTCTGCAAAAATAATATCGGATTTAAAAAAACACCTTTACACTGATAATTTTAAACATATTAAAGAAAAAGTTATAAGTGTATCAGATAATTTAAATGAGTTTGTTATTCAAACAGAAAAAAATTCATATAATTTTGATTATGTCGTTATAGCAACTGGTGGTAAGGGTAATGGATTTTGGCTGGCAAAGAATTTAGGGCATAAAATAATAGATCCTAAACCATCTTTAACTGCACTCGATATAGAAGAAAAAGATTTCTATAAATTATCGGGAATGAGTTTTAAAAAAGTTGATGCTTCATTTAAAATAGGTAAAAAGAAATATAATTGCTGTGGAGATATCCTCTTTACTCATAAATCCATATCAGGGCCATGTATATTTAAAATATCTTCTCTAACGGCATTTGAAGAGATATCTTTAAATAATCCATTGGAAATAGAGTTAAGGTTATCAGATTTAAAATATGAAGAAATAGAAAATATAATTAAAGAAAATTCTAAAAAGACAGTAAAAAATGTATTCTCGTCATTTGTACCTGAGAATTTTGTATCGTTGTTATTAGAAAAAAATAAGATAGATTCAAATAAACAAGCAGCACAATTGAAAAAAATAGAAAAAGAAATATTGATACATTCCATAACCTCATTAAAATTGCATATTATAGGACGAATAAAAGATTCAGAAATAGTTACCGCCGGCGGCGTCGATTTAGATGAGGTTAATTCTAAAACAATGGAGTCAAAAATATTGAACGGTTTGTACTTTATAGGTGAAGTATTAAATATAGATGGATTTACAGGCGGATTTAATCTTCAAAACTGCTGGTCAACAGCATATGTATGCAGTATGAATTTTAATTAGAAAGGGAGAAGTTAATCTCCCTTTTTTATTATATTATATTTTAATTTTCCCTTTCTGGTTCAGATTCAGGTTCAGTTCCAGTTTCAGTTTCTATTTGTTCACTTTCAGATTTTAAATCTACTTCTTTTATATATTGAGCGGTTAAATCAATTGTATATATGTTACAAATTCCTATAATAACAGAGATTATTAAAGCACTAATAGAGGCTGCTGTTATTTGTAATGTTTCTCCTGAAATAGAAGAAAAGACGGATTGTACCCCAATAATAACAGCAATCGGAATTATAAATACTAGAGCAATAATGATAGAAGCTAAATTTATAAGGATATATTTAGATATGTAGATTCCCATAAGTTTGCCGCCGGATTTTTTAATAAATTCGTGAGCTTTTTTAATGTTAAACCAATCTTCAAAATGTAAAGACTTAATAAAATTAAAATAAAAACCTAAGAAATATATACCAAAAACAAAAACTAAAGGGATAGTAAGGAGCCCAAGAAGAGGATTAATCATAAGTAAAATCATAAAAGGTATAGCGACAAGGATGGTCATAATTAAGAAAACAGCAAAACACCCAACAAAATATAAAAATCCTTTTGATAAAATTTGTTTTATATCAGTAAACAAATTAGGAATAACCCCCTCTTTATTGTTGATTGAGTTATTAATGCTCAACATATATAAACTGCCGCAGAAAAAACAAGTTAAACAGTATATAACAATCGCAATTATACTAAGTTTACTTATAACTATGGTATTTTCAGAAGGAAAGAAAGTACCACAAATGCCAGAGATGAAAATCAAAAGAATATAATAAAATAGATTTGTTTTGTTATATGCTTCGGAAGCTACATTTTTCACAGCTGCTCTAATACTAATAGACATGAAAATCTCCTTATATTGTATAACTATAATAATTATAAGGTTTCTAAACTTAATCTTGAATAGTTTGAACGTAGTATTGTTTGCCGTTTAAGATAATAATTTTGAGTTTTGTAAATATATGTTTGAAAAAAAATATGTTTAAGATATTATATTATCAGTGATTTACACAAAAGAAGTAGAATATAAGGGAAAAAGCTGTATTCTATAATTTTCTATTGTAAATAATAATATAATTTGATAAGAAAAGGTGACACAATGGGAATCAAAGGAAAAAACGATAGAATGGTAGTTCTTGCTTGTGAAGAATGCAAAAGAAGAAACTATACTACTGTTAAAAATAAGAAAAACATAAAAGAAAGAATGGAATTAAATAAATATTGTCCGTTCTGCCAAAAACATACATTACATAAAGAAACAAAATAAGGAAATATAATAAGCGTCCTTAGTTCAGTTGGTAGAACGTCGGTCTCCAAAACCGGATGTCGAGGGTTCGAGTCCTTCAGGGCGCGAGTTATAAAAAGGAAATAAATGGAAAAAATCGTAACATATTTCAAAGGAGTTAAAGCCGAGTGGGGCAAGATTACTTGGCCGGAAAAGAAACAAGTAATTACAATGACAATTACAGTGCTTGTCATTGTTATAGCTTTCACTGTTTATACATATGGGCTTGATTTGCTATTCCAATTCATTGTACCTGGCTTGGGAGATTTTATTAAGAATCTCTTCAGAGTTTAATGATGTAGAATATATGCGAGTGATAACAAAGGATAGGAATTTACACGTAATGACAAAAGATAAAAATGAAATTGTAGAACATTTATCAGATATGGAACTTGGACAAGATGGCATTGTTTCCAAAGAGGAAGTTCTTTCTCAGAAAGATTCTGAATTTAAAGAAGCAGTTAAGGAACCAAAAGCTCCTCAAAAGAAATGGTATATAGTTCATACATACTCAGGTCATGAAAATAAGGTTAAAGTAAACCTTGAAAAACGTATTGAATATATGAATATGGGTGACAAAATTTTTAGAGTTGAAGTTCCTCAAAAAACTGTTACCAAAATGAAAGATGGCAAGAAGATGGATAGGGATGAAAAAATATTCCCGGGATATGTTCTTGTTGAAATGATAATGGATGATGATTCTTGGTATGTTGTAAGACATACAGCAGGTGTTACAAAGTTTGTAGGCTCAAGTAAAAAACCAATACCTGCAAAGGATAGTGAAATTAAAAAAATTATCCATAAAACACAAAATCAGGTTACAAAGGTTGAACTTGATGTTAAAGCCGGCGATAAAGTCAGAATTATATCAGGTCCGTTCTCTGAATTTATTGGTGATATTACAGAAGTATATCCTGATAAGTCAAAACTTAGAGCAATGGTTTCAATCTTTGGTCGAGAAACACCTGTAGAGTTAGAATATAAACAAATTCAAAAAATATAATAATACATAAAAATAGTGGAAGGAACGAAAGTTCCGCTACTACCACGAAAGGAGAAACAAAATGGCAAAGAAAGTTGTAGGGAAAATTAAACTACAAATTCAAGCAGGAAAAGCTAATCCGTCACCACCGGTTGGTCCGGCATTAGGTCAGCATGGTGTTAACATCATGGATTTCTGCAAACAGTTCAATGCAAGAACTGAATCTCAAGCTGGATATATTATTCCGGTTGTAATTGATGTATATGAAGACAGATCGTTTTCATTCGTTACAAAATCACCACCAGCCGCAGTATTAATTAAAAAAGCAATCAATCTACCAAAAGGAAGCGCTGCTCCAAACAAAACAAAGGTTGGTCAGATAACAGTTGCTCAACTGGAAGAAATTGCAAAGATTAAAATGGAAGACCTTAATGCAACAACATTGGAAGCTGCTGTTGAAATGATTAAAGGATCTTGCAGAGCAATGGGAGTTACCGTTGTAGAATAATTGCAAAAGTAGATTGTTTACTAAAAATGTGGAAGCTGAAATTGCGTTATGACCACAAAAGGAGAAAGAAATGTCTAAATTAACAAAAAAACAAAAGAAAATAGCAGAAATGATGGAATGTTTTACCCAACCATGTGCTAATGCTATAGATGCTATAAAAAAATTACAAGAAGTAGCAAAAGAAACGTGCAAATTCAATGAAACAGTTGAATGCCACATGTCTTTGGGTATTGATGTAAAACATGCTGATCAACAAGTACGTTCTACAACAGTATTACCTGCAGGACTTGGTAAAACTGTTAGAGTTTGCGTTATAGCTAAAGGTGTAAAAGCAACTGAAGCAAAAGAAGCAGGTGCAGATGAAGCCGGTGCTGAAGAAATTATTGATAAAATTTCAGGTGGCTGGTTTGAATTTGATACTTTAATTGCTACACCCGATTGTATGGGTATGTTAGGTAAATTAGGACGTGTTTTAGGTCCTAAAGGTTTAATGCCTAACCCTAAAACAGGTACAGTAACGTTAGATGTTGCAAAGGCAGTTAAAGATGCTAAAGCCGGTAAAGTTGAATTCAGAGCAGATAAACAAGGTATGATTCATGTACCAATCGGTAAAATTCAATTTACATCTGATGATTTAATGAAAAACTATATTACTTTGGCAGATGCAGTTTTAAGAGCTAAACCTTCTACTTCAAAAGGTATTTACTTAAAATCTGTATATCTTACAACAACAATGGGTCCAAGTATTAAATTGGACAGCAAAAATGTTGCTGCTGAAGTTAAGGAAAATGTACAATAGTGCAGTTTTTATTTATTGAGTACGGTAGCAATACTGCCGTACTCTTTTTTAATATTAGGGGGAAAATAAGTGGCACAAAACAGACCATTAAAAGAAAGAATAAAACTTGGCATTTTAATTAGGCTTTTAAAATTATTTTTTTTGACAGAACAACATTTGCTGAAAATAAAAAGTATTAATTATCCAAGTGAACAATTTATTCTTTCAATGTGGCATTGTCATCAATGTTTGGTATATGGAATAAAGGATAAATCAAAATTTTATGCATTAATTAGTGCATCAAATGACGGTGAAATAATTGCAAAGGCTGCGGAATGCTTAAATATTAAATCAGTAAGAGGCTCTACAAAACGTAGAGGTGTTGCTGCTTCATTAGAATTAATTGAAAAATTAAAAGAAGGTAATTCTGCTGCTATAATGGTTGATGGACCAAGAGGCCCCAGAGGAAAAGTTAAAGATGGTATTATAAATATTTCAAAAATTTCGGGTGTCCCTATTATTCCTGTTGCTTGGAAATCAAAAGATAAAACCTTCTTTACTTTTAATACCTGGGACAAGTTCCAAGTTCCGTTTGGTCCTTGTAATACTGTTGCATTATATGGTGATCCAATCCATATTCCGTCAGAATTAACAAAAGATGAAACAAAAGTTTGGTGTGAAAAAGTTGAAAATGAAATGTCTAAATTAGAAGAAGATTTGGAAAGTAATTATGAAAAATATTTAAAAATGTAATAATTTAATAACTAAAAAAGAGGGGATGATTTGTCCCCCTCTTTTTTTTGAAATTTGCATCAATTAAGAAATTCTTTGAAACATATAACCTATGCCGCGAGCAGTAAGAATAAGCTCCGGATTTGCAGGGTCTGTCTCAAGTTTTGAACGCAATCTTGAAATATGAACATCAACTACACGAGTGTCAATTCTATGATCCGGCGGATAAGACCATACATGTTGTAAGATTTCGTTTCTGGAATATGCTTGCCCAGAATTATTAACTAATAGTTCAAGTAAACTGAATTCCATACCGGTAAGTCTTATTCTTTCATTTTTTCTAAATACTTGTCTTCTTGCAGTATCAATTCTTATGTTACCTGTAGTAATAACATTCTTTGCAATTTTACTTGTTGGTGCAGCTACTTCTTTTGTGTTTGTTCTTCTTAAAACAGCTTTGACTCTTGCTTCAAGTTCTTTTGGACTGAACGGTTTTATAACATAATCATCAGCACCAAGTTCAAGACCTGTAATTCTTTCAGATACATCACCTAAAGCTGTAAGAATAATAATAGGAACATCTGATGTCCTTCTTATTTCTCTCGTAACACCATAACCGTCAATTTTAGGCATCATTACGTCTAAAACAATCAAGTCAGGATTATGTTTATTAAATGCAGCAATTGCTTCTTCTCCGTCAGTTGCTGTTACAATATCGTATCCAATCATACTTAAACGAGCTTCTAAGATTCTTCTTATACTTGCTTCATCATCAGCTACAAGTATTTTTTGATGCGAATCTTGTTCGGCTTGTAATTCACTATTCTCAGTCATTTTTTAGACCCCTTAACATTAAAAAATATTACCTTTGTTTACATTATATTACAAAATATAAAAAAATCAAAATATTTCTTAAAAAAACATAAAAATATTTAATATATTTTTGTTAATTAATTAATTATTAATGTTTGATTTTTGATTGATTTTATTTAATTATTTTACTATTGTCTAAGTCGGAATTGAGGAATCTATATGAAATGAAAGATTTTTTGTCGAAATATAAAAATCAGAATGAGCTTTTTGCTTATTTATCTATTTCAATCGCTGTTTTGTTGTATGGAACAACTCTTACCGCAACAAAGATTTGTTTAAATTATTATTCAACTCCTCAATTAATGTCATTTAGAATGCTAATATCAGCATTGTTTTTTCTTCCGTTTATATTTACTGTATATAAAAATATAAAAATTGATTTTAAAGATATAAAATTAATTTTATTGATGATTCTTTGTGAACCATGCTTATACTTTATTTTCGAAACAAATGCTTTAAAATATACCACATCAGGGCAAGCAGGCATAGTAAGTTCTCTTGAGCCCGTTTTACTTGTAATCGCAGCTAGAATAATATTAAAGGAACGTTTTGTTAAAATAGTATATTTGGGGCTATTTATATCTATTATTGGTTCTGTTCTTTTAAGTGTTTCATCAGATATTTCAGAGTTGGCACCAAATCCTTTGCTTGGAAATTTTTTAGAACTTATTGCAATAATTCTTACTGATACCTGTGTAATTACGACGAAGTATTTAATGGATAAATATCCGCCATTTTTTCTCGCAGGATTATCTGTAATAGGTGGATTACTGTTTTTTACTTCTTTAAATATATTCTCAGGTGGAAATTTCCATATAGTTATGAATGCGAGTGTCTTTCTTGTTGTATATTTAGGATTGCTTACAGTTATTGCCTATGCATTGTATAATTTTGCAATTTGTACGTTGCCCGCAAGCAAATTTTCACCATTCTTATTTATGCTGCCTGTAGCAGCAGTGTTCTTTGGGTGGTTCTTCTTGGGAGAAACATTCAATCTGAAACAATTTGCAGCTTGTGTATTAGTCTTTTTAGGTATATATATTTGCCAAATTAATACAAAGAAAAAGCTTGTAAAGATGACAAAGCAGATACCTCTTTTTCAATTTCTATTGACAATCCGCAAAAAATAGTTTGTTCATGTTATAATCCAATAGACACTAGATTTTATAAAAGGGATGTAAATGAAAATAGGAATACCCAGAGCGCTATCATATTATGATTTTTTTCCTTTTTGGTATGGCTTTTTCTCTGATTTGGGAATAGAAATTGTTTTGTCAGATCCAACTACAAAGCAAACAATGTCTGTTGGTTCATCATTGGTTGTGCCTGAGACTTGTCTGCCGATAAAAGTTTATGTTGGTCATATATTAAACTTATTAGATAAAGGAATAGATAAAATTTTTGTACCGTCTATTCAATCTATAGCCCCTAAAATTTATAACTGTTCTAAAATCAGAGGGCTTCCTGACTTAATCAGAAATGTTATAAAACGTGATTTTACAATTGTTGAAACAACTCTTGATAAGTCAGAAAAGAAACAAGGATTATATGAGTTTTTAGCTGAAGCAGTTAAGCCTTTTGGCATTACTGATATGGATAGAATTAAACAAGCCTCAAAAAACGCTTGGAAAGTTTATAATAATTTTCATGTTATGACAAGAAGTGGTGTTCCATACAAAAAAGCACTTAGATATGCAATTGAAAATAAGGTTGTTATTGCTGAAAATCAAAAAGCTTATCCTATTAATGTTGCTTTAATTGCTCACGGATATAATCTTTATGATGAACGTGTAAGTATGAAAATATTTGAAAAATTGGAAAAACTTGATGTTAAAGTATTTACAGCAAATCATTTAACTATCGAGCAAATGAAAAAGGGGCTTAATTCTATGAAGTCCAAATTATATTGGGCGAATGAATATGAAATTACAGGTGCAGCAGGGCACTATATTCAAGATAGGAAAATTGACGGCATTATAACTATTAATGCCTTTGGTTGTGGTCCGGATTCCTTAATGCTTGAAAGAATGGCTAGATACGCAAGAAAAGCTAAAAAACCAATTCTTCATTTATCTATTGATGAACAAACAGGTGAAGCTGGTTTTGTTACTCGTATTGAGGCTTTTGTTGATATGCTTTATAGAAAAAAACGTTCTGGAATTTTAAGTAAAATAAAAATTCAAGATCGAAAAGAAAAATATACAGATGTACAGTGTAAAGATTTAATATAGTTATTAATTTTTTACTCCTGTTTTGTAAATAAAAAAGAAGAACGATTTTAATCGTTCTTCTTTTTTAACTAATCCCCAAAACTTATGCTTGCGGTTGATTCCACAAAGCATCTCTTAAAAATTTGCTTTTTTGTGATTCTGCAGACAATGCTACGTTAACAGGAGTGAAGATAAATACTGAATCACCGATTTTTTGTTGGCTTCCTGATAATGCATGAGTTGCACCACATAAGAAATCAACTATCCTTAAAGCTTGTTCTTTATCCAATAAATGTAAGTTTAGTACAACAGTTTTTCTATCTTTTAAGTGTTTTACAATAGAAATAGAATCTTCATACGAACGTGGTTCACAAACCATAACTTCATATCCTCTGTAATTTGGATGTGAAACTACTTTTAAATTTTGTGATTTTTGTTCATTTTGATTGTATGAAGGATTCAATGCAAGATTATCCTGCACCGGATAGTCTTCTGCTCCATCCATCATTTCTTCATAAATACTGTCTTCTCTGTTGTCAAATCCTGATGTTAAAAAATCAATGATTTTTTGAAATTTGTCTGCAACTGCCAATGTTCTTCCTCCTAAGTATTATTCAAATAGTATTCTTCCTAGTCTTATCATGGTAGCGCCTTCTTCAAGCGCAATTTTAAAGTCCCTGCTCATACCCATTGATATTTGTTTTAATTCTACTCCGAATTCAGATTGTAATACATCGTTTATTTGTTTGATATTGCCAAACAAATGATGTAATTCTTCATCTGTTGCATCTATCGGAGCCATATTCATTAAACCGCATACTCTAATAGCACCATACTTTATTATTTCTTTAAATGCTGTCTTTATTTCTTCCGGTGAAAAACCTGATTTTTGGTCTTCTCTTGCATTATTAACCTGTAATAGAATTTTTTGTATAATTCCTTTTCTCTTTGCTTCTTCATTAATCTCTTTTGCAAGTTTTACAGAATCAACAGAATGAATTAAATCAAAGTTACCTACTGCAAGTTTGACTTTATTTGTTTGCAGATGACCTATCAAATGGAAATGACTGTCTTTTCTTATTTTTTCAGGCAGCTTATCTATTTTTTTTAGAGCATCTTTTACTCTGTTCTCACCAAAATCCCGAAATCCCATTTCATAATATTTTATGATTTGGTTTTCATCAAAATATTTAGTTACAGCTACTATCGTTGGATTATAAGGTACAATTTGTGCTTTGATTTTTTCATAATTTTCAAAAACTTTATCCATTAAGTTAAGAATCCGTCTCTTTCTTTTTGAACAAAACAAGCACTGTGTTTATTATAATCAAAGATTGTTAATAATACAACAAATTGTTTACTAAACAAATAAATGAATATTATAAACACCTCAAAACCCATGTAACCATGGTTATTGGCATGATTTCAACTGTCTTAACTTTTCTTAATATAGCTTTTTTTTCAATGATATATTGATTTTTTTGTTAAATTTTTTTACAATCTTATGGTTATGAATGAATGTTCTAAAAAATATCTTCAGTCTTTTAAATTGTATATTGAAGTAGAAAGAAATTTTTCTAAGCATACAGTAGTGGCATATAGTTCAGATATTTTGAGCTTCTTAATTTGGTTAAACGATAAAAATGTCGAAGATGTTGTATATGAAACGCTTAGAGAATATCTTGTATATATTCAGCAATTTAATTATTCAAAAACAACTACCGCCAGAAAAATAGCTTCATTAAGGACGTTTTATCGATTTTTGTATAGGGAAAGAGTTGTTGATGCCAATCCTGCTATAGGACTACATTCTCCCAAAAGAGGTAAAAGTCTTCCTGAGTTTTTAACTGATTCGGAGATAGAACAAGTTCTTAACAATATTAAAATGGATTCTCCTGCAGGATATCGTAATCGAACTATACTTGAGTTATTGTATGCAACTGGGATGCGTATTTCAGAATTAAGCAGCTTAAATTTTGAAAATTTGAATTTGGAAGAAAATGAGATAACTGTATTTGGAAAAGGATCAAAAGAACGAATTGTTTTAGTATCAGAGAGGGCAAAGAAATTTTTAGAAACATATATAAAAAAGGTAAGATATTTGATTTTCAAAGATGAAAAAGTGTTATCTCAATCTCCTGTTTTTATAAATAAAACCGGGTATAGGCTTCAACCACAGAGTGTAAGATTAGCAATAAAAGATGTTGTTGAGAGAATAGAACTTCCGAAACATGTTACGCCACATGTATTCAGGCATAGTTTTGCTACAAAACTATTAGAAAATGGTGCCGATTTGAGAATTGTTCAAGAACTATTGGGTCATAGCAGTATAAGTAATACTCAAATATATACACATGTCTCTACCGAAAGGTTAAAACAATCCTATAATATTGCACATCCTAGAGCAAATTAGTATATAATAATATCAATATTATTGAAAAGAGGGATAAATATGTATGATGTAATAACAATAGGCAGTGCAACATTAGATGCTTTTATTGAAACTGATGCCGCAAATATTGTATCTGTCTGTACGACAGATACAAAGAAGGAATTTATGGCATACCCATATGGTGCGAAGATTGAAATAGATAACTTCGAATTTGAAACAGGTGGTGGTGCTATTAACACTGCTACAAATTTTTCTAATTTAGGATTAAAGACATCAACAATAGTTAAAGTTGGCGATGATATTCAAAGTGAGAAGATTAAACATGTTCTCAAAAAAGCTAATGTCGATTTATCAAATATTGTAAAAACTAAAAAATATCAAACAGGTTTTTCCATAATTTTAACAAGTTTTCAGGGAGATAGAACTGTTCTTGCACATAGGGGGGCTAATGCACAGTTAGAAATGGATGATATTAATTTTGATGCAATAAAGCATTCTAAATGGTTATATCTTGCTCCTTTGAATGGAAATTCAACTAAAATTCTTGATAAACTTGCTGATTTTGCCGAGGAACACAATGTGAATTTGGCTATAAATGTTGGTACAAGTAGTATTAAACAAGGAAAAGAAAATTTATATAATGTATTAAAAACAGCAGAAGTTGTTATCTTAAATAGAGATGAAGCTTCAATGCTTACAGGAATTCAAGTTAGACCTGATACTAAACATGAGAAATATTCTGAAGAAGTAATTCACCCTGATATAATTTCAATGCTGAAAGAAATAAATTCTGGGAAATATAGAATTACTATAATTACGGACGGTAAGAACGGTGTATATGCCTATGATGGTATAAAATTTTATCAATGTGGTGAATTTCCGGCACAAGTTGTAAGTACTCTTGGTGCTGGAGATGCTTTTTCATCTACTTTTGTATCTTCTTTCGAAAGAACGAAAGGAGATGTTGAAAAATCTTTAAAATACGCATCTGTCGTTGCTGCATCTGTCGTTGAACATTTTGGAGCGCAGAGTGGTTTCCTTTCATTTAAAGAAATAGAAAAGAAATTAGAAGAAAATCCAGAATTTAAAGTTAACATTGTAAAATAAATAGAATAGAGTGGCAATATTGCCACTCTACCTTTTTTATCCTTTTTTCAAACCTTTTTTATACATTATGCAGCAATCATAAGTTCTTTTTCTCTTAATTTATCATCATCTTGCTGCTCAGTTGCTAATGTCCCTTCATCTGCTATTTCAGAGTCTGAATCTTCTACAGATTGACCAATGATTCCATCCTCTGCATTTTCTTCATTAACTTCTTCTTTTTTATCTATCGACGATAAAAATGCTTTTGCTTCTTCTTCTGCTTCTTTCTTTGTAACTTCGTTAATTCCGTTCATTTGTTCTTCAGATAAGCCAATGTTTGCATAGCCTTCTTTAATTTGTTCTTTTAATGCTTCTGATTTTTCTGTATACATATTGAAGAAGTTTACATGTGCTTGTAAGTCTTCAGAGAATAAAGTTGAATCTAATCCATCTGTTTGTTCTGTTGTTGAATCAGCTGAAATACCGTAGTTTTCAGAGAGCCAATCTACATCATCTAAGGTATTATATCCATTTACAGTTTGACCATTAATATTAACATTGAATGTACCTAACATTGTTTGGTCAGCTGTTCCATCTCCGTCACTATCACTTGTTGTATTTACTGCACTGTGAGAACCGCCTTTTTCATATGAGGATAGATCTACAGAGAAGTCTTCCCCAAATTCATCTGCTAAATCGACTACTTCTTGAGAACCATCTGCATTTGTCTTTACAGCTTTTATATTTCCGGCTTGTAATTCTGCAATTGATACGATATTATCTCCGTCTGTATCAAGTGCTGCCATATCATTCCATTGCCCATTAGCACCTAAGAAATCACTTGTTGAATCAAAAGCTCCATCATCAACTATGAAATCATATTGTGCTTGATTTCCATCTTCATCTGTTGCAGTGAAACCAATAGGATCGCAACATTTTGCTTCTTCTTCTGCTTTAAGAGCAGCTTCATATTCTTCATTCTTTAGTTCAATTTCTTCATCTATTAATTGTGTATCTGTAATTAGTTTGTTTAGTTCACCCAAGCAAGAATCAATTTCACCAACTTCTTCACTTGCTGCAGTTAAAGCAGCGACAGCATCAGCAATTTCAGGTGTGTTTGGCATAGCACCTTTTATATTTTCTTGAAGTTCATCTCTTGTCATACCTTCGCCGCCTTCTTTATTTGCGTTGATGTATGCTTGAATGTTTTCATCTAATACAGCTTGTGTTTCTTCTTCATGTTCTTTTACTGTTGTTTCTTGCGCTTTTGCAGCCTCCATTATATGTTTTTCTGCAGATTTTGCTAATGTTTCAATTTCGTCTTCAATCTTTTCCATCTTTTCGATGTTTTCTTCTTTCTCTGCTTCAAGTTCTTCTATTTCTTCTTTAATTTTTTCTGAAGATTCACCTGTTGCACTTACAGAAGATGACCCTTGTGCAGCTTGAGTGCCTGCAATTGCTTGTATGTTTTCTGAATCTTCTACTTCACCATTGTTTATTGCTGCTTCTGCTTCTTCATATTCTGATTCAATATCTTCAAGACTCTTTGTTTCTTCTGCTCCTGATGAAAAGCTTATAGGATTGCTGCTTGTTTCTGAAGCTTTACTTCCATTTAAGTCTTCCGGTTGTGTGGCATATAGCGTTCTCAAGGCTATATCATCATAACCATTTCCAATTCCAATATTCATTCTCTTTTCCCCCATGTTTATTTTTAAAATGTGTTTATTTTTTCCCCATAAACATGTAAAAAAAATTGTAGTATAGAAATTGTTAATTTTTGAATCACTTTACATTCTACTTTTTTGTAAAAATACTACAAATAAATGGATTAGATTATTTTTAATAAAACTTAATATATTCTTTTAAAAAGTTTTTTATCTATTTCGTCAAAATTATGTATAATTTGTTTTACATAGGGAATTGATGAATATAAAGCATCATCTTCAATAGATGCTATAGCTATAATCATTCCTATACCGGCATTGTTTGCAGCGTTTATCCCTGATATTGCATCTTCTACAACAATACAATCTTTTGGCTCTATATTTAAATTCTTTGCTGCTATTTTATATATATCGGGAGCTGGTTTTCCTGGAATTTTACCATTTGAATATACTATTTTTTCTATATCAAACCATTTTCCCAAATTAAATTCTTTAATGTAGAACTCTACGTTATCCCATTCTGACATTGTCGCAATTGTTCGTGGAATTTCTTTTTCTTTTAAAAAATCAAGGAATTTTTCTGCACCGGGCGCTAATATCATGTTCTTTCTATCTTTTTTACACATTTCCCGATACATTGATTCTTTTTCTTTTGCCAAATTTATTACTAAATCTGGTGTTGGTTTTCTGCCAATTGCATATTCAATTATATCTGCATTGGTTCTTCCAAACATTTTTTCTCGCATTTCTTCATCTGAAAATTCATAGCCTCTCAATTTTTTAGAGTATAATCTCCAAGCTTCATAATGCATATGAGAATCGAAAAATAATGTACCATTGAAGTCGAAAATAATACCTTGCATAATATACCTCTTTATACTTATCCTAACACAAAAAGGAACGATAATTTTATCGTTCCTTTTTATGTTTCTTATATATTAAAATTATTTTTTGTCGAACATTTGTTTTATTCCGTCAACTGAACTTAGAATTCCTGTTGCTTCGTAAGGCATATAAACAACTTTATTATCACTTCCTGCTGTTATATTGCTCAATGTTTCAAGATATTTCATAGCAATCAAATATTGATCCGGTTTGCCTTTATCTGCTAGAGCATTTACTATTCTGCTAATAGCTTCTTTTTCTGCATCTGCTTCAATAATACGAGCTTGTGCGACCCCTTCCGCTCTTAAAATTTCTGCTTGCTTTTCACCCTCTGCCTTATTTATTGCAGCCATTTTTTCACCTTCTGCTGTTAATATTGCAGATTTTTTTATACCTTCTGCTTCAAGAATTGTAGCACGTCTGTCTTGTTCTGCTTTCTTTTCTTTTTCCATTGCTTGTTGTATTGATGCAGGCGGAACTATATCTTGAAGTTCTACACGGTTTACTTTTACACCCCATTTATCAGTTGCTTTATCAAGAATCTCTCTTAATTTGTCATTTATTATGTCACGAGATACTAAAGTTTCATCTAATGCTAATTGTCCAACTAAGTTTCTTAAATTAGTTTGTGTTAATTTTTCAATAGCTTCCGGTAAATTTTCAATTGAATACAAAGCTTTTTGGGCATCTATAATTTGGAAATATAAAAGAGCGTTAATACTTATAGTTACATTATCTTTTGTAATTACATTTTGTCTGGGAAAATCATAAACAGTCTCTCTTAAATCAATTCGTGGAGAATATGTAATAGATGAATATGTTCTTCCATCGAGCGATTTTTGCTTCTCTATTTTTAACATTGGTCTTGGAGAATCAAAAAAAGGTACAATCCAATGTAGGCCAGGAGCCAATGTTTTAGAATATTGACCCAATCGTTGTATAATTACTGCTTCTTGCTGTTGTACAATTATGCATCCCTTTAATACAAAAATTAAAGCAAGGCATAATAAACCTAAAACTAAAAAACCCATGTTTAGTCTCCTCTATACTTTTTCTACATATAATATTAAGCTGTCATTGTCTATTATTTTTACATCACAACCTATTGGAATTTCTTCTCCGCCTTCTTTTATTCGAGCTTCCCATCTCTCATCATAAATACTTACTGCACCTTGAGTTGTATTTATTGGTTCAATGCTTTTAACAATTTTTCCAATGTATTGTGAATCAAAATCAGCATTTTTTTGTTTTTTGATTAATTTTGTTAGCAACGGCTTTATAAATATTAGAGAAATTACTGATATCGCTGCAAAAATGATTAAGGTTGTATATAAATCACCCCAAAAAATCGAAATAATAGCAGTAATTATTCCTCCAAATGCAAAATTAATACAAAAAAGGCTCGGCGCAAATATTTCAATTATTATTGCAATAATTGATAAAATAACATATAACATCCACAATTCAAACATAAAAACCTCTTATAATTTCTATAACTAATATCTCCAGTATATATTTTTTTTTGTGATTAGTCAAAAGAGGATTTTCTAATCCTCTTTTTTTTGTTAAAAGTTTTTGTTTGTTCTGTTCTATGGTGTTGTCGTATTTGCTTCAGGCTCTTGTTCTATTCCTGTTTGTGATGTTTGTTCTTTTAGTTGATTTAGCAAATTTTGTTTTGCTTGTTCTTTTGTTTCTTCCAATGTCTTTTTTGTTGTTTCTTTATTCCCAAAAAGACTTTTTAGTTTGTCTGTTGTTTCTTTTGTTTTATTTATAGATTCTTTTGTTTCCTCAGATAATGATTTCTCGATAGTTTCTTTTACAGTTTGCTTTGTTTGTTCTTTTACTTGTGTCTTTATTTCTTCCTTGTCAACATTTATTATATCAATAGGCAATGTATCTTTTGGTATTGTATTTAAATATGAATTAGCATTTTGAATTTCAGACTCAAGTGCTAACCATTTGAATGATTTTATTAAGGTTAAAGGTTTTGCAACATCGCCTCTTACTATGACTTGGAACTTTGTAGAATTTGTATCAGATATATCTTTACCTAGATTTGGAATTTGAGCTATTTCATCTTCTGTTACTTCTTCACAAAATAGTGCAAACATTTTTCCTAATACAATGCTCATGCCCGGAGTTGCTTTTACAAGATTTACAGGGTTTAGCATTGAAAGTGGTCCCATTGAATCCGAAACTTGAGAGCCTAGACGTCCTCTTAACTTAATATCTATAGTGTTTTTTATTAAGTCAAAATCACCAAATATATATGTACCCATAACATCTCCTGTTGATGTAATTGGGTTTATTTCTGCTATCCCGTTATTAAATCTTAATTCACCTTTAAGAGTGTTGTAATGACTTGTATCAAAAGATAGTAATGAATTTATAATTGTTCCTATTGTTGATTGGAAAAATGCCGATTCTCTTATATTTTCTGCCATAATTAAGTTTTCTATTTTACCAAATGGCCCGAGAGTTCCGTCTTCCATTGTGAAGTCCAATGTTCCTTTTAAAGTTTTCATTTGTTCTTCATAAGTAACACCTTTTAATGATATTTTGGTATCGAAGTCCATAGTGCCTGTAAGTGTATCTTTCATTGCTGCTGCATCCAAAAGAGTTTTTTCTACATCTAAATTGTTACCTTTTAGTGCTGCTTTTATTTCACTTGTTAGTATGTTTGTTGATACATCACCTTTTATTTTTCCTTTAAATCCTGATGTTATTAAATTATTTATATATAATATATTTTTATTAAATGAAATTCTTCCAGTTGTTTCATTTAAAGTGATATTGCCTGTTTTTATTTCTTTTATGTCAATGTTACCGTCTTTTATTATAACTGGAATATCTGCAGCTTGATTAGTGTTTTTAGTATTGTTCTCTGTTGTAGCTATAGGCATATATTTCATAGCTGCATTTGATACTTCCATTAATTTATCTGCATCGGTTAGATTTGATATTAAATTTAAATTCTTAATAGTAAAGTATTTTGATGGATTTAAATCTGCGTTTATCAAAATGTTATAATCTGAACTATTCGCAATTAAATTTTTTATATTGATATCAAGATTTTTACCTTCAAATTTTGATGATGCTTTGTCCATTTTTATAAAGAGTTCAGGAATAGATAGATCCCAGATATCAAATTCACCTCGTATTCTTGGTGCAAATAAATCACCAAATATAAGAATATTTCCATTAGCATTTAAATTTGATTGTGGAAAAGCACAAATAACAACATTTAAATCTTTTGGCATTTTTATTTTTATAAGATTTATATTTGGAGTTTTTGTATTTAATTTTGTTATTGTTCCATCTATATCTACAATTTCTTCATATTTTGTTATTGTCTTTTCAGGATTTTCAGAATCTTGTTCAATTGTCTTTATATAAAATCCTGTGTCTTTTATTTTTAACCTATCTCCTTTAAAGTCAATAACTGTTTTAAATATGGTATTTTTATCCAGAACATTTTTTATATCAATTGGAGTAATATAGTTATTGGCATTCGCTTCTAATGATGCTGTTAATGTCTGTTTCTTTTTATCGCCGTTTAAGTTTATATTTATAGGGATAATTCCTTTTTCTTTTATGAAGATTGCCATATCAGAACCCAAAAATTGTTTAAGGTCTTTAGTTCTGACATTGCCGTTTACGTTAAAATTGAATATCGGATTTTTTATATAGTCTTTGATTTCACCATCTAGATTAATGTCTGTAGACTTGTTTATTTTTATTATTGAGGGATTTATTTTTAAATCTTTTTCTCCGATGTTAAGCGAGAATTTTTCACAATCAATACTTGCTCCATTAATTTTTAACTTAAAATCAGAGTTGTTTATATTACCTGTAAATGTTTTAAAATCACTTGTAAAATCTGCAACTAATAAATTATTTAGGTAGTCTATTTTATTAATTTTATCTGTTAATGACAAATTCTTAAGTGATAACTTGATATTTCCGTTTGCATTTTTTAATTCACCTTTTATATTCGCAATTAGGTTTATATTTCCTGAGTTTACATTGTAGGTGTTATTAATTTCTGCCGGTAGAAACATAGAAAATACTTTAGCTAATGGCATTTGTTCCATTAAAATAGAAATATCAGCATATGATTTTTCATTGATACTTCCATCGATTTTAAATATTGTTTCTGCAATTTCTAAAGAGGTATCTATAAATTTAAGAATACTGTTATCTAAAGATATTATAGAATTTATTTTTGCTAACTGCAGATTTTTATCTTTATTTTTTATAATGCAGTTTTTTATTTTAATGTTTCCGTTTGAATTTAGCTTTTTAAAATCAGTCTTAATATAAGTATCAGCTGTAAAAATACCTTCCCCTATTATTGGATTGAGTTCATGTTTTAGGTGAAGGGAATCTAAAGTTGCTTTTATTAAATTTATAACATTATTTATATGTATTTCATTTGAAGTGATTTTTATATCTGTTGCAGGCTTTGCACCATAATTTAACATTCCGAGAACGGATATTTTTTCTTCATTTGTTATATATAAATCTGTATCCAAATTAACTTTTGTACCTTTTGAAGTAAAATGGATTTTACTTTCAGGAAGTTTTAAACCGGCTAAGTTGATTGTAAAATTATCAATATTAAAATAACCGTTTGATATAATTTGTTTATTTTTGTTTCTGATTTTAATTTTTGAATCAATGTTAGCTTTTAAATCGTATGCTTTGTACATTGCAACTGGGTTTATAAAAGGAATTTCAACTCTTTGAGCTTTATCGTCTTCTTCATCCAGTTTGCTTTGTTTTGGAATTATTGTATCTATATCTATGTTTGCATTTATATTTTTTGTTTCGTTAATAAATAATTCTGCATTCGTTTTTAATAGTATGCTTTCTCCGTTTCTATAACCTAAAACAAGCTCATTACCATTTAATTTTAGTGTGTCAGAAGTTTTTAAATCATTAATTTTTGCACAATAGTTTATTAGTTTAAAAGCAGGAATTTGTACTTTTATCAAAGCAGGATCAATTATTGGTTTTTGTGCGGTTTGTAAATTTTCTTCTATCTTTTCTTCTTTATTATTTAAAATTACTTCATAGGCTTGAACAGCTTTAAATGCTTTTCCATCTACTATATCAATATTTAATATTGGATTTATTATTTCAGCTTTAGAAACTTTAACAGTCAAGAATAATAAATGCGGAAGAGAAATCCTTCCTGTAAAAGAGTCGGCTTTTAAAAGATTAGAATCATCTGGAAGATTTAAGGAAATATTATTTGCATTAATGCCTGCAGATAATAGTGGTGTTACCGAAATTTTAGGATTATCAAAGTCTATATTAAGATTAGCTTGTTCTTTTACTAATTTTTGTATTTCAGGTTTGAATTTATTTAAATCCACAGCATTTGGAAGTATAAACAGAAAACTCAAATATAAAAGTACAACAATTGAAACTATTAAAACTCCAAGAACTTTGAAAAATTTTTTCATATAAAACCCTTTTCTAACCATAAACTTCGTATTTTGTAAAATTATAATTCAAAGAGTAAATGAAAAATATTAATCCTTAACTTATGTAACAGGATAATTGTTATTTTTTTAATTATCATATTTTTATTTTTACTTTTTTTTTGTTTGTATTACCATGATTATTGAGTTGTGAATCCGATAGGTTATGTCGCATAAGGTGATGATAACTTAGTCTTATAAAGATGGGAAAGCAATTCATAGGTTACAAGAAAAAAGGAGAAAGAACGATGCCGGTAGCATCAATGATTGAATTACTTGACGCAGGTGTACATTTTGGTCACCAAACTCAAAGATGGAACCCAAAAATGAAACCATATATATATGGTGCAAGAAATGGAATTTATGTATTAGACTTAAGAAAAACTTCTGAAAAATTAGACGAAGCATATGCTGTAGTTAGAGATGCAGCTGCAAAAGGTCAAAATGTTGTTTTTGTTGGTACAAAAAAACAAGCAGTTGACGTAGTTGCTGAAGAAGCTACAAGAGCTGGTGCTTATTATGTAAACAGAAGATGGTTAGGCGGAATGTTAACTAACTTTGAAACAATCAGAGGCAGAGTTAACAAATTAAGAGAAATTGAAGAATTCTCAAATTCAGGTCAAATTGATAAATTGCCTAAAAAAGAAGTTGCTCAAATGATGAGAAAACTTGCTAAATTAACTAAAACTTTAGGCGGTATCAAAGAAATGAGAGGTATGCCTGATTTATTGGTTGTTATTGACCAAAAGAAAGAAGCAATTGCAATTGCTGAAGCTAATAAGTTAAATATTCCTGTTATTTGTTTAGCTGATACAAATGCTGACCCTGATGGAATTGATTATATAGTTCCAGGTAATGATGATGCTATAAGATCTATAAAGTTAGTTTGCTCAAAGCTTGCAGATGCTGTTCTTGAAGGAAAACAATTAAGAGAAAATAAAGCTAATCAAATGTCTAAAATCCAGTCTATTAAAGCTGAAGATGCAGGTGTATCTGAAGACGTGAAGGCTGAAGTCGAAGAAGCTAAAGTTGAAGAAGAAGAAACTCAAACTGAAGAATAAAATATTTGAGATACTTCTGAAAATCAGAAGTATCTCAAAATTTTTTGTATTAAAATGTTTTGGTATTTTTATAAGATATTGAAAGGATAATAAATTATGACAGTAACAGCTGCTATGGTTAAAGAACTTAGAGAAAAGACAGGCGCTGGCTTTATGGACTCTAAAAAAGCTCTTGAACAATGTGACGGCGATATTGAAAAAGCAATGGAATTTTTGAGACAAAAAGGTATTGCTTCTGCTGAGAAAAAACAAAACAGAATTGCTGCTGAAGGTTTAGTTGCAACATATATTGAAAATGGCGTTGGTGCTATTGTTGAAGTTAACTGTGAAACAGATTTTGTAGCAAAAAATGAAGATTTTAAAACTTTTGTTAATGGTCTTGCTAAGCATATTGCAACTACAAAACCAAAAGATATGGATGCATTGAATTCATCTGTTTGTGCTTGTTGTAATATGAAGATAGAAGATGCAGTGAAAGACAAAATTGCTACAATTGGTGAAAAAATCAGTATTAGAAGATTTGAAATTCTTCAAGGAAATCTGGCAACATATGTACATAATGGTAAAATTGGTGTTTTACTGTCTGCTACAGCTCAAGATGAAGTGCTTTTAAAAGATGTTGCTTTACATATTGCATCTTCTGCTCCGGAATTTGTTTCAAGAAAAGAAATTCCGCAATCTGTTATAGATGAAGAAACCAGAATTGAAATGGGTAAGGAAGATTTGGCTAAGAAGCCTGAAAATATCAGAGCTAAAATAGTTGAGGGGCGTGTAAACAAACTAATGTCGCAAAAATGTTTAATGGAACAACCGTTTGTTAAAAATCCTGATCAAACCATTGAAGCTTTATTAGCCGGTAAATTAGAAATTAAATCTTTTGTTCGTTGGACATTAGGTGAAGGTCTTGAAAAAAGACAAGATAATTTTGCTGAAGAAGTTATGAATCAAATGGTAAAATAGATTTCGTTAATAAAAGAGGCACCTTTATAAAGGTGCCTCTTTTTTGTGTTATAATTTTGATATGATATCTTTTAGCATAATAACTTTTCTTATAATTATTTATCTTTTTTTATTTGCCGGATTTATATATATATTGAAAAAATATAATCGACTTTTGAATGATGTTTCAAAAATATATTTGGCTGTTAAAAGAGTCAGATACGGAGACATAAATGTTAGACTCGATAATTTAAATAATAAAGAATTGGAAGTATCAACGAATCGTCTTTTTGAAACAATGTATGATAGGGAGTTGATGATAAAAGAATATCAAACAACTTTATCTAAGAAGAATTTATCTCTGGAAGAAGTTATAAAACAAGAAAAACAGTTACAACTTTTTAAAGAAGAATTTGCCGCAACATTAACTCATGATATGAAAGTGCCTGTTATTGCAGAATTGAATTCTTTAAATTATTTATTGGATGGTCGCTTTGGCTCTTTGAACGAAAAACAATCGGAAATATTAAAATTAATGAAATCTTCAAATCAAGAACTAAAGGATTTGATTGAAAATATGCTTGAAACATATAAATTAGAACAAAAAACTATTAAATTAAATAAGTCCAGAAATTCTATTAATTCTTTCATTAAATCTACTGTGGAAGAAATGCGTCAGATTGCTATTCAGACAGAACATAAGATAATTGTTAATTTGGAACAAACAAAAAATGTTGAAATTGATTTTGATGTTTTTCAATTGAAGAGAGTAATAAAAAATTTATTGCAAAATGCTCTTTCTTTTAGTCCCGAAGCTTCTGAAATTATATTGGAAACAAAATTATATGATGAAAAAGTCAAACTATTATTTACAAACAAAGGAACTGGAATTTCTAAAGATGATTTAGATTTGATTTTTCAAAAATATTATTGTGGTCATTCAAAATTTAGAAAAGCAGGAACAGGCTTGGGGCTATATTTGTCTCAGCAAATAGTTCTGGCACACAATGGAAATATTGAAGTCGATTCGTCAATAGAAGGACAAACAACCTTTGTTTTAACTTTGCCTTTTAATATATAGGAATATTGAAATTAATCAGATGTTTCCTGTTGAACTGTTTTTATCATCTTCAAATAATTTTATATCTATATGCTCTTCTGTTTGTTGCATAGACGCATATTTGTAACCAGCAGAATTTGTGTCTATCTCAATATTTACATCGGTATCAATCATCTCAACTTCTTTATTGGGATATTCTTTTATTTTTCCGTCGGACAGTTTTACAGATACTTTATCAGTAAGTATATTTAATGCACAAACTCTTCCTACTCCATCTTGGGTCATTACACCAGAACCTATTGGGACCATCTCTTTTGCTGTTTCAATATAATTTTTATATTCATAATTTAAACAACATAGCAACCTTCCGCATGTCCCGGAAATTTTACTTGGAGTAATTGGCATACTTTGATCGTGTGCAAGTTTTATATTAATGGAATCAAATTGTCGTTTAAAAGTGCAGCAACAAAACGGCCTTCCGCATAAACCGTTTCCACAGCATAAGGAAGTCTCATCTCTAACACCTATATGTTTTAAGTCTATTCTTACTCGTTTGAATACTTTTGTTAAATCTTTTAAAAGATTTCTAAAATCAACTCTTTCAGGTGCTGTGTAATAAAAAGTAACTTTTCTTTTATCAAATGTATATTTACATTGTATTAAGTTCATCTGAAGATTATGTTGCTTTATGAGTTCAAGGCAATCTTTATAACCTTGCTCTTCCATTTTTTGAATTTCTTCATACTCTTTTTTATCGTCTTCAGTCATAATTCTGACAAAAGGAATAGATGGAACTTTTTTTCTTTTAAGTATACTTTCTACTTGTGGAGGTACATAATAAGCAGCTGTTACTTCTTCTCCTTTTTCGGTAAGAACTATAACTAAGTCGCCATGTTTTATTATTGTACCTTCAGGTATATCAAGAGGAACTTGTTTATTTCTTATAAGTTTTACTGCAATCATAAAAATATTTTAGCATAAATTTTATATATTGTTTATCTTCTGGGCAATTTTTTGTTATTAAAATACTTTATATATAAGTAAGGTGGTTAGTTTTATATTGTGAGGTTGGTTTTATGAATCCAAGATTGGTTAAATTTGCGGTAGAACTTCAAAATGGTGAAAAAATTGAAAATACCAAAAAAAATATTAACTTTAAGAATGGCGGTGGCCGTAGGTTATTTGACCTTTTTAAACTTGCCAAAATAACAGTTCCCATTGACAGAAATCAATAAATTATAATGTAAAGTATTTGCAAAAAGATTTGGAGTTGTATCTTAATCTTTTGGTTTGAAGTTCGCTTGTTAATTTCCTTAAATTTTCAAGTGCTATTCTTCTTTCTGCTTCAATAACCGTCATTTCTTCAAGTGTTTTTTGGGAATTTTCAAAAAGATAGTTTATTTCCATTGAATCTTTGTCTAAAATTCTTTTGATATTATAATTTTTTTTATTTTTTGTCGTGAGATTACAAAAACTTTTTGCCATTTACTAATGATATCCCCAAAATTTATATATGCTAATTATACTCGGTAAAAAATTAAATGCTTTTATATATTAAGAAAAAATAATTTATACTTAAGATGTCAAATATAGTCTAATACAAATAAAAAGGAGGAACGGAGTTCCTCCAAAGATAAAAACGAAAAAAGGATAAAATATATAAAAATTTGAATAAAATAAGTCTAACCAACGCCGTTAAATTTAGGAGTAGCCCTGTCAATAGCAGAGCTTTCAGCTTCTTCAACGGCTTCAAGTTGTTTTTGAAGAGAAGAAACTTGAGTATCAAGTCTTTTAACTTCCATTTCAACAGCATTTTCTTTAATAGAAACTAAATAAATTTCTCTGTTAATCTCGTCTAATTCGGCTTCAAAACCGGATTCAACTTCTTTAATTTTTGCATTGATAGCATCTCTATTTGCAGTTTCGTGCTTGTCAACTAATTCCTGAGCATCTTTAGTTAAATTTTCGTATTGAGTTTTACCGTTACTGTCTTTATTTTTATTAATTTCATCAACGTAAGTTTGATCAAGTCCACCATCAGCAGTAGCATGAGATAATAATTCATACAAGTCAGACAATTCAAGGGATTGAGCAGCTTGCATAGAGGAAAGTTGTTGTTGAAGAGAAAGAGTCTGAGTAGCTAATAAGTATTGTTCATTAGAACGTTGAGTTTGTTGTAAGCTAACAGAGTTTAATTGTCCAGTTAAACAAACTTTTCTTTGAGCAAATAAAGCGTAACCCATTTTGTAATCCTCTTTTTCGTATCTTGTATTAATATAAAAACAAAAAAGAAGAATTAATTGCTATAAAAAGTATATACAAAGTAAATATATAAAAAATATAAAATGTCAAAAACGCAGATAGATAAAGGGATATGCAATATATACGCAAAACTTAATAAAAGTTAACAAAAGCTTCAAACAATAAAAAAAAGCCGTCCAACTAAGGCGGCTACTAGACTTTGGGGAGGGAGGTTTTATGGGGCTATTGCCCTTGACATTATAGTGTGTCGTCATTTTTTCTTTTAACTTTAGTTTTTTATTTAACAATTTTTTCTAAAAAGTAAAAATGCCCATCATGATTGATTTTAAGTGCTTCATATAACTTAACAAAAGGATTTCCTATATTATGATAGAATGCATTTATGAGAAAAATTATTGATAATTATTATTTTTTATATTTCTTCTTTATAGTTTCAGTATTTCTGTTTATTCTTTTTAATACTGTAATTTTTTCTGCTGTAGATATGGATTATTGGGCTAGATTACTTCAAGGTAATGCTTTTTTTCAACTTGGAAGTATTTTGAAAACAGATATTTTTTCTTATACTCCAACTCACATATGGCTTGACCATGAGTGGGGTGCTAGTATTATTTTTTCTTTAATACAAAACTTATTTGGATATATTGGTGTTTTATTTTTTAAAACGATTTTAGTCTTTCTTATTCTTTTATTTTTGTATAAAACTATAAGGTTGCACAAAAAAGATAATAATTTATTATTCAACCTTTTGTATTTTATTTTTATCGTGCTTGCAATGCCTACAATTACTCAATCTTGGATAAGATGTCATCTTTTTACTTTCTTATTCTTTTCTATTTCAATTTTTATTTTAGAAAAGGTAAGATTATCTAAAAATTATAAATTACTATATACGCTCCCTGTTATTATGCTATTTTGGGTAAATATACATGGCGGGTGTGTTTCTTTATTGGGGTTATTATTTATCTATTTTATTGGTGAACTTTTAAATAGAAAAAAAAATAAGCACTTTTTGTATGTATTATTGCTTTCATTTCTTGTAATGTTTATAAATCCTTATGGAGTTGATTATGTAAAATTTATTTTCATGGCAACAACAATGGAACGACCGTTTGTTACTGAATGGATTAGCCCGTTTGCTCATCCGAATAAGCTGTTCCTGATTGAATTTAAAGTATTATATTTAATTAATCTATTATTATTAATTTGTTCTATTAAGAAGTTCAAACTTGATTATACAAAATATATATTACTCATTGTTTGTGCATATTTGTCTTTTAAATATATAAAAAATACACCATTTTTTATTATTACTTCTGCTGTATTTTTATATGATGAATTACTTAATGTTCTTGATTTCATCATAAAAAAAATAAAAATTAATTTGGACTCCAGAAAAATATTTGTTTTACTAAGTTGTATAGTAATTATATTTTCTCTGTGCAATCTTATTTTAAACATAAATTATTTATACCATCCGAATTTGTCTATGCAGCCTGTTGATGTTGTTAATTTTATTAGTAAGAAAGAGTTAAAAGGTAATATTTTAGCACCTTTTGATATGGGAAGCTATATTATCTATAAGTTATTCCCTAATAATCTTATATATATGGATGGACGTTATGAAGAAGTTTATTATAAACAAACTAAAGATTTATTGGATAATTTCTATAATGTAAAAGAAAATTGGGATGAAATTTTAAGACGGAATTATAAACATGATTATATAATTGTTCCAACTAATGCATTAGTCAATGATTATCTGGTCAAACGTAATGACTATAAGAGAATATATTCAGATCCATATAATATACTTTATATAAATAACAGTTTAAAATATGAAGAAAAAGAAGTACATTATGAAAGTACTTTTGGTTATACATCTAATCCATTTAAAACAAGTGTAAAGTTTATAGGGGATAAAAATAAAATTCAGAAAGATAAATAACTTTGTAGTAAAATTGTTATATGGAAGTAAATTTAAAAAGACCGGAGCTATTATTACCGGCAGGAAGTAAAGAAAAACTAGATTATGCTATTCATTATGGTGCAGATGCAGTATATTTAGGAATGGTTGACTTCAGTTTAAGAGCAATGCGTAAAGGTGAGTTAATTACACTTTATAATTTAAAAGAGTGTATTGATTTAGCTCATTCTTTTGGAAAAAAGGTATATCTTACTTTAAATATTTTTGCATATAGTGATGATATTGAAAGAATGATAGAATGTGCCGATAAAATAAATGAAGCAAAGCCCGATGCAATATTGTTTTCTGATTTTGGTGTTTATAATGTAATTCGAAAATATATGAGTGAAATTCCTCTTCATGTAAGTACCCAGACAAATATCCTAAACTATGAAGCAGTTAAGTTTTGGCAAGATATGGGGGCTGAAAGAGTTGTTCTATCAAGAGATTTATCATTAAAACAGATAGAAGAAATAAAAAACAAGGTTCCCGATATGGAATTAGAGGTTTTTGTACACGGAGCCCAATGTGTTTCTTTTTCAGGTCGCTGTTTAATAAGTGATTATATGACGAAAGGTGAAAGAAAAGCTAATCACGGTAATTGTTCTCAATCTTGCAGATGGAGTTATAAACTTGTTGAAGAAACTCGTGAAGGAGAGTATTTTGATATACAAGAAAACGGACGTGGCACTCATATTTTAAGTCCAAAGGATTTGGCTTTAATTAATTATCTTCCTCAACTTATTGATATTGGTGTTGATTCATTTAAAATAGAGGGCAGAACAAAAAGCTTATATTATGTTTCAGCAGTGGCAAAAGCCTACAGAAAAGCAATTGATGACTACCTAAATACCGGTAAAATTGATGAAGAAGCTAATTATAATGAAATTGTAAAAATAGGAAACAGAGGTTATACTACGGGGTTCTATCTGCATAAACCTGATAGCGAAGGTTATAGTTATGATATCTCTAAAGGACTCGCAGGTGCTGATTGCTTATGTGTATTCTTGGAAAAAGAAGGTAATAAATATAAAGTTTTAACAAAAAATAAATTTTTATTAAATGATGAAATAGAAATAATTACACCAGATGAGTGTTTTAGAACAAAAGTTGTAAAAATCTGGGATGAAAAGCATAAGGAAGAAAAAGAACTTTCAAATACTAATGATATATCCTGGCTTGAACTTTCAGCTGAGCCGAAATCATATAAGTACGCACTGGCAAGAACAATTGGAGTGAAAAATTTAAGATGATTTTAAAACCTGATTATAATTTAGTTTCTTTATTTGATATTGATTTTAAAGAAATGAAATCAAAAGGAATAAATGCTGTATTATTTGATTTGGATAGTACTGTAATGCCATCAAAATCGGGTGAATATCCTCAAAAGGTCAAAGAACTGTTGGACTCATTAAAACAAAATTTTGTTATTGCAATTATAAGTAACAATAAAAATAAAGAATATGTTGAAAAAGTGCAATCAATGTCTGATTTTCCTGTTATTGGCAATGCCAATAAACCATCACCAAAAATAATGAGAGAATTTTTGAAATCAGTTAATATAAATCCGTCAGAAACAATAGTAGTTGGAGATAGACCGTTGACAGATATCCTTGCAGGCCGATTGTTGGGCGCAAAAACTGTATTAGTTGACTCAATTACTAAAGATACGGAAAATAAATTAACAAGATTTGTAAGAAAACTTGAACGTATTGTTATTAGAAAATAATATTTATGAGAAATCTTTCGGTTTTTAATAAAAGAAATATAGAACAAAATGTATTGGTAAGAATGTATGGTATTCATCGATTATTTCCATCCCGAATTCCGTTCTTTTTTCAGTTCGTCCTGCGCGAAATATTATTGATAAATGAAAAAATTAAATTTTATTTATTTAAAAAATTAACTATTCCGCAAATAGAGTTTTTAGTTACCAATAGGTGTACATTGAACTGTAAACATTGTGCCGGATATATACCTATGTTGAAAAGAATTGAAAAAAACATGCTTTCATATAATGAATTTAAAATCCAGTTTGACAATTTAATCAAAAGTGTAGATAGCATACAAAATTTTCTTATAACAGGCGGTGAACCAATGCTTGTTAATGACATTGCAAAGATATGCGAATATGTGGCTTTAAATAAAAAAGTTATAAATATATGGATATTTACGAATGGAACAATTGATTTTGACTACAAAATGTTAGATGTTTTGAAACGTTACAACAAAAAAATAATTATAAGACTGTCAAATTATTCAAAAAATAAAGATTTAGAAGGAAAATTAAAGCATGAACTAATATTAGGACAAATAAAAAAAACACAATGCAAGTATATTTATAAAAAAGATATGTGGATTCCTGTTTTTAAAATAAAAAAATATGAAAGAACAGATGAAGGAAATAGACTTTATTTTAGAAAATGCTTAAATCCTTGCCTATCTGTTTATAAAGGATATTTTTTTATTTGTCCGAGAAGTGCTGCATTTTATGATTTAAATTTATTTTCATTTGAACAGCAAGAAACTTTGAATCTAAATAATCATATTACAAAACAACAGATAATTGATTATTATAATAATGACTGTTTTTCGTCTTGTTATTATTGTGATTTCATAAAAGAACGGAGTCTTCCTTTAATAGTTCCTGCCGAACAATTATCTTCTGATATGTTATAATAATCGACAAGGTTTATTGTAATGCAAACTATAAGTAATTGTAAAAACTGCAAAAAAAAATGCAAAGTGAAAAAGCACTATTGGAAAAATTGTGAAAAACAAGAAAAGGCAGATATTTGTATTTTATGTTTTTCTTCTTCGAATACAAATTATGGAGCAAATTTGGTTTGTTATGCTATGAGTGAACTGATAAAAAAGCTTGGTTATAGTGTCAATATACTAAATTTTGATATAGAAGAAGATCGTGATATAAAAACTAAATTTTTGGGAGAGGCTTTTATTAATTTCAGAAAGAAATATTTATCTTTAACTCCTAAAAAAAAATATGGCTTTCAATTTCTTTTATTGAACTATTATTATAAAGTATTTATCTCTGGTTCAGATCAAGTTTTTAATACTTTCAATACAAAACCATATTCAAAACATTATTTTCTTGATTTTGTAAAGGATTGTCGTTTGAAAATTGCATTTTCTGCAAGCTTTGGTATGGAACAATTTATCGGGGATGAAAAATTAATTTACGAGGTAAAAAAACTTTTGCAAAGATTTAATTATATCTCCATCAGAGAAGGATCTGCTGTTGATGTTTTAAAAAAAACATTTGATTCTGATTATGGTGTACAAATTACTATTGATCCTACTTTGATTGTCGGTGAAGAAACTTTTGCTCCATTATTGAAAGATAAATCTATTTGTTTTGAAGAAAAGTATATTGCATATTATTTGTTGTCAAAAGCTTATAATATAAAACAGAAAGAAACAGATTATATATTAAACAAAATTAAAAATGTATATAATCTTCCTTTAATTAATATTCATTCTTATCCTGTTGATTTACCTTGTGGAAAAGTAAATAAATTTTATGAGGTTTCTGATTGGCTAAATTATATTAAAAATGCAGAATTTGTTATAACTGATTCATTTCATGGGGTTTGTTTTTCAATAATATTTAGAAAAAATTTCATATATATTGAAGGAGTAGGGTCTACAAGAGTTAAATATTTGTTGGAAATACTTGGTTTAAGTAATCTAATATGCAAATCTTTTGACGATGTCCATATTAATCAAATAGATTATGATAAAGTAGAAGAAAAACTTTCAACTTTAAAAGAAAAGTCTGTTGATTTTTTAAAGACTGCTGTTAATTCCTATCTTAAATAGGAAGTGTGTGCTAAAATAGGGTTATTATCTATGGATTGTATATTTTATGACAAATAAAGTTTTAATTACAGGTATAGCTGGTCTTTTTGGAAGCAATATTTCAAGATATTTATTAATGAAAAATTATATTGTAATTGGTGTAGATAATTTTAGCGGTGGTTATAGAGAAAACATTGCTGACGGTATAATTCTTTATGATGTGGATATTAAAGATTATAATTTGTTTAATCAAATTGTGAAAAAAGAAAAGCCTGATTATATTCTGCATTTTGCTGCATATGCTGCAGAGGGATTGAGTCATTATATAAGAAATCATAATTATTCTAATAATTTAGTTGCTACATCCAATGTTATAAATGCAGCAATTAATTATGATGTAAAAAAAATAATTTTTACGTCTTCAATGGCTGTATATGGAGAAAAATATAATCCGCCCTTTACCGAACAAATGATACCAATGCCGATAGATCCATATGGAATTGCAAAATATGCTTCAGAACTTGATTTATTGCAAGCAAAAGAACATTTCGGACTGGATTATTCGATAATAAGACCACATAATGTAATTGGGAAATACCAGAATATATGGGATAAATATAGAAATGTTATTGGTATTTGGATTAGGCAAATGTTAGACGGACAGCCATTGACAATATATGGGGATGGTCTTCAAAAAAGAGCTTTCTCTGATATTTATTATTATTGTGAACCTATAGAAAAATTACTGTACGATTTTGGTGGCGAAATATATAATCTTGGTTCTGATTATAATATAACAATAAAAGAAGCTATGAATATTTTCAGAAAATGTGCCCTTAATTTCGGATATAATACAGAAGTTGTTTTTTTAGAAGAACGGCGTGAAGCTAAATATGCATACAGTAGTCAGGAAAAAGCAAAAAGTATGTTAGGCTTTAATGATAATACAGATTTAGAAAAAATTATTTCTGAAATGATTGAATGGGCAATCAAGCAACCAAAAAGAACGGTAAAAAAAATGAAGTATGAAATATATAAAAATATCTATTCTTATTGGAAAGAGGAATTGTAATGCCAGTAAAAAGAATTTTATTATATAGTTATGAAAAAATTAATTCTAATGTTTTATTTTTTCTAAATAAGATTAGTGAATATGTTGATAAAATAATTTTTATTAATAGTAAACCAATAGATGGAATATGTACAGAAGTTCATTCTTCTATAGAAAGTGCTATCCAAGATAATAGCAGTTATGATGAATATATTATTGCAAATGATTTATTTTATGGACCTTTTTCAAATATAAAAGAGGTGTTTACGAAAATGTCATCATATACAGTTTGGTCAATTGATCCCAGATTCTATAATTATAAGTCTTTTGTTGTTTTTTCCAGAAATTCTATAAATTCAAACGATGATAAGGTAAATTATCTATCAAGTAATATTATTGATATAGATACAAATATAATAGACTTAAATATTCCATTTCTGCATAAATCATATTTTTATAAGGAAGAATATTCTTTTTTTTCAGAAAAACTTAGAAGGATATATGATTATTTAAAAAATAGCTCAGATTACGATTTTGATATAATAATTGAAGATATAATAAATTCGAGAAATTGTAAAAATGTCAATTCTATATTTTCAATGAATTATGTACTCTCTTCAGAATATGCTGAAAAATCACAATATTTATCTAAAAAAATAGCTTTGATAGTATATATATATGCTGAAGAACTAATTGGATATATTTCATTTTATTTAAAAAATATTCCTGAAAGTATAGATATATATATAGTTACTACAAAAGAGGATATAATAAAAAAGTTTGGTACTGTACTTTGTGATATATCAAATTACATAGAATATAGAATACAGGTAAATAGAGGTCGTGATAATGTTGCGCTACTTGTTACTTGTAGGGATTTATTTGAAAAGTATGATTATATAGGTTTCGTTCATTCAAAACAAAGCAAACAAAACAAAATAACTGCAAAAGAGTTTCGAAATCATTGTTTTAATTCTCTTTTATATAATAGGCAGTATGTAAATAATTTATTAAACAAGTTCGAAGAAAATAAATATTTAGGTTTACTTATCCCTTATCCACCCGAGTTTGAACCATATAGTACTATTGGTAATGAATGGTTAAATAATTATGAAAATGCTCAAAATATAGTGAGATTAAGACTTGGCAAAAATATAAATCTCGAAAAAAATGATGTTATTTGTGCTTTTGGTAATATGTTTTGGGTTAAAACACAAGCATGCAAATCAATATTAGAAATGAATTTTAAAATAGATGATTTCCCAATAGAACCTTTGGATAAATGTGATGGACTATTGACACATTCTATAGAAAGAATAATGCCATCTTTAGTTCAACGAGATGGGTTCTTTACTTCATATGTTATACCTGATATAGAAGCATCTATGTACATTAATACTTTAATGGATTCAATAAAGAAATTGAAACGGTCTATGTAATATTAAATCTTTCTTTTGTCTGAATTCCTCTTTCTACTCTTTTTTGAGATGATGTACAAAAAGTACAGAAACTATAAAAATTTCTTGAATAAAACTTTTTCAGTGCATTTCTTCTTATTTTTATGTCTCTTATGTCTATAATTTCTTGCTCGTCGAACTTAAAATTTGTTAATCGGTTTATAGCTGCTGCTTTTGTGCAATTATATATTTTTCCATCAAATAAAGATAAGCAAGGAGACTGGAAGCAGTTTTTATATATTTGAATTAGTTCAGCTTGAGTTCTGTTTCTTTTATATATTTTTCCGCATTCAAACCATTCGTAATTGGATATGAAATAATATATATCATTTTCTTTCAGTTTTTTTTCTATTTCTGTACATTTTGATATCTTTATTGAATTTGAATAGTCTGAAAGTTCAACAAGGGCTTTTTTGTTATATTTTTTTAATGTTTTACAAAGTTTATCAGATGGAATTATTGAGGTATTTGTTGTAATAATAATAGAAATAATTTTTTTCTTTGAACAGGCATAATCAAGCATTTCTTCTATACCTTTTACAAGTAAAGGTTCTCCGCCTATTAATTTTAATCGATAGATTTTGTTTGTGTATAAAAGAAGATTATCCAGATCTTTTTTAAATGTTTCAATGTCTATTGTCCACTGATTTTCAGCTTTATAATATGGCATTAAAGATGCACAATCTTTACAATTTAGGTTGCACCTTGTTGTTAGATTAAAATCTATAGAATGGATATTTGGTTTTAAGTTCAATATATATTTAAAAAAATATATTGTCCTAAAAAATATTTTAAAAATTATTTTTCTAAATTTTGTTTTTGAAAAAATAGCATCAATTTTATTATTTGAAATATTAAAATAGCTTCTTAACCTATAGCCTTCTATTCTATAAGTATTTCTTATAAAAAAAGTTTTTATGCTAGAAAAAAATGACATTTCTATTATTTCTATTATTTCTATGAAAATAATGTTATCATAAAATTTAGTATTAATCGATATGGTTTAAACAATGCCAAAAATCTCAATTGTAATTCCTTTTTATAATAGCGAAAAATATTTATATAATTGTATAAAAAGTATTTTAAATCAAACCTGCAAGGATATAGAAATAATTTGTGTAGATGATGGATCTTCTGATTCATCAAAAGATATTATATATTCTTTTCAAGATAAGAGAATAAGATATTTTTATACGGAAAACAAAGGTGTTTCTTATGCTAGAAATATTGGAATCAAACAAGTTAAAGGGAAATATCTTTTATTTGTTGATTCAGATGATTGGATTGAACCAAATACTTGTGATTGTTTACTTTCTGCTATGGAAAAAAATAATCCAGATATTTTATTTTTTCGATATAGATATCATAAAGAAGGGGAATATAGAATAATTGATTATTCTGACTCTAAAGAATGCCGTAAATTTAAGACAAAACCATTACCTTTTGCTAATATCAGTAATTCAGTACTTCTTTTAAATTATGTTATTTGGAATAAATTTTATAATGTTAATTATTTGAAAGAAAACAAAATTATGTTTAATGAGTGTTTTAATTTTTCAGAAGATATGTTGTTTTCAATATATTTATTTTCCAAAAATCCGGAAATAATGATGATAGATGAAGTTCTCTATAATTATAGAATTACAGAGAACAGTTCCAGCAACCTTTCATATAAAGAAATGTTTGATTCCTTATTTAAAATATATAATTATTCAATAGCGCAGGATTATTATAAAAACCAATTTAAAGTCTTTGTTGATAATATTTTTCTAAAAATGTGTATTTATATTTATAATAGGTTTATTTACATAAAAGATAATCAGGATATTATACTCCAAGTTGAAAAAGCAATTAATTTAATTAAAAGTCAAAAAAATATTAATGTATATAATTCATTTCGTTATAGGAAATTGGTTTACATAGTTATTTATAATAAGATGCTAAAAATCCTAAAGCACAAGCTTTGTATATTTTAGGATTATATCCGTTAGAAAAATTGTTATTAATCCAGTCTGAAATATTATAATTAAATTTATTTCTATCATAATATTTTAGCAGATAATTATGGTTATTTTTTATAAAATCAAATTCAGAAGCCAAAAAAGGCTGTTTTACTTCATTATTATATATGAATTCTTTTTTATATTTTCTTAGTATAGCTCTTAAAATGGCTTTATTTCCATATTTGTTTATTTTATATTGCAATGGGAGTTTTCTTGTAAATTCAACAATTCTATAATCAAGAAAAGGACTTCTTGATTCCACGGAGTTTGCCATAGGAATTCTGTCCCAACACCTTAAGTTTATAGGAAGTATTCTTTCTCTAAAAATGTAGTCTAAGATTCTTATAAATACATCTTTATCTGTATTTTTAATAGGGAGAATAATCTTAAGAAGATCAAGTTTATTTTTCTTTTTAATTGAGATTTTGTTGTATTTTTCATATAGGTTAAGGATTTGAGAACCAAGTAAATAGTTATGATTTGCGAATGCCTGCTTCACAGCAAAAGGAAACATAAAAGGCCATCCTCCAAATAATTCATCAGCCCCGTGTCCTTCAATAACTACTTTAAATCCATTTTCTTTTATTGTTTTATATACTTCAAAATATCCGGCATGCGCACTTGACCATATTGGTGCATTTAGTGCCAGAAGCGATTTTTCAAAATTTTCTATATCACTTTTGGGGTTATATCTTATTTTTATTATTTTATCATTGTATTCTTGCGCCAATTTCTCTGCAATAGGATATTCGTCTAACTTAATGTTGTCGTGAGAATATGTGAATAGCGTATATTTTGTATTTAGTTTCTCTCGAGCCAGTATATATATCACAGAAGAATCAATTCCTCCTGATAATGTTAATGCAATGGGAACATCAGAACGATTCCTTAATTTTATGGAATCTGTCAGAAGCTCTTCATAGTAATTTACTATATCTTTATTCTCAAGTTTATCTATTTTAAAGTCGTTAAAGGTATAGTATTTTGTTTGAATTATTTTATTGTCATTTGTTATTTCTATATATTCTCCTGCTTTTACGGAAAATATATCTTTGTGTATTGTTTGTTCATCAAAGTCAGACATTTCTTTATTGATTAGATTGTTTATATACTGATAATTTACGCAATATGGAAGATTTAGAATTTTCATTAAAACAGAATCTTCTGACGAGAAGGCAATAGTATTATTACTTTTATAATAGTATAAGGGTTTTACACCAAAACGATCTCTTACAAGAAAAATACTTCCTGTCTTTTTTTCATAAAATGCAAAAGCAAACATACCATTTAGTTTATTTAGGATACTTAAACCGTACTTAGATATTAAGACAAGAAGTACTTCAGTATCAGAGGATGATTTTAATGATGTACCTCTTAGATATTCATTTACAAGTTCTTTATAATTGTATATTTCTCCGTTGAACAGGATAATATTGCCGTCATATTCCATTGGTTGTTTTGCAGAATCGGAAGTGTCTATTATTGATAACCTTGAATGACAGAAAGTCCATTTGTCTTGATTTATTATTCCAAAGTCATCCGGTCCTCTATGAAAAAGTTCAGATTTTATTTCGTTAGAATTAAGATTAAAATTTTTATATCCGAAAATTCCGCACATAACTATATTATATATTAATATTCCATATTTTTGGTATAATGAAAAAAAGGAATTGTATTATGGATACAATATTTGTTCATTCTCCGTTAAGAAGTGTTTGTACACCTTCATCTGCCATTCCTGATATTGCCGGCTTTTTAGAAAGCAAGGGCTATAGTGTATATATTTATGATGCTAATATTGATTTCTATAATTTGATTTTAAATGAAGAAAAAATAAAAGATACATATTCCCTTTGCTATAATGTTGTAAATAATCTTTTGGATTATAAACATCCAAAAGAAATACAAATAAAGAAATTTTTTGATGAGTCCGAATATAGTAGAATTTTAGGTAAAATTGAAAAAGCAAAAAATATTTTAAGAACAAAAGATTTTTATAATCCGGTAAGATACAAGATCGCTCATTATGTGATAAATAAAGCACTTGAGCTCCTTTCTCTCCCTTATGATACTTGGATATTATACGAAAGAAGTGTTATTGGTAATGAGACCGGTTTTGAGTTTATTGATTATAAGAATATGATAAAGAATAAAGAAGGAAATATCTTTATAGAATATATGAATTCTTTGGCACAAAAAATAATAAAGAGAAATGCTAATTCTGTTTGTATTCTTGCAGATATAGAAGGTCAAATTATTCCTGCGATGACTTTAGCTTCAATATTAAAAAAAAATGGTCAAAAAAACATTGTAATTTTTGGAAATTATATTCCTTTAATTCAAACTGACCTAAAACAGGACATAACTGTATTCTCTGATATTTCTGATATATTTATGTATGAAAATAATCCTATAACAATGATGCAGTTAATGGATTATTTCAAAGGTCAAAAAAAGATTGAAACTGTTAATAATATATTATATTTAGATGATAATAAAAAAATTATAGAAAATCGTTATAGTGATGAAAAGCCTAAAGATTTTTACTTCCAGAAATTTGAATATATAAATGAATATCATTATTTTTTTCCTGAAAAAGTATTGCCTATAGTTATTACAGATGGATGTTATTGGGGGAAGTGTAAGTTTTGTGATTTGTTCTCAAGCAAATATAGTGTTAAAGATATCAATAATGTTATAAAAGAAATAAAATTTTATAAGAAAAAATATGGTGTGAAGTTTTTTTATTTGAGAGATTTATCTTTTTCTCCTTCGACAGCAAGAGAGTTTGCAAAACAACTTATAAAAGAAAAACTGAATATTAGATATTCGACATTCTGTAGATTTGATAAAGAGTTTGATTATCATTTGCTAAAATTATTGTATAAGTCAGGGTTAAGATGTCTCAATTGGGGTTTGGAATCAGGTTCACAGAAAATTCTTGATAAAATGAATAAAGGGATAAATTTATCTATAGTATCGCGAATTCTCAAAGATGCTTATAGACTGGGAATTGCAAATAAAGTTAGTTTTATGTATCATTTCCCGGGAGAATCATATGATGATTTTTGTGAATCTGTGAACTTTGTAAAAGAGAATGAAAAATATATTTTTTATTTAGGAGTTCACGAATTTTATTTGAAGAGGTACTCTTATATATTTGATCATTTAAGTGAATTTGATATTAGACTTAATACAGATAAAGTTAGGTGGGAATATAGTCCTAATGAGTTTTCACATAAGTATGAGAGATGGGATTGTCAAAAGATAGAAGATGAAATAAAAAGAATTAATATAATAACAATGGGAGGATATGACGAAATTAATCTTTATGTATCAAAAAACCCTTTATATATGAAACATTGGTATGTGAAATTTCTGGAATATTTTAAAACATTGGAAATAAGAAAATTTTTTAGGTAGATTAATTTACAAAATTTCTGATATAATTATACTTATATAATTGGTGTAAATATGAAAGTGATATTTGTTTTTCCTCCTGTATGGACAAAAAAGTCTCCCTCTACAGGAATCTCTTCAATTTCTGGTTATCTTAAGAATTTTGGTTACGAGACTGTAATTTTTGATTTGAATATTGATTTCTATAATGAAAAGCTTACAGATGAACATTTTAATAAAACTTATAATCAAATTGTGTCTATCAGACAAAGAAGTAATCTTTCAGAAAAAGAAAAAGATATAGTAAGATATTTTAAAGAGAATGAGAAAATATACGAGTTCATAAAAGATAAGATTGATGAATCTGTTCATATAGTGAGAACAAGAGAATATTATAATCCGGAAAAATATAAAATAGCTTCATTTGTTATTGCAAAGGCGATAGAATTAATATCTGTTCCTTATTATCCGCAAATAATATATGATGAAAAAATTGAGAATATAAAACAAGAATTAAAATATGATGAATATAAAATAGAAGCAGTAAATACTCATAATATATTTTATTCATATATGGAGATAAAAGCATCTGAAATTGCGAAAAACAAGCCTGCTTGCGTTGGAATATCAGTAAATTTTGAAGGACAAATGCTCGCGGGACTTACACTTTCATATATATTAAAAAATAAATATAATATAACAACAGTTCTTGGCGGTACACATATAAGTCGAACTATGGAAAATATCAGAAATGATTTTAACTTTTTTGATAATTATACAGATTTTGTTATGATTGGTGATGGTGAAATTCCGACAAAAAAATTATTAGAATATATTGAAGGAAAGTCTGATATTGCAGAAGTGCCAAGTATAATCTATAAAAGAAACGGAAAAATTGAGTTTAATAATTTATTGACAGAGAAAGTTTCTATAGGTTTTTCACAAGATTTTGACTATACGATAAATAAAGAGTATTTCTTACCTGAAAAAGTTTTTCCTATAAATATTTCAAAAGGATGTTATTGGGGAAAATGTAAGTTCTGCGATTTTGGACTTCAATATACAAACAAAGAACTAAGTAAAGTAATTAATGAAATAAAGTATTTAAATAAAAAATACGGAGCTAAGTATTTTTACCTTACTGATTCGGCATTGGCGCCCAAAACAGCAAGAGAATTTGCCGATTTATTGATAAAAGAAAAATTAGATATTAGATGGACGACATTCTTACGTTTTGAAAAAGTTTATGATAGAAAATTTTTATTCCATTTATATGATTCAGGCTTAAGATGTGTATCTTGGGGCTTAGAATCAGGTTCTCAAAAAGTTCTTGATTTGATGAATAAAGGCACAAATATAAAAGTAATAAAACAGATTTTAAAAGATTCATCACAAATAGGTATTGCAAATAGACTAACAGTAATATATTTGTTCCCAGGAGAAACATATTCTGATTTCTGTGAAACGATTGACTTTCTAAAAGAAAACAAAAAATATATTTTCTATATAACTTTTCATAGGTACATGTTAAAGAGATATTCCTATGTTTTTGAACATATGGATGAATTTGGTATAAAGCTTACAACGCCTGATAAAAAGTCTGAATATCATGCATTTGAGCTGGGGATACCATATGTTCAGTCTGAATATGATAGAAAATTACAAGAATTAAATTTCTTTTTTAAACAAGTATATAGAAATCCTGATGAAACATTATTATATTTTTCATATAAAGAAGGAAATAAAAAGAACTTTTTTTCAAAAATAAAAGATTTAATAGGTGTGATTGATGAATAATGTTTCTATTGTTATCGTTACGTATAATTCGGAACTGTATATAGAAGAATGTATAAATTCTATAATAGAAAAAACAAGTAAAGTATCCTATGAAATTATTGTTATTGATAATGCATCAAAAGATAGAACAGTTTCTATAATAAAAGAAAAGTTTCCTAATATTAAGTTAATAATAAATGAAAAAAATCTGGGATTTGCAAAAGCGGTAAATCAGAGCAGGAGTATTGTTAAAGGAAAATATATTTTTCTTTTAAATCCGGATACAAAATTGAAGAATGAAGTTATAGACATACTATATTCTACTGCGGAAAGAAATAATGAATTTGTTCTATTTGGTAGTAAACTAGTGGATGCATTTGGTAAATATCTCTATTCTTGTGGCTATCTTCCAACTCCAAATGAAATTTTACTTTTATATTTGTTAAAAGGAAAATTTATAAAACCAAGAAGAATAAATATAAATGCAGAGCAGAAAGTTGAAATAATCTCTGGTGCCAATTTTTTTGTGCGAAAAGAAATATTTGATCAATTAGCCGGATTTGATGAAGATTATTTTATGTATCTTGAAGAAATTGATTTTTGTTTTCGATTAAAAAAACAAAATTTATCTGCATTATATGTTCCTTCTGCTAATATCATTCATTATGAAAATAAATCTCAAGTAAATATACAAATTACAAATATGTATAAGCTTGTGAGTTCTTATTTATATTGTGTAAAAAATTTTAAAAATATAAATAAAGGATTATTCAAAATTATTTTTATTGTAATTCTTCTTTTTCAAATATGTTTATCTAAATGTCAAAAGGAATATAATAACGCATTATTGACCATTATAAAAAGTTAGTTATTCCTTTATTCAGTTGGAGGATAAAAAACTTTAACTTGTGTAATAAACTAAAGTTTTAAAAGGAGTTTATTATGTTACAAGAATTAAACACAGATAATTTTGAAAAAAGTATAAAAGAAGGAATAAAAATAGTTGTTTTTACAGCTTCTTGGTGCGGATATTGTCAAATGCAAAAACCTATTTTAAAAGAAATTGCGGAGCAAAATATTTGGATTGGAGAGGTAGATTCTGATAAAAATCAGGATTTAGTGCATAAATATGATATTGGCGCTTTCCCCACTTTTGTTCTTTTTAAAGATGGTGATGTATTAGCTAAGTTCTCAGGTTATAAATCAAAATATGATTTATTAAACATTCTATTGGATTATTTAAAATAAAAAAAATCCAAATTTGAGAATTTGGATAAACAAAAAGGAAATTAATAATTTAATTACGATAACCGATGCCGGCTCTATATCCTGATAAAGTATACATTATTGGTAGTGCCGGCTCTATCCATTTTAAGCCTGAAAGGAGTGAAACGGTTGCAATATCATCTGTATGTAATCCTATATCAAGAACTTCGGGTTTTCTTTCTCTGCATTTATGGTTGTGTTTACATTTGTTTTTTGCTATGTATTCACTTGAACTTTTTCCAATAAAATTTATGTCTAATATGTCATCGTTGTTTTTATGCTTTTTATCTTTATAACAAATAGGGTCAATAAATTTCTCTCCGATTAGGTTTGCTATTTTACTTCCTCCTATTATGCCGGTTAAAATAATACCTGCCGTCATTCCAGCTGCTCTTGCGGATTTTGACGTTATTTTGAGTTTTTCTAAAATTCCAAGCGCAATTCCTGCTCCAACATTGCACATAAAAATATTAGCTAAATATTGATATGAACCTTCTTTTATCTTATTAGGTATTTTTTCTTTCCAATTTTTTTTATCAGTAACTTTATCAGCTATAGTGCCTCCTGCAATTCCCCCTATTACAGGAACAGCTCCATATACGGATAAATAACCTATTTCTGAAAATATATCTTTTGCACTCACGTTCTGTGGTGACGGAATAAGTTTCTCTAAAAAATTTTTGTCTTTTATATCTTCAAATAATCTTTTTATTTCTTTAAAACTAAGGATTTTTTCTTTTCCCTTATTTAAAATTTCTTTTGTTGTCTCTTTCAAATTTGTTTCTTTTACAAATGTATCAATAAGTTCTTTATTTTTGTTTTTTACAGTGTTTAATGAATCATTAAGTGGTCTTTTTGTTATTGCTGAAGCAATATATGGTGCAGCTATAGCGGAGGCGGCTGTTAGTCCAAGTGTTATACCGGTTTTTATTGCGCAGTTTTTTCTTTTTTCTTTTGGAGTTGTGTTTACTTTGTGTATAGTGTATGCAGCTGCTCCTGCGGTTAATATTCCCGGTACTGTTTTTTGAAATTTTGATACTAGAATCGGCTGATCCAGAAATTTCCCCAAAACTTGAATGTTATTCATGGCTGGTATTTTTATGTCCTTCCTTAAAGTCTTCTATAAATTTTTTATTCTTTTCACAATATTCTTGAAATGTTTTTATTCTGAAAAATACTTCATCACTTATTACGTGTTCAATTTTGCATGCATTCTCTTCTGCTATTGTATTATTTAAGCCAAGAGTATTTTCAAAAAAAGTTGTTAGTGTTCTGTGTTTTAGTATAACTTCTTGTGCTTTTTTTAAGCCTGTTGGAGTTATCGTTATTCCTTTGTGTCCCTCATATATAATTAAGTCTTTTTCTGCCAGTTTCATTAATGCTTCAGAAACTGATGCTCTTGATATGTTTAGCTTTTTGGCAATCTCTACGGCTTTTACACTTTGGCTCGTTTCTAATAAATTGCATATTATTTCTAAATAATCTTCTAAACTTGCACTTAAATTATCCATAATTATTCCTTTTTTATCGATTGTAAGGTAAACCTAACTATTTGTCAAGTGAGCCTTACAAAATTAAGTTTGTATATTTTTTTTTAATGTTGTATATTAACAATGCGAGGTATTATGAAAAAGATTGCAATTACAGGAAATATAGCAAGCGGAAAATCTCAAGTAGAGAAAATACTTCTATCATATGGATACAAAGTTGCGGATACAGATAAAATAAATCATTTTATATTAGCTTCTGATTTGTCTGCTATTAACGAAATTAAAAATGCTTTTGCAGAAGATGATATTCTTGATGAAAACTTAAATATATCAAGAGAAAAACTTGGGAAAATTATTTTTTCTGTTGGTTGGAAGAAGATTAAATTAGAAGAGATACTTCATAAACGTATTTCAGAAAAAGTTGAAGAATTTTACAAAGAAAATTCAAAAGAAAAGTTTGTTTTCGTTTCAATACCATTATTGTTTGAGACAAAGCAAGAGAATAGTTTTGACAAAATAATATTTGTGTCTGCTGATTATGATGTTCGGTTAAACAGGCTTATTCAAAGAAATGGATATACAGAACAATATGCAAAGACTAGAATTGCTTCTCAAATGAAGGAAGATGAAAAGATAAAAAAATCCGATTATATTATTTATAATAATTCGGATTTAATATCTTTAAGAAAGCAAGTCGATTCATTTTTAAAACAAATAATTAATTTGTAAGTTCGATTTTTTTTGCTGTCAGTTTTAGAATTGAAGATTTATAAAAATCTGTATTTATATTTAGATATTCACCTAAAACAAGAATGGAGAATAAGAAATCTCTAACTTCTTCAATATTGTCATTTGCTTCAAGTACAGAATCAAGTAGTTTTGTAAATTTTAAGTAGATTTTGTTAAAGTACATATTTTGTGCTTCTGCGATATCAACTTTTAGTTGTAATTTCCCTGCACATTCAAATAATTTTAGTATTTTATCAAGTCTGTGAATTTCGAAATTTTTGGAAAAATTATAAATTGTTTTTTGAATTTCATGTGAAAAGATTGTACTTGTTGGAGTTTTATCTATTTCAACTTTGAAAGCAGATGCCTCCTCATTTATTTCTACTGCTTTTTGGATTATGTTCTCATCAATGATATTAGTACAGTCCTCAAATAATTCATTGAAATCACTTGTTAATGTGTATTGGGCAGCCAGTTTGTATTCTTGTGGCACATTTATCCCCATTGCGATGAGTTGCAGTATGGAACTTTTACCATCATTGTACATATCTCTGTAGTTATTTGAAAATTTGCTTAATTTATCTTTTATTGATGTTAAAAGAATTTTACTTCTTTCTTCAATTAATACATCTCTTAAAGTATAATAATCATTCCCGAAAATATGATCTAAAAGTCTTATTATTTCAGTTATTGGTTTATTCGTGTATGTTTCAATAAGTTTTTTTGAAATATCTGTTATATTTTCACTGTCATCGTATCTTTTTATTGCGCAGTGGAAATCTCCTTCCGGGAATTGAAGACAAGCAAAGAAGAAATCATATTTTTCTAAAGTTATTTTGGATTCTATTTCTATTCTGCCGACAGAAAAGCCTGTTGTACCATTTGATGTATGCTTATAAAAATGTTTTTTGATGTTATAACAATATAAAGAAGAATTATCATCAAAATTTTCGTATGTTGATGATATTGCCCATAATGCAGCAATTTGTTTTATTGAAACAATTGATGGTTTTACAAATCTTTCATATACATCCTTTCCTGTTCCAAATCCGTTTATATTACTTTGGGCTCTCGAAAGAATAGCCAAAAAGCCTTCTTCTATATTTTTTGAAGTGAAGGATGCTGCTAATTGCATTGCTCTTGCGGCGTATTTCATAATTTGAGTTGTTTCAATACCTGATATTTCAGAGAAAAACCAACCGCAACTGGTGTACATTAACATTGCTTGGCGTTGAATTTCCATTAATTTCAAAGCTTTTATGATATCTTGTTTTTCCAATTTGTATTTTTGATTACGCTTAATAAAATTATTTATAGATGTTTTACTTCTGTCTAAGATAACTGAAATATAATCATTTCTTGCGCTCCAGATATCTTTGAAGTAAATGGAACCTTGTTCTTCAAAGATTTTAATAAGTTCATCTCTAACATAGTCAAGAGCTTCTCTTAATGGTTTTCTCCATTTTTGATTCCAGCCGTATACCCCGCCTGTTGAACATCCGCAATCATCACACCATCTGCCTACGCCATGGGCACAGCTCCAAGATGAAACATCTTTTATATCAACTTCATATTTGGGTGGTTCTTGTTCAAGATAATTTGCGTAGTTTGTAATGATAAAACCTTCATCTTTTGCTCTGATTTTTAAAACATATGATAAAGCCATATCTCCAAATTTAGTATGGTGACCATAGCTTTCACCATCTGTTGCAATGTTTACAAGCTGATTATAATCTCTTTGATTAGAAATACCTTCTTTTAATCTTGATATAAATTTGTTTCCGTCTTTTAGCAGTTCATCAAATGCTACGGATTTTGAAATGGAACCATCATAGAAAAATAAGTCAATATATTTTGATTTGTCTGATTTTATATAGTATCTGTAAGCCCTAGCAGGATCTATATTGCCCCAGCTTACATCTTGCCAGTTGTCTTTTGAATTTAGTTTCCTTATGCTTTTTGCTTGATAAGGTGATAGTATGGTAAATTTAATTCCGCAATCAACAAGTGCTTCTAATGTTGCATCATCACAAGCTGTTTCTGCCAGCCACATACCTTCAGGAGCTCTTCCAAAACGATATTGAAAGTCTTTTATACCCCATAAAATTTGTGTATATTTATCATTTCTATTTGCAAGCGGAAGTATCATATGGTTGTACACTTGCGCTATCGCATTACCATGACCGTTATTATTGGGAATACTTTCCACATCTGCTTTGATTATTCTTTGATATGAATATGGTGAATATTGTTCCATCCAAGAGAGCAATGTTGGACCAAAATTAAAACTTATATAAGAATAATTGTTAACAATATCCATTATCTTGTTTTCTTGAGTAACAATTTTAGATACAGAATTTGGAGTGTAACATTCTGCACCTATTCTTGCATTCCAATCGTGGTATGGATTTGCGCTGTCTTGTATTTCAATTGTTTCAAGCCAAGGGTTTTCTCTTGGCGGTTGATAAAAGTGTCCGTGTATTGCTAAATATACTTTTTTATTATCCTTCACAACTAACTCCTGATGAAAATTATCTATTTTTTTGCAGACTTATTTTTATGCGTAAGCATAGTAAAAGTTGTAACATCTAGCCAAGGATCTCCAAGTGCGTTTGAAAATACCTTACCTGTTATTTTAACTTTGTCCCCGGCTTCAATATCTATATTTTTTTCTGCTAATTCACGAGAAATAAAAATTTTCATTTCTGATAATGGAATTACATGATCTGTGACATCCGGTCTTTTTATAAGAATACCTATATATTTTGTTCCATCTCTAAATGCAGGTTTATAGTCAAGTCCTAGTGACGTAAATGCTACAAATTCTGCTGTAAAAGTGATATTTTTGTTTAAATATTTACTTGGATGATTAACAACATCAATTGGCGACACACTTAGGTATGCTGATGCCTGAGGTTTTACAGGTGTTGTTGTTGCTGCAAATACATCATTGTAATAGTTGCTTGTAAGCATCATTAATAAAGTAATAACTGATAAAATTATAGTTTTGTGTGATTTATTCATTATCTAACCTCTATAAGTGAATTGTTTAGAATTTATACTTATTATATATTCTAGCATATTTTTCACAAAAAACATTATTCTTCTCGGGGAAAAATGCACATAAAAAGTGTAGATTGAAACAGATTTGCCGAACTAATTTAATAATACTTTTTCGCAACCCCGAAAGACAGTGTTCGTTTGTTCCAATCTACATATTTAATATAAAGGATTTTTTATTGTTTTTCACTCCACTATGGAATAGTTTTATTTTTGCGTAAATAATTCTGTCAAATTAACACTATTGGATTATTATTAATGAAGTATATTGTCTTTTATTATGTCACCCATTTTATTGGTTCCGACAGTTAATGTATCTTTTTGGGCAATATCTTGAGTTCGGAATCCGTCTTTTAATGTTTTTCTGATAGCTGTTTCTATTACATTATATTCCTCATCAAGCTTAAATGAATATTTAAGCATCATTGCTGCAGATAAAATTGTTGCTATTGGGTTAACTATATTTTGCCCTTTTAAGTCAGGTGCACTTCCGTGGATTGGCTCATACATAGCAAGTTTTGTATCAGATAAAGATGCACTTGGAAGTAATCCCAATGAACCTGAAAGCATTGAAGCTTCATCAGAAAGTATGTCTCCAAAAATGTTTCCTGTTAATATAACATCAAATTGTTTCGGGTTTCTTATTATTTGCATAGCTGCATTATCAACATACATATTTGAAAGTTCTACTTCAGGGTATTCTTTAGAAACATCTGCAACTATTTCTCTCCATAATCTTGAAACATCAAGAACATTGGCTTTATCAACCGAGCATAATTTCTTATTTCTCTGCATTGCAACTTTGAATGCCGTGTGTGCTATCCTTCTTATTTCACTTTCATAATAGCACATATTATTGAAGCCGAATTTTTCGCCATTTCTTGTTTCAATGCCTTTGGGGGCTCCGAAATAAACATCTCCGGTTAATTCTCTCACTATCATTATATCGGTTCCTGATACAAATTCTTCTTTTAATGGTGATAAAGAAGTTAGTTCCGGATAAACTGTTGCCGGTCTTAAATTGGCAAATAGGTTTAATTCTTTTCTAATCCCAAGCAAAGCTCTTTCAGGTCTTACTTCGGGCGGCAAAGTATCATATTTCCAATCACCAACAGCACCTAATAATACAGCATCAGATTTTTTAGCAATATCAAGTGTTACATCAGGTAATGGAGTTTTGTATTTATCATAAGCGCATCCGCCAATTAATGCAGGTTCAAAATTAAATTCAATTGAATACTTTTCTCCGACAGCTTTTAATATTTTTACCGCTTCATCTGTAACTTCTTTACCGGTACCGTCTCCTGCAAGTAATGCAATATTATATGTTTTCATTCATTCCCCTTTTTGTTACTACATGTTATTCTATAACAAAAATATTATATACTTTAAAAGCTCCAAATAGTTGGAGCTTTTTTATGAAAAATCCCTAATGGATATTTTGGTGTTTATGAAGAGAAAGTCATTAATGCACGTACTGAACGAGCTGTATTTCTAACATCTTCTTCAGAATGCATTTTAATTGTATCATCAAGAATTTTTATTGCTTCTGTTTTATCTTTTAATGATAAAAGTTCATTTATAGAAGCCATTGCAACTCTTGCACTTAAGTCGTTTATTCCTTTTCCTTTCGAAATAAGAACAACTCTTAATGATTCATGAGTATTTTTTCTTATTAATGTTTGTGCTGTGAATTCTCTTATTTCGTCATCAGGAGAATTTGTTCCAAGTTCTGTTAATAAATCAATAGCAGCTTGACTGTCTTTATGTTCCCCTAATGCTTGTATAATATTTCTTATTTTTTTATTATTATCCATTTCTCTTCTCCCTTCATCTATTCTTGATTTATGCTACAGCGGGGGTTAAGTCTGCCCACATATTCTTTAGTTCATCAACTGATTTATTGCTCAGATTTTTTACGGAATATTCTCTATCAGGGAAAAGTTTATTTGTAATACCACTCATATCAAAATTGATTTCTGTATTACCAATTTTTTCAATTGTATCAAATACATTAGATGTTACTTTTTTACCAAACGAAACAATTGCATTTATTCTTGATTTGAATGATTCATTAAAATTATTAATTCCGCTTACAACGGCACTTGCAAATAGTTTGCCTTTTTCTGCTATATTTGTAGATGATTTTTTTGCACTTTCAAATACATCTGCTTGTATAACATTTCCTTTGAAACTTACTCCAAAGGGATTTGTACTTAATTTATTTGCTTGTGCATTTTGGTTTGCAGTTGTATGTTGAGCTGCTTTTGTAGTATGTAAACTGAGCTTTCCTATTTGCATAATTATCCTTTCTGTTTTACTTTTTCTTTACTTTTGTACATCTAGGTTATCACATTTATTTTATTTAAATATCGTTCTTTTGGTGTAAATAATATTTAAAGTTTTAATTTATATGAGAATTAAATCAACCATTTAACGGAGTGATTTTTAAAATCTTTTGTAAAGAAATATTTCTTTCTTTTTTTCTTCATTAAAGATATAAAAAGGATATGCCGATAATACTAATATCGGATAGAAAAAGGATAGATATGAACGAATTAAATCAAAACTTAGCTGAAAATCTTGGCGCTTTTTTAATGGGATTTAGAGATGAAGTTATCAAAGGTTTGGAAGATTATTTACTTTTAAAAACAAAGCTTTTACCGGAAACAGTTTAATGTAAATAAGGTTTATTTCTAAGTGGTCTCTTTTTTATTTTAAATAGGTGTTATAGTTTTTTTCATCTTTAATAGTTGTACTTGGTCCATGCCCCGGATATACAATTGTTTCATCCGGAAGAGTCAGCAATTTTGTTTTTATTGAATTGATTAGAGTGTCATAGTCACCGTCATCAAAGTCAGTTCTTCCTATAGAATGAAAGAATAATGCATCTCCGGAAAATAGTTTACCGTCCGTATAATAGCTTAAACTACCTTGTGAATGACCGGGTGTATGGAATACTTGTATTTTGTGATTTCCAATTGTTAAGTCTGTATTTTCATCAATAAAATCTTTTATTATCAAGGGATTAGAATTGGGTTTAAGACCAAAGTACCCCATTTCAAGCTTTAAGCGTCCTAAATGAAAATTGTCGTCTTTATGTAAATATATTGGAATTTTAGGATATTTTTCCGGGATTTCAGTTTCCCCCAAAACATGGTCAAAATGTCCGTGGGTGTTTAATATGAACTTAATTGTGTAACCTTCATCGTCCAGTTCTTTCTTTATACTTTCAAATGAACCACCTACATCAATTAATACGGCTTCTTTTGTTTCTTCATCTTTTAATATATATGTATTAACATCAATTGGTCCTGTTACTCTTATATCAAGTTTCATATTTTTTCCCTTTTTGATTTAGTATAACATATTCATAAAAATATTTAATTATGCTATTTTAGATTTATGAATACGTATTCTCAAAAAATTACCCCATTACAAGCAGCTAAAGTAAAAGATTTATTGCTTGATTTAAATGCCGTTTTTGATGTTGTTCAATATTCTTTTTGGAGAGCTAAAACGAATACATTTCAAGCCGTTTATTATACAAGCGGTAAACTTTTAATCCAGGGAAAAAATATTGAAAATATTGCAATTGAAATAGATAAAATTTTAGGTATAAATTCTTGTTTTGAACAACCTAATTTGACAGATTTTAACCAGGAAAAATATATAGGTACAGATGAATCAGGAAAGGGCGATTTTTTTGGTCCATTGGTTGTTGCGGGCGTTCAAGCTGATAAAGATAACAAGCAAAAATTTATTGATTTAGGAATAAAAGACAGTAAAAAACTAGATGATAAAAAAATATTAATGCTTGCAAATCAAATAAAAGCAAATTCCGTTCATTCTGTAGTAGTTATTACACCTGTAAAATATAATGAGTTGTATTTTAAATTTAATAATCTAAATAAACTGCTTGCGTGGGGACATGCCAGAGCTATTGAAAATATTTTAGAAAAATCTCCTTGCAATTATGCATTGGCAGATAAATTCGGAGATGAAAGTCTCATAAAAAATGCACTAATGCAAAAAGGAAGAAGTATAGTATTGAATCAGATGGTAAGAGCAGAGTCAGATATAGCGGTTGCTGCGGCATCAGTTCTAGCACGTGCTGAATTTGTTAAAAGAATGCAGGAACTTGAATTAAAATATGAATTGCAATTATCAAAAGGTGCTTCAGATAAAGTTATTGAACAAGCTAAAACTTTTATCTCAAAATATTCTTTTGGCCGCTTGAATGAAATTGCCAAAATGCACTTTAAAACAGTTAACGAATTAAAATAACTTATTCTGTTTCTAATAACTTTTTATATAGTTCTTTTTGTTTTTCAGTAATTGTTTTCGGGATATTAATTGCGATTTTTATATTTAAATTCCCGTATCCACCGGTTTTCTTTGGCAGACCAAGATCTTTTAATCTTAAAATTTTACCATATCTTGTTTCTGGTGGAATTTTAATACCGATTATCCCGTGCAAAGTTTGGATATCTTTTTTACAGCCAATAACAGCTTCTGCAGGTGTTATTTCTATTGTTTTTGTTATATTTTCACCATCTATTGTATATTCGGAATCCTTTAATTTTATTACAAAATAAAGATCACCTTTTCTACCGTAGTTATCAATTTTGCCTTCACCTTTTAGTCTGATTTTTTGACCTTCTTTAACACCTTTAGGTATTTTTACTGATAAATTACGTGACTTGCTTACAATACCTGTGCCGCCGCATTCACTGCATACACTTCCTGCTCCGTTACATTTCATACATTTTTCTACAGTATTCATTTTGACATTAATTGGTTTGTCGCTCATTAAATCTTTTGCAGTGATATTTAAGTCTTGAGTGATATCTAAGTTCGTTTCTTGTTGATTACTGCTACTGCAACCACCTGATGAACATCCGCTTTGACCTGCTGTTCTGCTACCAAATAAATCTTCATAAGAAAAACCTTGAGAAGAAGTTTTTCTTGTTCTTTGAGTTCTGGCTCCGCCCATTAAATCACCAAAAATTGAACTAAAGAAGTCAGAAAAATCTCCGCCTGAAAAGCTTTGAGAGAAACCACCTTGGTTAAAATTATTAAAGTTAAATCCTTCAAAACCTGGAGGTGGTGTGAAATTTGCACCTTGTTGCCAGTTTTCACCAAGACTGTCATATCTATTTTTCTTTTCTTTATCTGATAAAACTTCATAGGCTTCATTTATATCTTTAAACTTGTTTACAGCATCAGGAGATTTATTTACGTCCGGATGATACTGTCTTGCAAGTTTTCTGTAGGCAGATTTTATTTTTGCCTCTGTTGCATTTCTGTCTACCCCCAGTATTTTATAATAATCTTTATATTCCATATTCTAAATCTCCTTACTAAAATGATAATATAAAAATCTTCAATTTCTTAAATAATTAATCTTTTTTTAATTATGTTTTTTTATAAAATTATCCTGAAATCTTATTAACAAAATTATGGTTTTTTACTATCATATAAGTATGAAAAAGTATTTGGGAATTTTGTTTTCATTATTTATTTTGCTTCAGCAAGATGTATATGCTGGAACAGATTCTCCTGCATTAAAGGATAATCTAAGTATTAAAATAAATCCTGTTATTATGAATGAAAAACAAAGTGAAATTAATGTTAATAATGAAACTTCAAAAGAAATTTCTGTGACAGATAAAGTTCCCAAAATGGAATTAAATGAGAAAGTCTTAAATTATGCTCTTTTACCTGTGGAGAATACTATTCCTTCAGATAGTATTATTTATCAGGAAAGTCAGATTAATATTGATGCGATAGATCCTCAAAAACAAGGAAATGTAAATTCTTATTATCCGGGGTTAAGAGGCCCAAATCAATTGGTAATTTATACACCTGCTTATGGATTAAGAACCGGAACAAATGAGTTTGGTACTGAAGCAATTGTTGAAAATAACATGGTTGTACGTTTAAATGGTGCGGATTCAATTATTCCGAAAAATGGTTTTGTAATTTCAGGACATGGCAAGGCTAAAACTTGGATTATTAAAAATATTCAAGTCGGTTCGAAGGTTTATATTGATTATACCGGTAACTCTTTGAGAGTATTCTTGACTCCCGATAGCCTTGTGTATGCAGCAAAAGAAAAAATAAAGGAAGTTAGCGGGCTTATTGAATATTACAGACAAAAAGATATTCTTTATAATGACAAAAAGGCCGGTGAATATTTGGAAAATTCAAGAGAACTCTTGAGAAAAGCAGAAAAGAAGCCCGAAAAAACGCAATCCTTTATTACCGATGCAATGTCATCATTAGATGATGCAATAAAAAATGCAATACCATACATAAATAATGAGTTAAAAGGTGTTTGGGTCCGTCCTGTTGAAAAAACACCTTCCCAGATAGAAAAAACTGTTGAACGAATTAAAGATGCCGGTATAACGGACATTTTTTTAGAAACATATTTTCATGGAAAAACAATATATCCAAGTAAATATCTTAGAGATAACGGTGTTATATGGCAGAGAGAAGAGTTCTTAGGTTTTGATCCGCTTGAAATATGGATTAAAGAAGCGCACAAAAGAAATATGAAAGTTCATATTTGGTTTGAAAGTTTTTATGTCGGTAATGATAATCCTCAAACAACGCCTAATCATGTTTTAAGTGTATATCCAACGTGGGCAAATAAAAGACTCTCAAATTATGATTCTGAAATTCCAGTACCGTCATTATCCGAACATAACGGTTACTTTTTAGATCCTGCGAATATCCAAGTTCAAACTTATCTATTAGGTATTTTAAGTGAAATAATTTCTGATTATGAAATAGATGGTATAAATCTGGATTATGTAAGATATCCCCAGACTGTAGATCCATCCTACCCTAATTATGCTTTAACAAACTGGGGATATACGAAAGTTGCAAGGGATGAGTTTAAAGCAATGTATGGGCTTGATCCAATAAATATAATTTATGGTACAGGCGATTGGCAATTGTGGACATTATACAGGCAAAGACAAATCTCGGAATTTATAAAGAGTGTGAAAAAACTTACTGAAAATAGAAATATAAAACTTACAACTGTTGTTTTCCCTGATTTAAAGAAAGCATCCGCAACAAAAATGCAAAATTGGAAAACTTGGTCAATGAATAATCTTGTAGATGGTTTTACGCCTTTGATATTAACAGGAGATAAAAATACTGCAGTTTTACTTTTGAAAGATATTGTAAATAATACAAGTCCTACAACCAAGATATACCCAGGTATTTTTGTCACTTTTATGGGCGGACCTTTCGAAGATTTATTAATTCAAATACATAAAACAAGAGAGTTTAAAGCAAGAGGTGCAATAATATTTGACTATGCTCATTTGGATGATATATATATTGAAGCTTTAAAAACAAGAGTTTATAACAAAACTTATGAGAATAGAGAGTTTAATTTAAAAGTGCCGGAAAAAAATTATATGCCTCAAGTTAAGTATAATGAGAAGAAAAAGAAAAGATTTTGGAGAAAAAATAATGACAATAATTAATTTTACAAAAATGCAAGGTTTGGGTAATGATTTTGTAGTTCTTGACTATGAAGAATATAAAAAAACAAATAAAACTCCTAATGACCTTGCAATAAAATTATGTGACAGACATTTCGGAATTGGTGCAGATGGTTTGATTATTGTTAATCCTGATACGAAGGATACTGATATTGGTTGGATATTTTATAATAATGACGGTTCAATTGCTCAGATGTGCGGAAATGGTATTAGATGTTTTGCTAAATATGTTTATGAGAAAGGACTTGTAAATAAGAAAGAATTTTCTGTTGAAACTAAAGCCGGTACAATAATTCCCCAAATATTAGATAATGGTCTTGTCAGAGTTAATATGTCTGAACCGATATTAATACCCGAAAAAATTCCTGTAAGAATATCTGATAATTTAAATTTTGAAATTATAGTATCAGATAGAACCTTTATTGCGAATGCAGTTAGTATGGGGAATCCTCATTGTATTATAATTACTGATGAAGATACAAAAGCTTTAGCTTTGAAATACGGACGAGAGATAGAAAAACATCCTTTATTTCCGGAAAAAACAAATGTTGAATTTATCAAAGTTTTATCACGTGATGAAATAAACTTAGATGTTTGGGAAAGAGGTTGCGCAATTACTCTGGCATGTGGAACAGGGGCTTGTGCAAGTGTAGTTGCTGCGATATTAAACGGTTTATGTGATAATAAGGTAAAAGTAAATTTACCGGGTGGTCAGCTTTTAATCGAGTGGGACGGAAATATTAATGATACAAAGCATGATATTTTTATGTCAGGCAGGGCTGATTATTCGTTTAAAGGGCAGATTGAAGTATAGACCTTATACTAATTGCAAAGACTAAAAACATAAGTTAATATTAACTTATGAATATTTTGGAAATTAAAAATCTTAATCTGAGTTTTCATTCTGATGATAAAGATTATCAAGCATTGCATAATATAAATTTAGGATTGGAAAAAGGACAAATGCTTGCTCTTGTCGGAGAATCAGGTTGCGGTAAGACAATTACAGCAATGTCTGTTCTTCGGCTGCTTGCTCCAAATGCGAAAATTACTTCAGGACAAATAATATATAATGGCAAAGATTTACTTTCTTTACCCGAAAAAGAAATGCAATATATTCGAGGAAGAGAAATAGCGCTTGTTCCTCAAGATCCTATGACGTCTTTAAATCCTCTTTATAGTATCGGTTCTCAGCTTTTAGAAATTATAGAAGTTCACCAAAATGTAAAAGGAAAAGAAGCTGAAAAAATAGCGATTGATGTTTTAGATATGGTAAAGATACCTAATTCCAAAGAAAGATTGAATGCGTATCCTCATGAATTTTCGGGTGGAATGCGCCAGAGAGTTATAATTGCTATGGCAATAGCTTGTAAATCAAAAATTATAATAGCTGATGAACCGACCACTGCACTTGATGTTACTGTTCAAGCTCAAATAATGGATCTTTTAAAAGAAATTCAAAATAATTTTGGTACATCATTTATTTTTATTTCTCATGATTTTGGTTTGGTATATGAATCTGCCGATAAGGTTGCTGTTATGTATGCCGGGCATGTTGTTGAATATTCTTCTGCTGTTGAATTATTTAAAAATCCAAAACATCCTTATACAAAGGCATTGTTAAAAACCTTGCCTGATTTTAATTCAAAAAAGTTAGAAGCAATAGAAGGACAGCCTCCTTCTATAAAAGATTGTTTTCAGGGCTGTTCTTTTGAGCCTAGGTGTAACTTAAAAATGGATATATGTAAGATAAATCATCCTGATTGCTATACACTTGAAAATTCTTGTGTATCTTGCTTTTTGTATGATAAGTCCAAAAGGAAATAATTCTCTTAATGTTTTATAGGCAAATGCCTATAATATAAATATGCTTACAAAAAAACAAAAAATATTCTTTGAAAAACTAAAAGAATCATATGGCAAAGGAGCGCTTTCAGGTTTTGATATAATTGCTAAAGATTTTAGATTTAAACATAAAAATTCAAATTTTCTTTTTGTTTAACTTTGGATTTTTTTATAAAGAACTGTGAATAATTTTTTCTGAATTTATTCTACAAAGAAGCCCACAGATATTCTTGTATTATATATAAAAATTTTTGAGTTACATAGTAATGTAAAAAATGAGTTTTTTACAATAATTTACATATAATTGTAATTGCCTCACAGCCATGGTTTTGACGATAAAAAAGTTCTTTAAAATATTGTTTCTAAGCGATATATCTTGAATGTTTCACAAAAAGATTTATACTAAAAATATAACGAACAGTAAGTAAAAGACTATTAATAATAACTTAAAGGAATAAAGTATTAAATACTGTCAGTTAAATTGTAGTTCTTAAATAAATCATGAAAGGAGAAAAGAATGGCAGCATGGAATGAAGCAGATCATCCAAGGGATGAAGAAGGTAAATTTACGGATAAAGGAGGCGGAACTTCTACAGCACAAAGTTATTAAGATAAAATGCAAAGAAGAGCGGATTTATTGTTTCCCAAAACAATAGATAAAAACAATGTTGAAAATTTAAAGGAAAATGATATTCTAAAAAAATACAAAAATAGTCGATTAGAAAAACTGAACCAAAGTATAAACAATAAATCTATAGAAACTGCACCAAGATGGAGTAATAATACTAAATTTTCAGATGCAGAATTACAAAAGGCGAGAATATTTATACAAGGGGAAGAAAAATTCAGCCCGAATGCATATTATCCTACCGAAAATGACGTACTAACAATAGGATATGGTCATACCAAATTGGTTGACGGAAAACCAATTACTCTTGGAATGAAAATTACAAAAGAAAAAGCAGAAGAATTATACAGAAAGGATTTTGAAGAACATATTGAAGGATTAAAAAATATTGAAGTTCCCTTAACAAGCAACCAAAAAATAGCATTAGCCAGTTTTATGTTTAATCTTGGAAAGGGAATATTTGACAAACCGTCAGATTTACTTACAAAACTAAATGCAGGCGATTATCAAGGAGCTGCTGATAAATTGGAGGAATATAACAAACAAAAAAATAAAAAAACAGGAGAATACGAAGTTTTAAGAGGGTTAGTTAACAGAAGAGCAAGGGAAAAGAAGTTATTTCTTACACCTGACGGAGAGTGATATTACTTTCCGTTTTTTTTGTATCTGCATAAGGCTTCGTAAGCTATTTCCCCGTTAATCCATCCGCCTGCCCCATTATAACATACGCCGTACTTATTCGGTTCATCTGATAATAAATTACCATCTTTGTCAAATTCTTTTATATGTTCAAGACATAATGCGGGTTCTTTACAATCAGCATCATATTTTATTAGTATATAGTATTCAGAATTATCCTCAGTATTGTGTGTATATCTCTCCTTTGAAGTATACATTTTGAACCAGCCTGATATTGAATATTTCTTTATTGTTAAAGAATTTTTATCAAAATAAATATCATCTGTTAATTTTTCCAAATTATTTTCGTTATCCGAATTTCTATAATTCGTATATTTAGATAATTTGAGATTTATTTTTTCAAGTTGATTAATTTTTTCTTTTAACTTTTCTCTCTCAATTTCACAACTATCAGAATTTATTTCTTTAAAGTTGTTAATCTTTTCTTCTAAATTATTTTTTTCAATTTCTAGATTATAAAGCTTTTTATCATCAACAAACTTTTTTATAAAAAAGCCAAATGCAAATGATGATAATAATGAAAATATAGAAATTAATATAATAATAAACTTTTTCATAGCGAATAATTATAACATATTTATATTTTTTTATATATGAGTCTTTAGGTTAAAATAAACCTGCGGATTTATTCTTTATATTTGCATAAAGTATTAAAATATATTTCTCCATTTATAAATGTTGAATAGTTGCCGCAATGATTATATCCATCAAATTCATCTATTAATATATTGCCATCTTTATCAAATTCTTTTATATATATACGACATAATACATCTGATTCACAAGTAGTACTGAATTTGTTTAATTCAGAATATACAGGAACAGCATTAACATACGATGTAGTTGTATCTGTATCTGCGGAACTATAAACTTTAAACCACCCATTTATAGAATGTTTATCTTTAGTTAGTGAGTTCTTATCAAAAAAAATATCATCTGTTAATTTTTCCAATTTCTTGTCATCATCCGAATTTCTAAAATTGGCGGACATAGATAATTTAAAGTTTATTTTTTCAAGTTGATTAATTTTTTCTTTTAATTTTTTCATCTCAAATTTGCAGCTATCAGAATTTATATCTTTAAATTGATTAATCTTTTCTTCTAAATTATTTTTTTCAATTTCAAGATTATAAAACTTTTTATCATCAACAAACTTTTTTATAAAAAAGCCAAATGCAAATGATGATAATAATGAAAATATAGAAATTAATATAATAATAAACTTTTTCATAACAAATAATTATAACACATTTAATTTTTTTATATAAGCCGATAGTGCGTAACAATTTCTATAAAATCAATAGAAATGCCAATGGGCTTTATTTTTATAAATTTGGATTTTTTTGTTTAATCAGGCTTATATTTAACTATATCTTTAATATCGCATTTAAAATAATTGCAGAGTTTATTTATTGTGCTGAGCTTAATGTCAATGTTTTCACCTTTAACCAGCTTTGAAATGGTAGCTTTGCTGATGTCAGTTGCTTCCGCTGCCTGATACCTTAATTTATGCAGCCATATAAGTTCATATAATTCTATTGTAATCATATTAAGCATTATATATCTAAAAACTTTATACTATGCTGTTTTTTTCAACACGGTCTGCAAATCTCTCTTGACAATTTATAGACAATTGTCTATAATATAAATATGCTTACAGAAAAACAAAAAATATTCTTTGAAAAACTAAAAGAATCATATGGTAAAGAAGCACTTCCAAGCTTTGATATTATTGCCAAAGATTTTGGATTTAAACATAAAAATTCAGTATGGCAATATTTCAATAAACTCAAGGAAGAAGAGTTGATTTATGAAAGAAATAACAGATTTTACATTAATAAAGATTTGTTTGGAGCTGTTTTATTTTCTTCAGTTGTAAAAGCCGGATTTGCATCTGTTGCTGATGATAGTATTGAAAAAAGACTATCTCTCGATGAAAGCTTTAATATAAATAGTCCTTCAACTTTCTTATTTACTGTTTCAGGTGATTCAATGATAGAACTTGGTATTTATGAAGGTGATAAAGTAATTGTCCAAAAAACAAATACTGCAAAGGACGGAGATATTGTTATAGCGTATATAGATGGTGGATATACATTGAAAACTTATAGAAATAAGCAAGGAAAAGTATGGTTAGAACCTGCAAATTCTAATTATCCTAATTTATATCCGAAGGAACAGTTAATAATCTTTGGAGTTGCACAAGGAATTGTACGAAAATTTTAATTATTCAAATATACACATTTATTCTTCTATTGCGGGGCATTTCCTCCCTATAGACCCCGCAAAATTTTTATTAGGTTTTATATATGAAACATAAAATAATTGCATTAGTTGATGGAAATAATTTTTTTGCAAGTTGCGAAGTATTAATGAATCCTTCTCTAAAAGGAAAACCTGTATGTGTGTTAAGCAATAATGACGGTTGTGTTATAGCTCGTTCTTATGAGGCGAAAAAGCTCGGTGTTAAAATGGGGATGCCTTACTTTATGGCTAAGAAAACTTTTCCCGGAGTTAACTATTTAAGTGCTGATTTTTCTTTATATCATGAACTTTCTCAGAGAATGATGAAGTTGATAAGCAGTTATTCTGATAAAGTTGATGTTTATTCTATTGATGAGGCTTTTTTGGATATAACCGGGTTAGATAAAGTTTTAAAATTGTCTTTCAAAGAAATAGCCATCAAAATAAAACAAGATATTGAATCGCATATAGGAGTTTCTGTTTCTGTTGGTATTGCTAATTCTAAAGTTTTAGCAAAACTTGCAACACATAAGGCAAAAAATAAAAATGGTATATATGTAATAGAAAGTAATAATATAAAAGATGAACTGCAAAATATTCCTGTGGAAGAAGTTTGGGGCGTTGGGAAAAATATTGCAAGGAGTTTAAGAAAATATGGTGTTTTTTATGCGGATGAAATTTTATTAAAGGATGATAACTTTTACAAAGTTAATTATGGAAAAAAAGGCTTGGAACTTAAATATGAATTAATGGGAATTAGTGTAATTCCTTTAACTGGGATTGAAGAAAAACCGAAGTCTATACAAAGAACACGCGCATTTCCCGAGTTTTCAAGAAATAAACGATATATTATTACCGAACTGGAAATGCACCTTCATAATATATGTAAAAAATTAAGAATGAATAATCAAAAAACTTCTTTAATATATGTAATGCTTAGAACCAAAGATTTTAGGGTATTTGTAAAAGATAAAAAACTTGATGTTGCAACTGATTCTGAATTTATATTAAAGAAAACAGTAATAGAACTTTTTGAATCTGTTTTTAATGAAGAAATAGTTTATCGTTCATCAGGTATTTATGTTGCGGAATTAAAAGATACAGAAAAGGTTCAATTGCCTTTATTTGAGCAAATTTCGCATAAAAAAGGTGAGGGGGTTTCTTTGGTTATTGATAAAATTGAAGGTATATATGGACGCGGGAGTATTTCTTTAGGTTATTCCGGCATAAAAGATATACAAGAAAAACATAAGCGAAAGATGCAGTTTAGACCTTTTTCTTAATTAAGCTTAAAATATTTTAAAGATGAAGTTTATTTATTGGAAACGATAGTATTTATATGTTATAAAAGTGTAGGAAGGATGAAGGGATAGCTGTTTGAAAAGAATATTTATAAAAACTTTTATATTTTTATTTCTATTCGGTTCTTTTTCCGGTTTTGTTCGTTCATATGCAGAAGTAATTCGTTTAGAACCTACTGAAAAAAATACGCTTAAGCTTAAATCAAAAGAAGATGTTTATAATAAAAATCTTGTAATACAAGATAGAGAAGTAGTTGAAGATTTGATAAAAATGCAAAAAGAAGAAGAGGTTAAAGATATTGAACTTCTTTGGAGGGCAACTATTGATAATAATACTTTGATTAAATTTACAATGAATAAATTGAATACACCTGAATCTCAACGAAGATTACATTCTTCCTTAATGGCGAAGGGTTTGTCTTCACTTATTTACGGAGCAAGTTTTATACCTATGTTTACAGGGTCTAATGCAATGCTTCAATCGGCTTCATTTTCTGCAGGTAGATTGGCTAATAATTTTATTAATAAAGAAGCATCAGCTGGTCAACAAGCTCCAATTACTGATACTGAATTGATACAACTGGCGGGAACCATTGAAGAACTTCAAGAAAAAATAATATCTTCTTATTATGAGTATAAAGGGGCATTGAATAAACTTAAGGATACTCGTTCAAGGATTATTCTTTATAATAAAAATTATTCAAGGGCATTGAAAAATAAATCAGTTACAGAACTGGTAGTGTCATCTGCTTTATATGAGGATATGCAGCTTCAGGAATATAAACAAGAGCAAGAGGCAAAGAAATGCTATCTCTCATTAGAAAGGTTAGCAGGTAAAAAAGCTGTTGATAGTTTGATTTTATCTCAATATGCTTTAAAAAATCAGTTGGTTAATACGGAAAAGATAAGCAATCAATGAAAAAGTTTTTATTTTTATATTTAATATTAATTTTATTTGTAAATCCTGTTCTTTCTATAACAGAAGAAGAACTTACAGAACCGAAGTCGCCTGCTTACCGTTTAGGTGTTACATACGATTTGGAAAGAGAATATAAACTTACTGATTTAACACAGTCACAAAAAGAAAAGACAGCGTCATATGCTAAAGAGTATATAAGAAACTCAACTTATGCTGATAGTTCTTTAAAGGATTTATCTAATGAAATTTCAAAACTTTTGACACTTGAAAAACAAGAAATGTTGGAGCATATTCAAATATTGTGGGCAGGAGCTGCATTAAGAAGCGAAACTATTAAGTTTGCATTGTACAAACTTTCAAATCCTGATGCAGATAAACCGGATGAAACAATTATAAAAAAAATTATAAGACCGTTATCCACAGTATCATCAATAGCTGGTGCAGGATTGGGCGATCCTTTTAGCGCAACGGCGGCATTATTTAGCGGACATCTTTTAAATTCACTTTCTTATAATGATAAAGATTTAAACTATAAATATACCAAAGTAACAGATGCAGATATGATTGTTCTTATTACTAAAGTAGATAATATGCAGAAAAAAGTAATTGATTTATATTATGATTATATGACCAGTTATAATTTACTTTCAATGTGTGAGAAGAACATAAAAAAACGTGAGGAAAGATATAATGCTTCTTTTTACGAAAATGAAGAACAGTTGCTTATAGCTGATGCATATTATCGTTCAGCTCTTGATAATAAAGCAAAATTAGAACTGGAATTTTTAGAAAATAGAGCTGCTTTGGAACAACTTGTAGGTCTTGAAGCACTAGTAGAATTTGAAAAACTTTTATTAAAAAATTCGGCTAATTAGTCTTCTTTTTCTGCTTATTTTTTTGCTTTTGTTTTAGCTCAGGAGATGTTTTTATCTTTGAATTCATTTGAATTCTTTTTACAGAATGTACATCCGGTAACGATTGAAACGCATTAATTACAGCATTTAAGTTGTCAATACCGTTAACCTCAACTCCAAGTTCTATTATACCAACTTTTTTTGCATAATTTGTTTTAACATTTGCATACGTAATATTAGTATTTGTGTCAGCTGCTTTGATTAAGATATCCTTTAACATACCAAGTTTATCAACACAATTGATTCTTATTGAAGTTACATATGTTTTGTTTGGATTTTCATTATTTTTCCAACTGATTTTCATTAATCTTTCTTCAGGTACTGTGTCTAAAGAAGGACAATCTATTCTGTGAATAGAAACACCTTTGCCTTTGGTTACAACGCCAACAATGTGTTCACCCGGAACAGGAGAACAACATTTCGCAAAGCTGTAGAGCATACCTTCTAACCCTACAATTTCATCTTTATACTGACTCTTTTTCTTATTTGAAACATATTGATTTGATTCTTCTTCAACCGGTTTTTTTATTTTGCTTGTAACTTTATTTATTGTTGTTTCGCCATTACCTATAGCTGCAAGCAAGTCATCAACAGAAATGTAATTTAATGTCTTTGCAATTTCCAGCATATGACCATTTTTGATATTTTCATCATACACTGCTTTTGTAATTTCTTGTTCAAGCATTGATCTGCCATTATCAATGTATTCATCTCTGTTATGTTTCTTGAACCATTGTCTTATTTTTGATTGTGCTTGTTTTGTCACACAAAATTTTAGCCAATGAAGTTTTGGAGTACCTGTTTTTGATGTAAATAGTTCAACAATATCGCCATTTTTTAGTTTTGTATCAAGTTGTGCTATTCTACCATTGATTAAAGCTCCTGTTGTTTTATAACCAACTTCTGAGTGAATTCTGAATGCAAAATCGATAGGTGTTGCATTTTGTGGTAAATCAATTATGTCTCCCATAGGCGTAAAAGCAAATACTTGATTTCCAAATAAGTCTATCTTTACTTTTTCAACAAAATCATTTGCATTTGAAGCTTCTTTTTCAAGTTCAATCATTTGGTGCATCCAAGAAAATTTAATGTCATCTTCAGAAGCTGCCTTTATAGAACCTGATTCCTTATATTTCCAGTGAGCCGCAATACCATATTCTGCAACTTTGTGCATTTCTTTTGTTCTTATTTGTACTTCCAATGGCTTTTGTCTGGGACCAATTACTGATGTATGTAATGATTTATATCCGTTACCTTTTGGCATTGCTATGTAGTCTTTAAATCTTCCTGGGATTGGTTTGAATAATGAATGGATTATACCAAGTACTTCATAACATTGACGTTCTGTATCTACTATAACTCTTACTGCTGTAATGTCGTATAAATCGTTAAATGCAACATTTAGTCTCTGCATCTTTTTGTATATACTGTAATAGTGCTTTGCTCTTCCTGTTATTTCTGCATTTATTTCATTCTTTTTTAAACTTTCAGAAATTTCATCAATCAAAAGTTTAACTGTATTTTCACGTTCGGCTTTTTTTTGCGCTACAAGTTGCGCTATTTCAAAATATTTCTCTGGGTTAAGATATCGCAATGATAAATCTTCAAGTTCAGCTTTTATTTTTCCGATACCTAATCTGTTTGCCAGTGGAGCAAAAATATCAAGTGTTTCTTGGGCTATTCTTATTTGTTTTACAGGTGTCATATAGTTTAGTGTACGCATATTATGGAGTCTGTCGGCAAGTTTTAAGAATATGACTCTGACATCTTTTGCCATTGCTATAAACATTCGTCTGAAGCTTTCGGCTTGTCTTTCTTCCTTTGATTTGAATTGATATTTATCTAATTTAGTTACTCCTAAAACTAAATTTAATACATCTTCTCCAAATTCTGCACCAAGTTGTTCCGGCGTGATGCCTGTATCTTCTATTGTATCGTGTAAAATTGATGCCATTAGAGTATGTTTATCTACTCTAAGTGTTGCTAATATTTTTGCAACTTCTACAGGGTGAATTATATATGGCTCTTCACTTACACGATATTGCCCGGCGTGTAATTTCTCAGCAAATTTATATGCTTTATATATTTCTTGAATATCTTCATCTGAACGATTTTGTTCTCTTAGAATTTTTTCTAAACCGATAAATATATTTTCTTGTTCCATAATATACCTTGTATTTTGATTTAATTTTACAATGTAAATTTAATTTTTCCAATAAAAATGCTAATACATACTTCACTTGATGTATAATGCAAATATGTATGATATTTCTAAGATTTTGTTTGAAACATCTGAAGGAATAATCTTAGTAGTTAGATTAGTTCCGAATTCTTCGTTCTCTAAAATTGTTGATTATACTAATGAATATATAAGAATAAAAATATCAGCTCCTCCAATAGAAAATAAGGCGAATAAAGAATTATTGGATTATTTTTCACAATTTTTTTCTGTTAATAAGTCAAAGATATCTATTGTATCAGGAGAAAAATCAAAATTAAAAAAAATTTTAATAAAAGATACAAATCTTGACGAGTTGAGACAAAAGCTTATTTTTGTGATAGACTCACTTCATAAGGAAAAATAAAGGGAAAAATATGTTAACTACTATATGGATTATTCAAATAATTTCTGCAGTTTTATTAATATTTTTAGTATTGTTACACTCACCAAAGGGTGATGGACTTGGTGCTATAGGTGGAGCTGCAAACTTATTTTCATCTCAAAAAAGTGCCGAAAAAGGTTTAAATCATTTTACATATATCCTTTCTGCCATATTTTTGGTATGTTCTTTTATTACAGGGTATCATTTATTTGGATAGTTTTAATTTATAAAAAGAAGGCTCTTTTTATTAAAAGAGCCTTCTTTTTTATTTAGAATCCTGTTGAACCAAAGCCACCTTCACCTCTTTTTGATTCTGCTAATTCCGTTGTAATTTCAATTTGTGCTTTTTCTACTTTGGCTATTACCATCTGTGCAATTCTATCGTCTGGTTTTATTGTGTATTCTTCGTTTGAAAGATTTACTAAACCTACACATACTTCTCCTCTATAATCCGCATCAACAGTTCCTACTGCATTTATAAGTGTTATTCCGTGCTTTACAGATAAGCCAGAACGTGCTCTTATTTGTGCTTCATACTCTATAGGAATTTCTATTTTTATCCCGGTTGGGATAAGTGCTCTTTCCAATGGCTTTAGAGTAACTTCTTTATCTATAGCAGCATATAAATCCATACCTGATGATCCTTCTGTTTTGTATTCAGGCAAATGCTTGTTGTGTGGCATTCTTGTTATTTTCATTTTCATACTTATATTTCTCCTCTTTCTGTATGTTTTCCGTCAGATAGTGAATATAAAGGTTGTTTATTTGATATTGATAGATTTTTTGATAGATTATATTCACCCTTTAATAGCATAGAATATTGATGTATAGGCTTATTGTCATATGTTATCTTAAATCGGTTTGTTACTATAAAATCATTTATAAAGTTTAACGATAGAATTGTATCCATGCAATCCAGTTCTTTCTCAAGTGTTTCAATTTTAGCAATAGCGCTTAGCACGTAGCTGAATGATAAAGATATACCGTATCTTCTGAATTCTAAAACAATAGAGTCCAAAGTTGGCTTTATATAATATATAAAATCATCAACATAGTTAAAATCTTTGTACATTAGAAATAAATTTTTTCTGTAATAACCTTTTTGCATTGGCTTTGAATAAATTACATTTTCTAATAACTTCTTGTTTACTCTTTGTTTCCATATTTCAACTTCTTGGAAAGTTAATTCTAAATCAGTTTCTTTTCTTTTTATCTTATTAACGTGTGGTTGAATTAAGAATATTAATTTTGAGTTTTCTAATGGTTCAGTTGTTGTTATATCTGCTTCTAGTGGTGCCATTGTTGGTTTTGCAATTTTCTTTCTTTGCATCTTCCTTTTTTGTATTCTTCTTTCTTCTTCTTCTTGGAGTTTAAGAATTTTTTGATACATTGTATTTACTGAAAAATCAAAAATAAATCCTATTATTAGAGAAATACCACCGACAATAGCAAGAGTAAAATCAGCTGAAACTCCTTCCGGTACATAAAAAGTTCTAACTATTATAACCGGAATTATAAATAATTTTGTAAATAAATAAAGCCATTCAACTTCTAAACAATTTAAAAACCAGAATACAAATGATAAAAAGGCATAAAAGAAAAAAATAAAACGAAAAACTTTCACACCATATAAAATTTGTGCGAGTGTTTCTAATTTTGATAGTGTATTATTTTGTTTGTATGCCATTTACCCTATTATTATATTGTCAATCAACCTCGTTTTTCCTACTTTAGCAGCAATTGCTATAAGTGTATTCTTTTTTACGTTTTGAATTTTATCAAATGTCTCGAAGTCTCTAAATTCGAGATATTCTAAATTAATGTTTTGGTTCAAAACTGAAAATCCTACATCAAATAATATGTTTGCATCTGTAATCCCTGTATTATATTGTCTTTCGATTTCTCTAAGGGCTTTTGAAATGGAAAGGGCAAATTCTCTTTCTTTTGTTGATAAATAGGTATTTCTTGAACTTAATGCTAATCCGTCAGGTTCTCTTACTATGGGGCAAGGTATTATTTCAATATCAAGATTTAAATCTTTTACCATTTTTTTTAAAATAAATAGTTGTTGCGCATCTTTTTGTCCAAAAAATGCATAATCCGGATTTACTATATTGAATAACTTCATTACAACGGTTGCAACTCCGTCAAAATGTCCCGGTCTTGATTTTCCGCATAAACAATCTACAAATTTATAAGGTGGACATACATAAGTTAGTTCTGTATTTGACAGTATTTTGTTTTCTCCGTACATTTCTTTTGGTGTAGGTGAAAAAACAATATCAACACCATATTTTTTGCATAGTTCCAAATCATTTTCAATAGTTCTTGGATATTTATCAAAATCTTCATTTGGTCCAAATTGAATTGGATTGACAAAAATACTTACAACTACTTTATCACATGTTTGTTTTGCTTTTTCTATTAAGGAAGCGTGCCCATTATGTAGCGCTCCCATAGTAGGAACAAGCCCTATTTTACATTTTTCCTCTTTCCAACTTTTTACATTCTGCTTTATTTTCTCTATGTTATTTATTAATAAGGTATTCAAATCTGTCCTTCTCCTCGTTTGTTAAATTAAAAGAATATTCTTTTGAAGGAAAGTCTCCTGATTTTACTTCTTGATTGTATTGTAATATTGCATTTTTCATTATTTCTTTGATATTTGAATATTGTTTAACAAACTTAGGTATATTTCCAGGATATTTTCCTAAAATATCATCTATGACGAGTACTTGCCCGTCACAATATTTCCCTGCTCCAATTCCAATAGTAGGTATAGATAAATTTTCACTTATATATTTTGCTGATTCTTCAGGCACCATTTCAAGAACTATAGAAAAAGCTCCGTTTTCTTCAAGCTTTTTTGCTGCATTTAGCATTTTTATTGTATTCTCGTAGGTCTTTCCTTGTACAAAGTATCCTCCTAGTGTATTTATATATTGGGGCGTAAAGCCAAGATGTCCTACAACATTTATTCCTGATTGAGTTAAATGATATACTTCATCAAGGATAAAATCAGAAGCACCTTCAAGTTTAACTGCCTTTGCTCCTGCTTGAATTAATTTCCCTGCATTTAGTGTTGTTTGTTCTTTATTTAAATGATATGAAAGAAATGGCATATCGGCAATAACTAATGCTCTTTTAACTCCGTTAGAAACAGCTTTTGTAAATGTAAGCATATCCTCTATAGTCACTTTTATAGTTGTTTCATAGCCTAATATTGTCATACCTAGTGAATCACCAATTAATATTGAATCAACACCACATTCATCAATATACTTTGCGGTAGAAAAATCATAAGCCGTAAGCATTGTAATTTTTTCTTTGTTTTCTTTTAACTTCTTAAAGGTTTTTGATGTAACCGGTTTTATATTATCAGCGGTCATTAGTTTTTATCCTTTTCTTTTTTTCTATACCAGTAATATATAATTCTGGCGAGCCTGCTTGGAGAGTGTCTTACAAAGGAAGAATGCCCGTCTTCATATCTTCTGTCTTCTATTAAATTTTTCTGAACTATTTCTATTCCAAGTCTATTTATTTCTTCTTTATCAACAATAACCGGCTCTGAACCTGCATCTTTATATGGAGCAAGTAATTCTGTCGGTAAATCGTTGTTTACAAGTACAGCGTCCATTATTTTATTGTATTTTGCGTGCTGTATAAGTGTTTTTATATGGTCTGAAACGGTAAATCCGTTTGTTTCTCCTGGCTGAGTCATAATATTACATACATATATTTTTTTTGCTTTTGAATTGTTTACCGCTTTTGCAATATCTTTTATTAAAAGGTTTGGAATAACACTCGTATATAGGCTTCCGGGACCTAAAATTATTAAATCGGCATCATGAATTGCCCAAATAACATCTTCAAGTGCTTTGCAATTGCTGGGTTCTGAGAATAGTCTTTTTATTTTTTTTCCAGATTCAGGGATATTCGATTCTCCTTTTATTATTGAACCGTCATCCATTTCTGCGACCAATCTCATATCATCTAAGGTAGATGGTAAAACTCTTCCTCTTATAGATAAAACTTTAGAGGATTCTTTAACTGCTCTAACCATATCTCCTGTTATTGAACACATTGCAGTTAAAAACAGATTTCCGAAACTGTGACCTGATAAACCTGCACAATCTTTAAAGCGATATTGGAATAACTTTGCTACTAAATCTTCATCATCAGCTAAAGCTGCTATACAGCTTCTGATATCACCCGGAGGTAAAACCCCAAGTTCTTCTCTTAATTTACCTGAACTTCCTCCGTCATCACCAACTGTTACTACAGCAGTTATGTTATTGGTAATCTTTTTTATACCTTTAAGCATTGTTGACAGACCTGTACCGCCGCCAATAGCTACAATTTTAGGACCTCTGTTTAATTTTCTTCTTCTGTATAAATCTTCTAATACTGCGTGTCTGTTTCTTTCATTATTGACGTCCAAAATAGAATAATTTGTTCTTAACCAGCCTAAAAAGAATAGAAATGCTCCAAAAAAGATTAATAGCCATCCTATTATTTCAGAAGGCAGCATTTGTGTAATTTTAACTATCATATTGATAAGTGAATATACCGGCCTTAAATTATATATTATACATAATCCTATTGCAGCAAGGATAGCCCCTGTGATTATTAACAGAAACCATCTTTTAACTTCAAGTCCGGGAAGCAGCCAACCTGCATCTTTTGGTATACGAATGAATAATTTATTAAATTTCATTTTTAACTCCTTTATACCCAACCGGATGCTTCTACTTTATTGTAGTTTGATGGAGTTGGAGTTATTATTTCATTTGCTTTTTTTAGAAGCTGTTTAATGTTTGGATTTTTCGTATCAAAATGTATAGTGTCAGTTTTTACTGGCATAAACATTCCGTTTCCTATTTTTATTTGTGAAGAGTGTAAAACTGTTCTAATTCTGTTTAAAGAATCATCTTCATTTATGTATGTTTGGTTTTCCCAATCAACTTTAAAATCTTGTGTGTATGTTTTGTCTATGAAAAGTTCTCTGTTAACAACAATACCAGTATCAGCTGAAACTTTTTCAAGAATTTCATTATCAAGGCAAGTATAATTTAGCCATTTATCAAATTTCTGAATTGCCTTAACAATGGACAGTGAAAAATCATAATTTTCACTAGCAAGTTTATACATTGCTCCATGTGGTCTTACGTGGTCTATAACTAAATTATATGATTTTGCATAAGAGGCTAATGCTCCGATTTGATATATGACAATAGCTTCTATTTCATCAGGTTTAAGTTCCATTGGACGGTAACCCAAACCTTGTATATCATTAAAACCAATATGTGCACCTATAGTAAGGTTTTTTTCTTTACATTTTATTAAATATTCTCTTATTAATAAGGGGTCTCCTGCATGAAATCCGCAAGATATATTTACTGAACTTACATAATCTAATAGTTCAGATTCTTTATCATTCTTAAAGATACCAAAACCTTGTGCTGCATCTATATTAAAATCAATATGTTTTGCCGGCATATTAATCCCCTTTACCAAAACTATTTTTTATTGTAACTTTCCTTCTCTATTATATATCAATATTGAATATAGTCCAGTTATTACAATAAATAATTTAAACCTTGACTTTGTTGGGATTTTCATTAAAAAAAATTTATATTTCATACAAATAGATGTATTGTTTTTGTCTGAAAAATTGCATAATTCAAATGTATAGCTATAAGTATGTAAAAAATGCCATTCAGATATAGATTGCAAAAGGTACTTGATTTTAGAATAAGGAAGAAAGAAGAACAACTTCAAGAAGTTCTTAAAGCAAAAAATGAGGTAGATAGAATACAAGGATTAATTGATGAAAATAATAGAGAAATAGCAGGTGTTATAAAGACAATGCGTTCTACAACCGATTTCAGAATGATGGACTCTTATGATAAATATTTGAAACATCTTTATGAAAAAGGAGAAGAACTTGAAAAACAGAAACAAGCTGCAATTGAAGTTCTGGAAGAAGAAAAGAGAAAATTAGTAGAATGCGAAAAAGAAGTAAAAGTACTAGAAAAGCATAAAGAAAAAGCTCTAGAGGTATATAAAGAAGAAGAAAAAAAAGCTGAAAATAAATTATTGTCAGAAGTAGCAGTACAAAAATATTTTCGGCAAACGAAAGAAAGAAAAGAAGAAGAAGGCGAAGACGATTAAAAGGAATAAAAATGAAAGTAGATACCCAAACTAAACAAAATGTAGAAAAAAAAGAAAATATAATTCAGATGCAACCAGAAGATGTTGAAATTCTATCTTCATCCAATGTTCCTTTCTCAGATATATTAATGCAGAAGTTAAATTCAGCAGAAGATTCATCTGAACTAAACTCTGATTTATGTTCTTTAGGTATTGATTATGATTATAATTCACTTTCTATAAATCTAGAAGATGCATTGTTTTTTGTTAATTTGGCACAGGAAGGTCAATTTTCTGTTGAAAGTACTAAAACAGGTGATTTTAAGTCAATTGTCAAGCTTGATGTTTCTCAGAATGTTGTTTCGACAAAAACTATAGAAGTAACTAATCAATTAACATCATTGATAGAAAAAGCACAGAAAACTCAGAAGCCTGTGAGAATTTCTTTTGATAATGATGTATCTGTTATTTTAAAAATAGATAAGCATGGAAAAGTGACGGCAGAATTTATTCCCGGCAGTATAGAGGTCGAAAATTATTTGCGAAATAATATTGTTGCTTTAAGACAAAAATTTGATGAACAAAATTTACCATATAATGATTTATACTACAGGCAAAATAATAGTAAACAGAATAGAAATAAGAACGATAAAGAAAAAGGAGAGCAATAATGCGTGATGCATTTATAAATGCTTTAAATACACAAAAAATAACAAGCGAATGGGTAACTAATTTATCTGAGAACTTGGTTAATGCTTATACTCCCGGTTATAGAGAAAAGAAATTTACATTTAAAACATTCTTGGATGGATCAATTGCAGAAACAAGATTAAGAAATGTCGGACAGGGAAAATCTTCACCGGGAACTTCTGATGAAAATATTTATTTGGAAGGAAGCGGTTACTTTGTTTTACGTAACGACAAGGGACGAATTGTATATACAAGACTTGGTGAATTTAAATTTGACGGAGAAGGTGTATATAGAAGTTCGGATGGACAAGCTGTTCAAGGGTATATATTGAATGACAAAGGTGAAATAATGAACGGGGCAAAACCTGTTGATGCAGATTCATTTGTAGATACGGCATTTGATGGCGGTGCGGCATCTGTTCCTACGACAAATATAAAGTTATGGATTGATCCAAGTAACGGTAAATATCTTGGAAAATATGAAGAATTTGAGTTTAAAGATGATGGTATATTGTATGGAAAAGCCGATGGTGGGAAAATAATGACACCATTATATAAAGTAGCAATAATAAATTTTCATAATCCGCAGATGTTGTACCAAGTTGCAGATGGTCAGTTTATTGAAACTGAAGAATCTGGCAAACCTGTTGTTGGTCGTGGTGAAGTAAGAGGTGGTCTAATCGAATTATCCAATGTCGACTTTGATGCTAATACTGCATATTATCAACAAGCTCAAATGCAATTGGAACTTGCAAATCAGTTAATAAAATCTCATAAACAATTGTTAGAAAATGCAATTGAGCTTATGAGTAGTTAATGACAAACAATCTCGGAATGAGAAGTAACAATGTCAGAAGCTCTATTAAATGGAGCTTTTTTTTAGGCAAAATTTTTTATTTTCTTGTTTTCTTATTTGCAAAGGAAAAATTTATGAGAATATTGCCGATAAATAATATGACTTCTGCACAAAGCATACAAAATTATAATGCAGACTATAATAAAGAAAAGAATTATAAATTTCGAAAAAATGTCGATGAAAAAATTCCTATAGGTCAAATACCTTTAACAGCAATAAAATCGAAATATTGTCAATCTTTTGGTCGATTCAGAAAAGTGGATGATGTAACACTTTTAAATAGAGATACCGGGTTTAATGTTAAAGCCTCTTTATGTAAAGAGAAGATTGGTCCTTATGTTTCATATAAGATTTTTGTCGATGGGAAAGAGGCCGGTTATATGGATATGGATTGTTATTCTTTGTTCCCGGAAGGTGATTATGTTCTTACCTTGCCTAATAATGTTATTCCCCAAATAACGCATTTGCGTTCTTTATTAGGAAAAAAATATGAAGGGATTGGAACGGCATTGGTTAATGCTGCAGTTAAAGAAAGCAGAAAAAGAGGAAATGACGGGTGTTTGTTCCTAACAGCAGAAAAAGGTTATGCTCGTACTTTTTCTGATTATAGAAGTGATGAAAATCCAATTCCTTTTTATTATAAACTTGGGTTTGAAGCGGTAAACCCTCAAATAGATAGTTTTATAAAGAAATGTATTGCAAAATCGCAATATAATATGCTTCCGGATTCAGCATTATTACTGTTAACTCCGGAAGCAATTGCACAGAAAAATAAATATTTTGCTAAGAATTATACCTTTTGTTAAAAACCTAAAGGTTCACCTGTAAGTATTATTTTTATTCGTTTTGGTGGGTTGCAAAGTCTTGTTATTACAATATTTGAACATATTGAATCTTTTGAAGTACAGTCTTCACATATCCCTGTAGAGAAACAAGGGGTTTGTCTTAATCCGTTTCCTGCAACTCTTTGCATATTTGTTGGTGCCGCTGTTTCTCTTGCTCTTTTTATTGCATCTTGCAAATTTGTTGCTAATTTATTCATTCCTGCTATTACTATTACGTTTTTTGGCCCAAACATTAAAGAAGCTGTTCTGTTTCCTATACAATCAATATTAACAAGTTGTCCATCTGCGCTAATGGCATTTGTTCCCATTAAATATGTATCACATAATAGCGCTTGTTTTAGCATTGCGGTTCTTTCTTCGGCAGTCTTTGCTAAATCTCTGTTTATTACATTGTAGTTTCCTTTTTGTATATGATCTATTAGCCCTATTTCAAGTACAGACATTGAACCACCCCAAGAAACGGTATCATTTTGCGGTATCAAATCAATTGCTTTTTCTAAAGCTTCTTTTTTCGTTTCTACAAAATATGCATCAAAAAATCTTTTTTTAAAGTTTATTACGACTTTTTCACCTATTTTTTTATTTCTTTCCATTAAATATACATTTTGTACCATAACAAAACCTCCCAATATGTCTTATGTTATCATATTCTTTACTTTTTGTACATTTATAGATATTATAATTGTCTAATAATTGGAGTTTTTCATGGATAGATATGACAGGAATAAATTATTGGATTTTATTGGTGAGTCAGGTCAAGAAAAAATATCAAGTGCCAGAGTCTTAATTTTAGGAGTTGGAGGTGTTGGAACAAATGTTCTTATGAATCTTGCTGCATTAGGAGTTGGACATATTGGAATAGTTGACTATGATACTGTTAATATTACAAATTTAAATAGACAAATATTATATGATATGAATTCGATAGGTAAATATAAAGTTGAGATTGCGAAAGATTGGGTTATAAAATTTAATCCTGATATTGATATAGAAGCATATTGTCTTAAGCTTGATAGTGATAATTGCGAAGAAATATTCAAAAATTATGATATTCTTGTTGATGCATTTGATTCACATTCATCCGTTGATTTGATAAATAGAGTATCAGTCAAAATGAATAAAATATTAATACATGCAGCAGTTTCTAAAGCAAAAGGGGTCATAATGACAACAATACCATTTGAAACACCTTGTTTAAGATGTTTCTTAAATATCAACGAAGAAGAAGAGAAAGAAAATGAAACAAAACCATCAGGAGCTATTTCCCCGACTGTTTCTATGGTGGCTTCTTTTCAAGCATTTGAAGTGTTAAAGCTAATTCTCAATCAGGGTGTTTTGATAAAGAAAGAACCATTAATCATAGATGGTTTATTAGGTGTTGCTATTCGTCCCAAAATATATATAAGCGAAAAACAGTTTTGTCCGGTATGCGGGCTTCCTCTTCATTCTTTTGAAGCATTTGAGGAGTAAGCTTTACATATTATTTTGATATCGATGTGTGATGTATATTTTATAAAAAGTTAGTAATGGAGGAATTTATGAATGAATATAATATGCCCAACGGAATTCCATATAAAGCGAAAGAAGAGTTAAAGAAATTATTAAATGGTAATCGAAATTTTGTTGCCGGAAAGCCAACAGCAAAGAATATGTGTTTGGATACTTTAAAAAAATACGCTTTTCATCAAGAACCTTTTGCTATTGTTTTAAGTTGTTCTGATTCCAGAGTAGTTCCGGAAATTATCTTTGACTGTGGAATTGGAGAATTATTTGTAATAAGGGTTGCAGGAATTACTGCGGGACCAAATGTAATAGAGAGTATAGAATATGCGGTAAAAAAACTCAAGTTATCTTTACTTATATTATTAGGTCATGATGATTGCGGGGTTATGAAATATGCAAAAGAGCATTATCCGGAAGAGACTGAAGATTTTAAATCTATAATTTCATGTGTTTATCCTGTTTTAGATAAGAATGAAGATATAAGTTGTCATAATTACTTTGCAAAACAGCATACAATTTGGGTAGAAGAAGTTCTTTTACAAAAGTCAAAGATTATTCGGCTTGCTGTTGATAAAGGGGAATTATATATTGCAAAATGTCATTTTGATCATTCTACAGGGTTGGTTGATTTAATATAAAAAAAAATAGTAAACTAATGTAAAAATTATATTTTATATTACAGGAAAAGTAACAAAAAAAATCACGCTTAAAATTAATATCTTTGAGATATTAGAAGGATATGTAATGAAAATAAGTAAGGCCGAAATGAATGTTAGTGCTTTTAAATTTGCATTTAAAAGCATAAGAACAGATAAAAATACAGTTGAACAATTAAAGACAGGTGAAAAACCTATATTAGAAAATACTAAGTTAAATATATATGCAGCATTGAATAATCTAAGTTCAGAGGCGGACAGAACAAATATTGAGTTTTTATTAGATATTGCTAAAAATTTGGCATATGGACAAGGTGGACAGGATTCTGATTTTAAAACTTTTCTTGATTCAGAAGGTTTAACACCGGGGAATAGGGAAAATACAGTCTGGGAAAAAGTTTTGGAAGATACGATAAGAAAAGCAATCTCTTCTTCCGACGAAGATGTAAGTGATTTAGAGGTTGAGTGCAACAGTCTTTTTAATACAAGAAAAAAATTAACACCTCAACAGAAAAAAATAATTGATTTACGAGCTGAATTTACAACATTAATTTTAGGGCAAAATCCATTAAATGATTCGGAAACATTAGCTAGGACTGCGCGTGTCAGAAAAAATCTTGATTATTTTATCTCTTCATCAGAGATTCCTTTATCTCAGAGACAAGATTGTCTTGAAAAATTTATTAAGTTTATGGGAGATGAATATAAAATAGTACCGCAATTAGCAGATAAAAAACTTCAAGTTGTTGATGAAATGCTAAATGACTTGATTATTAAAACGCCTGAAGATGATATTTTAACAATAAAAGCGGTTGATCAACGTCAAAGTGGTATTTGTGCTGCTATTTCCATTTGCAGAAAATTAATGGCCTATGAAGATAAATCAAGATATGTTGATTTAATAATGGAGGAATTAAAAGATTCTCCGGTTATGTCTGTCTATGATGTGACTGAGCTTGGTTCAGGGAAGAAAGTTAATATACCTAAAACACCGATAGATTATGATATTGCATTGTCAAAAGGCTATAGAATTATAGATGCTTCTGCACATAATTGGATGCATAATGCACATGCTAGTGGGGATGGAACTATTCAGACAGAGTATTATATTTCTTTTGATGATGAAAATTACGGAATATTTAATGATACCAGCTGGTATTTAGGCTTGGATCCCCAATATGCTGATGCAAAAAATTTGCTTATGGCAGTTATAAAAGAGAAAGAATTTTTAAAATCTTGTTATAGAGCAAGAAAAGATATGCAAGATACATTTGTTAATCTTGCCGGAATAAAAAAGGAACACTATGAAACAGAAAAATTGATTAATGGAAAGTTTAATAGTTTGTTTTCTGAAATTTTTCCGGGAAAGTCCAATAAAGAAATTTCATTTTTAATAACATCGCTAAAAAGTTTTTACACAGATAGTACAGAAGAAAATTCAGTGAATGTTCCTTCTAAATTGCCTCTGGAAGAAAAACAAAAAATAATTTCAGAATATGTTATATCATTATTGCCAGACATAACAGATGAACAAAAAGAGAAAGTTAGAACCAATTCAGGTTTATTATATTCAATGCTTGATGAATATAATCAAATTGAAATTAGGTTAAAAAATATAAAAAAATTTAATTCTCCCAGAAGTAAATATTTGTATAACAAAAAGTTATTTAATGCAGCTGCTGCCCATAGAGTTGCAGTTGAAGCAGATGTTAATATGCCAGATGGAGTTATGCGGTTTGAACGTATAGCAGGCTTACCTCCAAGAGAAATACAAATTTTGAATTATTTAAAATCTATAAAAACAAGTTCTAATTCAACAAATTTTAGACAGAAATTGTTGGATAAAGAAGGAAATGATACTAATTCTTCGGTTCTCGAGGCTGATTTATTAGCTGATATGATAAAAATAGAATCAATTATACCAAATGAACTTGATGCCATTACGAAAAAGTTATTTGAAAAATCTGTTAAAGAACTTGTTATAACCTTATTTAACAATGTTGCGCAAACAATTAAAGAAGGAAATCTTCAAGCTCTTGAAAATACTAAAATTACAATGGGGTTTAAAGGCGATAAACATGATGTAATTGAAAAATTACAAAGTTGGTCAAAAAAGCTTTCTTCTCCTTCTTCTTCAAATAAAGATTTATTAGAGGCTATTAGACTTCTTGGATATGAGGATAGAATACATTTTGTTTCTATTTTTATTTCTCATTATATGAGCTCAATTCAAGAAGGGATTTCAGAAGATCAATATAAAAGACTTGTTAAAATCTTTGGTGGTGAGGATAAAGTAGGGAAAGGTATAGAATCACAGTTTGACAAGTTTGAACGTATTTCTCAGAATTATTATGCAATTCAAGATAAATGGCAAATGCCTTCTTCCAGAGCTCAAATTTTAAATCAGCTTGAAAAACAACATTTTGTTATAAGCCGTCAAAAACTTGAAATATTAAAGAATCGTTTTGCAAGTATTGAGCAAGCTTTAACACGAAATGAAAATATCAAAGACATTAAACAGAGAAAGAAAGCAAACAGTAAATTATATCAGTTCCAAAATGATGAAATAGAAATATTTGATTCAATAAAAAAATCGCTTCCTCAAATGAAAAAATATTGTGAAATGGAATATCAAAGTCTGAATAAATTTTTGTATGATGCTTTAGAAGATCAATATTCTAATATAGGAATGTTAAATGGACAATTCTGGGTACGTGAAGAAGGATCATCAGGGTTGGCTGCTAATGAACAAATAAGAATAATTGAGCAGATGACAGGTAAGCCTTATCATATGGAGAAAGACGCTATAGATGCAGCAGAACAAATAAAAAAAGGAAAAGGCAGCGGTATCCAATCATTAAGCGTTGATGATTCTGATTATGCATTCCACGCACAATATGTTCCTTCTGTTACGTCTGAAATATTTCTAAATCCGATTACGGGAGAAAAAACAGCACAAGATATAATGTGGACCGATAACTCTTGGGGTAAAGCAGAAAAAGAACATTTTTGGGATGGTCGTAACGGATTTCTGTATACAGATTACGGGAATGGCTATGGTTGGAAAGATGGTTTTATTTTAGCAGACGATCATAAAATCGGGCTTCCTGTAAAAAGCCTTTATGGTGCAGTTGGATATGCAAAAGAAGATGATGAAAAATTTGGATTATTTAATAATGTAGTTCTTCCGGGAGTTCCTATTAATATTTATCAAAAGTTGTATAAGATGTTTTCTTATATATTAAATATTGATGAAGATAAAAATAAATTTAATGATTTGGAAAAGGCTATTATTAATGGTCATAGAATAAACATAGACGAACTTAAAGGTTTAGATTCTATTGCAGAAGCAAAGGTTGAAAATCTTTCAAGAAGACTTGAAAAAGAAATAAAATCTGAGGCTGATTTTGATAAATTATCTGATGATGATGAGTTGAAATTTCTATTTGATAAGTTGGCTGTTTATATGTCTACTAATAATCCGACTTTAGTAGAAAGTGTATATTCGGCTGGAAACAAAGAAGATTTACAAGCACTTCAGGAAGAGATTTTCCAAGAACATATGGAAATTTTCTCTTCTATTATTGGTAAGTCGGATAGTACATTAGAGGCTTTGTATGAATATTCTTATGATAAATTATCTGCTTTATTTGATGATATAAATGAAAAATATGGAACTAATTATGCTGAACCGGAAATAAATGCAATTATATCCGGAATCTTCTATAATGAAGATGCTTTATCAGAATACAATGGTGCTTTAAGTGAGCTTGAAGAATACTTCAAAAAACAAGTTAAAAGTATTGCAAGTGCAAATATAGATAATGAAGATGCTCTCGAATACTTTATCTCAAATGCACAAAATATAATTTTACAAAGTATAGATGAAACAGTGAGAATAAAGTCATTAGATAGTATATCGCTTGTTAATTCTCCATTGAGTAATGAGTTTATATCAGTTATTGATAAATATTTAAATCCTTCATCTGATGAAGAATTATTAACTTTAATTCAAGGTTTGCAAATGGCTGATTATGATACAGTTAATAAGTTTTTCTCAGTTCTGCAGCCGGAAGATGTTGGTATAAAGATGAGAAAACCATATGATTATGTCCGTCTGTATTTTTCGGGAGATTCGTCAGTTACAAAAGTTTTTAATGAGCTCATTTCAACGTATGAAATATATAAAAATATGAAAAGTTCATCTGATGAAGAAACACTGACACCGGAAGAGTTATATAGGTTATTGTATGTTAAACTTTCAGAAATGGATGTACAAAAATATATTAAAGCATTTAAAGCTGAAGCTTTCCAAAAATACAAAGTCAGACAAGCTTTTCCTGAGCCTGTTGTCCTGCCTGATGAGTCAATCGCAAAAACAGTCGATGGGATGTTTGTTTCTTTTAGAGAAAGTATGGATACTATTGAAAGCAGCAATTATATATCTTCCGTATTATCAAAATATTTAAATATAAAAGAAGAATTATTATATCAATCATTATTTTCTTCATTATTAGAAAGACAAGATTTCATTTTGGATGAAGATAATACAAAAATTGTAAAATCTTTCATAAAAGATCTTTATCAATTGCAAAAATTATCTGAAGGAGAATCTTCTTTCGAAATTTTAACCAAACCTCTTTCAAAGCTAATTGAACAACTAAAATTATCAAGAGGAAAAGTAGATGGTAGAATTGCCGGTCCAATATTAAAAGAGTTAATATCAATATTTGATGATTTTGAATCTGCCGGTATTTCAATTGACAGATTCGTTCAAATGAAGAGCGAGGAACTATCAGCTTTAAAATATAATATCTGGTTAATGGTTGAGACTAATATTGACCCGCAATATAGGGATGAAGTAATCAAAAAAATATATAATTTTATAGATATGTATAAAAAAGGAGCAGATGAAGAATCTTTATTAGAAGAACAAGATTCAATAAAAGATTTAATAATAAAAAGGCATATTGTAAAAAATCCGACAGTATTATTAAATGAGGTCGTAAAACTCCTTCAAGAAGGAAAACAAAATTCTAATGAATATAAAGTTTTAAAACTATATCTTGAAAATGCACTTCAAGTTGCACAACAGACTAAAATTCAATATAGACTTGTTCAAAATCAGCATGAAGCTATAGGTTCAAAAACAAAAGACATGCTTTCTTTGTTTGGTGTAACTATGAAGGATGGCACAAGAGAAAATATGGATTCTGAAGTGGGAATGCTATATTTGATTGAACAATTAAAAAATACCGGTGATAATTATACAATATTGAATTTATTCTTAGAACAATCAGGTCTTTCTAAAAAAGCACTCAGTGCATTGCTTAATAATTTTGAAATACAAAAAACAAATGATTTAGTGAAAGAAAAAGTTGAAGAAATTAAAATTGATTTAACAGCTCTTGATGAATTAGCTTCTATGGTTCGTGAATATTCAGAAAAGAATAAAATTACCGCTATGTCTTTGACAGATTCTGTTAATCACTTTAAAACTTATATAAAAAGAAAGTTAAAAGGTTTAGAGAATATTTTAGTCTTTGATAAATTTATAAAATATATAGATTCTATTCAATATACGGAAATACTGAAGAACTCAAATCAGAGTATGATTGAATCAATAACTAAGCAAATTATTGAAGAAGGACTTAAATATGTTGCTGAAGGTATAAACGAACAGATGAATTATTTGTCAGAAATTTCTTCTTTACTTGAAGAACGAATGGAATTGATATCTTCTATTAGAGTTCCTTCGAATAGTAATGAGTATAAATTAAGATCAAACTTTATGAAAAAATATGAACAAACACAACTTTATCTTTCCGAGAAATCGCAAGAAATATTTAATGCAATTAATTCTTGTGAATTTTTGGCAACACAGATGGCTTCTTGCTAAATTCTATAATTATATAGTAATATGTTAAAAAAGGAGTTGAAATGAAGAAAAAGTTTGTATTTATATATCTTATAATATTCTCTGTTTTGTCAGTGGCACCTTCTTTTGCCGTTAATATTGGTACTTATAAAACAGAGACGGAGTACGGGCTTTTAGATGGATTTAAGTTTAATTGGAAACGAAAAGATAAAAGTCAGCCTTTTATTGAACCCAGAGAAGAATCTTCAAAAAAAGAGAAGGAAAAAGAACTCAATTATTATAAAGAATCAGAATATGAACGTACGAAATTTATGTATGACGGTAAAGCTATTCTTTAATGTTTTTTTTTACAATAAAAAGAGGAACCAATTGGTTCCTCTTTTTATCTTTTATGCATTTAACTTATTATAAAATATTTGATGTAACAGTGAAGTGGAATCTGCAGGTATCACGGTCTCTGTTGTTTGCGTAGTCAGCCAAACGTTTACCGATTGGGAAGCCCCAATACATATTTGCAGAGATATATTTGGTTAATTTAACTACAATACCAGGACCTGCACTCATTAAGTAATCAGCACTGCCATCAATAAATCTGTCACCAAACCATCCAAAATCATAGAATCCTGCAAGCTGTATACTATCACTAATAAATGCATATTTTTCAGGCAATAAAGCTTTTAAGCCAGGGATTGGCATTCTGTATTCAAAGCTGGCAGTAACACCGTAGTCACCGATACGGAAACCTTCATCATAACCTCTAACTGTAGCTATACCACCAAATTGCATAGCTTCTGAAGCGTATAGGTGTCTGTTTGCATATTGTCCGTTAACTTGTAAAATTGCTAAATGATTTAATGGTAATACTTGTAAACGGGCAGCACTTGCGTTTAATTTTACGAAGTTGTTGCTGGACATATTTCTTGCTTTGTTGTAGTCGGAAGCATCAATTGGAATACCGCCTGCGATACCGCCATTAAATAACCATCTTCCATAATAATCATCTTTTACATCTGTTAATGTTGCTCTTAAAACTCTTGTTCTGTATGCAGAATTTAGTTCAGGGAATGCACCTGATGTCATTTCAGTATTACGCATATCTAAAGTGATGTCGCCATATAATCTGAAGTCTTCACCTTGCGCTAATCTTCTTGATACGCCAACAAATACATCATGTGATTCACCTTTTAGGTTTAAATATTTTAAAGATTTTCCAAGTCTAACATTTGAATATGAATAACCAACATTTAATCTTGTATCATTAGCTGCGATAGGTAAAGAATACATACCACCAACACCAAGAGAACGAGAAGATAATGCTACTGTACCCATTAATGTATCACCATGACCGGTTACATCGTGCAGACCGGCATATAAAACACCTCTTTGTGTACCGATTAATTCTCTACCTTGGTTATCATATCTGATATCTAAGTTAAGTGGAAACCTATCTTTTACATCCAATGTTACATCTGAAAATTCTTCTGATTCTTCGTTATCAGCAAATGAAACGGCACCTTTCATATATTCTTCTGTATTCATTTCTGTTAAAGCGTTACGTACGTCTTTAACATTTAAAATTTTTCCGGGCTCAATATTGTTATCTTTTAAGTAATGTTTGTTTAAATAAGAAGCTCGTTCCCATCTTCCAGGGTTGATTTCGACATTACCATATTTGCCTTCCAAAATTTTAATTTCAACAGAACCATTTTTTACTTTTTGAGGTGGAAGATATGCAATTGTTGAAATATATCCTTTTGATTGATAATAGTCAGTAATGTCATTTGCTGACATAATCAAATCGTTAATAGTAACATCTTGTCCTATTTTAAAGTCAACTAATCTCATTAGTACATAAGTCGGGAAAACAGTATTTCCTGTAATATTTATGTTCTTTAACTTGAAAGTAACTTGTTCTGTATTTAAAAGATCCATCTTCTGTCTAACTTCTTCTTCTATGACTGCAGGATCTTTCGTCTCTTCATATTTTGTTTTAGCTTGATATTGTTTCGCTTGGATGAAATTTGTATTATCAATCAAACCGGCATCATAGCCGCCTTGATTAACAAACGTATTTCCGTCAACAGCAAATGCACTTATTCCCATTATGGAAAAAGCACATGTCAAAGTTGTTTTTACAAGTATGTTTTTCATCGTTCCACTCTCTATATAAATTTGTAATTTACTTACTACATATATTATAATATAACCACATAAATTATATCAATTTTATTATACTTATTATTCCTTAGTTTTGCATAATTTAAACATATGAAATCGAAACATGTTTTTTTTTGCCTATAAAAAAAATAATTATAACATTACTTAACATTATATTTATGATATGTTTGAAAAATTGTAAAATTTTTTTAAAAGAATACGTTTTAATAACTTTTCTTAATATTTGAGAAAAAGTTGGCAAATTTTTTTTTTAGAAATTTTGTAAGTTACAAGTTTGTGCTTTAGAATTTATGAATGCTAATATCAAAGAATGGAGAAAAAGATGAGAAAATTATTTAGTGCAGCGGTTGCTCTCGGTGTTTTAGCTTCTACGTCGATAATGCCGATTGCATATGCAGATGTATCAGCTAATGCATTACCAAGTCTGAATAACAAAGTTAATGCAGATGTGACAACAAGTGGTTCCAATAT